>JAAEMX010000305.1 GCA_024225035.1 Lentisphaerota bacterium
CATTTAGCCGATTTGGGCTGCAGGTTAACGGCTGGTTTAATTATAGAGCTTCCGGATTTGCCGGAGGTAGAACAAAACACGATTAGCTTATGGGATTAATATGGAATGTGCTTTTACAGTCAAAGCTGATAATCAGGATATTACTGATGTCATTCAGCGTCGTTTAATCTATTTAGATATAACTGATGAAAACGGTATCACTTCTGACTCTTTGAAACTCACTCTCCATGATTCCGATAATATCCAACTTCCCAGAAAAGGCGTAAAACTCTATGTCACCGTTGGCTATGCCGGAGCGCTGATTCCCAAAGGTGCGTTTACCGTAGATAAAGTAACTTTGTCCGGTCTGCCACCTACCATGACAATTACCGCCCGGGGCGCTAATCTCAGTAGGGAACTCAGAGAACCGAAGAATCGTTCATGGCATGAAGTTACCTTTAAGGAACTTTTAAATAGAATTGCTGGCGAGCATAATATGCAGTCTAAAATTCCAGATAATTTAAAGAGTATCTACATTCCGCATACTGACCAGACCGACGAGTCTGACGCCCACTTCCTAACCCGGCTGGCGGCAGAACACAACGCTGTCCTCAAACCCAATGGCAATTATTTAATGCTGGTCAATATCGGTAAAAATAAGTCCAGCTCCGGGCGCGAATTACCCATGATTGTTATCAGAAATACTGAAGTCACCTCATGGCGGGGTGAAATCCCCGATCGTGACCGTTATTCCTCAGTGGTGGCGACTTACACCGATAAAGTTCAAGGCAAAGAGGTTGCAATCAGAGCTGGTGAAGGTAAGCCTGTCTGGAGGATACGGCGGAATTTTGTTGATCAGGACACAGCTAAGGCTGCCGCAGCTAGTCAGTTAAAGCGGCTTAACAGGCGAAATGCCAGTTTGCATATAAACATGCCGGGCAAGCCGGAAGTCGCCGCAGAATCGCCCCTGTTAATCACAGGCTTGCGTGACGGCTTTAATGGCAAATGGAGCGCTAAAAAGGTTACCCACCGCTTAACCAGTAGCGGTATGACTACAGCAATAGAATGTGAACCTAAGGAGGAATAGACTATGGCTACTTTAAAACAAATTAGAAAACTCAAAGCAACTATTCACGAGTATGACCTCGAAGCTCCTGACAATTTTTTTCTCTGCACTGATAAAGAGCTTGCTGCAATGTACAACGGTGCTGGGCCAGACTGGCTTGGCGACTGGGGTAGAGAAAGACTTACCTCACGACTGGACTTGTTTGAAGCGGCGTTCTTAGTGCATGACTTTGAATATGCCTGCAGCGACCATACGGAGGAAGGTTTTGACGATGCTAATAAACGTATGTGGCAGAATATGCGTAAAATCATCTTTGCCGTCTACAGCTGGCGCAAAATATCCAACTGGGATAATATCGCATACTGGTTAGTTAAAGCATTTACTGCTTACCGTGCCTGTGCTCGACTCGGTTGGTCAGCATGGCTGGATTAAAGGAGGCGTTATGGAAAAATCATTTAAAATTATCATCGGAGTGTTTTCCTTTCTAAGTACAGTAATTATTGCCATTATCGGCTTTGAGCTACACCAAAATTCCCGAATGGCGGATGCTGAAGTTATTATGTCTGCCCACGGTGTCAGAGTTAATCACTTGGAAAAGACTACAGAGGAAATTAAGTCCGTTAGACGAGACGTTGCGGCAGTGCGGGAACAGCTCGCCAGAATCGCCGTTATCCTTGAACAGAACAGCAATAAATACTATAGGAGAGATAAAAATGAATATCAATAAAGCTATTATGATCGTGCCCTTTGCGCTGGCACTGGTTATCAGTTCCGGCTGTAATGCCATTCGACATAAGTCATTCAGGGTCGTTACCAGTGGGACTGGCGGCAAGATGACTACGACTGACTCAACTGGCAGTGGTACTACGCCAACCCCATCGGTAATCATCAGGTCTTATTACTCAAGCATTACCACTATACCACCGGGTACTAAAGCCAAATACAAAGCTAAATCTTATGAGCTCTTTTCTGGAAATCCACTTTTTGAAGAAGTGATGGAGATCGATACCACCAACGGTAAAGTGGAAATTACTGAAAAGAAAGTCGAGTATAATAGGGATTGAACATTATGTATTTAACCATGTCTAAAATCAAAGAATGTTTCCTCTCTCTCCTCCTTTTGCTGAACCTCCCGTCCCCACGGAAGGTTTATTTTTTATACACTGCATGTCTATATTCGATCTTTTTAGAATTTATTAACTAACTTGTTGTTGTTCAGAAAGAAGTGATATTTACAAAAGATACTTAGTCTGCTAATTCTCTTATTTCTGCTTAAGCAACTTGGAAAAGATGTGTAGAGATGCTATTTTAAAAGTTTGCCGAGGGTATAAATAAGTTTATGTCTTCATTGAGTGGGCATTATTCCCAAGGTTAGTAAATTGAATTTATATAGTGAACTTTCCTGAAAATTCTTCAGGGGAGTTTTTTTTTTAGCAAAAAAACAAGGAGATTTTTAGATTTAATGTTTGGTTTTAAGAAGTTGAAGTTTTCAAACGGGAAAAATGATTTTCTGTCCGGTCTAACAGTAGCACTTGCGTTGGTACCAGAAGCAATTGCTTTTGCTTTCGTCTGTAATATATCCCCACTAACCGGCTTGTATGCCGCCTTTATCGTTGGACTTGTGACTTCGGTACTGGGAGGTCGACCTGGAATGATATCCGGGGCAACTGGAGCTGTGGCTGTAGTATTAGCATCTTTGGTACTTGAGCATGGGGTAGAGTATTTATTTGCAGCTGTGGTTTTGATGGGAGTACTGCAACTGATGGCGGGGATATTCCGTATTGGAAAATTTGTTCGTTTGATTCCGCATCCAGTTATGCTGGGATTTGTTAATGGACTGGCTATTGTCATATTTTTGGCTCAACTTTCCCAGTTTAAAAATGGGACTGGAGCAGACGCAACATGGATGAGCGGATTGGATTTAGGGGTTATGCTGGGGTTGGTAATACTTACTATGGTGATCTGTTTCTTTCTGCCTAAGTTGACTAAGGCGATGCCGGCGTCTCTTGTTGCGATTATTGTTGTGACATTGATTGCTATAGGTTTAAGTTCGGCCAATGTTTACCATTGCCGCACGGTAATAGACTTTGTAAAAATGCTTGATCCTAATGTCAGCACACTTAAGGGTGGGTTGCCTGCGTTTCATTTTCCACAAGTGCCTTTTACTATGGAAACTTTAAAAATTATCTTCCCTTACTCGGTACTTGCCGCAGCAGTAGGACTAATTGAATCCTTACTGACTTTAACATTGGTTGATGAGATTACAGAAACCAGAGGACAGGGGAATCGTGAATGCCTTGGACAGGGTACTGCTAACCTTATTTGCGGTTTTTTTAGCGCAATGGGTGGTTGTGCTATGATCGGGCAAAGCATGATTAACATCAAATCAGGAGGGCGCGGACGTCTTTCCGGTATAACTGCTGCTGTCGCTCTTTTAGCTTTTGTGGTGGTTGGCTCAAGCTTCATAGAAGTTATTCCTGTGGCGGCTCTTGTAGGGGTTATGTTTATGGTAGTCATAAGCACTTTTGAGTGGTCTAGTATCAGAATTATGAAAAAAATCCCTAAAACAGATGCTTTTATTATAATTCTGGTTTCTGGAATCACCGTGTTTGAAGATTTAGCCATTGCTGTTTTGGTGGGAGTGATTGTTTCCGCACTGGTTTTTGCCTGGAAGAAAGGAAGCCGTATCGAAATTCATTCTGAAACAAATCAGGAAGGGTCCAAAGTTTATCACTTAAGAGGACAGCTGTTTTTCGGATCAGCACGCAACTTTTCAGATTTGTTTAATCCGGCAGAGGATCCGGATGATGTAATTATTGATTTTCATTACTCCAGGGTGCATGATCATTCAGGAATTGAAGCAATAAATGCGTTAGCAGAACGCTATACTCGGTTAGGAAAGACTTTGCATTTGATAGATCTTAGTCCTGAGTGTGCACGCTTGCTCAATATTGCTGGTGATATGGTCGAAGTTAAGATACATGAAGACCTAAAGGCCTGGCACATTGCGACAGATCGTTTGGCGTAGATGATATAAAATATAAAGGAGCTGTAAAAACAGCTCCTTTATTTGTGCTTATTTTGCAGGGTGTTTAGCTTCTTTTAGATATTTACGAAGCTTGCTTTGTTTCGGGGTAGGGAATGACAGCAGGTAGTATGATACATTATCACCAAATGCATAACTTTCGGTGATTCCCATATGAGCTGCCTTAAGATGAATTACAGCTCTCCAGTTAATTGGAGACTGCATAAAAGGAACCCATTCACGCCCTTCACGCTCATCCATTCTGGCACTTGATGCAAGAACTTTGCCGTCTCCAGCTTCGTATTTTATTACTTTGAGTTTTCCGGTTTTTGGGTCGACTTCAGCCTGTCTGCTGGTTTTTACTGCATCGCCTGCAAACAGAATCATTGCCACGTCTTTAGGTGGAATCTCATAAACACGCATTGCTTCTGTAAATTGCTTGGCTCTTTTAAGACACTTTGCAAGATGATCAATTGCAATCATGTACCTTTGGCTTTTCTTTTTTACGTCAGGAAGCATTATTTTGAGGTACTTATCTTGATTTGGGTTAGCCAGCCCCCATTTATATTTTATCCATGTCTTAAGATCAAACATATCAACGTTTTTACCGGTGCCTTTTTCAATAACTGATCTGGTACTGGTAAGCGGCAGCATCTGATAGTAGGTGGCAAATGTGCCTATAATTGATGGCGGGTAAATTGGTGTGCGTGGGTCTATCTGTAGTCCGTTAACGAGTTCCATACAAGTATCAAGATAACCTGCGTTAGGTGTTCCGACAATGATCAATTTATCAATATACTTGCTGCCTTTCCAATCCAGTTCAGGTAAAGAACCATCTTCAGGCAGGTCGTCACCGCCATATCTCAGATAATATCTTGACAGTAGACCTCCCATAGAATGGGCGATAATATCGAACTGAACATCAAAGTTTTTGAGACCGTAAAGCTTTTCATACTTATGCTGCAGGTATTTCCGTTTTATGCTTATAAAATGGTCCAGCCTTTTCGCATTTTCAGGCAAATCGCGCCGCCAGTCATAATAGAAAGTGAACATGGAGTAAAAGTTTTTACCTTTTGGAAGCGGTCTATGGGATGGAACATATCCAGCCTTTGTCAGTATTTCTATCATCTTGTTGTAAGCATTTAAGTGAAACTGAACTCCAAGCATTTGTACGTTAAATTGCGAAAGCAGCTTGTAGGCATAAACATTATCTTTTAATTGATCAAGCTTTTTACCCTTGCCCATGGGATGACTTAACTGGTGAAGGTGGTTATTTGAATATCCGTTCAAGGCTTCCCTGCCGGAGAAATTTCCCCATACATTTTTACCTGTAACATGGTTTTTAAGCCTTGCGCCAAGAAAGCCATGAATAACAATAACTGGATTTCTGGCAGGGCCTTCATAAGCGGCTGACTTTCTTGCAATGTTACCGAAAAGTGGTTTGTCGTAAACTTTTGCTGAATTATAAGATCCTACTGAAGGATCAGTCGAGTTACATCCTGATAGTGCTGCAGCTACAAAGATTGCAGCGCTCGTCAATAAAAACTGATATTTTCCCATATCCCATCCTAAAATATTATATTTTGATTTGAATTCTAATATTAAAAATATAATATGTCAGTGATTTAATACAAAAGGAAATAAGAAAAAAATTAAAACACAATAAATTTTTATTTATGGATAATTAAAAAATCAGGGAGTATTGTCAGAGTTACTTCTTAGAAGAGAGCAAGTCTATAATTTCTTCATACGCAAATCTGTCAGCAAGTCCAATTAGCATTTCTATTTGACATTGTTCAATGGGGGAATTCTTGACTAACTTTTTGAATTCTGCCTGTTTGCCGTTTTGGATTGCGTTAATCATTTCTTTTTTGTGTTGCTCAGAAAGCTTCAGAATGCTACTGCATTCCTGAGAAATTGGTTTTTCGGTGGGCTCAGTTGTTTTCTTATCAAACTTGCAGCCGAGAAGTCTTTCCAGGGCAAAGAGGATATCTTCCTGCCTGTATGGCTTACAAATGTATTCATCAGAACACTTACTGATGAGCTTATGCTTATGAGATTCCATTGCGCTGGCGGTTACTATTATAATAGGCGTGCTTGATATGTCTTTAATTTTTGATGCAGCTGTTAGACCATCCATTTCAGGCATGTGCTGATCAAGCAGAACTGCGTCATACTGGTTTTTCTTGAATTCTTCCAAAGCAATTTTTCCATTTTCAACCTGACTTACATCAAAACCAAATGCCTTGAGCATTTCAGTTAAAACCTGCCGGTTTGTGTCGTTATCATCGGCAACAAGAATATTATATTTTTTCTCAGTTTTGGCTAATCCGATAATTTCAACTTTTTCTTTCTTTTTTTCTTTGCTCTTGATCTGCTGGCCTATTTTGGCAGAGAATTGAAATGAAAAGCTGCTTCCCAGTTCCTCGGTACTGGTGACCGTTATATCTCCGCCCATAAGTTTAGCGTATTGCAGACTGATTGGCAGACCAAGCCCTGTGCCTTCTTGCCAGTGGTCTCTGTCCGCCTGTTCAAATGGGGCAAATATTATATTAAGCTGATCTTGAGAAATTCCGCATCCAGTATCATTTACTTCAATTATAAAAATCTGGTGATCAGTATCATTAGGAATTTCTGATTTACGTGAATAGGCTTTGATTTCAACGCCGCCTTTGTTGGTGAATTTGACAGCGTTGCCTATCAAATTAATCATTATTTGTCTGATTTTTCCGGCGTCAGCAATAATGAATTCAGGAATTTTTTTTGCAATATTTAGCTTGAGCCACAGATTTTTATCCTCTGTCCTGATCTTGAACATTGCAGCCATGTCTTCAAGCATATCCTTAAGATTGAACTCTGTTCTGGTAATTTTACTTCTTCCTGCTTCAATTTTAGATATTTCCAGAACGTCATTAATCAAAGCAAGGAGATGTTCTCCGCTGCGATTTATTACATCCAGGTTATGTCCTTGCTGTTCAGTCAAATTTGAGTCTCTGCGCATTAACTGAGTAAAGCCTAATATGGCATTCATTGGAGTTCTTATCTCATGACTCATCATTGAAAGAAAACTGCTTTTTGCTTTGCTGGCTGCATTAGCTTTGTCAACAGCATTCTTAAGTTCAATTGTGCGTTCTGTAACTCTCTGTTCCAGAATGTTATGAGCGGTTTTAAGCTCATGCTCATAATTTTTTCTACGATTAATGTCAAAGATAATTCCTTCAATAGCCAAAAGCTTTCCTTCTATAGAGTATACGCCGACTCCACGTTCATTAACCCACTTAATATCTCCGGATTTGGTGTTGATTCGATATTCCAAGTCAAAAGACTTGTGTTTTTCTATAGCAATTTGAACTTGATCCCAAACCTTGTCACGGTCTTCAGTGAAGATGAGGTAATTAAAAGATTGTACACGGTTAAAAAGCAGTTCACTCGTTCTATAACCAGTTAGAGGCAGGCAGCCTTCGCTTACAAACTCCATTGTCCAAGTGGAATCGTTTTTACAATGGTGAACCATGCCGGGAACATTCTGGCTCATATTAAAAAAGCGTCTTTCGCTTTCGCGAAGAGCTTCTGTCGCCTGTTTTTGCTCGGTTATATCACGAACAATTGCCTGTACGTAATGCTTGTTGTTAAGTTCCAGCTGGTTAAGTGCTACTTCTACGTCAAAAAGAGTGCCGTTCTTTTTTACATGGCGCCAGTTAAACCGTTGCGGCTCACCTTCCAGGGCAGCCGTAATGTATTGATGAGCCAGCGCTTCGGCATTAGTTAATAAAAACTGTTCTTTCGCAGTGAATTCGAGTGGAGATTTTTTGGCAATTTCTTTTTTATTCTCCAATCCGAACATTTTCAAGGCTTTCTGGTTACAGTCAATAATCAGTTCATTTTCTATAAGCAAAATGCCATCATTTGCTGTTTCAAATAGAGTGCGGTATTTTTTTTCACTTTTACGGAGCGCTTCTGCTGCCTTTTCTGTTATAGCGATATTAATTTTGCGGAGTGGAGTTACTATTGATTTTGCCGTTAAAAGAGCGACAACTGAAACAATACCTATAGCCAACAGACCTGAAAGCAGGAACCATTTTTCCAAACGGTATACAGGTTGAAAAGCGTAGGATTTGTCAATCTTTACAACGATTCCCCAATCCAGGTCAGGCAGGTAGCGCCAGTCGGCAAGGACATCATTATTGCGATAATCTTTGAAATAGCCAAAACCTGTAGATTTGTGTAGCGCGAAAGACATTGGGATTTCAGCCTTCATATCAATTTTTTTTACACTAATCGGCGGGTTTCCTTCAGGATCAGGACAAATAAAGTAACCAACATCATTATACCTGCTTCCAATTAAAAGTTCGCCTTTTGAGCCCAGCACTTTAGTGTTGTTTATGATATTGCTAATTTCATCAGAATTGATTTTGGCGGCTAATATTCCAGCAAATTTATTATTAATCTTCACCCATGAGGTTACGTAGGCATATGGTTTTTGAGAAAGTTTTTCCGGAATAAAATTGGTCATTGCACTGCTTGACGCTTTTCCTTTTTCATAGGCATGGCGCAACTTTGCATCTTTTAGCTTGTCTTCAGCCAGATTCAGGCCAATCAAATTTTTATCTTCCAGTGAAAAGAGGACTTTACCATCTGGGGAAATTAATAAAACTTCATCAAGATTGCTGGTGCGGCAAAACCTTTTAAATTCGGGGCTGATTTTGATAGATTCAGCACGTAATTCTTCAATTGATCGCAAAGACTTCAGTTCTTGCAAAGAATCTTTAACCACCATATTCATTGAGATAATACTAAGATATTCTTTATACCCTTTGAAGTATTTGCTGATATAGTGAGCTTTGTTTTGAGAGATAGAAATGAGATTGTTTATAATTGCCTGTTTTGTAATATCGGCAGCGTGATAGAATGCCATATATCCGGCACTTATCCATGATAAAAAGGTTATCAGTACGAATAAAGCCAGAAGCTTTTGAGCAATCTTGTAGCTTTCCTGCTTAAATTCGTTCTCCATTGAAGTTACCTTTCAGAATAAAGTATGAAAATCTATTAAACAATTCAAACTTCTACGCAATCTATTTTCGTATTCTATTGTAATATTAACCTTCAATTATTGCTTTTCAAGTTTCTGCCTTTGAAGAGATTAAAATAAAGGATTTAAATAACAGATTTATTCGTCTTTTTTTCATCAAAGTTTTGAAAAAAACATAATGGGGGAGTAAACTTTAACTAGAGTTACTTTAATTATATTCCCCAGAGAGAGTGCTGTATGAATATTAGAGATTCCAAAGCATTAATTATGATTGTCGATGACATGGTCGATAATCTTAAGTTATTACAAAGCCTGCTGACCAACAATGGTTACCGGACGGCGGTTTTTCCTAAAGCTGAGCTTGCCCTGAGGTCTATGGAGGGAAGTACTCCTGATTTGATTCTGCTGGACATCAATATGCCCGGCATGAATGGTTACGAATTCTGTAAAATTATAAAAAAGAGTAAAGAGTACTGTGACATTCCAGTGATTTATTTAAGTGCAATGAATGAGCTGAATGACAAGCTTAAAGCCTTTACTTCTGGAGGTATAGATTACATTTCAAAGCCATTTCAGTTTGACGAAGTTTTGGCTCGGGTAAGTACTCATGTTAAACTCAGACAGCAGCAAATGGAACTAGAAAAACGCAATATTCAACTGCAGCAAATGGAGCAAAGTCTTGAGCAGCTTGTTGTTAAGCGCACAGAGCAGCTCAGTGCTTCAAATTACCAGCTGAAGGCTAGTCAAAAAGAACTTCATGAACTTAATCTGGACCTCGAAAAGCGCGTTGCCGACCGAACACTAAAACTGCAGCGCTCCAATGAAGCTCTGGAAGAATCCGTATTGAAGCTTAAGCAGAATGGTTCAGTTTAAACTCTTACCTGAGCCTGAAATGATGATTAGCGAATTTGAGTTCAAGCATTATTTACAGCCTTCTCTTTATATGAGCGGAGATTTTGTCGATTACTTTGAGGTTGATGAAAAGCATATCGTATTTTATCTGGCCGATGTTTCCGGACACGGAGCCGCTCCGGCTTTTGTGACTTTTCTGATGCGCAGCTTTATAAACAACCGTCTTACAAACTACTGGAATAAACATGAATACGTAATTCTTGATCCCGGTAAGCTCCTGGCGCAATTTAATAAATCACTGCTTGATGAAAAACTTGATCGTTTTATTACTATGTTTTACGGTGTAATCAACACTGCCAGCAATACTTTAAGGTATTCAAATGCCGGTCACTTTCCGTTCCCTCTTATGGTTACAGAAAACTCAGTAAGACAAATAATTCATAAGGCACCTCCAATAGGTATGTTTGATTTTTCGGAATATACCAATAGTGAATTAGTTTTACCAGAAAAATTTAATATGCATATTTTTAGTGACGGTATTTTGGAGATTATTTCGGAGAATAATATAAAATCCCAGCTGGAGGTTCTGGAAAACAGCACCCTGAAATATGGAAATGATTTTCAGAAACTCATTGACTCCATGAATATAAAAAAATATATGCCATTACAGGATGATATTACCATTCTGAGCATAAAAAGAGGATAGAAGTCATGCAGGAAGGAAATATATTATATGCGGTTTGCGATGAAAAATGCATAGTCAAATTTGTTGGTAATATTCGTTATACCATAGCTCGCGGTTTTCAGGCCTTGATTGATGAGGTTATTGCCAAACCAAAAGTTAAGGAGATGCTGGTCGACCTGACACAGACCGAATATATCGACAGTACTTGTCTTGGTCTGATGGCTAAAATGGCAAACTTGACGTGGGATAAGTGCAAACAGAAAATCACTCTGCTTTCTAATAATGGAAATATAAACTACTTGCTGGACAGTATAGGATTTGGGGATGTTTTTTTAATTGTTGATGATGCAGAAGCACCGCTTGTCAGACTTACTGAAATCCCTAAAATCGGAGAAGATCAACTTGAGTGTGCAAAGATTATGCTTGAGGCTCACCGTCAGCTCATGAAACTTAATGCCAAGAATGAAAATGAGTTTAAAGATGTTGTGACACTGCTGGAAAAAGATCTGCATATTCATTAAATAAAATCAACTGGGGGCCCTGCATAGATTGAGCAGGTATACAATACAGGAACCACCAGTTGAGCCGTTAGGGACTATATTTGCTTTAGCAGTTCGAGGGCTTTGTCAGCCATTATATCTCCCGCCTTGTATTCCATTTTGCTCCACAGGGCTAATGTTGACTCATGACCGCCTTTGCGTGTAAATGCTTCCTGAGTTGGAACATACCCCAGCCAGCCGTTGGCCAGACTGATAACCCAGGTAAAACGATTATCGTTTTCAAGTTTGATACGTAATCCGTGTTCATTAAAATACTCAGCAGGAATTGTGGTGTATGTAGCATCCCCAATTCTCAAAGCTTGAATTACTGCGGTTTCATGGTCGGCTTTAGCGTGTTTTTCGCGAAGCACTTCAAGAGAATAGTCATACCAGCCACGATTTCTAATAGCATCAAAAATATTGATTAGCTTATCGACTCCCTGTTCCAGTTCATCTAAAGGCCGATATTTAATTTTTACACTGTCCTGTAGAACTTCTAATCTTTCGTCTGAATTAAATTCTATGTCGTTTACAATAGAAATGACTGATTGTGCAAGCTTTCTGCCAACTTCTTCTTTTTCAACAAAGCCGTTAGGCTCAAGATAGTTGTAATGTATAACATTGCCGCAAGGGCCGTTTAAGAATACTGATACAAAGTCATCGTCAAACTCTTTTTTCAGGCAATTGGCCAGAACTCCCGGGAACCCTGCTGAAACTTTTCCCATCAGGTGAACTGCATGACAGCCGTAGTTTGTCAAAATACCAAGCATTTTGCCTGATTCTTTGCTTCGTACTACTAGTACTCCGACCTCGGAGTCAATTACGCCTTCACTGCATAATATTTCATCCAGATCGGCAAGAGGTTGAGTAATATTAGTTCCATTACGTTTGATGAAACGTCGATTGAAGGCTATACCGGTTTTGACTCCAGAGCCAGTACCGATAACAACTTCTTTCAGATTTCCTGCAGCTTTAGTTGCAGCATCGATGCTTTTCAAGATAAGATAATCTATATACTTGCCTTCCTTCATGCAGGTAGGTCTGTCAACAACTGCAGGACAGGCATGGTTATGAGTTGTGCTGACCATGATAGAGCTTTCAGGTATTCCGGTGTTTTTAGAAACTCCTTTTCTGATTCGGTCAGCGTATTCCCATTCAATAATTACGATATCCAAAGATATAAGTACAATCTTTTTTATGCCGTTATCAAAAACAGCGGCGTTCGCAAATATAGGATCAACAATTTCATTGACTGCCCCTAAATAAGTTCTGATGGGAAAATAAACAGGGCTTATATCGACTTGCTTAAAACCTGCTTTCATTGTGTATAGCCTTCGATTTTCAGTTATTTGCATCCACTGGGGTTTACTTCAGTATAGGTATAATCAGAAGGAATTCCAAGGTCTTTGTCAATTTTATCCATTCCATTCTCAATATCTTCGCTGAGATTTTCGAAATAATTATTACCTTCTGCATCTATTGCGACAAAAAACGGGCCGAATTTTTCTACTTCAAATACCCAGGTAGCTTCAGTCTTTCCAAGTTTATCCAGGAAATGGACGCCATGAACTTTCTTTACCTGCGGAACCAGCTGATTTCCACAAAGGCCTATTTTAGAAAGATACACTCCGCCAATTTCTTTCAGGGATTGAGCTGTTCGTGGCCCCATTGTCGTTTTGCCGATGAGAGTTCGCAAACCCATTTTTTTGACAACATCAGCACCGTAGCGTTCAAAACGAATGCTTGAGGTAGGCTCTATACTTACTATCTCCCATTCATCATTAACATTTTTCATTACCGGGCCGACGTGAAAAAAGCAGTTAACCTTGGAATAATCCAGCGGCGGCATGATGTTTTCTTCAATCGCACGAATATGCAGTCTGCTCCTGCCTGTGAAAATCATACCGCTTACGGTCACCATTTGTCCTAATTTTAAGGATCTGGCTGTTTTTTCATCTAGAGGGAGCTGTAAATCAATGATTTGATCAGACATGATTAACCTCCTGTTTCCAACCGTCAATACTTCCTTCATAAGCAACTTCGTTATTATTACTGATAGTTGTTTTCCAGCGTCTGCCAACCAGGCACTGCGCGTTTACGGCAACGGGTAGGGCTGCGGTGTGGGTGACCGCCGTTTCTATATGCATTCCCATTACACAGTTGATACCTTGCGACCCCATTGGCCCCAAGCCTAATTCACGTGACGCCTGAAGAAGCTCAATTTCAAGGTCGGCTGTTTCTTTGTTTTTATTCCTGCTTCCTAAAGGGCGCAGCAAAGCAGCTTCTTTAGCCATTTTCATACAAAGGTCAGCTGTGCCGCCAATGCCTACACCGACGATTGCCGGTGGACAGATTTTTCCGGCATAACAGGAATCTTTAATGCTGTCGATAATAAACTTTTTGATACCTACCTTGCCATCTGAAGGGAAGAGCATACGGTAGAACGTGCCGAATATTTCAGAACCGCCACCTTTGGGGGCGCAGATTATTTCAATACCATCAGGTTGCCCGGTAAAGCTGAGTTCAACCTTAGGCATACCCGGACCAATGTTATCCCCAGGGTTGTCGCGAGTTAAAGGATCCACCATTGTTGGACGCAAAAAAGCTTCTGCCGTACAGCGGGCTGTTGCGTTCTCTGCTGCTTTCCATAGTGCACCAAAGCCGCCTTCAATGGCTGTTTGAGTTCCTGCTTTTATAAAATATAAAGGGAAGCCGGTGTCTCCACAGACCAAACCATTTCCTTCGCCAGCCAGTCTGGCATTCTCCAGGCTAACCTGTAAATGCTGTTTGGCTAGAGGGTTAGTTTCTTCTGCTACAGCTTCATTCAGTTTACTTTCAACATCAGGCGGAAGCTTAGTCGCAGCCATGCGCATGGCCTTATACATCGCTTCTTCTATTGTTTTTATCTTTATCATCGTTAGCACTCCATTAGTTGATATCTTTATATTTTAAGTTTTTGAGTTTGATATCGCAATAGTATTTATTGACTTTATTGATACTATTATTATATTAATTTATAGATAAAAAATATAGAACAGGACGGTGTAGCAATGGAATTAACTCATTTGAAATATTTTATAGCTGTGGCTGAAGAACTTCATTTTGGAAGAGCTGCGTTGCGTTTAAATATAGCACAACCTCCTTTGAGTCAGCAGATAAAACGTTTAGAGGATGAGTTGGATTTGAAGCTGTTTAAGCGCACAAGTCGAAAAGTCAACCTGACAGAAGCTGGACAGGTATTTTATGAGGAGGCTAAGTCTGTCGTTGGACGGGCAGAAGGGGCAAAAAAACGTATGGAGGATTTGGCTCTTGGGAGGCGTGGGTCTCTTTCAATAGGATTCAATTCGCCTGCAATGCAAAGAGTTTTAGCTAAGGCTTTAAAAAGACATATGGAGCTTTTTCCTGATGTCGAACTGCGACTGATTGAACTTGGCAGTCATAAGCAGTTTGAAGCACTGGATAAAGGTGAACTGGATATAGCGTTGCTGCGTCCCTACGGGCGTGAACTTTTGGAATACGACGTTCAATTACTTTTTCAAGATGAATATATTGCGGTGCTCCCGAAAGAGCATCGTCTTTCCAGTAAAAATGAGCTGCATCTTGCTGATTTTTCTTCAGATTCACTGGTTATGTTTTCAAAGGAAATCAATCCTGAGCTGTATGATGATTTGCTAGAAATTATCAGGGCAGCCGGCGCCTCACCAACCATTGTCCAGGAAGCAGCTTCAAAGAATACTATGCTTGCTTTGGTAGAAGCCGGAGTAGGTTGGGGACTGGTACCCAAAGAGTCCATGAAAAAAAGCGCATATGATGTAGAATTTATCCCGATAAAAGATGTTTTGCCCAAAATAGATATATGCGCTGTTACAACATCAGGAACCAAACCAAAAGTTCTGCAGGATTTTTTGAAGACCGTTGATGATATAAAAAAGGCTGGAGTATGAGCATATAGCAACAGGAATATTATAAGTGTTTTCTTGCGAGCCTCTGGATCGCACGAGTTAATTTTTGTGAAAAAGTGGATTTTAAAAATCCATAGGTAAGGATATCTCCTTGAATCTCGGGAAAAGTTATAAGTTTGATAAGGCTGGTTAGAATTGACAGACAGTTCTGTTGTTGGGCAAATTCAACAATATTTAAAATTTGCCGGCTCATGATAGCCTCATTCAAAAGACTGAAAGTTTCGGTAGTCCGGTAATTCTTTTCGAAAGATAGTGTCCTTGTTTTAAATCTTGGTAGTCTATTCTTCCTGAGTGCGTCATAATCTTTAAGTGAAAGGATATTCATCATAGCTTGCAGGATAACATTATTCTCTCCATGCTGGATTAAAGGAATAATGTGTACAATTTGTCTTTTGGTTTTGACGAAGCTTAAAACATTTAATGTACGGCTGATATAATAGTAGTCATTAAAAATCAGCTTATAAAGGTCATGGGTTGTGCTGCTGAAAACTTCATCGGCAAGAGGACCGTTCCAGAACGTTGGATTGATTGCAGCCATATTGTTATAAATGTTTCCAAAGAAATTTTTAAGAGCATCCAAGTTTTCAAGTTTTTCATTATCTATAATACAGCGATTCATATCTCTGACTAAACTTGCTGGAATGAACTCGTTAAGCATATTCATTGTAATCAGCAGCATGAAACATTCACCAAAGCTATGTGAATTTGTAACTACCAGATAAGGCATTACAACGTTACAGAGAAAATTTACAGCATCCTTTTTGGACAGAGATTGCGTAAAAGCTGTTAGACCATACAGAGCGATATGCGTACTACCTGATATTCCTTGAACCGCATAATTTCCTGATTCAAGAAAAACGTTACGACTGTATTCGCTATTAACGAAAAACTGGCTGTAGTAAATTATATTTGTTAGTGGCAGTATGCCGTCAGGAAAGACAGAATAACTCAGGTAAGGATAAGCCATAAGCAGCTGCCTGCGTTGAAATGACCCGAGTATATTAACTTCATGACCGTCAGCATGGCGATATTTTTTAAATGTCATGTTTTTTTGGGCTGACATATTAATCTGGTACAGTTTCCTGTAAACATAGTCTACCTTAAAAAGTTCCGGAGATAACTGAGTGTCATCGTAGTCATCGTCAAGACCGGCAACCTGATGTAACTGATCGTAAACATAGTTAAGCATTGGTTTATTCTGAACAGAAATACCTTTGTTTTTACATCTTATAAAAGCTGACACCATACGGCACAAGTATTGAGATGTCATACATACTCTGATGCCTTTTGAAGATTGAGACCGGTATTTCGTAGCAAAATCATGAATATTGTTGAAATGATTACCAGCTGCAAGGCCGTCTTTGATACTGGTGAGGAGTTCCAAATTGCGTTCTGATATATTAGCCAGCATGTTTTTAGCAATATTGACCTCCAGTATACGCTCCAACATGAAATTGTTGTCATTAGCGTTACCATAGGTTTGGGAATGTACTGATGATGACGTCAGTGTGCGACTTTTATTCATTATATTAAGCTTTAATATGTACTGAAGTTTATACCGGGTAGTTTGAGTTGTATTTGATCCGGTAAAAATGCTTTTGGTATCTGAGTCTCCTAAAATATCATCAATAAATTGAAGAGACCTGTGTAAACTTCCTAAAACGCTAGCCAAAATAGTTTTGTCTGTAATTATTTCTAATGACTTTTCTGTTAAGAGTTGTTGTTTTTTCTATTCAACTCTCCTCTCTTTAATTGTATGACATTAGGCAGCGGGGGAATGTTCGCTCATTCTTCTGTGAATTGTAATATTTTTTATTTGTGGTTTGCTTATTTTTTTCATGCTCAGAGCATTCATAAATAAAAAACTTCCGGCAGTTACTTAACGACCGGAAGTTAAAATATTATTAATTTAAACTGATATTATTTTATTTTTTCAGTAGATTGCAAACGGACACCATTTTTGAAGGTTCCCAGTTTGAGCAGTTCAATTTTATTTTTATTTTCTTGATTGCGTCTGATAATTATAATTCCAGTATCCTTAAACTTCTCAAGAATATTTCTGGCAAACTTTTCGCCCCTGATGAATACTGTTGTTGACAAGAAGTCAGCGTCACCTGCATTGGGAGTTATAATTGTTACTGAGAGCATATCCTCAACAGGTTTGCAGGTTCTTGGATCCATAATATGAGTGTAGTGATGCCCGTTTATGGTGACATAACGTTCGTAATTCCCACTGGTAGCAACTGCCTGGTTAAGCATTTCCACAACTCCCATTATTTGTTGTGTGTGCAGTGGATTGCGAACTCCTATAAGATAAGATTCGCTGCCGGGCCGGTTCATTGGGGGCTCTGGCAGGCAGAACATATTACCGCCTAAGTCGATAATGCCGCTTTTTACTCCAAGCTTCATTACGGCGTTTGCTGCTGCCTGCACAGCTATACCTTTGGCGATACCTCCCAGATCAAATGACATGCCGGGGGTGGTGAACTTAACTGTTTTTTCATCATCATTAAAAATAACTTTATCAAGACCTACTTTTAACTTTGCTTTTTGAATTTCTGCATCAGAGGGCAGGTTGCCGCGTTTACGATAGAAACCCCATAGTTTCATCAGAGGGCGGGCAGTAATATCAAAAGCCCCGCCGGAAATTCTATAAGCTTTTCTGGACATTTTAAGTAAACTCCATAGCTTGGGAGAACACTTAAAAGGTTTGTAGTAAGCTGACTTGTTGAGTGTGGAAAGTTCGCTGGAAGGATCAAAAATATTGCAGGTTGACTGAATATCATCAAATATATCGCGAACTCTGTCGGCTGCTTGATCTACCAATACCTGTTTTTTGTCAAAAAGCATAATTCGCGCAAATGTTCCCATTATGGGGTATTTACGTTCTGTTTGAGAAAACTTAATTTCCTGTTGTGAATCTTTCTTATTCGTTTTCTTAGTCATTGTGGACCAAATCAGGCCGATAACCAAAATTGCGAAAAGAATTCCCCAATACTGGCTCCTGCTTAAGCCTTTGTATTCTTTTGCCTTAGGACCTTGTCCTTCTTGTGGAGATGTCATTTTTTCATCCTCTAAATTAACGGTTTTTAAACATGTGGTAATATATACTTGTAAAGTGCTGTTTGACAAGCTACTTTTTTTTAGTTAAATGGGTTATATTGTGATTAAATTTGAATCCAAGCTATTGTAATGAGCAATATAATCATATATTATTATATTTAGAGCTACAATACAAATATCGGAGGAGTATAAAATGAGAACTACCCGCAATTTGACTATCGTCGCTGCTGCCATGCTGATGTTCACCGCTTCTTTGAGCACACTGGCTGCTAACAAAAGAGGAGAAGAAGTAGTAAAAGAGACCAGATCATTTTTTATTGATCGCAATCTCGGTTTACTCAAAACTTCGATGACTCCATTTGAATTCGGAATTTTATCGCCGTTTCAGCTTTTTTCCGGGAATACAGAAGTTTACGGTATACGTATTTCTACACTGTATACATTCAATAAAAGTATGTACGGCCTTGACATAGGTGCAATATGTGATTCTGATGACTCATATGGTGTACAGGTAAACGTTGCTAATTTGGTAAACAGTACTCAGGGCGGCCTTGGTATCAGCTTTGTTAATATTACGCATCGCAATATGTATGGAGTCCAGATGGGAGCATATAATCAATCAGGTATTCAGGACATTGCCAAAATTTTTGGTGGAGTAGGGGATGCACGGGGCTGTCAATTTGGTGTTGTTAATCTTACCAACAGTAATTTTGCCGGCGGTCAGTTTGGGCTTGTAAACATCAGTAATACAGTTTTTAATGGAGTCCAAATCGGCTTGGTCAATGGCTGCTGGGGACCGGATGAAATACTTAATGACTATTTCAGCACAGCGACCAGAGAAGCTTCCGAGAAGCAGCAGTGCGTGCAGATAGGATTTTTTAATTTTAATCCCAATGGGTACCTGCCATTGACTATTGGGTTCAATTTCTGTCCATAAGATTAATTGTTTTTAATAAAAAAGTTTGTATTTATATAAAATATGGGTTTATCTTATAGCTCAAGTAAACCTGTATTTTTTTTGGTGAAATAATGAAGTATGCTGTTTTTCTCATAAAAAGTGATGATCGCAAAGGATTACTGGCGACCATTTCAAACTTTTTCTATGAAAAGGATTTTAATATTCTCCGGTGTCAGCAGTACACCGACCTTTATGAAAATAAATATTACATGCGTGTTAAGCTTGATATTGCTGAACTTCACGTAACTCGCAGAAAATTGGAAACGTCTTTTAAGGAATTGGCGGATAGTTTGAAGCTTGAGTGGGAAGTGCACTATTCCGATTACGTACCTCGAGTAGCAGTTTTGGTTTCTCATGCATCACATTGCATGTATGACCTATTAGTACATCAGCATGAGGATGATCTTCATTGCGGAATACCGCTCGTTATCAGTAATCATCCAAACCTTGAGCATGTTGCTGATAAGTTCAGAGTGCCTTTTTTCTGTTGTCCGGTAGACAAAAAAAACAAATCGGAACAGGAAGCAAAAATTGTTGAACTGCTTAAGAAAAATCATATTGATCTGGTTGTTCTTGCTCGTTATATGCAGGTACTGTCAAATGATTTTATTGAGAGTTATAACGGACGTATTATAAATATCCATCATGCCTTTTTACCTGCGTTTAAAGGAGCGGATCCGTATCGTCGCGCCTGGGAGCGCGGAGTGAAAGTTATTGGGGCTACTGCTCATTATGCCACAGAAGACCTTGATGAAGGTCCAATTATTGAACAGGATGTTGAACGCATTAGTCACGAATTCGAACCATCTGATTTAAAGCGGATAGGGAAAGATATTGAGCGCAGAGTTCTTACTCGTGCGGTGAAAGCTCACTTAGAGCACCGTGTGATTACATCGGGTTTAAGGACAATAGTATTTCCAATATGATCAGGAATCAGCGCATGTTGCGCACCAAATCGTCAAAGTCATCGGGGAGGGGAGCTGTAAACTCAACAAGCTCTCCAGTGACGGGATGAGGTATCTTAAGCTTCCATGCATGCAGCATTTGCCTTGGGGCAAAAATAAGACGGTTTCCGCCGTAAACTTTATCTCCGACTACAGGATGACCTATTGAGGATAAGTGAACTCGTATCTGATGAGTTCGGCCTGTCAGGATGTTTATACAAAGCATACTGGCCGGTATGCACTCGATAGTCCCTGATTTGACCACATCATAGAGCGTAATAGCCTCTTTGCCGTTTCTGGTAACAACAGCCATTTTTTTGCGGTTCACCTGGTGTCGTCCGATAAGTGTTATTATTTTCCCACTCTCTTCTTTAGGTACTCCCAGAACCAGAGCCATGTAAGTCTTGCTTACTCTGCGGTCTGCGAATGCTTTTGAAAGTTTGAACTGAGCCTGAGGAGTTTTTCCGACTAAAAGTATACCTGTAGTGTCTTTGTCCAGACGATGAACTATTCCAGGCCTTCCTGCGCTGGTTGACATGGTTTCCTGCAGGTGCGGATAGCGTCCAAGTAAAGCATTTACTACAGTTCCATTGGGGTTGCCGATGGCAGGGTGGACTACCATATTATCAGGTTTATTGATAACCACCATATATTCATCTTCATAGATAATAGGCAAGTCAAAGTCTTCAGCGACAGGCTCTGTACTTTCAGCTTCTTCAAGCTCCAGAGTAAGTTCCATGCCGGCTTCAACTTTTAAACGCTGATTATTGCATACCACGCCGTTAATCTTAGCTTTTCCGTCCTTAATTGTTTTTTGCAAAAAAGAACGTGAGCATTCAGGAACCAGTCTGGATAAGCAACGATCCAGACGGATTCCCTCAACATCTTTATCTATCGTTAGATTGATTATTTTTTGCTTCATTTTTCCTCATAAAATATATGAACAATATGATGCCAATCGGTATAAGAAATAAACCGATAACTTGCGCCGGGGTAAATAATCCCCATGTAAGACTACCATGATCTCCACGAAAGAATTCGTCTATAAATCTTATAACGCCATAGGCGGTTATGTAGAGTGACATTACAATGCCGCGCTTCGTTTTTCTTACGAGCACAAAAAGTATTGATGCCAGGATAAGGTTTGCTGCAGTTTCATATAACTGTACCGGATGTATAGGCAGACCTCCGTACTTGATAAAAGCAGCTGATCCTTCAGGATATACTACGCCGAGAAAGCTCTGCGTTGGTTTGCCGTAGCAGCACCCGTTAAGAAAGCACCCGATACGACCGAATGCGTGCCCCACAGCCAGAGCCGGACAGCAAATATCCATTACGCGCAGCATATTAAGTTTTTCCTTCCAGCAGTAACCGGCTATTGCCGCCATTGCCAGAAAAAAGCCGCCGTAAAAAACTAGACCGCCATGATCAACACGGAATATTTCCCAAAAATTACCTTTGAATTGCTGCCAGAATTCCACAATATAGAAAATTCTGGCACCTACAATACCGAAAACAACGCTCAGGAAGACAAGTGTCGTCACCTGATCAGAGGTCATCTTTGCATATTTTTTATTCTGATTCAGGACAAAAGTTGCCAGCAGAAATCCTATTGCCACCATGACTCCGTACCAGCGGATTGTCATTGAGCCCAGCTCTAAAAATATCGGATGCATTGTTAACAAACCTCAATTTATGATTCGCAATTTTCTAACGACTCTTTACGATTAGCAACATACTCCATAATGATGACTATGACAAATCCTAAAACAGCTAATCCTATCGCATACCAGAACATCTTGTCAAAATTGGCTGGCATCATATTCTGCTCAACAATAGGTTTGATCTTTGCTCCTGTAGTTTGGTACGGTTCAATATCGGCAGGCTTTACATGCAAAAGTTCGCCTTGGGCTTTAACAGAAAAAAGAGTAATTTTTTTCCATGGCCAGAGTTTCCACATAGAGCCCACCATGAACCCTATCAGGGTGGCCACAGTAAGGTCATGGAATTTTCTGAATAGCCAGTTGAGCAAGTGAACAAATGAGCCAATACCAACAATACAGCCGCTGCCAACCCAGAATAATGTTGATACTGCATCCATGCTGATTTGACGTGAGGCAATTGCCGCAACTGATCCCCATACATATTTGTACTGACCAAGTACCAGCAGTAAAAATGAACCTGATATACCCGGTAAAATCATAGCGCAAATTACAATCATTCCACTAATGAAAGAAAACCACCAGACGTTTGGAGTGTCAACTGGAACCAGAGTAACTATCAGATAGGCTACCAAAGCGCCGATTACCAGCATAACGTAACGGGATGCCTGCCATTTTTTTACTTTTTTGAAAACTGTCAGTATTGAGGCTAACACCAGGCCAAAGAAAAATGCAAATGTTAGTTCAGGATAGCTCTCAAGCGCTTTGGTGAAAAGTTTAGCGGCAGAGCCGAAAGCAATAAGTACGCCAATGCCTAAAGCTAAAAGGAAGCGCCAGGGCAGGGTGTCGTACATTTTCTTTATTTTGAAAGCGAAAGCTAGTTTAAAGGTTGGTACGGAGGCAAATTTTCTGATTGATTCGATAAGTTCTTCGTAAATTCCGAGAATAAATGCCATTGTTCCACCTGAAACACCAGGTATTACATTGGCCACTCCCATAGCAAAGCCAGCCAAACCAAGCTTAATATAGCCTCCGATAGATCTTTTCTCCTGTAGAGCAGGAGCCTCATTTTGCTCTTTCATACTATCCCTTTCATTGATAAAATCCATTTCAAATTCCCTCAAATATAGCGTCATTTAAAAAAAAAACATGATAAATTTATTTTTTGAATGGATTTTTTCCAAAAACCTGTTAGTTTTACGTCTCAGCATTACTGCTCAACACAACCCCGTGGTGTAATGGCAGCACAAGTGGTTTTGGTCCACTTAGTCTAGGTTCGAATCCTGGCGGGGTTGCCACTTAATTCAACTCAAAAGTAGCAAATATATATTTTCTGCTCATCAATTCCAGCCATTGCTTTTGCCTTCTTCGACGCTAAAAACGCATACAAATCGCATACAGTTTTATAATTATTGCTAAATGTTGTGTTCACTTGAAAAGTAAAGAAAAAAAGGAGTATGACTTAATAAGTCAAGAAGAAAAATTTATTTTAGTTGATACATCCTTGATAAAATCAATTATTTTTACGTTACCTTTAAGCAAAGATGATAATAGGAAAATGAAAGCTACAAAAAAGTGAAAGCCAGAGTTCTGATGCCTACCAGTTTTGATTGCTTTGAAGCTATCCTTTAGGGTAATGGCATCAGATATGACCCCGAGGTTATCAAGTTTGAGGAGTATGAAACCTGCCCAGACAAACCAGTTATAATCTCAAAATTATTGCAGTAATATGAATTGTGAATTTCTGTAATTATTTGTTATCTTATAAAATTTCTAAAAAACAGCTTTTTGAAGACTTTTCAGTTTAGGTATTAATTTTTTTGCATCATCAACTCGGTTTCCCTCGATCATTCTCAAAAAGTTTGTTTTTAACTCATTATGAGCTTCACAAGTAAAATGATTACGCAACGGCAACAATAAGTTACTTTCTGTTGATTCTTTGTAATTTACGGGCCAGTATGCAGAAATTATTCTTAGGTGCGCCAAAGCAAAAGCTCGATAAGTCTTGACCATTCTAGGGCTTGGAATTGGATTATGCTCGTTTCAGCCGTGAATGATTAGTTTTGTCCACTTGCTATCATAACGCTAGGTTTTGCTATTGATGTAATGCCAGGAGAATAAGATGTATATATTACTGAAAAATAACTCACATAAAACATTGTAAACAAAATAAACTAATATTGTATGTCTTATCATTGTAAGCTATATTTGACAAAGGAACATTCGCTGATAGAATGGGTATGAATTACCAACTTCAGTATTAGCATGCAAGGCAGGGTAAATGGCAAAGGTTCGTATATTTTTATATTAAAAGCTAGCTGATAAAGATTTAAAGTTTAACACAACTTCATCCTTAAAGGTGATTATGATAGTCATTGTTTTCTGTGAGCGCATAAAACCACTCTTATTGTAATCTCCTCCCAGTAAAATTATACTCCAGTAATTACTGTTATTGCCACTTCTAGTAATCGTTGCATTTGTCTGAAATGTCCAGACGGAGTTAGCATCGCCATCCTGAGTTACAATGTTTGGTGCACCAAATGCCTCAAGAACCTGCTTTTTAGTTGTTTCTCCTTTTTTCAAAGTCAAGGAAACATTACCTGATGTATATGGTGTTTTAGGGTAGCCCATTTCTGTATTGCAGCCAGTAAGAATAAGTAAAAATGAGCAAAGGAAGAAACTAAACAGTAACAATCGTGATTTCATAAAAGACCTTTCTGGTTTCCAGTTGCGTTGTGAGGTACAGTACTTATTAGTGTGTAGCAAGTCAAGGATAGTTTTTATCGGTTTATATGATAATATTTTTTAGAGAGAACGAGGGGGCACTTTACGGATAATACCTGAATCTCCGTCAACCTCGACCATTTCGCCGTCTGACCACAAACTTGTGGCATTTTCTATTCCGGTCACACAAGGTAATCCATATTCTCTTGCTACTAAAGCACCATGCTGTAAGGCTCCGCCAACTTCCAGGATAACAGCTGAGGCATTTACAAATAAAGTTGTCCAGGCTGGGTCTGTTGCTCTTGCAACTAGTATATCCCCTTTATTAAAAGGTTTTTCAGTTGGGGTGTGCATTACTTTTACGGGGCCTTTAGCGACTCCTGCCGATACAGATGTACCTGGTATTTCTCCTGGTTTTGCTTTTCTGGCGGGAGCTCTGAGTATTAATCCTCTTGAATCAAATATAGTAGGTAGCTTGGGGTATTTACGAAACCTGTCGGTAAGTGCAGTATTTTTCAAAACAATGGCCCGAGCGTCAATGTCGTTGTTGATTGTGCAGCGGCTCAATTCATTCAGATTAAGTTCAAAAGCTTGTTCTGCAGAGTCCAGGCGGTCAGCTTTATACAGGTCTTTGCCTATTTGCTGTATTTTTTGCCGGATCAAATCAACTGCATAAATTGCGTAGTATTTATGGGTTTCTCTGTAACCGGCAAAAGTTTCAATGTATCTATATATAAATTTCACTAATTTGGCTTTAAAGAGTCTATTTTTGGATGCCAGTTTATAAATATTATCAAAGGCTTTTTTTCTCTTTGTTTCAAGTTTTTTGAAATTATTAACAGGTGACGGTTCACCTTCGCTTGTTCTCACAGAGAAGACCATATCTACTAATGGCTGCGGATTATCTCTATATCTTGGGGATGCTGGTTCAAGCTCATCAGGGCAACGATGGCCATAGGCATTTAAAAATTTATTCCAAGCTTCTTTGAGTTCACTCGGAAGAGAGTTATCAGTTAATTTCTGGAAAAACTGTTTCTTGTCCATTTTAGCAGGAATAAATGTTGATAGTTTATATAACTCCATCCCCATTTTGGTAGTAACGTTATTGGGTAAAGCTAGTTCAAGAGATTCCAGGTCTGTTTCCTGAGCATCTGGAATAAACTTCTTTATACATCTGAGCAGGCCTCTTGCAGAGAGGGCAAGCGGAGCTCCATGTTTAAATATCAAAACAACAAGCTTTTTCAATAATTTGTCGGTAAAAATATCTATGGGTAAGTCTCTTTCACTGAGTTTTTTCGCGTATTTTTCAAAAGCCTTGAATTTACGATGATTCAGTTTGTCTGTATATGCCGGGAATAGCAGACCTCGTAACAGATATGGGGCTGCCTTAAAAACAATATGCAATACGGTTAGTTTGAATTTAAGCTTATGGGATTTAGTCCTTTTATAAATATTTTCATCAATATTTATTATTATTTTTGCGGAAAGCGGGTCCATGTTTTGAATAAAATTTACAGCGTTATTTTTGCCGACGAAACTAAATAAATTTGACAAGTTTGCATACATCCTGCCAGCTGTTATCCACAGTAATGAATTTTTGGGTGAAAGGTGCGGTTTTTTGAAGAATATATATCGGCACAGATGATCAAAAAAGCTTATGTATATTGATGTTCCTGCTGCGGAAAGCGGTTTGTAGAGACCTTGGACGCTGATTGTCATATCCTGATACAGAACTTTTCTTTTGCATGATATTGTTTGCATTTCTTCAGGCAAAGGGAAGTAAGTTGTGATTGGACGTGCCTGCAGGAGATACAGCTTTTCTTTGTAGAATGCCCATTCAATATCCATTGGTTTGTTGTAAATATTTTCAACTTCTGTAATCAGTTCAGTTATAAGTTTTGCTTTCTCGTTATCAAGTGTGTTTTGACTGGATTTGAAGTTCTGCTTTTCAAAAGTTCCTCCCTCATCATTCAGCCATATCGACTGCTCTTTACTGCCTGTTATTTTGCTTTTTATCTTATATCCGATTCGGTCAATAATATATGTGTCTGGAGTGATAACGCCGGATACAACGCTTTCTCCTAAGCCCCAGTTACTGTTAATAACAACTTCGTCATAGTTATTCGTAAATGGATTGAGAGAAAAACCGACACCTGAAATTTCACTTGGAATCTGTTGTTGTATTATGACTGCTATTTTGGGATCGCAGATATCAAAATTGTTTTCTTTTTTATAAGCGTATATTCTTGGATCAAGACAAGATGCAAACACTTGCCTTATAGACTGCTGGAGGTTGTTATTAGTAATGCCAAGCTCAGTCTCATAAATTCCTGCGAAAGAGCTTCCCTCCAAGTCTTCTTCAGGAGAAGATGAGCGAACCGCAAATATACTGTCTGGGGGGGATTTGCAGGTCATTTCTGACAATGTTGAAAGTTGGAGTTGGGAAAAAGATAATTTAAGAGCAAAGTCTTTTATTTCTTTACAAAGCTTTAACTGTTTTGTTTCAACTGAATCTATGAATAAATTCCAGACATCAGACCTTTTGATATCTGCAATCCAGGGTGCAAAAAAACTTACAGTCAAAATAAATCCGGGAGGTACAGGCAGTTTTTTTTTCGAACCTTTTATCAGAGATAACCCTTTGCCTCCAACTTCTGAAATTTCTGGCGCGGAGGAACTCGGAAACTTATAAACTAACTTTTCCTTCATCTTGATTACCTCACCATACATAACTTCAGCTTAGAAAGCATTACGGTTGTTGATGTAGAATTCAGTTTTTATGACACGCAAATTGTGATGTTTGTTAAATCAATCTGTAGTTGATATAATGTCCCATCAGTTTTTTTTCAAGGAGAGAAGAAGCTAAGTTGATTATTTTCCGTTCATTTTTGTGACAAGGGAGATCGA
Organism: Lentisphaerota bacterium; assembly: GCA_024225035.1. Taxonomy (GTDB): domain Bacteria; phylum Verrucomicrobiota; class Lentisphaeria; order Victivallales; family Victivallaceae; genus Zth2. The sequence continues at coordinate 27,398 of JAAEMX010000305.1, forward strand.
GAATCATTATTTTGAGGTTCAGTGAACATTTATCCAGGCAAGGAACCTGAGTGAATGTAAAAAGCCGCCGTGATTTTTTATATTAATAACGGCGACAATATTACTCTGAAACTTAATTCTTATTAAGTCCTGTGATACAAATGCCGATTAATCCCATACTACTACTACTTTTTTAATGACGGGATCTGCCTTACGGAGGTTTAATGAACTTGAAGATAGAGAGAGACTTATTTTTCTTTTAAGCATGCTTGAACTGTTGCCGCTGAATAATGGTTTCTCTACAACTTGTTTTAAAGCTAGCTCTTTAAGAAAAAGAAGTCTTTTTAAGAAACTGCCCGTCGGGTTTATTTTATTAATTGACAAATCAGCTATAAAAGTATCAATTATATTTTCAAATTCCAAGCTGGAGTTCTTAAATTTTGAGGATTCTAGCTGCAGAATAAGTTTTCTCGCCAAACTAAAATTATGTCTTTTGGGGTGGTACAGGCTTGCTGAATAGATATAATCATTCAATAATTGAATAGCAAGAGTAAATAAATGAGTTTGCAGCTTTTTCTCATCTATATGTTCCCTTAATTCTTCAGTAGTGCTAGGGCAACTTACCATTTGTGGAATATTTCTAAAAGCTATCCGATAATAACTATTGGGATAAGATACTATTTCTGGAGTATGCAAACTAGGAGTTATGGAACTTCCATCCTCCATAATGTAATACCAGCCTTCACTGCAGTTATGGCGATAAGTTAACTCTGTATATTGGAAAAATTCATCACTTTTATTGACGGCAGAAGGGAATTCATAATTGACCAGCAAACCGTCAATAATGCCCAGTCGCATCAAAAATTTTGTTGCGTACTTGTGACAGTTGAAATATTTTACATTAAAATCAGGCCCTCTGTAGATTTTTTCATTTATACTTTCTACGTTAAGTTTTCTGTCTTCTAAAATAAGTTGTTCCGCTTTTTCATAGACAGACTTTTTGATACGATAATTTCTAAAGTAAAAAGGTGTTCCTAAGATATCACAATATCGGTTTAATTCATTTTTAAGATATCCTTGAGTAGAATTGCCGGTAATTAATCCTTTAAAAAGAGAGATGTTGGTTTCTCGTCTTCCATAAAGTCCATAAGCAGCTTTTACTTCCCATGTGTAGCCATCATGTTCTGATAAAAATATCAGTGCATGTCCTGGTGTGAATAATGCTCTTCCGTCTGGTCGCGTATTATCTCTCTGTCCTGTCTTTATATAGTGCGTAGCTTACTAAGTACATTTGTGGGGTATAACCTGTCAGTTGAAATTAGATATTATCCCTTTATATAAGCTACCCGTACTTTTATAGATGTTTTTAATTTTGATTTTGTTCTGCCATAAAAATAAAAAAATATTAATATTTTTTATGCTCAAATAATGCTTTAAAGGTTGTTTGTTTTAACTAAATAAGTTAGGGATAAGTAAGCTATTATGAGGCTGCAGAATGAACAGGAAGCTTTTTAGCAAAGCTTCCTCAACAATTGTTGCAGTATTTATAAAATATTTTTCAGCATTTAGGGTTTGTATCAGCTTTGACTAAAACTCTTGGAAGTAATATTTTTCTATTAAAGTATATGAAAAATAATATTCCTGCCGCCAGTGAAACTATTGCGCAAGACACTGATAGCGCAGACAAAATTTTAATTAGCTTCTGACTCGCTGTAAGTGAGGAGTAAAAAGAATAGAATTTAATAATTACTTCTGAAAAGGTCAGCCCGGTAACACCGGCAATCATGCTGCTCAGATAAAAGAAACCTGAAACAATTCCTCCTTTTTCTTCCGGAACTCCTTTCAGAACAAAGCATAGCAAGCCTGGAGCATTAATGCTGAAGGCAATAGAAAATATTATAATTGAAGCGAAGAACAATATCCAGGAACCGCTTGCCGCAAACCATATCAACAGAAAATTTGAAAGGAACAAACCTATGAAACTTAATATGAGTGGATGTTTTAAATTAAATTTATCCAGAAGGATTCCACCGAAAGGAGTGAGCAATCCAAACAATAATGTCATTGGCAGCAGGTATATCCCGGCTTTAAAAGGGCTGAATCCGTGTTCCTTTTGCAAATAAATGCTAAGGATATACAGCAGGATGTAAAAGCATATGAAAGCAGCAAACCTTCCAACACAGCCAAGAAAAACTTTGGGATACTCACGAAAAATTGAAAAATCAACAGCGGGGGAAGCTGTTTTTTTCTCGAATAAATAGAACCATACAGACATTATTATAGTTATTAAAGGTAAAATTATAAGTCGGATAAAACTGTACTTGAGAAAAGAAGGTTGCTCAATACTTATTACAAGGGCAACTATGAGCACTGACAGCAGTGCTGTTCCTAGATAATCAACTTTTTCACGAGGCTTTGTTTCTGTTTTTTTCTCTGTTTTGCTAAATAGAATCATCAGTAGTGATACCACTAAAAACGGTGTTCCGGCAAGAAAAAGCCATCTCCAGCTAAAATAGTGGATCAGCATGCCTCCGAAGAACAAGCCAGATACAATAGATAAACCGATTACTCCATTTAAAACTCCGGCTGCGGTTCCTTTTTTGTCCTTTGAGTAAGCCTGATACTCTAAAATAATAAGCGGAGAATATGATACCCCGGCACCCAGCCCCTGTAATAGCCTTCCGGAAAGGAGCTGCCAGTATTCTTGAGCCAGTCCTGAGGCAACGAGACCTAATATAAAGACAATACCGCCAGCAATGGCTATTTTTTTGTGTCCATAAATATCTCCAAGTCGTCCGCCGATGATGACAGTGGCAACCATTGGGATTAGAAAGATTGTTATCATCCACTGTGTCAACCCAAGAGGTACTCCGAATGCATCAGCTATCGCAACTAGAGATAAATTAACTCCGGAAAATCCCAGGTTCAGTGTAAACAGGGTGCTTAAAGTTCCGGCAACCAATAAGGCATTTTTCATACCTGATTTTTCATCGTTAAGGTCGTTAACTTCTGGTATTTCATTATCAAAAGCAGCGCTTTTGTTATCTTGCATTTTACTAATTCCTTTTTTGTCAGTTTATTCAAGACTTCAGCCCAAAAAACAACGGGCTGAAGTCAGTAAAATTACCATTCATTCAAATTTAAATTTCTGAACTCATTTTCTCTTATTTTCAAATTTGTGTCAAGTAATTCAGACGCGAGATTAACTGTAAGTTTCAGCATTGGAGTTGGAACTCCAATTTTATCTGCCAGACATATCCACGGAACAACAGAGTAGGGGATGTCTTCTGTGAGGTATCTGTTGTTGACCAGTTCTGGCCCCTTGATCCTGTTATGGCATTGAGAATTTACCGCAAAATCATTGATTAGTTTGAAGTCGAAATCATATGCGTCATTGCTTAGTTTTACCACATCTTTCAAGTCGTGCCCCAGCGCTTTGGCAATAGACAGCCTTTCTGCATCAAGCTTACTGATTAATTTTGAAACTGATGGAGACATACCATCGCTGTAAAAATAGAATGAGTTGTCCTCATTCTCAATCCAGGCAGTGCTAAGTATGGAAGTTATAGGATGGAGCACTCCATTAACATTCTGAAGTCCTGTAGCTATAATATTCTTTCTCATTATGAGTTCACAGGGAGTCAGAGGTTTAATTGTATCGATGATTTGTCTGTCAGCTTGTCTGTCAAGATTGTTAAATTTATGAATACCGGCAGAGAGGCATTTTTTAATTCCCATAATATTGATGACCGCATTGCCTTCGTAACGGCATGCGAATGGGAGGCTGTCCGTTTCCACTACATTTAATTTCAAGGATGAGTTGCTATTCTCAAGTATTTCCCTTAAAGTTACCGAAGCGAAGTTGCCCGTAAAAACAATTATTATTTGTCCATCTCTCAAATGGGGGACGATATTTTGAAAAATGTTTTTATGAGCAAACGATGGTACAACAATGCAGACAACATCAGCGTTTTCTACACATCTTACATCATTGGTTACGTTGCTTAAAGAAATGTTTCTCTTAAGAGCTCCTTTTATGATGATCTGTTTTGAATCTATAAAATCAGTGAAATTATCATCATAACCTTTGAGCGAACAAATTGTGACATCATGTTTGCAATACGATTGCCAGGCTGCAAGAGCAATAGCTCCGTTGCCAGATCCCATTATTACTGTTTTCATTAACTGGGTCCATTAAAATAATATATTTAGCTCAATGAAGACAAGGGATAGAGAATCTCCGCCTCTTGCAACGGTGATATTTTTTCAAACGATGTCAGACAATATTGATTCTACCGTCTGTCTCCCCAGTCTATCATACTCGCAAGAAAATTAGTTGCCACTCGTTTAACAAGGCATAAAGAACCTCTATAAAACAGGGTGGTTTTGACTTTTCTCAGTTTCAATTATTTTCTGAAAAGTACGAAATATTTTAAGTAGTCCCGGCATTATTTATTACAGACTTATTACTTCAGAGTCTGATGATTAGAATGCCTCATTTCCTATTGAGCGCAGCTATTATTGTTTCTCAGCAAGTCACAGACTTCGAATGTTTTATTTTGTGAACCTGATTATAAACGTGGAAAGCTTACTGTATTTTAAGGTTAGTTTCTTTTCAAGGTATAAAAATGGTACATGCATACTTTTATTAGTAAATTATTGATATTGCCAGTTATAGCAAAACGGAACCAGGTCTCTTTGCTAGAAACATGATTCCGTTTTGAGAATTATTATAGAAGAGTTATTATCCCCATGGTGGCCAAACAATATTTGCTGTTATACCATTTTGATTTACTAGTTCAAAGTCCGGGGTTTCTCCAGTCTTAACAATGAGAGCTACCGTTCTTTTGCCATATTTAGCAAGATTGCTTTTCAAGTAGTCCTGTAAAGGAGTAGCGTGTATTCCATACCCCTTTGGAATTTCTACGTGAACATCACCTATAGGGACAAAGGTTTTTGCAGTATTATATGCATCATTATAAATTCTGCTGGCAATAACATTATTTAATTTTATTCTTAAAGCCAGATTTTCCATAGCATTACTATAAACATCGTGAAGTTTATAACCTGCTTCAGGAAGATCATCTAGGTTGCAAAGTATCCGTTTTATTTCAAGGTCATCCTTGAATTTTTGAGTATTTATTTTGGGGTCCCAGGGTACCGGGTCGGCGCCAGGTTGCAAAATCATAACACCCGAAGTTAAGCAGTCGTCGTAAAATAATGTTCTGACTCTACTATCAACAAACCACTTTCCAACAGAATATGATGAAGGGGAGTATTTTTGAAGAAAATCTAGATGATTGTCTAGCCTGTTAGGGTTTTGGTAGTTCTTTATTGGTTTAAACTCAGTATCATCTTTTACGTATGTGGTGTTTTTACCATTTTGAACTGGTTTATACTGAGCACCATCTTCTCCTGTGTATATAGTATTTCTTCGCTGATATGAGTTATGCAGGGTCATTAATTTTTCGTACCATAGAGCATGACCTTTAGAAATATCAATATTTTTTTGATCTCTTATATAAATGAAAAAGTCTTTTAAAAAAGAAAATGCAGGTGATTTATTATGACTATGTTCATGGCCCAAGACAAAAATATGATTCTGCTTATATATTTGAAACATTTGCTTAAGTACAACTTCAGCTTTTCTCTTGAAGGAATTCTCTATCTTATTTTTGTATTCCTGTAGGTATGCCCGGCACAATTTAAGGAAGTTTCCTCCTGTAAGTTTATCTCCCGGTAAATAATTATCCTTTCCAAATTGCAAATGAAAATTGTCAAACTTGAAATTTGGGTTATAACTTGAATTTTGTGGAAACTTGCTTTCTATGAATTCTAGAGCTTTAGTTTTTCCAGCTTTTTCCTTTTGGGTTCTTTTAAGTTTTCTATCCTTGCTGAAGCCCAAAGAAATACTATCATGAAAGTAAAAAGAATTATTGTCAAATCTGACATTTTCTTGCATGTATTTTATTTTATCTCTAAATATTCCAAGCAGGTTTTCTTCAATGTCTTTTACCTTCGAGTTCATTGCTCCTATATACTTCAATTTAATTACTCCGAGTGGTTACGATGTTTAATGTTTTTACTATTAGATGGTTATTGCATTATTAGACTGGTAGTATTTGTTTTAGTTCTTAGTTTAAACAGGACATTTTATTTCTTATAATGATGTGTTAATTCGTATTGAGAATGGTACACATGCTATGATCTGGAACTCTTTAAGTTAAAAAGTAACCTTTGAGGCTAATACGCTTTAGTTATTTTTTTATTAATAGATTAAATTATCATCATTTCTGCGCTCATTGGTATATGCCATTTTTTAGAAGTTCATCAATTTCGCTGTAGTATAATGCCTTTCCATGGTTGCTGTAGAGTATCGGGTAGAGGTCATCATCATCTTTTACTTTAAATAAGTGCTGGCATAAAAGCTTGTGACGAACTTTTGGGTCATTGGATGTTTTTTTTATTTCTCGAGCCCAGTCTAAATTCATATTCGATATATTTTCAAATTCATATCGTTTTGCTGATAGTATTTTATTGCTGAATATAGCTTTCGATGTGGCGGTGACTTTAATATTTTTAAATGTTATAACTTTAGGTTTGGAAGCCCCTCTAACTACTGGAGAAAGCTTTAGTCCAGCATGAAACAGCCAGGCAAGTTTGTTTCTGCTTAATGGTGGTTCAAGGTTTACAGCTTTTTCTAAATGGTTGATTATCCCCTTGAAATACATGCCTTTTCGATCTGAGTGCCCGAAGCCGGAGTACCAACCTGATGAACCTGCATTTAAGTTTTTGAGCACGTCTCTTACTTCTTTTATTTGTTGTTGACGTTGCAGTTTGTCTCGGTCAATTCTATCAGAAATACTTCGCCTTACGTCACTCATCCTTCTGCCTGGCGGATGATATCCCTTGGGCATGAAAAGCTTTTGTCTTTCTTTGCAATAATAGCTTTCAAACTCTTCCACAACTTGAGAGAACATTGTGTTGTCTTGATACTCTGACGCCATAGCGCCTATTTCAGTTGAAATACCCATTGCTTTTACTTTGCCAAGATAGTATTTACCCACGCGGTATTGATTGATTTGCTCAATGTGGTCGCTCAGCTTTTTCAGCTTAGTAGCTTTATATATCCATGAATCGTTAATTACAGCGTTTTGTGGCTTTATTTTTAATACGAGGTCTTTTATAGAATTAGCAACCACACAGCCGTGCTGTTTTAAATGTACATTGATGTCCTGATGGATCAAAGAAAAAGCATGACTGTCGGTAAGGAGCAAAGTGCTAAAGGCTTTTTCATGAAACTTTACATCGCTATATCTTGCTATCAGAGTTGACAGATAGCTTAATTCTCCGCAGTATCCCACCTGCTTTGATAAAATCCAATTCATATAGTCACAATCGTAAGCTAAATCTATGAATTTAGTTGAGTTGTTTTTTAGCGATATATTATCCTTCCACAGTCCATAATCATGTTTTCTGGTCTTGTATAATTCGGATTCTTCATATCCAGCATATATTGAACTAATATTTTCAGAGTATCTAATGAATTTTCGGATTGCTTTGTATTGTGCAATCCCATACACCCATAAAACGTTATCATCTACCATGTTATCCTCTTGTATTAAGTCTGTGATTTATATAATTATTTGGGTGGATTAGCTCCTTGGGAGATCATTGCTGCTAGGTGAAATAAATCACAAATTACTTATTTGTAATATAATGCTTATATAGACAGTTGGATTTAAGATGCTGTTCTTATAGCTGCCATTTTTTTATTCGTTATAACAATGATGAAATCTATTAAATGAATGCTTGGTATATATGAATGTAATTTAAATAACTTGTTATTAATGTTTGGCTTGAAATCTAGAGAGATTACAGTTAAATTCTGATTTGCTTTATTAAGTAGTTATGGGAAATGAATGTTAATACTTGGAGTATCTTTGTATCGCATAGGAAACATATTTACTTCATGCGTTTTAAAACTTTGTTGAAAATGAAGAGGCTTAAATGACAGATAATACCAATATTATATCTCATGGAGATGCGATTAAAGATATCTCTGAATCCGTCGAACTATTAAAAGATAATATCATTAAAAACAACAATACAGCTTTTGCTTCAATAGAAGAGCAATTGGAAATTTTAGAGGGTTTGACTAAATTTGAATTTGGCAGGTTTCTTATTAAAAACAGGGGCGGCTTTAACGGTTATTGGACACATTACGCTTTAACTTTTCCTGAAAATGGAAGACTTACTAATAAAAGCAGTGACGGCACTGATATAACAGAGCTTGAGTCTTTTATCTTGAATAAAGCAACAGTTACTCTGGCTACTCAGCAAAGATTTAAAATATTCCTCGAGCATAACAGTGAATGTGTTAAGGAAAACGCTGAACTTGCCAGTATTCCGGGCGGCTTACTAGGAGAACTTTTGTTCCTGGATTATACTGGAATAGAGAATATAAACCTTTATGGTATTGACCTTGATGAAGAATCTTTAGCGCATTCCTCCAAACTTGCGGAGAAAATGAACCTTGCAAAATTTACCCAGACTGTTCTGGGGGATGCTTGGAAACTGCCTTATCAAGACAAATTTGATTTAGTGTCAAGTAATGGACTTAATATATATGAGTCAGATAAAAACAGAGTTGCCGAGTTATACAAGAGCTTTTACCGTAGCTTGAACGAAGACGGTAAACTGGTAACCAGCTACCTTGCATATCCCCCTGGCTATGGGGATGACTGTGAATGGGATTTGAATGAAGTTGATATGGAGGTTATGAAAAGGAATATTGCTATTTTTTCTCCTGTGCTTGGTTCAATTTGGCGTAATTATACAACAAAGTCTGAAATGATATCAATGTTGACTGCTGTTGGCTTTAAGGATATTGAAGTTTTATATGACAAAGCTAAAGCTTTTCCTACAGTTGTTGCTTATAAATGATAAATTTAAACAAGGTGGACCATTTTTTATTGGTCCACCTTGTTCTATACTTAATAGCCGCTGTGGACTAAGGTTACTTCTGGAATTCTAATTTCACCGACACCATGTTCGAATGAGATATTATGATACTCATCTTTATAAAAAGTAGCAGCAGAACAGGTCAGTGTCACGATTACGTTGACGGGACCGCCACCTCTTTCTTCACTGATCAGCATCATGGCAGAAGTAAAAGCTCTGAAAGGGCGGCTGAAAATTATCGGTTCGCCAAGCGTAAGGCCTCCTTCTTCGCCTCCTAGTGAGTAGCTGTGAATTCTTTCATTAATGACATCAGTCCATAACTCGGTACCCCACGGACCATCCTGCGAAACAGAAACATCCAAGTGCAGACTTACGCCTCTGCCGCTTGTTACGAGGCATGGAAGGCAGGGACCATCCCCAGCAAAACCGTGACATGTTCCCATTGCAGCAAGGGAAACCCATACAGTTCCGACAAAGAAAAACGGCATTGTTGGAGCTGAATGCCTGAATATCATTGTCTGCTGAGTTGTAGCATAGGCCGGCTCGCACTGAATGTCGCTGCGAGCATCTACATGACATCTGGGATGCAGTGAGGTCACAAAGCCGTCTTCTACAAGAAAATCTGGATCGGCTTCCTGAATCGGAAATTCAAACCTGCTGCCTCTTACCCCAAAATCTCTTGTTCGGGTTTCTCCCCACCACTCTGCCGGTGTTTTCATTCTCAGGGAAGGGTTGGATAAGCGTTTTTTGTAAGCTTCCTCACAGGTCTTAATATATTTTCCACTAGTTACTTTAAATTCTCTTCTTTCTTTTATTACTTTCTTTTCAATATCTTCTCGGATTTCTTTAAGAGCCTCATCAGCTTTCCGTCTTTCAGCTTTATGTCTGGCTTGAGCGTCCTTGTCAATTTTTTCAAGATCTACCCCAGCCTTATCAGCTACAGCAAGCATTATTTTTTTTCTGCCTGCCTTTCTGGCTTCCAGTATTTTAAGGTCATTAGCTTCAATTTTTTTATCCAGATTTCTTTTCCACTGTCGTTCTCTCTCTATTTTTTTTCTAAGTGGACTCTTCTCCTGAGCTTGATTTCCATGCTTCATTTCTTTCTCCCATTTGCGTAGAAATTGACACTGATCGCATTAATGAAATCGTAATATTTATGTGGGGTATTGAGACAATACTTATAAATCCTCTATTATTAATTATAAAGTCATAATAATTAGTAAACAAGGGGGGATTGACAGTTTCATATAAACAAACTTATATCTCTGTTGTATTATTGTCGTCTTTTTTGTGTTTAACGTTGATTTCTGTTGTATTTACACTAATTTTATGGATGAGTATAATAAAAAATGGAGAGAAGTATGCCCAAAATTAAGCTAAAGTCTTTGGATAATTACTTATTCAATGTAACAATTCCTGTAAGAATCAGTGACATTAATTACGGAAATCACCTGAGCAACGACAGTATGGTTTCCATTCTTCATGAAGCGCGACTCAGATTTTTGCAGTCGCTTGGCTACAAGGATGAAATAGGTGTTGGAATGATAATGCAGGACCTTGCTGTAAATTTCAAAGCAGAGTCTTTTCTTAACGATACTTTGACTGTGTATGTCGGCGTTGCTGAAAAAACACGTTTAAGCGTAAGGGTTTACTATAAAGTTGAAAATCAGGAAAATAAACTGGTTGCATTGGCGGAAACAGGAATGGCGTTTCTGGACTATAAAACAAGAAAGCTGGCTCCTGTTCCTGACAAACTTAACTCCTGCTAAAACGACGTAAAATTAATATATGGAGAAAAAGCATATGCTGATTCTCCATATATACTGTCTATTGCAGGCCATGCATCCAGTTGGGCCATGCAACTTCGACATAAGTATGTTTATCCTGAATTTCTCGGAGCACTGGCCTGTCTTCATCAAGCATTCTGACAACCAGTATACGTTTATGACTTAAATGTGTTTTTATGTAATCCTGAAGAGAAACGACTCCTTCTCCTTCAAGTATGTGATCTCTTCCAATTGTTATAAAAACTTTGTTAAACTTGCATATGTCGTTTAACATTCTTCTTCCAATTATTACATTATTTTTCCACCTCAAATAATAGCTTATCGTTGTGCCATTTTTTCTTTTTTCAAGTCGCTTGTCATTTAACGATTTAAAGTTAGGTAAGCCATGAATACGTTTTACTTTTTTAAGATCGTCATAAAATAATTTCGAAGAAAAATGATCGTCATGAATAATTTTTTCGGGATTTGGCGGAGAAAGAATTCCGTAAGTAAGATTATCATCATAGAAATAGACGTTTTCTAAGTTTTGCAAATACCAGTCGAGTTTATTACTCGTGATGAAAGGTTTTTCTCCTGGTAGTTGAGAAAGAAAATCCATATGATTAGCTATTGAATTGGGGTTTTCAAAACTAGGGTCATATTGAAAATGGTACTCTGACTCAGGACTGTAGTCAGATAGTTTTCTTCTTCGGTAGTGTGAGTGCAGGGACATTAAAATTTCATGCATCAAAACATGATTTCTTGATGTATTGATGTTCTTTTTTACCTGTAACCATAAAAGAAAATCTTTTAAAAAAGAATCTCCACGACACTCATGAATGGAGTGATTATGTCCAATGATAATTACATCGTGCTCTCTGTACAAAGAGTACATTTTACTTAGAACACCTCCGTAAAACATATGGAAGTGCGACACGCTTTTTTGATGTATTCGTAAGTATACTTTGCATAAATATGATAAGGCTTCTCCAGTAATCATTCCTCCATGAGATGCTCTTCTGATTTCATTTTCGAATCTGGAAAAACAAAAGTCGTGATCATAACGTGTATACAATTGAGGAAATTGTTTTAAAAAGTATTGATATATCTTTTCTTTTGCTGCTGTGCGTTTACTATTTCTGCTTTCTAAAGCAGCATGTCCAAAACCAAAGCTGATCGAGTCGTGAAAATAAAACCCATTTTCTTCTGAGTAGCGTACATGTCTGGATTTGTATTTATTGTTAACTCTGATAATATTTTCCAGATTGTTACTAATCTCAGTTACAGTATTACTCATTGTTCCAACTTGTATCATGTTCTTACCTATATTTGTATTGATTTGATATATAGACAAATATGGATAATGTAAGCAAGTTATTCAGATATATGCTTCAATAAAATATAATAATACAAAATTACGATTTGTGAAGAAATTGCTGACTATACATAATATAACCTCAAATATGTTTATAAAATAAAAATACCCGATAAACAGGAATGATACACTATATAAACTATAAGAAAATAACGCAATTTTTTATATCTGCTTAAAATAATCTTCATCTACTACCCATGACTTATATTGTCATGTACTTTGACCAGATTGTTCCGTCGTTAACAAATTTTTAACAGAAAATGCAACAGACAGATTTATTCTTAAAGTAGCTATAAAGGTAAAATTGCAGACAATTACTTGTCCTTTTTAGCGAGGGTGGCAGACTGGACATTTCACACATTTACCGTCTTTAGTTTTGTTATCCTTGGCAGTCAGGGCGACTCCTCCCAGAACCATGCAGGCTCCTATAATGCTCATCAGAGACATTGATTCGCCTAATAGTATCCAGGCAAGAATAATGGTGAAGACAGGGGTCAGATATTGAGTAATATTTAATAATGACAGCTTGAGCTTTGTCATAGCCTCAGACCAGGCAAAATACGCAACCGAAGTTGGAAATATCATAAGGTAAATTATTATCATCCAGGTATCTGTGCGATGTGGAATTATACAATTATGAGGAAAGATGAACCTTAAAACAAATAACTCCAGTGACACCATAAGCATTATCCATGAAATTGAAACAAATGCTCCTAGACGTTCAGTGATTTTCTTGCTTAAAATTACGTAAACAGCCCAGCAGGCTGCAGCAATGAGCAGTAATAAGTCACCGTTGATATGTTCGGTTTTAATAGCGATACCTTTTGTACTGATAACTCCTATTGCCATAAGGCAGCCGACAAAACCAAGAACAGCCCCAAGGTATTGATATTTATGTATCTTTTCTCCAGACCAGAGACTTAGAAAAAGGATCATTATCGGACTTAGTTCAATGACTAAAGCCGCGTTTATTGCAGTCGTATGCATTTGCCCAGTGAAAATTAACAGGTTCATTGCACCTAAACCTAAAGCACCAAGCCATGAAAGCTGCAGTACATCTTTCCATGTAACTTTAAATATTTTATCCCTGTAGAATACAATACCAAGCAGAAACAGAATTACTGACCCTCCTGAAAAACGCAACAAGCAAACACTGATAGGGTCAATGCAATGACTTCTCATTAAATAGCGAGAGCAAATAAAGGTAGTTCCCCATAAAAAAGAGTTGAGCACCGCCCAAAATAGTCCGACCCTTAAATCTGCGTTCTCCTGCTGTGATGCCATTATTACTCCAAGTGTATTTTTTCTGCTGTTGTTTATTCTTTAATAACTTTAAAATAAAATGCATTACAAGTTTTTCAACTGAGTAGTTTAGAACGGCGTTGTAAAAAGTAAATGTCAACCGGGCTTGGAGCTCGATTGACATTAGTTCAAGACAAAACCAATATGGCTTTTGTATAGTGCAGCAAATACTAATTATAGGTATTCGATGTTGTGAACGGCACAAACAAAATCATAAAGCGGTTATAATATGACTCACCGTACAGCAACGGAACGCTAAGCATTGATTTGTGGGTTTTGTTGTCTAACATGATAAGCCCTATTTTGCCTGTGCCGCTTTGTCTTTCGCGTTTATACAACGCTATTTCCGGGATATTTACAGTGCCGGCCAACGGAATAGGCAATCCTGATTCCGGTAACCCAATTAGCCATGAGTTGTAATCTGTTCCCACACAACCACTAAATACTTCTATGATTATATCGGCATCTTTTTGATTCTTAATCATCATGGCGCCTGACATGGCAATCTTACGGCATAACGCTCCCTGAACATATTCTTTGTCAACGGAATTCAGCAGTTTATTGTCAATGTAAACTTTTCTATTGCTCACTTGAGGAAAGACAACTTTTCCAAGTGCAAGGTCAACAGCTCTTGTGCAAAGCAACTGTTCTTGTGCAGAGCGCGCGGTATTAGTAACTTTCGCCGTCTGGCAGCCAAAAGAAAAAAGAGCCGCGCCAGCTAATGCGATTAGTAAATTAAGTCTCATTCGAGTTTATTCCTGTAAAGATATTCTAATGTAAAAATAAAGAGATTTAAAAATACTATTATTTGTTAGTATTGTCAAGGTTTTTTGTCAGTTAATCCGCATGAGGTAGCTGATTGGGGAAGGGGAAAAGTATAGGACTTCCAGCAAAAAGAGCCAGAAGTCCTTCGTTATTGCAGTTTTGGAGATTATATAACCTGATATTCTCTTTCCGTTATTTTTCTGACGTTAATTCTCAGCAGGCAAAGCCAAACTCCCAGCAGAGGAATCAGCAGCATGAAAAATGCATATATCGGTCCATAGTAATCAAATGTGTACCCGGTAATAATTGGTCCAAATATAGCTCCGAGCCCTTCACACAATTGCATTAAGATCATTAAAACTGGAACTTCAGAGTTGTCTACAGTTTTGAGCGTAACAGATGCCATAACAGGATACACAGGACCTAAAAAAAGTCCAACCAAGGGCAGCAGGTATGCTGTCGCTGGAATTCTTCCAATCATATTGGCTCCAAAAATATTTTGTCTTATGAGAACCAGCGACAGGTAGAAAAGCGCAGCCGTCATTAAGGAAAAAATAAGGAAATTCCAACTTAGATATTTGAGAATAACTGTGCCGATAAAACGACTTAACGCAATGCTTATCATCAGTATTGAAGCCAAAAGAATACTATGTGAGATGTCAATATTTAAAGCTTTTTCATTGAAAGTCGGTAGCCACGCAAACAGGCTGACTTCAACGTATACATAAAGTGCAATCATGTACAAATAAGTAGCTGTTTTAGGTCGCTTTGATATTTCCACTAAAGCAGAAAAATTGAATCCTTGCCTAGGTTGTCTGGGATTAGCCCATAAACTTTTTTGCAATGGAATGAATTTCCAGATAACTATCACGAATATCAGTATCGCGCCGTATAGACTGAAAATATATTTCCAGGCCTGTTTGTCATTTATTCTTATAAAAAAGTAAAAAAGTAAAAAGCTTAATACTTGGAATACGTTGTAGTAGCCTTCCATTAAAGTCAAAATTCTGGCATGTTTTTTCTTATCGTTGAAAATTAATGATATCAAAGTGTATATACAGATTTTTGTTATTGCAAAAACCGCGCCAATAATAGCAAACAGTAAAAGCATAGCCCGGAAATTATTTATACCCGGTAAGGTAAAACATGAAACCGATATAATAAGCAGGCAGCATATCAACAGCTTTTTATATCCTATTTTAGGCAGGAAACCAACAATTATAAAAGAAATAATTATACTGACAAGATCCCTGATGACCGGCAAAAAGCTTGAAGCAACGTATGATTTTTTGTACAAGTTTATCGCAAATGCTATGCCTGGGCCTTCGGCTGTATTCAGAAAGGCAAAAACACTGAAGTTAACAATGAGAACAAATGTCAACAGAAGAGTTTTTACGGATTTATTAAATGTCATTCTTGCTCTTGGGTTACTAGATTTAACTTATTGAATCTCAGTGTTAATAATTGCTTCAACCAGATTTTGTCCTTCTTCTGTCAGTTCTATTGATTTTGAAAGTGTATTTACGGTGGCCAAACCTCTGTTCTCAAGGCTTTCAAAAACAGGAAGCCAATGATTATTAAAAAGTGAACTATCCGGGAAATTCTTTGTGTGAATATCATCTGAGAGAGGAGTACAGGACGATAACGCCATTTTAATTGACCTGACTATCTTGTGATCATCAGTAAAACCTTTTACAGAGGCAATTGGAAGATTACCTGCATCAATACAATTAATATATTCATCAATTTCAGTGATATTTACCGCTTCAGAATGTATGCAGCTTGAACTGCCTCCTAGCCCTAATGAGACCTCTGGATACTGTTTATCTTGATCGATCATTAAGGATTTCCACCTTTCAGGGCTTTTGTCTTTCCTGTAAAAATACATTGTAGGATGTTCAAGGAAACCGTGCTTTGCCATGGCTTGTACAATCACATCTCTCATCTGATATTGTTCCGCAATGGAAGGCCAGACGTATCCTTTTGCAGCCATTTTTTCTCTGTAAATATTGCTTTGCCAGGCCGCCAAACTCTTTCCTGAGACAGCCGTGCCTGCTTCCGAAAATGTTTTTAAGTGCAGTTTTGAGCAGACAAGACCAGTGAACCCTAAATCTACAGCTTGTGCAATATCATTTTCTATATGATGTATTTCCTGGTTGACCAGACCGTAGATTAAATCACCGCTAACCCAATCGAAACCAATCTCATTGACATTCCTAGAGAAAGTTATAATATCCTCCAAATCATGAGGGCAGTTTGCCAGCCTGAGAATATCATTATTAAAAGATTGAATTCCGCAGGACAACTTGGTCACTCCACAAGTTTTCAGCACTTCAAGTTTTTCTTTGGTAAAAGAACTTGGATTTCCTTCAAATCTAAGAGTTGAGTTTTCAGTGAAGTTAAAGTTGTCTTTGTAAAAAGTTATCAGTTTGACTATTTGTTTTTTTGATAAAAGAGAAGGGGTTCCTCCAAAAATATTGAATTCACCAATATTCACTTTTCTTAGATGAGGAACCTGCTCTAGCCACAGCGCGGCTTCTTTTAGGTTATAGTCCAGCCACTTTGACAGTTTTGAGTCATTTAAGTCTTTATCTTTGGATAAAATGTCTGTAGGAAACTGACAAAAGAAACAGCGTTTACTGCAAACTGGAATATTTATCCAAAGGTGTATTTCTTTTACTGATTTTAAACTCTTATTTAAATCCTTAATAAAATCATTGGTACTATAGTCAGGAATATTGCCCGGGAACCTGTGTCCACCAAAGGAGTCATAACAGACATAGTCCAGCAAGTGTTTATTTTCAGGTTTTTGTAAAAAACTATAAGTTTTCGATTCAGGGTATCGATTATCTTGTGAATGAATATTAAAAAAAGTAGACATATTTTTTGTTCTATTAAAGGATTTAAATAAGTTGTTTTAACAAAAGTTAATGGAGGCTAAAAGACACCGCCGTTTCCAAAGTAATTATGTGCCTCGCCAGACTCCCGGTCTTCACAGTAATAATATATGAAATCCTTTAAGTTCAGTTCATCATGCTTTTCTATTTCCTGAAGGCATGGGGGGAGGGGGGGAGCGTGACCGACGTCTTCTCCGATGTGCGTTCGCATTACCTCGAAAAGCTCGTCTTTAAATTCCATATACAGTCTGAAAGATGGGGTTTTGTACAAATGAATCGGAGCGAAGTTTTTCACACTCATTTCTTGCTTTATTTCAGCAATTCTTTTTTCCAGCTTTGCTGCGAACTCATCGCCGAGGAAAGCAATAACATCATCGTTTTTGAAGAAATCAGTAGTAAGCATGAGTGGCAGAATAATATTTTTAGGAGTAAAGTCCTTTATTGCATACTCCCACATTGTCCGGGCTTCAATTTTAGTAAGATCACTGTTGGATTCTTTTGGTTGTAAAGGCCTTATGTCACGCATTGTAATAATACCGTCTTCTCCATAGGAAAGGCCATTAATTGTTCTGTCGATTTCGTTATCAACTCTTCGTGGATTAATTTCCACTTTTGAGTCCGGAGAGTAAACTATATCGAATCCCATAGCTCTTGCTTTTATGCCAAAGTCCCAGTCATCGGACAAGTGACACAAAAACTTGCCGTTTTTCAGTTGGTAGAAGATTTCAATCCCGTCTATTTTGTCATAACATTCTCTGGTAGCGGCAAAACCTTTGCCATCCGGAAACCCTCCAAATATTTTAAAAGTAACATCTCTGGCACGCAGTATTTGTTCTATTACAGTCCAGAGTTTTTCCCTTTGGCAAAAATGTTCCTTAGGATAATAGTAGTTGCAAACGCCTATAGCGGCTTTTGTGTCGTCCATTGTTTGTTTCAAATGAAACAGCCAGGTTTCATCAACTTTGCAGTCTGCGTCAGCAGAGCAGATATATAAAGGTTGAACTTGTTCAGTCCTGAAATCACGTTGGTGACTTCTTTTTGAAGCCAAGTCCATACCGGTTTTTCTGGCCCATGCGACACCTTGTTTTTTTTCTTCAGTTATACAAAGGTTTAAATCATCATGTTTTAATAAGTAATCTGTGACAAGTTCAATTGTGTTGTCTGTTGAGTTGTTATCGACAATGATAATTTCGTATAAGTTTCTGTCAAAAATACCATTGTCAGTTTTCTGGTAATACATTGAATCAAGGACCTTAACAATGTTTTTTTCTTCGTTGTAAGTGGGTAGAACAACGCTCATTACCACAGATTCTGACATGACAGGAATTAAATCATTTTTTGACATTGATATCTCCAATTATTTTTGTTTTAAATAGACATTAATTCATTAATTAGATAGAGCCGAAATAAGTGTGCAGGTTATTTATTAATGACGACTTGCTTGCAAAATGTTTCTTTGCTTTGTCGAAATTGTGTTTGGTATATTCATTTGCTTTCCGACGATCGTTGACTATTGAGAATACTTCGTTTACAAAGCCGTCATTGACAGTCACTTCGGCATCGTTCTCTTCATTTATATCGAGCAGTATCCCCTTGAAACCTTTTCGCCCGTAAACGACATTATACCTTTCGTAGGTAGTAGCCACATAAGGAGTGCCTGCTGCGATAGCTTCAGATATTGGGTTTCCGTAGCTCTCATAATTATAGGAAGTTAAGAATGAGCATATGTCTGAGTTTTCCAGCAGATCTTTTACGGAATAAGAGTCTTCTCCTGAGCTGTTAAATTCTCTAGCACCAAACGGGAGCAAATAGTCACAGAAAATAATATTGTTACTTAGCCCGAGCTTATCAATTAGTTTTTGTAACCTCAAGTATTCGTCATTATTTTCATCAGCGGACCCCGCAATAACAAGGTAAACTTGTTTATCAATACTTTTATCTTTTAAAAGCTTTGTTAATCTATCGACTAAATGAATATCTCTATCTATTCGCTTAGGGTAGATCATCCGTGTTATCCTTGCGATAACGATTGCATCTTCTGGGATAGAAAGATGAGCCCTGAATTTGGAGCATATGTTTTCTCTGCTTTTTTGAATGCAAAAAGTATTTGGCAGTATTGAGGTTTCCGCCTCAGGACACCACTTTTTTGCTTCATGTAAATCAGCGTCATGAAGAACGACGTGCTGAATAAATTGTGACTTCTTAAACTTAGGAGTGTGGTGATATGGTGAGCAGCCATATTTACAGAGGTTTGGTTCGCTTGACCACATCAAATCATGATCCCGCCATAGCACATATTTTTTGAGTTTTTTGGCCTCCCCATAGGTTTCAATAGCTTCATGCAGAGCTTTGGTGAAGATAATGTTTTCTGGTAAAGTTCCGTTCTCTACAATTACGAAATCAACGTCCAGCTCTTCCCATTTTTTGATTATGACTTTAGAAATAAGATGAGATATTTCATTGATCTTTTTATATAAGCCGGTATCTGCTTCGTTGTATCTAGAACTCCTTACCAAATTTAAAACTTCTGCTAAAAGTTCTTGATTATATCCCGGGATCTCATCCAAGGTGTCCAGTCTGGTAAGATCCACCCAGGAAGGAAGAAGTTTATGTTCAGTGGTATATTGTCGAAAAAGATTTTTTTTATCATTTTTTATGTCATAACCTAATTCAAGGTGGACTTTATATCCCTTATCTTTAAATACTTCAGCGGTTTTAATGAATTCTACGATTAATCCTGAGAGAGGAACAGAATCAAATGAAATAGCAAACAAAGTTTTTTCTTTTAACATGTCAACTTATAGATTTATATTGTTGATGGTTTATGGCTGTTAGTGGTACAAATATCTTTGCTATTTATTTAAGTATCATTCATTATCTTTAGATTTTGTTCATTTTTATCAAAGGAGGAATAGAAGTTTATTGCATGATTTACAAGGCAGTATTTTTCAGGAGTTTGACGAACTTTTTTAATAAGAACTCTGAACATAGATGATCTCTTTTTATTGTGTTGTAATGTGCGAATTAATGATTTGGACTGCATAGAAAATTCGATCTGATTTAGATAACTAAACCGTAAGCAAATTGTTATACGTCTTCAGAAATATCTAGCTGCTGTTTCCATTGTAGCAGTTGCTTTTCGAGAGTTTCTTAAAGCCATATCTTTACGGCTTCATTAGTTAAATGAGGGCTTATTTATTTAAGACTAATATAAACTAGTATTTGCTGATTTGATATTATATTTGGCTAAAGGATAATTTTTTATAATTATACTAATTATTCGCCTCGGAAATACATTTTCTCAAATTTGATTTTATGCAATAGAAAATATTATGATGGCTCTTGTTTGTGGTATAGTTGGGTAGAATGCCGAAAGAATTAGAAAACAATAGTACTTAATAGAATTTTCCAGTATATACGTACTATTAAACATCACTTACAGTATTTTTATGTTTATGTTAGTTTTAATCTTAAATTTGACTTTATCTCTTTGTGTAAATATATTCGCAAAGGCTGTAAGTTTAGTGATATAGAATTATTGTTGTATTGTGTTACATTATTTATATAATGGATTGTTATGCGCAAGAATAAATTTGGTGAAAAACAATATGTTTAAAAATATATGCTTCAAAGATTTTTTTAATGGATTTTCCAAGAAGGTCAATGAGTGGACAGAATGGAAGATTATCACATGGATTATTCTAAGTTCAATGTTCTTTAGATTGATTACATTGCAATTTGTAGAAAAAAGTGGTGATGCTGTACATACTTGGAGCGTTTTAAGGTGCTTTATTGACACCGGAAACTGGTATCTGGAAAATATGGATCATCATGTATTGCGTTGGGGAACTACATTGCCAGTAATGGCCATTCAGGAAGTTTTTGGTACATCAGTTTTTATTTATTATATTTTTCCAGTTATAGTTTCAAGCATAACCGCAATCTTGGTTTATAAAGTGACAACTCACTTGACTGACAAAACGATTGGAATACTGGCATTTTTAGTATTTCTAGTTTTTCCACTTACTGTTCGTGGAGCAACTCAGTATTTGCCAATGCTTCCTGCTTCCATGTTTGTTTTAAGTGCATTTCTTTTCTTGTTTAAGTGGTTTGAAAAAGAAAAACTTTATTATATTGCATGCACCGGGTTGATGATTATTTTAGCATATGGCTGCAAAATAACATCACTTTACTGGGCTGTGGCAATCGCATTGTCCTTGCTGATTTTCAGTCCTGTCGATAAAGGCTGTTTCAAGATTTGGAAATTCAAGGTTGGGCCAGCAGTTATTTTATTTTCACTGGTGATTATTGCGGGAATCATTATTGAAACATTGATTCTTAATGTTCTTTTTGGCGCTTCCTATGGACGTCTTCAATTGATTAGTAAAACTCATGACTTCGGGGTTTTATATAGCTTTTGGGAATGGCTGATTTCATTTTTGCGCCCTATGTCTATGAAAGGTAAATACTTTGATACTATGCCCACGGCTGTTATTATTCTGTTAGGATTAATCAGTGCATTTTTTTGGTTGCGAAAGGGTACTATTGAAAAGAAGTTTATTGCTTTTTCTTTCTTCATTGCCTACTTTTTTCATAGTTATATGATAAAGAAAGTTTTCCCATTTTATTATCCGGAAAAAAGCCATGGACGTTATTTTCTGGTACTTACTATTTTCTGTATTATCTTTTATGTAGGTAGCCAACCTCAATGGAATTCGCTTCTATGGAACAGGGTGAAGAATTTGCACGTTAGAGCTTTTCTCAAGTTTGTGGTAGTGGCACTATGGCTGGTACCTTCAATTATTTATATTTGCAACACTAGAATGTGGGATGGAAACTTGTTAGATGTTATCCTTATGCATAAGAATATTAAGGTTGCTGAGGCTGACAATACTCCAGTGTTATATCGGTTGGAGGATGAGCTAGAAGACAATAAACTTGCATCATCTGACCGGAAACGTATTCAGATGCTTCTTACGTGCTTTGGCCCATCATCTGAAATTCCTCTGATAAATCAGAAAAAGTTTCCTTTGATAAAAAACAAGTCAGGCAAAGATGAGTTAATAATTCTTAATTACAAAGCGAGTGAATCTCCCATAGAATATTCTGGTCTTTCTATAAATATATTTAAATCTGCTCCTGAAAAATTTATATTACCGAGTTACAAGTTAAAGATGATCCCACTTGTTGAACAATAGGAAATGGTGTGTGATATGAAACTTATTATACAAATTCCATGTTTTAATGAAGAAAATACCTTGGCTGAAACCATTGCCGACCTTCCCAAAAATATTCCAGGAATTGACAAAATTGAAGTAATGGTTGTTGACGATGGTTGCACAGACGGTACAGTTAGTGTGGCAAAATCACTTGGAGTTGACCATATAGTCAGGCTTGGCACGAACCGTGGCTTAGCAACCGCCTTCTGGCGTGGGATTGAGCATGCCATGGATCATGGTGCGGACATATTAGTTAATACTGATGCAGATAATCAATATTGCGGCGCCGATATTGCCAAACTTGTCCAGCCAGTCATTGAGGACGAGGCTGATATGGTTGTGGGCTGTCGGCCAATAGCAAAACACCCTGAATTTAAGTTTCTGAAAAAGATGCTGCAGTTATTTGGAAGTTGGACTTTGCGTAAGATATCAAAGACCAATGTCAGGGATGCGGCATCGGGATTCAGGGCCTTTTCACGGGAAATGTGTCAGAGGATTTTTATACATTCCAGGTTTTCTTATTGTATGGAAACTTTAATTCAGGCAGGGAATTCCGGTTGTCGGGTTGCGTCAGTGGACATTAGAGTTAACCCGAAAACAAGAGAGTCACGCTTGTTTAAAAACATCCCGTAGTATATTATGAAATCTGGCGGCACAATGTTGATAATGTTTATTTTGTATCGTCCGGGTACTTTTTTCTTTTCCTGTGGATGTGTCTTCTTTTCTATTGCATTTGTTTTAGGAATTAGAGCTATTATTCTAAGTTATGTTTTAGGGGTCATGAAAAAGGAATATTTACCTTCCTTGATTCTTTTGTCCATACTTGCTCTTATGGGAAGCATGTTATGGATGTTGAGTATTATAGGAGAAATTTTACGAGCCCAGCGGCGGGTGAATGAGGAAGTATTTTACCAGTTAAGGAATAACTCCAAAGCCAAAACAATCAATAATGAGGATGTACGATGATTAAGGCTGTTGCAGCTGTTGCTATTCTAATGTTTTGCAATCTTGCAAGTGTTGTTTGTGCCAAAATTATCCCAGATTTTTTACACTCTCAGCTTTGGATATTATTGCTTATCTTGTTTTGTTGGGGAACTACTTATTTGGTACGAATGGTAATCTGGTTGATTGTCGGAAAATATTATCAGCTTTCATACATATATCCTTTTCTGGGAATAAATTACCTGATTTCATATCTGATCGGAATATTTGTCTGGCATGAAACGTTTAAAATAACTAAGCTTGCTGGGATAATACTAATTACAATAGGAATTCTGGTCATATGCTATTCTCGAAATAAATATAATTCGATTAAGGAGCAGTTGAGTGATGGCTAATATTTTACTGATTTTGGTTGCCTTTACAAATGCTGCCGGTCTGACACTCTTTAAAAAAGCTGCTGTAAAAGATGTTGGCATTTTAAGCAAGGTTTTTGATTTTTATTTTATTACAGGGTGTTCATTATTGGCTCTGTCACCAATTATTATGGCGATTGCATCTCGTTATGCAACATTCAGCAAAATGTATTGTTTTACGTCCCTTAGTTACGTTTTTATTCTAATATTTGCGCGTTTTACATTGAAAGAGGAAATTGATTTACCTAAAATACTTGGAACACTTCTTATCATTGTTGGGTTAATTCTGATGCAGTAGTATGGCAAAAGACTGACTTTTGACTGAAGAACATGAAAAAAGGTCTGCTGCATTTATTTGCGGCAGACCTTAATTGTTTTATCACATTTAGGCAGAAGCTTAAGTTAAAAATTCGGATCTTCTTACTTTACTTCCTTTTGTATACCGTTGGGGTAACCTCTGTATTTTACATTGTAAGATTTACTCAGATAGCCTAGGAAGCCGTTTTGATCTAAGCCCAGCCTCTTGGATAGACTTAGCCAGTTAACCTGATACGATGAGCTGTTCTCAGTACTTACAGTTACGGCTTGTGGAGCCCATGCTGCCTCTGCTAACCCGCACATTTTGGGCAAAGCCATGTAAAACAGATGCCTTTCATTTGGTATATTTTCTGACCATAATGCTCCTTCAATGCCTTTAATGTAATTCACATAATCGGAGGCAATACTATCTGAAGTTTTAGTTACATTTGCTGCAGACTTTAAAGCAGCATTTGTGTCAAGAAATTTTCCGGCCCATGGAAATCCTGGTTCCCATTTGTCAGGAGTGTATGCAAGGTCAAAATAGGTGTTATCTGCAAAAGCGAGAACAATAGGATACTTCTGTCTTACCAGCATTTGAGCTTGCTCAATACCGTTATCAGATGGAATCCATACCCAGACATGTCCAGTTTTCTCAGAAGGTACCGCGTTTTCCGGAAGAATAGAACTATCATCTTCCTGAACAAACTGTTGCCATCCGGACATTACAATGCCTGACAAGTTATTTGAGAGCTGTTGAAAGAAATATTGTGATTTCTGAAGAGCTGTTTTATTTGCCCATACTCCAGTAGCGGCAGGGTCGTTTGTCCATGCATATGCAGAAACTTCATCTCCACCGACACTTACTTCATTATTGATGCTGTATTCTGTAGTCTGGTTATTGAATAACGCTGCGGTGTCTTCGATAATCATATTCATTATCCAGGTGAAGAGGCGCCCTTGTGCAACGGAACTGTTGTACAGGCAAACAGGTATAACTCCATCCGTAAAACCTTGAACAGTTATATATTCACTTGTGTCATCCGGATTGATGAAGGCTTTAACATAGGAATAAACCAATGCTCTGGCGTGTCCCGGGAGGTCAAGCTCGGGAATAATTGTTATTTGACGGTTGTTGGCGTACTTTATAAGCTTCCTTATATCTCTTGAGGTATAATAATGATAGTAATAATCCTGTGCTTTGGTGTAGTTTTCCAATGTGCTTTGTGAGGGATCAAAACTTTGATAGTTTGTAATGTCAAGGTTTCCTTGAATTAGCATTCCCGGAGTAAGATTGGAACGCTGGTCAATTCCTCTTCCTGCTCCCTTGTATAAAAATGAGAGATTGTCCAGCATAAGCCTCCAGCCTTCGTCGTCACTGAAATGGATATGCAGAGTGTTGAGTTTTTGCGCTGCCATTACATCTATGAGCCTTTGAATAGTGGCAACAGAAAAATAATGACGTGATACATCAAGAAGAATACCACGATATTTAAAGCGGGGGTAGTCAATTATTCTAAGGGCTGGTATTGGTTGCGGATTGGTTAAATGATTATTCAATAATACCTTAAGGGTCTGGATGCCGTAGAAAAAACCAGCAGGCCGTAAAGCTGCAATTTCAATTCTGTTTCTATCTACTGTTAATGAATAACCCTCAGGGTTATTATCAATAATACTGCCGTCTTCCATTTTAGTTAAGACAATTGCAGGCCCCGTGTTTTGCTCATAAGTATTTTCAAAAATAGTGCTGCTTATACCAACTTTCTCAGAGGCTAAATAACTTTGAAGCTGTTCAGCTACGCCTTTCAGATTTAAATCACGACGGTCGGTTGGTATATGAATATTTAACTTGTCTCCGGCGATAAATTCACCAGAATTCTCCAGCTTTTCAGTTTTAACTGGAGTTGGTACTAAATTATAGTTGTCAGCCAAAGTCGTATTAGTATTTGATTCAGCCAGGTTATCTTGGTTATGTTGTGACACTTCCCTGTCTATCGAATCCTGAACATAGCCGCCAATTGTGTAATCTTTAGGTGTCGTGGTTATATTTTTAACGTTCCTGTCTGCAGGATTTCCAATAACCATGAAAAAACTTTGCGGCATCGAAGAATAATTCGTAGGAGCCCATTGGTTATTGTTTTTCATTGTAACCTTGTATGTGTGCCCTGGTGTAAGATCATATTTTTCAGCTGCTTTTAGTACTGTCAAATATCCAGCAGTTAAATTAGTTCCTGGCCTGTCAATTCTTTCTTGAGCAGTAACCAGTTTGCATTCATTTGCTTTTTTACCTGAAGAAACATCCAGAATAGTCATCTTCAAATCAGGGTTAACATTACCATTGGCAACAGTTTCAAAGGTTCTAGGTATGTAATAGCCCAACATCCAGCTGCTTAATGTTGAACTGTAGTCTACATTCAGGAAGAATGAAAGGTCGAAGTTGGCGCCTTCACCTTGCTCCGATCTGATATTAGTTATTTTGAAATTATTGTTGTCTGATGACCCCCAAAGTAAGTTTCCCTGGAATAGCAATATTAAAGCTAAATAAGCGGCACATCTTCTAAGCATATTAAAATCTCCTTATCTGTTCTAATTTTAATCTGTAATTAATTTAGAATAATCTTTTTTTAAATCGCTTTAGTAAATTGCGAAATAAATCAACTATTATATAAAAAATGGAAATAAGAGCTATAGTTTTTTAGGACATTATATTTCGACATTTTGTTCAATTGATTTGTCAGGCTAGAAAATGGGCAAATTTTTGCTGACATGTTTCTGGATACTGTAGATTGCGGTTGTTGATTATTTAGGAACTTTCTGAATAATTGATATTGAGTTTTTAACTAGCCACCAACGATATGTAAGTATTAAGATCATTGAATTGCAGTTGTGTTTTGTTACAAAATATTTAATTTTATTTTTATGAGTCCCTTTATTTCTTATCCGGGTAAAGATTTTTTTTGATATATCTATAACAAGATTTTTTTTGTAAATATTTTCTAATGCGTTGGATTATGTTAAAAGTCTTTTTTATTATGCCCCATCTTATCTCTTCATAGGCTTGCCAATGAAATAAAGCAGCTTCAATTTCTACATTCAACATTAAATGAATATATTGAGATTTCGAAATTGCTCTTTTTTGAGCATCTTTTACTATTTGCTGGTATTTTTCTTTACTCGTAAGGACTCTTAATTCATGTACATAACTAAGGGCTATTTTTATTGGAGGTTGGGATATATCTATATTTATAATTCGGTTTTTAATATCAGTATTAGAAATATCTGGATGAGTATGATGTTCTCTGACGGTGGGTTTAAGTTTAGACTCAAGTTTCACTGCGGTAGGTGACTTTTCGAAATATCTTCGCCAATGCATATTTGCCCCCTTGTGTTATTTGTATTACAATAAGGTATGAGACATTTAAATTTACTGCAAATGTTCCATGAATTTAATGCTTTTGGAGTATTATGTCGTATTATTTTATTTTCTATAAATTAATACCTTGGATAGTGGTTAAATTGAAGAATCGAATAAGTCGGTGAGAATTAGAAAAAATTACGAATAAAATTGAAGAAGATAAAGATTATGAGCAGTGAATACAAGTATTTTTATAAAGAAGGCATTCCAGATAATTCATCCCGTATTCAATACTGGTAGATATACTTAAAGCAATTGATAGATGATTTTCTGGATAGATATATTATGATTGAAAAAGATGATAATGCCAGTTACATGGTAAGTTTGATATGATTCAAATGAATAAGATAAATTAATGCTACTTGCCAAGTAGAATCAGGATCAACAGCTATTCTCATCGATGGTTTTAGTGAGGGAATAGTCAATTACGTCTTGTAGTGCACCCCATTTGTCAATGGCGGCACTACATATAAGTGAGAAAAATTTTGATTTTTCATTTAAGCACCTCATGCCGCAACATTGAACCATCTTTCATACTCATATGGAGTCATATAAGCTAAGGTCGAATGAGGA
>JAAEMX010000306.1 GCA_024225035.1 Lentisphaerota bacterium
GAGCACACAACCGCAGCGCTGGAGATGCCTTCGGGACCCACCGGCTGAGCCACCCATCCTGTCTAGTTTTGATAGATCCGGTTCGCCTGGCCCGAGTAGTTCCCGACAGCGAGGTCGAGATCGCCGTCGCCGTCCACATCGCCCAGGGCGACGGAACAGCTTTCAGCGCTGCCGAGGGCTTGCCCAGAATCGGTGAAACTGCCCGCCCCATCGTTCAGGTAGATACGGTTCGGCTGACCACTTCTGTTCCCGACAGCCAGGTCGAGATCGCCGTCTCCGTCCACATCGCCCAGGACTACGGAACCGCTGTCACCACCACCGAGGGTTTGCCCGGAATCGGTGAAGACCCCCGCCCCATCGTTCAGGTAGATACGGTTGACCTGGCCCGAGTAGTTCCCGACAGCGATGTCGAGATCGCCGTCTCCGTCCACATCGCCCAGGGCGACGGAAAGACTGTTACTGTTGCCAAGGGCTTGCCCTGAATCGCTGAAGGTACCCGCCCCATCGTTCAGGTAGATACGGTTTGCCAGACC
>JAAEMX010000307.1 GCA_024225035.1 Lentisphaerota bacterium
CGGGCGAAATTGAAAGTGCCCGCCGGTATATCATACAGAATCGGCTGAAAATTGCGGGAGCCTGGTGGAAGGAAGACAATGCGCAGAACATGATTTCTTTAAGAGTGTTACGTGCAAACGGAGATTGGGAAGACTATTGGGGAAATAATAAAGCAGCATGATGAAAAACCTAACACTTTTAATTACACCCTGGGTACTTATGAAGAAAAATTTTTCTTGACAAAGAAAACAGTGTTTATTATAAGAATGCTTGTTTATCCAAGGTGATGTGTATTTTTAAAAGATAACTGTATATGAAGAAAAATTCAGCTTGACAAAAAGAACAGTGCTTATTTTAAGAATACTTGTTTATCTGTGGATAATACACATTTTTTTTATCCCCCTTCGAAAGGGGGGATAGAGTGCGAAGCGGCAGAGGGGCTTTAGTGTAAATTTAATTTCAACAGGCATATAAAAGGTATTTATAAAATATCACACAAAATCATAAAAAAATTTATGATACTTAAAGGAGATGTTATGAAAAAAATCTCTTATGTTTTACAGTCTTAGTTTTGATGTGTCTTTCTCTTAATTCTTTTTCATTAGAAAATTCAGACGCCGGCCTGACAATTGATTTGATTCCGAGACAATATATTCGCAAACCTGCTTCTAATGACTGGCATACGGGTAATATCACATTATCCGGCAATAATAAGAAAGCAGACAGGGAATAACTGTGTAATAACACTGCGTTCATTATGCAGTTATCCCTGTATTCGGCAATAATGAGAATAACAGGAGGTGATTAAACGGTTTAACAGATGATCAGACAGTGTTCTGATTTCGTGAAAAGATGCAGATGTCTGAACCGCTGATAATCCTGATGGATATACAGCCTCACGAATTCAGGACATGAGCGTTTTTATTTATGGGAAATATATGTCCATGTGCTTGTAAAAGCTTTATTTAAATAACAAAAAAAACTTATTTCTTAACGGAGGTATTAAATGAAAAGATTCACTCTTCTAACCTTAGTATTTATTTTCTCGCTTACTGCATTTTCCTATGGCAATTCAGGCAATATGCTGATGGCAGATGAATATAAACTTGATGTGCAGAATCAGGCAGACGGAAGTATTACAGTAACTTTTGACCTTCTGGCAAATCCGGAATTGGCAGAAATCAGGAAAAACAGACAAAAATTTTCCTACTTTTCAAATCTGAAGAAATTTATTAAATCAAATACAAAAGGATATCCTGAAATTTTAAGTAAACAGGTTCCGTTACATATTGATCCGGACAAGGACTATACTCTTAAAATTGAGGAAAGCGAATATGAAACATATAACATGGATTCACCATACCTGGTAGGACGCGGAAAAATCACAAGAAATCAGGATCCGAAAAAGATACCTTATGTTATTGATGAGAATTCTCTTGGTCTGAATTCTTATCCGGGGAAACTGATTGAGTCGGAAGAACACTTTTTGATTCGTAATATTCGCGGTTTCAACTTCAGATTCAATATAACCGAGTTCAATATATCACAGAGTATCGTCAGAGTATATACACATCTACAGTTCAGGATTGTACCGGAGCCGGATATCGGTGAAAAAAATGTAACCGGACACAATGATGAAGTTGTATCCGAACTTTATGATATTCTGCCTTATCTGTTTCTGAACTATGAGGATGACCGAAAATATACTGACCGAATTGACGGTGAAATTCTTGTAATTTATACTGCAAGGGATTCCGGCGCAATTCAACCTTATATTGCTCATAAAGAAACCCTGGGTTTCACAGTCACTGCGACTGAGGTACCGACCGGTACAAATGCTAAAAGCGTAATTCAGAACGCATACGATCAGAATCCCAATATTTTCTATGTTCAGCTTGTCGGTGACTGGGACGATATCAAATCGGATTTGGGAACTGACTACAATGCTCCCATGGATCCGATGCTGGGATGTGTTTCAGGAAATGATTATTATGTGGATTTGATTGTCGGACGTTTCAGCGCATCAAATGCAAATGATGTGACAGTCCAGGTAGATAAGACCATTGCATACGAACAAAATGCAGTCCGGCCTTTCTGGTCGGACGGACTTGGGATAGGTTCGAATGAAGGCCCCGGAGATGACGGAGAATCAGATTCCGAACATGCGGATGTGATAAAAAACTACAAACTTCTCCCAAACCAATATTCAGACATCGCAGAGATATATGGCAGCGGCAGTGCTTCCCTGGTGGCTGATATTATCAATGACGGTACTCATGTCATTAATTATACCGGGCATGGAAGTCAGTCCAGCTGGATAACTACCGGATTCAGCAGCTCAGATATAAATAACCTGGCAAACGGGGACAAGCTTCCGATTATATTTTCCGTAGCATGCATAAACGGCGCTTTTCATATGACAGACAGCTGTTTTGCGGA
This sequence comes from Lentisphaerota bacterium, assembly GCA_024225035.1. Classification (GTDB taxonomy): domain Bacteria; phylum Verrucomicrobiota; class Lentisphaeria; order Victivallales; family Victivallaceae; genus Zth2. Next base: position 2,420 of record JAAEMX010000307.1, read on the forward strand.
AACTTGGCTTCGCAAAGAAAACGGCGGAGCAGTGGCAACTCTGATGGCTACTATTAACCAGCTCTGGACACCGCCGATGAAAGGCCAGGATTATATGAATGATCTTTTAACCGGAGGTTATGACTATTCTTCCAATCCGGGGTCAGGGACAAGTACAAATCAGGGATACAGTACGTTCGGCAAAATAATTTTAAATGCTTTTTCACTGTGGTATACTGAATCTTCATCCCCTTCGGATTTGGAAACTATTCAGACATGGACAATATTCGGAGATGCTTCATTAAATGTAACCGGTGATGCCGGAGATGATTGTACTGCTCCGGAAGCCGGTGTATCCGGCATTTCTGAAAACAGTATATCCCTGTCATGGGATGATACAGGCGCTGACAGCTACTCTGTTTCTTATATGGCATCCGGCTCATCAGACTGGACAACATCTGCCGCAGGACTGACTTCCGCAGGGCATACAATCAGCGGTCTGGCTGATAACACCGCCTACAGCATCCGTGTTTACAGTCATTGTCCGGACGGATCACAGCCCTGTGATACGGTAACTGCGACAACCGATGAAGTCCAGGGAAGCTGCGGCGCCCCTGAAATCAGTATCACCGGAACCTCGGAAACCAGTATTTCATTGTCATGGAATGATGCAGGCGCAAGCAGTTATACGATTTATTACAAAGCAAAGAATGGAAGATGGGCTGAAGCGGCATCAGGACTGACCGTCACAAATTATGTATTATCAGGATTAACTGCGAATACAATCTATAGGATATCTGTTCGATCAATCTGTTCGGACGGATCGTATTACGCTAATAGAGTAAAAGCAGCAACAGATGGTTGATGATAGTCCGGATCCGGGCAGATGAGAATATCTGTAACATTTTCATTTGCCCAGTCCGGAGCCAACATACCTGTTATTCCTAACTATGGTTCAAGACATATGAATTGATACCAAATTTCAGGGATAGTTCTTAGTCATTTACAATTCGGTATTCCAGAAGTGGGATCAATTCATTTGACCGGAACAATAATCAAATGAGAAAGCAAACAGGGAGTAACTGTGTAATAAATACCCAAGCATAACCGGGCAGCAGACTTCCGAAGTTTCAGAAACTTCGGAAGTCTTCGAATACCGAAAAACTTTTGTTTGGGTATTTTGACGGTTTAACAGATGATGTGCGAATCTGTGACCGGGTATTGGACGGGGATGAAATAGCCAGTCTTCAGCAATTCATGTATGAACGCCGGGTATCTTGCCTTCCGGTAAGATGCCCGGTATTCAAAACTGCAAAAAAAATTGTTAGTAATGGTATGATTCTCACGTCAACAGCATTGGGAATTAAGATAAAGTCAAGAGTTTAATGAAAATTAGTGATGTGATTATTTGATATGTATTCACCTTAATGCAGTTAAAATAGTATTCAGTAAAGGATAAAGGAGTTGGTAGTGCTACACAAGTAATGCTGAATGAGATTCAGTAAATTTGGAACCCTTTGAAATCAGCAACTCAGATTTTACTGAATGGGATTCAGCATTACTTGTGCAGCACTACCAAGGAGTTTTTGATGAAAATTTTTAAATCATTAATGGTTTTATGTTTTTTGGTATTACTATCTCTTTCAGAAGCAAGCGCACTTGAAATCAGAACGAATTTTGGTTCTGCATCAACATGTAATTATCAGACCCGTGACATTTTTATTGTTTGGTGGGATAAGAATTGGGATTTCAGAACAGAAGCATCTGCGGTTCTGAATTATTTAGCGAATACCCGTTCCGCTTGCCTCAATCTTAATATGACCGATCCTCCGGGACCAGATGACGGGTATTATGTAAATATATATATCCATAATAACGGTGATGTATTTCCTGATTGGGCTTACGGAGTTGGGACTGATCCTGATAATTATCCCTATATGACAATACCGGGTGACGGAATGATGAATAACCTGAGCGGTATGTATCACGAGGGATTCCATTTATATCAATACCGTACACCTGCATTCAATTATTCAGGGGATGAGGCCTGGTACATTGAATCCGGAGCAACCTGGTTTGTTCATTATATGGAACCGGGAAATGCCGCCGAAGAAGAATGTGCTGTTGCGGTTACCATACAACCTCAACTGAAAATGTGGGCATTTGTCGATAACCAGATTGATCATCCGGATCCCTGGAATTTTGATGTACTATCCTGGACTCGCGGGTTACATGGTTATGGCGAACATTTATTTCTTATTTATTTGACCGATGTACTTGGTCTCTCAGGGGAAATTATCGGTCAAAGTTATTATACCGCCAATCCGTCTTTTACACCACAAGAATACTTTTATAATGAGCTGCCCAATTGGGGCTATGACATGAAAGAGGTATTTGCCGATTTTGCAGCTCATAACGTGACTTGGGATTATCCGCACAATCACGATGAAATGGTCGCTGCAGAAGAAAAGTGGGTAAACGATGAATGGAATGTTAATGACGATAACCGAATTGTTCGTGAATATAATAATACCGGTACCGGCGGCTGGTTGGAAGTACCTAAAGATCCGGGACCCTATGGATATGACAACTATAAATACTACCCGAACGCCTGGGCGTACAATGTGTATAAAATCAATAACAGTGGTAATGCTTCATATACCTTTGAATTAGATGGATCGACTGATTTCAATGCAAGATTCAGAGGCAGGATTATTACTGTTGATGGTAATTCCAGGGAGTATCATAACTTAGCGATGTCAAATGAACAGGACGGCAGTAAAACTGTCAGCGTAACTTCAGCTGAAGAAGCAATTTATTTTGTCGTGTGTACTGTCCCAAATCGTTTTGAGGGAAATGATTTCTATGATTATAGAATTAATATCACCAGGGAGACCGGCGGCGGAACAAATTGTACAGCACCTGTTGTAAATGTAACCGGTACATCCGCTGACAGTATTTCTTTATCATGGAATGCTACAGGTATTAACAGTTATACTGTATATTACAATCCCTCAAATACAGGTTGGAAAATGGCAGCATCGGGATCAAACAGTACAAGTTATGTGATAACAGGCTTAACAGCAGATACATCCTGCCAGATTGCTGTGCTTGGTGAATGTTCCGACGGAACAAAACCATATAAGATTATTACAGCAACAACAGAAGATGAGCAGAACAGTTGTACGGCGCCTGTTGTAAATGTAACCGGTACATCCGCTGACAGTATTTCTTTGTCA
>JAAEMX010000308.1 GCA_024225035.1 Lentisphaerota bacterium
GGCAGAGCAGAGGCGGACGATTATTTCAACTACGGTAAGCTGACATGGACAAGCGGGAACAATGACGGTAGAAGTATGGAGGTTAAATCATCCGGAAGCGGAACATTTATTTTATTCCAGCCTATGCCATCAGTTGTTCAAATAGGTGATACTTATAGCGTGTACAAAGGATGCGACAGGAAAAAAGCAAGTTGCAAGGGCTTTGGTAATTATGACAACTACCAGGGCTTCCCAGATCTACCTGGTATAGATGCCATGATGAATTATCCTGATGCAAAAAATTAGACAGTCAATAGTCGATGAGGCTAGGTCATGGCTTGGCATACCATTCAAACACCAGGGCAGAACAATCGATGGCGTTGATTGCGTGGGACTTGTTATTGTTGTTGCTCATGCTTTGGGCTTGTCAGACTTTGAGACTCATCAATACAGTCGTCATCCAAGCCCAACAATGATGGGGCGGATATTAGATGCAGAAATGGTGAGAATCAAAATATCTGAAGCGCTACCTGGTGATGTTTATTGGATGCGGTTTTTTAAAGATCCGCAACATCTAGCAATCATAAGCGACAAGGGAATAATCCATAGCTTCAGTAATGTCAAAAAGGTTACTGAACATCGAATTGATAAGCGGTGGAAAAATAGAATTATGGGCGCGTATCGTTTCAAAGGTTTAAATTAATGGCTTCCCTTGCTATCGCTGCTGCATTTTCCGGAACTTTCTCTGCTGCCGGTTTGGGTATTTCCGCTCTTGGTATGTCTGGCGCTGCTGTTGGATGGGCGGTAGGCTCTGCTGTTGCA
>JAAEMX010000309.1 GCA_024225035.1 Lentisphaerota bacterium
AAGCAGGAACTTCTCGCCATAACCCATTGTACTGAAACATAATATTCTTTAAATCGGATTGATATGCGTCTGTCCACATGTTCCCGGTCATCGTTTCGGCCACCCCGATCCCGCCTGATTGTCAAATCCGGCGTTCGGCTTGGATTTACAATCCAAGCCGAACGAAATGGGTGAAACGATAATTATTGTCGCCTGCGTTTAATTCGGTTTTTGCGGAATCAGCCCGAAATCGGGAAGTTTTACGCCAATTGCACCGAGTATCCGTTTCTGTCGCTGATCAGGTTCAGCAATGCCGGGAATCATTTCACCGTCGTCACTCTTATAGAAAAGCAGTGTTATTCTGCTGAGCGCTTCAACCATATTATCTTCATCCAGTTCCAATCTGCCTTCGTCATCCGTTCCGAACTCCGAACGCAAACCTCTTCGTATCTCTCTCAGAACTGTATATGCAAGCATACAGGCAAATACGTGCCCTCGCGTTCGTTTTTCGAGACGGACAAATATAGGACGGATTTCCAAAAATTCAGTTTTGATGATCCTGAATGCTTTTTCTACTTTTGAAAGGTCTTTATACCGGTCATGAACTTCTTCGGCCGTTATTAATCTTTCAGAAAGATCCGTCTTTATCACATAACAGCCGTCAAGTTTCTCAATTTCTGATTTTCCGTCAGGGTCAGTCGTCACTTTGATTTCCCGACCGTCATCTCCGCAAAGTTCGGCACTGAGAACTTTGGCAAGTTTGCAGCGTACTATTTTTTCTTCTACCTTCCGGAGAGCCACTTCGGGACTTCTGCGTTCACTTTCACGAAGATATTCCGTCTGCTCCGAAGCAAGCTCCGCTATTTTCCTGATACGACTGTTACGATTTTTTCGAATATCACTCATCCGCCACGGATTACGACGGATCACATAGCGGACTTTCTTTTTCACTATCTCTCCGACAGTTTCTCCGTTTTCACTTTTCTTTTCAGTTTCTGTTTCATGTTCAACCTCGGCAACTGTCTCCGAAAACAGTTCATACTGAATGCAGTTGTTTTTGAGCAAAGTGTTTATTTCTTTTTTTGTAATCGATGTAATGTAATTAAACCCGGCTTTTTCAAGCTGGCTGATCTGAGGGCCTCTTATCATCCCTTTGTCACCGACAAATGTGACCCGTCCGACTTTAAATTTTTTTGCGACGGTGAGTATCTGTTCGGGAAAGGTCGAAGTGTCTGCTGTGTTTCCCTCAAAAACCCTGACAGCAACAGGTTCACCGGTTTTATCTGTGAGCAGACCGATAACAATCCGCATCTTGCCGTTCTTTCTGTCCCGATTGTATCCCCAGTCGGCCAGTTCATTTTTTGTCCCCTCAAAATAACTTGAAGTCACATCGTAAAGAAACAGATCAGGAATTTCTCCGTCTTCGTATCGTTTTTTGAATAAACGTTTTTCAATGGATTCCTGATGATCTGCCAGCCAGTCGAGAGCAAAATACAGGTCGTCCTTTCTGATCTTAATGCCAAGTGTTTCTGCAACAGCATGATCTTCCGACCACTTCAAAGCATGCAGACGGGAACCGTGTGCTGAGATTCGGGCAAGGATCAGGAAAAGAGCCGTCTTGGCTAATTTATGACGACCAAGAACGGATGTTATGTGCAAACGGTCAGAAACAGCTTTGAGAGCAAAAAGAAGTCCGAATACAGGACCGGAAACCGGACGTTCGG
>JAAEMX010000310.1 GCA_024225035.1 Lentisphaerota bacterium
CGGTGAATAGGCGTTGCTCTCACGAATTCCATCAGGGCCAGCGGTCACAAATACCGCAACAAAAGGCCGTATAGATGACTGCAAACCAAATGCCAAAAACTTCAAAAAAACCCTTGCAATCAAAGGGGCGTCCATAGATGAGAGTAAACCGTCACCGTAATTCTAATTCCACAATATGTTGAGGTTGCGAGCGAGTTTGCTCCGCATATAGGGGGTGAGCAGTTACCTATTGACATATGACTATTCAATTGCAATCTTGAATTGTATTATAAAAATGTCGTAAATCGCAATTGTATGGTGGTATTCATGCGTTTTCTATTCGCATTGATTTTAATGTCCTTAGTAATCACTTCTTGTTCAAGGCCTCCATCGCAAATCAAACCAACACACGCTGTTGGTCAACCATATTCTTATGCATCATGTGAAGAGCTTGTGATCGAACGCCAAGCGTATATGGATAGGTTGGAAGAATCTAAGAAAATTCAGAGTCAAAGGGCCGCTGGCGATGTTGTGCTCGGCTTAGGTTTTGGACTCATTGGCCTCGCTGTCGGCAAAACTGCGGCAGGTCAGGATGAAGAAGTCAATATCGGTAATTATAGAGGGGCACTTATCGAGATTGATACAGAATCTAAGAGAAAAGAGTGTGTTGATCCTATATTTTTTACAGCTGAGCCGCTGCCACCACCAAAAAAAGAAATTGGCGATGATAAGATTTAAAAGATCAACACGGCGATATTTTGGAGAAAAAAATCTCGAATAACAACAATCAAATTTCCAAAAAACTCAAGAAGCTTGCCTCCGGTAAACCCACAGAGGACTTTATAAACATTTTGAAAGCTGGCTTGGCCACCACCCCATTCTTGAATTACGGAATTACAATTACGGTGACAGCAACCGAAATTATCGCTGGATACATCAATCAGGTCAGGTATCTTTTTGGCGGGATGGTAACGTATCGTCATTGCTGAGTTTCCGCTTCATGGTATCCGATGTGGTATAGCCCAACACCTTTAAAATGATCATGCAATTCAGGAGCGAA
>JAAEMX010000311.1 GCA_024225035.1 Lentisphaerota bacterium
TATGAAGAGCTACAGAAGGCGATTTTATCGATATTTACGTCGTTCGCGGCATGTTTTGCATAGTGAGTGAAGGGTTTTACTCGCTATTTACGTCGTTCGCGGGTGTTTGTAAGAGCTACAGAAGGCGATTTTATCGATATTTGCGTCGTTCGCGGCATGTTTTGCATAGTGAGTGAAGGGGTTTCACTCGCTATTTACCCACTCTCGCACAATACGCCCCCTGAAGCAGCCAGGGGCAAGCCAGGAGCAGTCCAAACTTGGGTTTTGACCGCCCACCCAGAAAGTGCACCAGATGGCCTGTTGAAAGGTAAAATCGACCTCTTCGGGGCTCTCCGTGGGGTCCCCCCCATGAGGGGACCTCCCTCTAGGGACCTGAAGGGTTTTACTCGCTATTTACGTCGTTCGCGGGTGTTTTGAAGAGCTACAGAAGGCGATTTTATCGATATTTGCGTCGTTCGCGGCATGTTTTGCATAGTGAGTGAGGGGTTTTACTCGCTATTTACGTCGTTCGCGGGTGTTTATGA
>JAAEMX010000312.1 GCA_024225035.1 Lentisphaerota bacterium
GTCAGGGCCAATCCGTCAGAGACGGGTGGGGCACTGGCGCAAGCAACGAACGCGAAACAGAAGGCCGCGGTGTGCAGAATCCCGGTCAGCTTCACCGCAGCGAAGGTATCCGAACCAGGTTGCAATCAGTACTCGTCTGGTGTCGTGTCCGGCGATTTCCTGGGTTGTTTGGGTGGATCGGGAATCTTGGTTTCGGCGTGGTGTTTGTTGTGGTGAGGGCCAGCATGGGAGGAACTTCATGGCTTCACCGGGACGACCATCAGCAGATGTCGAGCTGAGTGCGAACGAGCGGTCATGGGCTCGCCGTCACAGCTCAGCACAGTCACTGGCGACACGATCCAAGATCGTGCTCGCCGCCGATGAGGGACTCACCAACAACCACCCCTGATGATGCGACCCATTGGTCGACACGCGAACTCGCCAAGAGACATGGCTTGGGCCACCAGCGTGTCGCTGAGATCTGGCGGGCGTTCGGGCTCAAACCCTGGGAACAAGACGAGTTCAAGGTCTCACCAGATCCGCTGCTGGTCGACAAGATCCGCGACATCGTCGGCCTCTACCTGACCCCGCCGGTCGCCGCCGCAGCGTTCTGCGTAGATGAGAAGCCTCAGATCCAGGCGTTGAACCGGACCGCACCCACGTTGCCGATGCTGCCAACCACACCAGCCCTGAACACGGCAACCGGTGAAGTGATCACCGATCTACGCCAAACCCACACCTCCGAAGACTTCGTGGCGTTCCTGAACCAGATCAACCGCAACGTCGCCGACGAAATCGACATCCACCTGATCCTGGACAACCTGTCCGCCGAACCGGGTCAACCTCAGACCTACTCAAGCTGGATGAACCTGGTCGAACGCTGGTTCTCCGCCCTCACCACCAAGAACCTCCAACGAGGAGCACACAACAGCGTCGCCGAGCTCGCAGCCGACATCAACACCTGGAACACCAACCCAACCCCATACAGCCGGTCAAGACACTATCCGCTATGCGGGGTACCATGGAGAAATGGAGTCAGAGAATCAAGAGAATCATCGGCGCCGCCTCATCGAGATCGACGACGAGCTTCGGTTCTTGCCTGCTGATGCCTTCACCCGCAAGTTCGAGCTTCAGTCCGAGGCTGATGAGCTCAGGGCTGTGCTGGCCGAGCTGATGGCAGATGACCTCGATGACGCCAGCAAGATGTGGGCCGAGCAGGCGGGCCGCAAGGGTGAACACGAGCAGGCCACCGCCGATGAAGGCGTGGCCCGCCTCAACGTTGCCCACGAGTTCGGTGGCGGCAACCTCTGATTCACATCAGCGGCGTCGCCGCAGGAAGCCGCGCTCTGGTGTAAGGGTGGCCAACGCCTCGAGCTCATCGCTGGGGATGGCCCGAAGGGCGGCCGCGAACTCGGCCCCTGACTGCCAACGATTGTCGGGGTGCTTGGCCATGGCCTTCTCGA
>JAAEMX010000313.1 GCA_024225035.1 Lentisphaerota bacterium
AAACGCCTGCTGGATGATTGGGAAAGCTCCCTGCCACTGTTTGTCAAAGTGTTCCCGGTTGAGTATCGCAAGGCGCTAGGCCTTATGAATAAGGAAGAGGAAAAAGTCAACTCTGAAGAAAAAGCAACTGACGAAGAGTCAATGTGAGGTGATATATAATGACTAGACCAAGAGGTTTTATTGAAATAGAGCGGCAGGACGCCCGCTATCGTCCGAAGGAAGAGCGTACCAAAGACTATAACGAAGTCGAACAGGCTCTGTCTAAAGAAGAAATTATCGAACAGGCCGGGCGCTGCATGGATTGCGGAGTTCCATTCTGCCATGGCTCCGGCTGTCCTTTGGGAAATGTTATTCCTGAATTCAACGAACTTGTTCACGAAGGTCATTGGAAGGAAGCTCTTGACGTATTGCTTTCTACCAATAACTTTCCAGAGTTTACAGGTCGCATTTGTCCGGCCTTGTGTGAGGCTTCATGTACTGCCGGGTTGAGCGTTGATCCTGTAACCGTACGCCAAATTGAACTGGCTGTTGTAGAAAAAGGTTTCGCTGAAGGTTATATCAAGCCAAAGCCTCCAGAGCGGCGTTCCGGCAAAAAGGTTGCTGTTATAGGCTCCGGTCCGGCAGGTTTGACTGTTGCTGATCAGCTCAATAAAATGGGACATGCGGTAACTGTTTATGAGCGTGATAATTACGCTGGCGGACTCTTGCGCTACGGTATTCCTGACTTTAAACTGGACAAGAATATTGTTGAGCGCCGTATCAAATTAATGAAAGATGAAGGCGTTGCTTTTGAAACCGGTATTGATGTTGGCGTAGATGTGACTGGCAGTTTCCTGTTGAAAAAGTTTGATGTAGTCTGCTTGTGTAACGGTTCACGTATTCCGCGCGATCTTCCGGTTCCCGGGCGTGAACTTGACGGTATATATTATGCAATGGATTATCTGAAGCAGCAGAATCAGCGAGTTGGCGGTGAAATCGTTACTGGTAAAGAGATTGTTGCTGCAGGCAAGAAGGTTATTGTTATTGGCGGTGGTGACACTGGTTCTGACTGTGTCGGTACAGCTATTCGTCAAGGCGCGGAAAGCGTTACTCAACTCGAAATTATGCCGCGCCCGCCGGAAGACCGTGATGATTCCACACCGTGGCCGCAGTGGCCATACAAGCTGCGCACTTCAAGCAGTCATAAAGAAGGCTGTCAGCGCATGTGGAATGTTTTGACTGAAAGCTTTTCCGGCAATGGAAATGTTAAGAAGATCAATGCGGTTAGAGTTGACTGGGATATGATTGACAGCCGGCCTGTTAATATGAAGCAGATTAAAGACAGTGGTTTTACTTTGAGTGCTGATCTTGTGCTGTTGGCTATGGGCTTTGTCGGAGCTCAGAAATACGGTTGTGCTGATCAGTTTGGAGTTGATCTTGACCAGCGCGGCAACGTTAAGGCGGATTGCTGTGGTAAGACTTCTGTAAAAGGAATTTTTGCTGCAGGTGATATTGCCAGTGGCCCATCTCTGGTAGTTAGAGCCATCGTTGCTGGTAGAACCCTTGCTGAAAGCGTTGATGAATATTTGAAATAGTATTTACTGATGTATTTGCCGGGCAGGGCATCTGTTCTGTCCGGCTTTTTTGTGCTCATGGCTTTACTTTAAATTAAACCGGTTGTAGTTTTTGAATATAACAGATCCCTTTATATTTCGGACTGTTCTCGTAAAAATTTCTATTTTTTGAGGAGGGTGGTATGAAGCGTTTAATTTCTATTTTGCTGCTGTTGTGCTTTGTTATTTCTATTTTTTCGGCAGAAAAGAATCCAGGAACTGTGGTCATAAAAGCAGATAATACTGCCAGAATGCATTACAAGCTTCTTCCTGTGATGTCGCTTGACTTCGAGGTTATTAAACGGGTTTGCAAGCCATGGCTGCATAAAGAAGGCAAGCTTACTTACGAAAAATACCAGAACTCCGTACTGGTGTATGATACCCCTGAAGTTATTGATCGGGTTAGAAGGTTTATAAAAAACAATGACACTCCCTCTGTTAACATCAGGATAGATATTAAAACTCAGAGTGTATCCCCAGATAATCAGTCACGTTTCGGATATCGCAAAGCTCCACCTGGCCAGCCTGTGATTGTGACTTATTAAAACGGCCGACGTGTTGTTACTCGTCCGACGCGGAAATCAAAGTATAGAATTTACATTAATCAGCGTCAAGGCACCACCAGCAGTTTAAACGCGTCTTTTATTGTTACCAAGAGCGGCTCTCCGGCAAAGCTCTGGTCAGGTAAAACTATTGTTGATCCAACATGGCTTTATTTCAATAAAAAATACCCTGAACGTGTTTATTACGGTACAGCCGAGGGGAATTATATAAAACTTACCGGAATATTCAATGAAACAAAATGGAATCAAGTTGGTACAGCTTTATATGTCAATCCACGTTATATCGGCAATGATATGATTGAGGTTGAAGTGTATCCTGAAATCAGCATGATTACAGGAAAGGGAAGAACTAAAGCCGTAAAAGTTTATAACCTTTCGACTAAAGTTACAGTACGTAACGGTCAGACCATTCCGATAGGCGGTATGATCTCAGGGAAGAAGGCTGAATATCTGAATATTTTCGGCCCTGATTTCTTCAAGTCAGGCGGAGTCGGCGAAGCCGTTAGTACTACTTTGCGAGCCACTATCATGAAGCCCGGTTCCGGCTTGAGAAGCCGTAGCAACTGGATACCACGTTAGCGTGATAGACAACTGCACCAGTGAAAGTTGAAATATATTCCGTACGAGATACATTAAAGAATACTAATAAAAATACCCTTGTGTATATGGAGTTTAGAAATGAAAGAGAAAGTTACTACTAAGATTTATATTAATAAAAACCCGGCAGCTACATTCAAAGATGGTTTTGTTGACAAAAAAATGTTTTTCAGATATCTCATCAGGGAGAGAGAATGTAAACAGGTAATAGAAAAGTTTGCGACTTTAGAAGAAGCAGAAGCCGCCTTAGAACAATACGAAAAAGAAGATAAAGAAGGCAGAGTTTTTTCAGCAAATTATTATGAAATTGTCGAGCTCTAATGGTTTTTTCTATACTGAAAAGATTAAAATTGGATTATCCCAACGCACTAAACAGCCTGCACCTCATGAATTCTCAAAAATATTATTGGCCTATAGCATTATTGTATGAATATTTATTGTAATGTTTTGGCTTCCATCATAGCAATTGAGCCGATGAGAACTATATTTTTAAAAGAGAGGAACCCCATAAGCGTTAAAGACTGATCTTTATATAATCCAAGGAGAAGACCATGCGTATTATTATAGTTGGAGCAAGCGGTATAATCGGTAAAGCTCTATGCAGATTCCTCAAGAGAGACCATGAAGTTATTGCGGCCAGTCGGTCATCCTGTGAATACCAAATAGATATTACCAAACCAGATTCTGTGAAACGTTTTTTCGATAATGTCGGAAAATTTGATGCTTTAGTCTGCACTGTGGGGGAATCTGCCTTTGTGCCTTTGTCCGAGGCTGATGAAGAGCAGTTTATGTATGGAATTAACAGCAAATTGTTAGGTCAGGTCAGATTAGTTTCTACAGGAATGAAATATATCTCCAATCATGGTTCATTCACCTTGACCAGCGGCATTATCTCAGAAGTTCCTGGAATAAATACAGCCTTGGTTGGTATGGTGGACAGCGCGATAGAAGGGTTTGTCAGAAACGCAGCCTATGAATTGGAGCGCGGCATAAGGATAAATGTAGTGTCACCAAACGTTCTTGAAGAAACCTATGATAAATTCAGTGAAGCTTTCCCGGGCTTTACGCCAATCTCATTAGAACGGCTTATTCCCGTTTACCGAGATATAATAGAAGGTGTTTCCAGCGGGCAGGTTATCAAGGTATTCAGGTAATCAGTTTTAATCATTGTTTTTAATAAAGGCTTAAACATAAATTTAAGTGCCTTATTATTAATGCCTGATCAGCTCAGATATTCTGATCAGGCATATTATTTATGATACTTCAGATTGTTTCCATTTTCTCTGGTAGTGTAATAATATACTGGCTTCCTCAATGGCTGTCTGTGCGTCTTGCAACATTTTGAGCATTACTTTATCTGATATAGGTTGGATTTGTATACATTTAGTTGATTGTGCTTTTGCTTATTACTACAGCGCATATCTTTTTTATAATTATTAGTGATGATGGATTGACATATAAAGATCAAATGTATACATTAATATTATATTAATCTAGCTAAATACGTATTTGCAGTAAATTATGAAATTTAGTAAAATGCATTTATAGCAGTTAGTAATTTCGAAACTTATTTTTAAAAATAATTTTAATTTATGGTGAATAAATGATTGGCAAGAAAAGGAGAGAAGTCCTGTTTGGTATAATAGGCTTATTCTTAATTCTAACGTCAGCTTCAACAATTGCACAAGAACAAAATTTGCTGCTGAATCCGCAATTTAATTTTTATGTTTTCAATAATCACCGTCACGGAAACAATAGCAGCTATAAAGCAAATAATGTTGCATTCTGGAATAGCGGAGGCTCTAAAAACATAAATGTCTATCATGAATCACATGTAAAACCACAGAACCTGCCAAAGTTTTCTGTGAAAAATGTTGTGGCTATAATGCCTAAACAAAAGTTCTGGCAGTTTTTTACTTTGTCTGAGGCAGATTTAGCACATGGTGAAAAAATAAGTTTATCCGTTTTTGGACAGCAGAACGTTCCCGGAGCCTTAGTTGCCAATATTAAACTCATGAAAATAGATAGCCAGGATGGGACCTGGTTTCCTGCTGATTTTGGAATGAGGGATAAACGTACTTTTCCAAAGCATTCTAGAGGTGAGTTGGTAGTTGCCAAAAAGTACACTACGAAATCAGACAAAAAAGGTTTGGTGCATCTGACAATTAATGGTGCCGAAATAGTTGGTCATTACAGTACTGAAAAGAATATCTCAAAAAGCACCGACATCAACACAATTGGTGTGGAAGTTGAGTTTGTTAATACTTCTGCATCTCCTGTCTGGCTGTCTTCTCCCTGTCTGGTGAAAGGGGTTAAAGCCGTTAACAGTGCTCCTCCAATAAGAAAGATGATTCCATATTATCGCTATTTACCCAGAACAATTCAAAAATTATCGAAAGGTGAGCCTGTACATATAATTATAATGGGATCAAGCATAGATCGTGGAAGTGCGAACCCGCCAATGTACCCATTTGATGAGAACCCAAAATCTCCAAAATTCAAACAGCCTCTTTCTGACTATAATAAGTTCAGCGCAAAACTCATGAAGCGACCGGATCTTGAAAAGCACTTTGCTGAATCACGGCATTACTTCAGTTATGGCGGGCGCTTGAAGCGCGAATTGATGAATAAATTCAATTTGCCGGCCAATAAAATACTTATTAACTTTATGGCATGCGATGGATCATGCATAGGAGAGGCTCATTCCGGGCTCAAAGCTTATTGTCCACTTTCTCTTAAGCCATCTCCAAATGCGAACGGACATAGATCGGGGAATTCATGGAAGGAACTTTATCCGGCATTATTCGCCCGTCCTGAAGGTCCGCGGCCTGACTTGGTTATATTCGGCAGCGGAGCTAATGAGAAAACTGACTCTCCGGATGAGATCGCGGTTTTTGAAGGAGCTGTCCGTTGGATACAAAGACATTACCCCAATACAGAGTTTTTATTCTGCATGTTCCAGAACAGGGGAAAATATACTTCTAATATTGGAGATATCGAGGCATTGGCTTTGAGGTATCAGATCCCGTATATCGACTTTGCTCTGGTTGAAGATTTAGTTTCACGCTGGTGCAAACGCTACACACTTGTGCCGAAAGACGGTCATCCGCAGGCAGCATGTCATTATTTATGGTTTAAGCAGATAGAAAAAACTTTTGAAATATGGTCCCCTATAGTGACCGGACAGGCTCAACTTTCTTTGCCGGAAAGAATACATAAAAATACATACGGCTGAGAAGGTGAAATGATTACTTTTAAAAAGAGAAATCCTAGAATATTCAGAAAGAACGCTTTTGTTTTAGAAGACACTGCTTTTAATCTTTGGGTCAAAAGCAAAGACTCTAGATTTGATATTTATGTTGATGGGAAAGTGGTAGGTAAAGGGACAAAATTCTCTTACCGCAATCTGAGAAATTCATCTTTCCGTTATGGAAGGCTGGCTTTGGGCAATAGGCATATTGTCGAGATTGGAGGGAAAAAGTCGTACCTCAGGGGGGTAGACTCCAAGGTTTGTCCTAATCGTTATTTCATCAGTATTGACAGCAAACAATGGCAGCTTAATGGTCTCAAAACAAAAAGTTTTGATTCAAAAATTGGTGCCCCTTACGGTGATAAAGAAGTTGTTCTTCCTGCTGGGAGTTCTATGGCTATTGATGTTGTCGGAACAGATATTTCTGTTGCCTATGCAGATTCCAGGCAGGGAGGTGATTTGAAGGTGGCTGTTGACAGCAAAGAAAGATTATGCGTCAATACGAATGTCTCGTTTAAGTTTATCAATGGTGAAAAACAATATATGGAAAATCGTAAAGGCATTATTGGTTAAAATTATGGATTACATAAAATCACTATTACAGCAGATAAAAAGCCGGTAAAACTGCTGGGGGTATTTGTCTATGATTCACGACCGAACCGGACGTTTGAACGACGGGTGAATGCCTTAGCTGCTCCTGGAGACATTGTTAAGTTTACCCCGAAGTTCAAAGCAACTCCACTGGTTATCTGTAATGGTGAGTTAAAGGTAAAGAATTCTGATATTTCTAAAGGTAAAGTGGTTTTTTCTGGAACTGGAAATGGCAGTTATGAAGTCATTGGGGAGTAGATTATTGTAATTTCCTAAATGGATTCTTCCAGAATAATTGTTCAAAATCAAATCATATTTTTAAAAGCATCTCCTTAATGGGGGGTGCCTTTTGCTTTATATGCAGGAAGAAAAGGCAGGCACTTCGTATGATTGATTAGCTTTGTATACATCTTATTAATTATGTTTTTTAATTTCAGCTGCAGAACTTAGCATTTTTATCGGAATTAGAAACAATAAGGGATTGACAAATATAGATAAAATGTATACATTAATATTATATTAAACTAATTAATTACACATATAGAGTAAATGACAAAGTCAAATAAAACATGTTTATGGCAGGAAGTGACTTCGCAACTTGTCGATTATATAGATAAGAACGATTTGAAGCCGGGGGTTGCTTTTTTCTCTACAAATCAAGTTGCGGAACGCTTTGGTGTTAGTGATATAACAAGTCGCCGTGCGTTGTCTGAGCTTGCTAAAATGAATCTGGTTGAGAGAGCACGCGGACGAGGTTGTGTTATAAAGCATCATCGGCAAGTTAAGACTATTTATATAATAACTGGTGATGATAAGCTGGAATCTTTTGTATATAGTGAGTTATATAAGGGGATCCTTGATGAGTGCCGGCTGCATAATATAGAAACGAAAGTTGCCTCATATGCTTTTCTGGATAACATTCCAGAGAATACAAGAATGGATATACTGCTGCTTCAGAACTTTCCAACTCACTTGCCAATTTTGGCCAGAAGACTGACTAATGATAAAAGTCTTAACTGCGTATGCTGTCATGCTTTGAAGCCAATCAAAGGCATGTCCACTCTGCGTGCTGACCTTGGTGCTGGCGCGTATGATTTGGTCTCGCATCTGATCGATAGGGGACATCGCCGTATAGCTTATATTGGTAAAGGTACAGATGGATGGTCTGCAAGCAGGTTTGACGGTTATTACCGGGCACTCAAGGACAATGATATTGATATCGATATGGGGCTTGTTAAATCCACAGAACTTAATGAAGAATGTCATTTTGCGGCAATGGATGAACTGATGAAACTTGATGAACCGCCGACTGCAGTTTTTAATGTCTCTGACGTTAACGCACTATTTGTTCTTAACTATTGCCTAAAAAATAACATTAAGATTCCGGAAGACCTTGCTATTACCGGATTTGATAATATACCGGAAGTTTCGCATACCAACCCCCCTTTGACTACTATTGATTCCAGGTTGGAAGAAGAAGGGCGGGAGTCTATTCGCTTACTGTTGCAGCACTTGCCTGAAAGCGATGTTGTTGATAAGCTAGTGAAACCCGAAATGATAGTAAGAGACAGCACTTAAACATAAATCTGAATGGTAGTTTTATAGTAGCTGGTACCTTTTACGTTTATTGAATTTTAAACAGTGTTGGTTATTCAGTTTTTTATCTGTATTAAAGATAAAAAATGATAAAATAAAAGGGTGTTAATTGCTGTGATAGTTCGCCTTATAATATATTTTATTTGTTTCTGTACTGAAAATTATCAACATAATCAATAACAAGAGGGAGCATCGAAAAATGCACACGATCAAAAAGAACAAATCGGTAATCAGTTTTACTATTATAGAGTTGCTTGTAGTTATTGCTATTATAGCTATATTGGCTTCAATGCTTCTGCCTGCGCTTAACTCTGCTCGAGAAAAGGCCAAAACAATTAAATGCCTGAATAACCAGAAGCAATTGGGATTGGCCATGTCGCTTTATGGAAATGATTATGATGGCTGGGTAACTCCTACGTCTTTCCCCGGAACTGGAAATACGCTGGGGGGATTTTGGCATAGAGTTTTGCAAACTCAAGGTTATACTGGGAATAGATGTACTTTCCGTGATGTTGAGCATGGCAAGAAGGGACTGTTTGTATGTCCAACTGATCCAACTCCTCACAACTATGCAGCCGCGACTAGTTATGGTGTTTCAGATTATTTAAGTTACGGATTGAACTACAATGTGTCTGGTCTTCAGTATAGTGTTTATAATCAATGGGGACAGGACTGGCAAAGGTTTGAACAGATCAAGAATTACAAGTCCCTTTCAGAAGCAACTATTCTTACAGATACGGCAAATGGTATGGTGTACGCTGCTCATATTTATAAAGATAACCTTGCTCAGGACTTGGATAATCCACAATACAACGTCCCCTACGTCACTCAAAGGCCGCTAACTTTTTATATGCGGACCTGCATGCCGCATCAAAGAAAGGTCCGTTTGGCAATCCCGGAGCTTCAAGTGCTTTCTTAAGATCAGTTGATTACAGCAAGTTTTAATAAAAACAAAGGAACGAAATATGAAAAAGAACAGAATAATTAGCAGTTTTGCCGGCGCATTAATGTTATGTGGTGCGGCATTTGCAATGAGTGCCAAAGCAGAGGAATTGACTGACCTGACTAAAGCTGATGCTGTGTGGAGAGGTCATTTTAAAACTGGCAAACTGGAAGTTAAAGCAGCAGAAAAAATAATGGACGATGCACCTGGGATACAGGTCAAAGGTTTAACTTCTGAAAAACGACAGACTTACGCAGCTATTGTTCACAGCTTTAAAGAAGCTCAGGACTGGAGTAAAATGAAAAGTCTTGAGTTTTTTTACAGACAAGAAGACGAAATTTTTATAAAAGTTTCAATTATTTGTGAGGGCGGAAGTTTATCCACTGGCTGGCTGAGGAATATTGAAGATTCCATGTTTAAAAAATTTGATATATCACTGGACAAATTCAACAAAAAAGACACTCCCGACTTATCTAAAGTAAAACGTATTATATTTGGATTTGGGCTTTGGAAATTAGATACTACCGAAGATGAATTTACAGTGGAGCTGGCAAAAATATCTACTGTTGAATAAATCTTTTATACAGTTTTACAGCAAAATGCAAAAGAAGGAACTTTAATGAATATAATCAGTAAAATAAGCAGAATAGCAATAGTTTTGCTGTTACTTGGAACTGCTTTACTGCCAAACGTAAATGCCAAAGGCTTGTCATGTCTGCTAGCCCCTGAGGCTAAGTGGAGAAAAAGTCTTGCAACTGGCAAACTGGAAGTTAAGAGTCTGGCTAAATGCATGGGGGAAAACCCCGGCATTGAAGTGCTTGGTTCTAAAACAAAGAAAAAAACAACATTTGCCAGCCTGGTCTATAAGTTTAAAAAAAGACAGAATTGGGCGGGAGTTAAGAGCTTTTCCTTTTGGGCTAAAGCCGACAAAAAGGTTTACATAAAAGTCAGTATTTCCTGCAAAGGTGGAACTTTATACTCCGGCTTTGTAAAAAAGAATAATAGATCAGCTTTTATAAATTTTGACTTCCCTTTGGATAAGTTGAAGAAAAAAGGTTCCCCGGACTTAACTCAGGTGAAGTCTATTACAATTGGAATGGGAATATGGGGATTAGACACAACAAAAGATCCTTTTTCTTTAAAACTCTCAAAGTTTGAAGCCGCAGATTCTTCAGAATGTTTTATTATTCCAAAACCTAGTGAAGGCGTATCTATAGACGGTTTATTCAGAGACGACTGGGGATATGAAGATAACCTGTATAACTGGACTCCTCCAGTTTACTTATTCCTTAATGACCGCTCTCAGGTTGTAGCGGGCGGTCCTGTCTGGAAAGGAATACAACAGCTCTCCGGGCGTTTTTCTTTCATGATGGATGAAGAAAACCTGTACTTCTTAGGTCTGGTTGTTGATGACACTCCGTTTAAAGGGAAAGAACATTCCAGTTTATGGGAAAACGACAGCATTGAGCTTTTCTTAGCTACAAAAGTTACCAGCAAGCATCTCCAATTTGAAGAGGCCATGAGTAAAGCCAATGGAGTTCAGGTCATTTTTGATTGTGGAGAAAACCATAATAAGGCTATGACTCTGGTAAAAAGAAAACAGGTACATGATTCTGGAGTCAAATATAAAATCAATCCAAAAAGTTGGCTGCAAAACGGCAAACAGGTTAAGGGATACATTCTGGAAGCAGCTATTCCACTGAAACTCTTTCCAGACTTTAAGAAAAAACGCGGCATGCTGCTTGGCTACTCAATAAAATTGAACGACAGCACCGGCGGTTCTCTAATAATCACCCCTGATAATTATAAGCCTGTCAGAAATATCAAGAACTTTAAAAAGGCATATGTTGAAATTGCTCTGAAAGAAGGCGCCACCAAAATAAAATTTGAGGCACCGGCAAAAGATGTTTTCTGGCCTGCAAAGTATACAAAAGGTGCAGGAAGGATCAAAATATGGGATATGGCGAAGGCTAGCAGAAAAAAAGTAAGTGCTACAACTGATCGTCTGTATTTGAATTCGCTCTGGGCTGTTCAGGCTGTCGCGGACAGTAGTAATTCACCAAAAGCTGGTGATTGGTACTATATGCCGCTGCCATTAGGTATTGGCTGGTATACACCGGTTTTTAAAATTGACAGCAAAAAAGGCGATACTCTTGCTCCGAGAGAGGTTGGCTACGGCAAGCTTGGCGGCAAATCAAAACCATTTTTCTGGTATGAACGTTTGTTTAGACCAGACCCAAGCTTTAAAGGCAAAAACATAACGTTCAACGTTGATTATGTAGTCAAAGAAGTAAACGTATACTTGAATAAAGAGTTTATCGGGACAATATCTCCTTTAAACCCGAGTATAGATGTTACAAACAAGCTGAAATTCGATAGAGAAAACCGTGTCGACTTTTTACTCTATACAAACGTAATTCCAGGAATCAGCGTTCGCAACGGAATCAGTGGAGTTGTTGGTGATATCTATCTGGAAGCCAATGAATACAAGCCTGCAGTAAAAGATCTATGGGTGAAAAAAGCCAGTGGAATAAACGGCGATTTTGATATGGTTGTGGAGACCAGTCCATCTGATGAAGAGCTGAAATTAAAGATTCAGATTCTGGACAAGGCAGGAAAAGTTCTTTCCAATACAACTAAGGATGTTTCTCCAGGTAAAAAAATAACCGTTTCAAGTTTGACTGTTCAATGCAGTAAATTCAAACCGTGGTCTCCGGAAAAGCCTAATCTGTTTTTTGCAAGACTTCAGGTTTACAAAAAAGATAAGCTCGTACAGGAAACGAAAAAACGTTTTGGGTTTAGAACGCTTGAGGTAAAGAACGGACATTGCCTGCTGAATGGGAAAATACTGCGTATAAGAGTTGGTTTTGCTGCAAACCCAAGCAGAGTAGCAGAGCCGGGACGCTTTGAAAAACTCAGAAAGTACGGCCATAACGCTGTCTTTATGCATGCATCTACTTCTGGGCATAACGGTCCGATTTTTGATAAACTTGACGAAGAAGGTTTCTTTGCGTTTGCTCCAACTAGCAAGAGTTGGGACAACAAAATGACCGTACAGGAAATTCGTCGGTACCGCAGTCATCCATCTGTTTTGGGTTATGTAAGTGATTCTTTCGGACAGCTTGATGTAAATGGTTATATCCACAATCCTTTTAGTGTGAGTGATACATATTATCCTGACTCGAAAAAAGCTGTAAAGCTTTATGAGTTCCTGCGCAGAAGAAATGACTTGTTCAAGTCTGTAGACCCAACTCGTCCTTATATCCCGCAGGGAACAGGTAATTTTGAAGGTGCGTTCAGAAATATTCACCATTACCCTTGCTACGATGTCAATATGCTTGACCGTATGATGTACTTTCATCCATGGTCAAAGCGTTCGAATCCAATTTATCCCCTTCACCTTTATGAAGGGACTATGGTTAGTTTAGTTTCTGTGGACTCCTGTCATCCGGAACATAAGTTTCCTGTTGAAAATGGACGCATAATCAAACGCATGCTGCTCTATGAGGATGCCTCAAGATATATTGGACAAAAGGCTTTTGACGGCTGGATGGAATGGGACAGACTTATTGCTCAAAACACCGTGCGTGGTTTTAGAACATGTGGGTTGGATGGATTTACTCCATGGATTAGCGATGACATATTCCTGCTTCCGATCAACAATAAAAAGCCGATGGATATTAAAGATAACCGTAAGTTGTCTTATAAGTATTTCATGCAGCCGTTTGATTCAAAAAACTTTGAAAATATGTGGATGCGCATGGGCAGCTGGTATTATCGCTTACGCGGTATGGCTCGCTGGCAGTGGCCAGAAGAATACGGGCAGGGTAAACTAACAGAAATTCCAACTATATTTACCTCTCTGTATGAGAACGAAATGCAGCCGCTATTCGCCTACATCGCCGGACATAAAGGGGAAGTGTTCTCACTGGCGCACGGCTATTATGCTGGTGAAAAAATCAATAAACAGATAGTTGTCGCAAACGATACCGAAGACAATTTTACCAGCAGTTTTTACGTTTACGAGGTTTTTCGCAAAGCTGATTAACTTACCACCAACTTTAGCTTCATCAGAATCATTTCCGTCTACTGCTCGAAAGACAACGTCATCAATATAAAATTTGCTTGCTCCATTAGGATCATTCCCATAAAAACTTAAAAACAGATCTCCTTCACTTGGAGTAAACCTCCCGGTGAATGTTTTCCATGTACTAGTAGGAGTTGCGTACGAGAACAAATCTTTTGTCCCAGCGTTTTCCTGAATTAACTTTCCTTCACATTTACCGCTGACCAGATATACGGAAACGCTATATTCATAATTTAGGCCCGGCTTGAAATCTAAATTTTGACTAGCACCGCAATCCTGGTTGCCGACAATGTGGAGTTTTTTGTTGACTTTCTCTTTAACTTCCGGGATACCCTGGTCAATCCAGCTTTCACAATCATCTGCGGACATATCAGCATCCGTTACTTTGTTTTCGGTTCGCCTTAATGAAACGTTGTCAATGTAAAACTCACATTTTTCTCCGCTGGTATCAGAGCCGCGAAAAGTAAGATACAAATAATCCTTTTCTGGAACGAAGCGTTTGGTTTTTGTTAGCCATTGTCCATTAGTAGGATTGCTGTCAAACATGTTTAAAAATTTTCCATCATGAGTAAAACGTCCCCTGCAGCGTCCGCTGACTACATAAACAGATAGTGAACATTCATATTCTTCTCCGGGAATAACGCTCAGTCTTGTTTTAACTCCATCATCATATTTTCCCATTATGTGCAGTCTACAATCCTAATTAAAAATTGTTTTTTCTGAAAACGTTGTTGTTGTGCAATCTTTCCAACAAAATCTGTTTTGCAATGACATGTTACCGTCATGAACTAAATTATTGCTTGGGGTTATAGATACGTTATCAACATAAAATTCACTTCTATTGTCTGAATTATACGCGTAAAAGTTCAAACTATTGTTGCCGTAAGGTGCAACGAAAGATCCAGTGATAGTTTTCCATTCTCCGGTATCTGTAATATGTTCTACAAACCTTGGCGATCCACTATTTTCGTAGATTCCAGCTTTGCACTCGCCGTTTACAAGGTAAACAGAAAACTTATAGTCATATTCTTTCCCGGTTTGAAGCTGAAGGCGCTGCCTGACTCCTTTCCCTCTGTGGCACTTAACGTGCAAGGTTCTGCTGCCATCAAAAATGGCTTTTTCTTTTATTGCTGGAGACCCCACGCTTTCCCAGCATACATAATCTGATCTCGACATCGCTCCGTCGGTGATATTATTTCGGGCGCGGCTTACTGAAATATTATCTACATAAAATTCACCGTCCCCGTCAGAATCATAGCCGTAGAAACGCAATAGCGTATTAGTGTCGGTTGCGGTAAACGTACCATGAAAAGTTTTCCACTTTCCTTGAGGAGTGCTGTGTACACAAATGTCTTTTATTCCGTTGGAGTTATACAGTTGGGCTTTAAATATGCCACTCACAAGATATACTGATATAAAGTATTCATATTCCACGCCAGACTCAAGGTTGAGATACTGACGAGCACCTTTTGACTTACCGCCTATAATATGAATACGTTTGCTGCCCAGAAAGTCTGCTTTTTCTTTTAATAACGGAGTGCCTTGGTTTGCCCATTCGGAGCAATCAGATTTTTCCATGTCCCCATCTTTTACATATTCGTTTTGCAAAAATTTAAGTTTTTCAGGATTAATTAATAGACGGGGATGTTGGTCGCTGATGCTTGCACTGTTTACGGCTAATGGAATATTCAGAAAACATAATAGTAATAGGATAACACTAGAAACAGTAGTGTAACGGTTCATGCTGCTCTCTCCATATTTGTATTTGGGTTAATACGAAAATGATTCCATGGTCGTTGAGATTGGATCCCTCCTTTTTAGATTTTGCTTTGTGCAGTTCTATTCTTTGCAAAAAATAATTTTCGTAATCGCTCACGAATTTTAATAAAACAGAAGTATTATCGAAAAGAAGAATCTAAAATTTGGGGTAATGACAGTACCTGAGTGTCTTGTGTACAGCGAACAAAATTAATGCAGGCACTTTTTGCAAGTTATCATGTAAATCTTGCAATACTTTTTGATGATACCATGTCTTATTATCAGGTATTATTATAGCATATTTAATTTTTAATAACAACTTAAAAAATAGTTAATAAATTGCGAATTAATAGAATGCATTGCATTGTTTTTAGGTCAATAAATTACCCTTCGTAATTTTTGGTATGATATGGCCTTAAGAATGCCAGTAATATTTAGTGGAATAGATTCAGTCTACAGTTAGTCCACAGAGCAAGCAAACTGAAAAGCTGTAATATGGGGAAGCCTTTAGGAATCAGGGTAAAAAAATGGAGGCGTGGACCGGAATTGAACCGGTGTCGATGGTTTTGCAGACCACTGCCTAGCCACTCGGCCACCACGCCTTGTCATGTGAGTTCATATAATAGCCCATAAAATGGATATTTCTAATCAAAAATATAAAAAAATCGTAAATTCTGTTTGAGCGTCAAATTAAAGAACTGGCAAAGGTACAGTCAACCTATTGAAAAAGTAAGGTTTGGGGATATTTTATACGCTTGACATTAATATATAGTATTTAAATATACCGGAGCTGAGCCATGAGTGCTGAAGAAAAGAAAACTGAATCACTGGACTTTATCCGTGCAATAGTCGTAGAGGATAGAGCTAATAATAAGCACGGCGGCAGAGTAGAAACCCGCTTCCCGCCGGAGCCTAATGGCTACTTGCATATTGGGCACGCTAAAGCTATCTGCATTGACTTTGAAATAGCTGCGGAAAATGATGGTGTATGCCATCTGCGTATGGATGATACCAACCCGACCAAAGAAAATATGGAATATGTTGAGTCCATCAAAAAGGATGTTGAATGGTTGGGATTTGAGTGGGGTGAACATTTCTATTTTGCTTCTGATTACTTTGAGCGTATGTATGAATGTGCTGTTGAGCTTATTAAGCGCGGTAAAGCTTATGTCTGCGATTTGACTCCCGGTGAATGGAAAGATTACCTCGGAACACTGACTGAACCCGGTAAAAATCCACCGCATCGTGATCGTTCCGTTGAAGAAAATCTTGACCTGTTTGCAAGAATGCGAGCTGGTGAGTTTGAAGACGGAGCAAAAGTTGTACGCGCTAAAATCGATATGGCTTCTCCTAATATACATATGCGTGACCCGGCAATTTATCGCATCCGCCGTTTCCATCATTACAGACTTGGTGATGACTGGTGCGTTTACCCAATGTATGACTTCGCACATTGCCTGGAAGACTCATTTGAAAATATTACCCACTCATTCTGTACTTTGGAATTTGAAATTCACCGTCCGCTTTATGATTGGGTGTTAAGTGCTCTTGAACTGGAAAGTCATCCGCAGCAAATTGAGTTTGCTCGCTTAAATCTTTCTTATACTGTAATGAGCAAACGTAAACTGCTGGAACTGGTCAATGAGAAACTCGTAAACGGCTGGGATGACCCGCGCATGCCAACTCTTAGTGGGTTGCGTCGCCGTGGTTACACTCCTGCAGCTATTCGTAACTTCTGTGATAAAATTGGTGTTACAAAGTTTAATAGTTTGACTGATGTCGCCTTATTGGAGCATTGCGTGAGAGATGACTTGAACAAGCATGCATCAAGATACCTTGCGGTTATGAATCCAATTAAAGTTGTCATTGAGAATTACCGTGAAGGCGAAACAGACTGGCTTGACGCCGTTAATAACCCGGAAATGTCCGAGGCCGGTACCCGCAAAGTACCGTTTACTAAAGAATTGTATATAGACCGCAATGATTTTATGGAAGAACCTCCTAAGAAATTCTTCCGGCTTGGTCCAGGTCGCGAAGTGCGTTTGCGTTACGGATACTTCATTACCTGCACTGATTTCATTAAAGATGAAAATGGTGAAGTTGTTGAATTGCGTTGTACATACGACCCTGAAACCCGCGGCGGGAATTCTCCTGATGGGCGTAAGGTGAAAGGTACGATTCACTGGGTATCTGCAGAGCACGCTGTAAAGGGCGAAGTACGTTTGTATGATCGTCTTTTCACTGTTGAGAGCCCGGGAGAAAAGGGAGTTGATTTTAAAACTCAGCTCAACCCTGATTCTCTAGATATTGAAGATGTACTTTTAGAACCGGAACTGGCTAAAGTTTCTGTTGGAGAAAGTGTTCAGTTTGAACGCCAGGGTTACTTCTGCTGCGACCCTGATTCAACCGATGATAAACCGGTGTTTAACCGCACAGTTTCTCTGCGTGATTCATGGTCTAAAAAAACTAAGAAGTAAAAGTGTTGACTGCCTTTAGGGTAGGGCGTTTATGGTTAATTTTGAGCCTTAAATTTAGTTTCAAGGCTTATATAACCAAAAAATGCTAAAAATCTTGTTCAAGAACTTGATATTGTTAGATAAAAGTATATATTCCTCGTTCCGTTTGCAGAGACGGATATGAATAGCTAATTAATAAATTTTAAATATTTGAGGTAATATCATGGCGCATAAAAAGGGTCAGTCCAGTTCAAGGAACGGTCGCGACAGTAATCCACAGTACCTTGGTGTCAAAGCTTATGGCGGCGAAAAAGTAACTGCCGGCAGCATCATCATTCGCCAGCGTGGAACTAAATTCCATCCTGGAAAAAATGTTGGCTGTGGCCGCGACTACACTTTGTTTGCACTCTGTGATGGTACTGTCGAATTCAAAAAGAGCGCACGCAAGATAAATATTATTCCTGAGGCTGTTGAAGCTTAATAAGGGATATATTTGAAAGATTTATTAGCCCGGTTAGTTAACTGGGCTTTTTTTGTTTATTCCATAAGATGGAAAATATAAGGTGAAACCGGATGTTTGTAGATAAAGCTAAAATTACAGTAAAAGGCGGCGATGGCGGCAATGGATGCTGCAGTTTCCGGCGCGAAAAATTTGTTCCCAAGGGAGGCCCCGATGGCGGCGACGGCGGCGGTGGGGGCGATGTGATTTTGCATGCGACCTCCGGTGAGCAAAGTCTCGTTGCTATGATGTACAACCGTCATTATCGGGGTGAGCGCGGTCCGCATGGCAAGGGAAAAACACTGCATGGCAGAAAGGGTGCCAGTAGAACGATCAAAGTTCCAGTTGGGACTGTTATTCGTGATGCTGAAACCAAGCATGTGATTGTAGATATGAACGAGAATGAAATGATTTATGTCATCGCCAAGGGCGGTCGCGGCGGTCGTGGTAATGCTCGTTTTGTTTCCAGTGTCAATCGTGCACCTATGCAGCATGAGGAAGGCGAACTGGGCGAAGAACTGAATGTTGAGCTCGAATTGAAAACCATTGCTGATATTGGCCTTGTCGGTTACCCTAATGCAGGTAAGTCTACATTGCTGAGAGCTTTATCGCATGCACGCCCTAAAGTAGCTCCTTATCCATTTACTACTCTGCATCCTGTTGTTGGGGTGGTTGAATATCCTGATTACCAGCGTATTAATATTGCTGACATTCCTGGGTTGATTGACGGTGCGCACGAGAATGTTGGACTTGGTCACGAGTTTCTCAAGCATATTGAACGTACCCATGTGCTGGCATATGTCTTGGATATGGCCGGAACTGACGGACGTGAACCGTGGGATGATTTTCGCCATTTGCAGAATGAGCTTGAGCTTTACATGAAGGGGCTTTCCAAGCGTCCGGCAATTGTTATTGCCAATAAGATGGATGTTGAGATAAGTGCTGAAAATCTTGAGCTTCTACGGGAAGAATTATCCAATGAATTGATTGAAATTGTGCCGATTAGCGCTGAGAGCCATACTAACTTGGAAGATTTGAAAACCAAGCTGTTTGATCTGGTCGAAAGTAATAAAGCTAAGCCAGTTTATTGATTTCATTCGAAACACGGTTGCAATGCCGTGTTTCAGACTTAATATATCTATACTGTTCTACATCACTTAAAGCTTTGGTGTGGGTATGAAATATACTTTTTTTACTCGTTATGGTACTCTTGGAGCATCCAGCCGATATCGTTTTTATATGTATGCCGATTTAATGCGCAAGGCTGGGCACAAGGTCAAGATTTGCCGTTTTTTTTCAGATGCTTACCTGAAATGCCTTTACCGCAACCGCTTTATCAATCCTCTGTATGTTCTGGGCGCGTTTTTACGTCGGTTTAAGGACATGGTATTCAGTGGAAGAGAGGCGGTTATTGAATATGAGTTACTTCCTTTTATACCTTACTGGTTGGAGAAAATGTTCATCGGACGTTCCAGGTATGTTTTGAATTATGATGATAATGTCTGGGAAAAATACACCCGTAAGCCATGGTTGCGTAATAAATACGACAAGCTGGTTGAGAGAGCTGCCGGAGTTATTGTAGCCAACGATTTCCTGAGAAAAAAAGTTTTGCCTTTGAATCAGAATGTTATTCAAATTCCTACAGTTGTGAATACTGATCTTTACAAGACTAGCTTGCCGAAGTTTGACAAATTTACTGTGGTCTGGATTGGTACTCCAGTTACTTACTCTTATATAGAAGCTCATGCTGATACTTTGCGAGCCATGTCTAAACGCTTTGACTTTGAACTACTGATTTTAGCTCGAAGAAATCTCAAAGAGCGGACTGTTGATGGAGTCAAAATGCGTTTTATGGACTGGTCACAGGAGCGGGAAGGGGAAGTTGTTGCCCGAAGTCATGTTGGTATAATGCCTTTGACTGATGATGAATTTTCGCGCGGTAAATCAGCCTTTAAGATTATTCAATATCAGGCGGCTGGGTTGCCGGTTATCGCAAGTCCGGTGGGTGCCAACAAGGATGTAGTTAGGGATGGATTGAACGGTTTTCTGGCTGGTACAAGTGTAAAATGGGTTGATTCACTTGGGAGGTTGATTAAGGAGCCGGCCCTGTATTCTACGATGTCATCAGCTTCCAAAAAAGCTTCTGTTGATTACTCTATACAGAAGTATTTTCCTGTCTTCGAAGAGTTTTTGCAGAAAGCCTTCAATAACAATAGTTGATTATTCCTCAGCATATTTTCGGTTACTGACTTTAAAAAGCCCTCTACCTCTGCTAAATTACGTGTTTTGTATTGTTTATGGAAATAAAGTACTTGTGCTTAATGGGAATAGGTGCATTGTGCTGATAGTTAAATATATGGAATATACGGAGAGTCTCAATGACTGAAATGATTAAATCCTGGCTGGAATGTATTCGTTGCGGTGAAAAGTACGACTTCAGTGGAATTCGTTACACGTGTGACTGCGGCGGTACTCTTGACCTTAAACGTGATTTATCACAGGTCGACGGTCAGAAGCTCAAGCAGATTTGGGAAGATCGCTGGGGCGCAAAACACGGAATTTATTCTTCCGGCGTATGGCGCTACAAAGAACTTATTTTTGATTGTGAAGATAAGTTCGTAATTACCCGTCAGGAAGGAAATACCCGGCTTTATGATGCCGGTAAAGCCGGTGAATATGCCGGACTTAAGAATTTTATGCTGAAACACGAGGGCGAAAACCCGACAGGAAGTTTTAAAGATCGCGGTATGACCTGTGGCGCAACTGCCGCAAAATTTTATGGTGCGGGAACTGTCGCTTGTGCCAGTACTGGTAACACTTCTGCGAGCATGGCTTCTTATGCAGCAATAGCTGATATGAAATCAGTAATTTTTATTCCAGAAGGCAAGATAGCGTATGGTAAGCTTGCGCAAGCACTTGCTTTTGGTGGTAAGACTTTGCAAATCGAAGGTAACTTTGATGATGCAATGGAGCTGGTTCAGGATGTATGCCGTGAACTGAATATTTATCTATTGAACTCAATTAACCCGTTCCGCATTGAAGGCCAGAAGGCAATTGGCTTTGAGGTCTTGCAACAGCTGGACTGGCAGGTGCCGGACTGGTTTATTATTCCTGGTGGTAACCTTGGAAATAATTCTGCTTTGACCAAAGGTCTGCAGGAACTTCACCAACTCGGAATTATCGACAAAATTCCACGTATCGCAGTTATTCAGGCTGGAGGTTCAGCTCCGCTTTCAAAAATGTGGAAAGAAGGAACTGAATATGCTGCGGTAAAAGATCCTGATACTATTGCTACGGCAATAAAAATCGGAAATCCTGTTTCATGGGAAAAATCTCTGCGCGGTATCAAATGGACTAACGGTATTGTTGAAGACGTTACTGAACAGGAAATCATGGATGCCAAGGCTTGGGTTGACGCTGTCGGAATAGGCGCTGAACCTGCTTCATGCTGTTCTGTTGCCGGAGCTAAAAAGCTGGTCGATGCCGGGATTATTAAATCTGATGAAACTGTTGTCGGGATTTTGACAGGAAATATTCTTAAGGATCCTGATGCGGTTGTCGGCTATCATAAGGACGAGCTTGGTCATATGGGAATCAAGGGAACTTTTGCCAATAAACCTCAGGTGATAAAAGCAACTGTTGATGCAGTAAAAGCTGCTATTAACTGATAATTTCTTTGATATTTTTGCGCGTCGCTGAACTGTGTTTAAAAAATTCAGCGGCGCTTTTTGCTGTTATCAGCTTTACAAATCTTTTATCTGTAGTATTATCTATGGTTTTATGCGGAGTTTTTCCGGGATACACAAATTGAAAATATTAATTAACCTGTAAGTTGAAATATGAAAGCCTCTGAGTCTGAAAACAGAATACCAACAGTAGCGATCGTTGGACGCCCCAATGTGGGCAAATCATCGCTGTTTAATGCCATTGTCGGACGGCGTATCTCTATCGTTCACGAAATGAGTGGAGTTACCCGTGATCGAGTTGTGGCTCCGGCTTCATGGAAAGGTCGTCATTTTCAGCTTATTGACACTGGCGGTCTTGGTACTCTTATCGGTGACCGGAAAGTTGATGTATGGGATCAACGTATAAGTGAACAGGTTGAAACCGCGATTGAAGGTGCTGATGTCCTGATCCTTGTTTGCAATGTACAGGAAGGTGTCGTTTCTCTGGATACTGAAGTTGCAACCAGGCTGCGCGCCTGTGCAAGCAGAGTTATTCTGGCTGTTAATAAAAGTGACAATCCTAAATTTGATGAACAGTCCATAGAGTTTTCAGCTTTAGGATTTGATGAAATGGTTCCGGTTTCAACTATGCATCGCCGGAATATTGGTACCTTGCTTGATCAGGTTATTTCTGACTTTAAGACGTTGGAATTGTCTGAGCAGGAACCTTTCCGTGTTGCTGTGGTTGGACGTCCCAATGTGGGTAAATCCTCTTTGGTAAATGCCTTGCTTGGCGAAGAAAGGGTAATTGTTAGCGATGTAGCTGGAACCACAAGGGATTCAGTTGATATAGATTTTGAGCTTGAATACAAAGGCGAAACGCTTCCGTCTGTCCTTATAGACACAGCGGGCCTGCGCAAGAAAGCCAAGGTACGTGATGCGGTTGAAATGTTCAGCGTTGTCCGTGCCCGTGAAGCCATAGAACGTGCTAGATTAATCCTGTTTCTGGTAGAGGCTTCCCCGAGTGGGACAACAGCTCAGGATCGTCGTATCGCACGTATGGTTGAAGATTCCGGTAAGGCTTGTGTAATGGTTGCCAATAAATTTGACATCCAGAAAGGCGAGCACTCTAAGGCGGAGTTGCTTAAGGAAATTCGCTCTTCCATGCCGGGAATGAGTTATGCCCCGGTAGTTTTTGTCAGCGCTGTGGAGCGCATTAATATTGATGAAATGCTGGATGATATGGCTCAGGTTATGGAGCAGATGGAAATACGTGTACCTACTTCTATGGTCAACCGTGTTCTTACTGATGCTATGGAGAAAGTTTCGCCTCCAGTTGTTGGAACTTCACCTTTTAAAGTTTATTATTCGAATATGATTAGATCGGAGCCACCTCACTTTCTGTTGTTTGTCAACAACCCGAAGTACTGTGCGACGAATTATCTGGCATACTTAAAGAATTCATTGCGTGCTGCTTTTGACTTTACTGGCTTGCCTCTTGTGGTTGAGCTTCGTGCAAGACCTAAGAAGGTTGCCAGTTTTCATACGGCCGGCCGTACAACGGCAAAGAAAAAAGCACCTGCTAAACGTAAACCGTCTGCAAAAGCGAAGCCGTCTGCAAAAGCAAAACTGGATAACCCGAAATCAAATAAGTTTCGAAAAGCTAAGACAGCGGCTAAAAAAAGAAAAAGATAGCAATTGAAAAATTGAACTATTGCTATTAATTTGATGTCTGTTTAAATAACGACGGAGTCAATTTAGGTCACATTCGAACAGCATTAGGGAAATTTTTTTATGAATTTCATCAACATTGAGTTTTTCTGGTTGGTACCTTTTATCCTGATTTTCATGATTCTGCTTTTTTGGCGGGCTCGAGTCAGACGGAAAACCATTCTCACAACATTGCTTGGGGAGCGCGCGTCTGATTCAGGGCATGTAAAAGTTTCACTTCCAAAGCGATTATTCCGCTTTATACTTCTTTTAATTATAGTAGTTTTGCTGGCAACTGCCGTGGCCAGGCCTTTCTGGGGAACTTATTCAGTTCCATATGAAAGTAAAGGCCGAGACTTGATGGTACTTTTTGATGTTTCAAACAGTATGCTGGCTGAAGATATTAAACCTTCACGTCTGACTCATGCTAAATGGGTTCTGCGGCAATTAGTAGAGCAGAATTATGGTGATCGTTTTGGACTGGTAGCTTTTTCCGGAAACGCTTTTCTGGAATGTCCTCTTACCAGCGACCGTACCAGTTTTATGCAGTATATTGATGACCTCGATACCTCTTCCATTCCACTTGGTGGAACTAATCTGCAGGTAGCTTTAGAGACCGCTATGGAAGCTTTTAAGGCAGCGGAAGGTAACAATCGTGCAATTATTCTGATATCTGATGGTGATGAATTGACTGGGCATGGCTTGAATGCTTTAAAAGAACTTCAAGTTCGCCGTATTCCGTTGTTTATCATCGGTGTAGGAGGAACCACTACTCCGGCACTGATTCCAATATCCAGAGGTGCTGGAGAAACACCTGTTTACATGCGTGATAAAAACAATAAGCTGGTAAAAACCAAGTTGAATGAAAAGCTCATGGAGACGCTGGCCTCTGCAACTGGAGGTGTTTATGTTCATAGCACAATAGCGGATTCAAATTTGAAAGTTATCCAGAACCGTATAAAAAAGCTTTTACCGGAAGGGTATGAAAAAGGTCAAAGATCAAGACCGCTTGAACGTTTCTATTATTTTCTGGCAGCAGCAACATTGCTGGCTGGATTGTGGCTGATGCTTTCTGAACGTGGAAGTTCAAAGACTGTAAAAAGCACTTCAACACTTATCATGCTTGTGGCGTTTATTGGTTTGTCCTCTAATGCAACTGCACAAAATTCGCTTCCCGAGCCGGGTGAAATTCCATTTCTCAAAGAAAAACAGCCCAAGCCTCAAAATTTAGAGAAGCTCCCAATGAAACCGAAATCTGAAACAGTGGAGCAAAAAGCAAAGCATGAAACTGATCCGGTTACAGCTTATAATGCAGGCCGAAAATTGCAGTTGGCAAAGAAACAGGATGCTGGAATACAGTACGAGAAAGCCATTAATCTAGCTGAATCTAAGCCGGAAGTCAGGGCTTATTCATTCCAAAACCTTGGTGTAATTAAGCATCAGGCCGGACGGCAGGAAGTTGGCAAAGCTTTAGGGATGGTCAAGCAGCAAAATCTTGACGGAGCTTTGAAGCAGCTTGATAGTTCCTTTGGAGAATTAAAGCTGGCAGAAGAAATGTATGTAAAATCAATGAGCACAAAATTGCCTAAAAAAGGAAATGATCAGGATAAGGCAAAATCTGCTGAAAAAATGAATAAAATCAAAGATCAGACTGCTGTAAATCAGCAAATGCTGCTTGATGATCGTCAGAAAATAAAAAAGTTAAAGAAAATGATTGAAGAGCTTAAGAAGCAACAGCAGAAAGCTAAGAAAAAAACTAAGCAGGCAAAACAGCAGAACCAGAAGCAGCAGCAAAAGCAACAAAAGCAGAATAAACAGAAACAGGACAAATCTCGACAGAAACAAAATAAGCAGAAGAATCAACAAAATCAGAAACAACAGCAGCAATCACAGAAAAAAGATCAAAATAAGCAGAGGCAGCAGCAGAATAGCGCTCAGCAGTCATTGAAAGACGCTCGTAAAGAAGTCAAGAAACTGGAGCAACAGGCAAAGCAGTTACAGCAGAATAAGCTGGAACAGAATGCGAGAAAAGCTGATCAAGAGCTGCAGAAAGCTCAACAATCCCAAAAACAGCAACAGGAAAATGCTGCTGATAAGCATTTGGGAAAAGCATTAAAATATCTTGGAGCAAATTCTAATAAGAATAAGCAGAAGCAGGATAATAAGAAACAACAGCAGAAAAAAAATCAACCAGGTAAAGATAAGCAGAAACAGCAGCAGAAAAAGAAAAATAAACGGGGTGATAAGAAGGATCAACCGTTGCCTAAACCTCAACCGCAACCTGTAAAAGCACAGCAGGCCCCTCAGGGTAAAGAGATGGATAAAAAACAGGCAGCTGTTTTGCTTAAGCTTATGGCTGGTAACGAGAAGAAACTCAGGCAGGCGTTAAAAGAGCGCCAGAAAGAAATGTATAAAAGCCAGCAAGTTGAAAAAAACTGGTAATTGTCTAATTTTGAAATTTTTACGTAGGGAGTTTTACGCGTGGTAAGGTTTTTGGCAGTAGGGTTGTTATTATTTGTGGTTTCCGTTTCTTTGACGGCAGCTGAGCCTAGTATATCAGTTAGTCCAGAAAAACCAATGGTTGGAGAAACAGTTTCCCTGAACATCAGTGCAAAGAGCAGGAGTTTTCCAAGTTTGCTTAAAAAGCCTTCTGTTCCTGGTTTGCGCTGGCTGAGTGGTAGTGGGAAAAGTTCTTCTATCATCAATGGAGCTGCAACCAGTGAGACTACATATTACTTTATGCCTGAGCGCAAAGGGACCATAAAGATTCCTCAATTAAGTGTACTAGTCGGAACTAAAGTTCACAAAACTAAACCTATTTTTATCCGTGCAGCTTCCGGCGGAGAACGAGAAATCAATGATGCCTCCAGCAATCAAAAGTCACCATTGAAAGACTTGGTTTTCATAAAAATGCAGCTGTTGACTGAAGGTAAAACCTTTTTTGTTGGCGAGGAAATACCTGTAGAAATTAAGCTATACTATTTGGCTGGACTGAATGTAGGATTGCGTTCTTGGCCGATTTTCAATCTAGATAAAATTATTTTTCGTGACTATGGTAAACTAAATCAGGAAAACAGCCGTTTTGCTCCTCCAACAAAAGATTTGATTTCTATCAAAGGGCGACGTTTTATTGTTATCAGATTCAAAACCGCATTCAGACCAATTGCGACTGGCAAACTTGATCCTTCCGTAAATATTCCTGTTGAAGTCAGAATCCCCCAGCGGAGAAACTATAACAGGGCTCCTTCGTTGTTAGATGATGATTTTATGAAAGGATTTGGGCGTAATTACCGAACTGTGCCGTTTGAGGCTAAAGGAAAGTTGCCGGAGTTGACTGTTGTGCCCCTACCGCCAGCCCCTCAGGGAACTAAATATCTTGGGCTTGTAGGTAATTGGGATATTGATATTGACTTGCAGGAAGACAAGTTTAAGGTTGGCGAGCCGTTTACTTTGAGTATGAAAATAAAGGGCATAGGAACCCTGGACACATTAGCCGCTCCAAATTTGACCTTTCCCGGGACTAGGGTTTACCCTGCAGAAATTGATAAAGCTTCTTTGTCGGCTACAGGGAACCAGCAGGCTGAAGTAAAATATGTCATGATTCCTACCCGTGGTGGTAAAACAGATATTTCGTTGAATGTGTGCGTTTTTTCTGCTCCGTTAGATAAATACGTTACTTTCAACTTTGCTAAGAAAATAGATGTCGCTAAATCAGACAACCCTGCTGATAACGCTTCAACTGCTAAAATAGTGGATCAGCAGCTGAATGCTGATGAAGCAGTGCAGCAGCCTGAAAAAGTTGAAAAACCTAGGCATAAATCGAATATTTTGTATCTGAAAAAGTCCCTTTCGGGTGCGGTTAAGGTACCGTTGTATAAGAATTACCTGATCTGGTATATTCTGCTGGGGTTACTAGGTCCTCTAGTTTGGGCATTAAGTGAGGTCATTTGCAGCAGACGGCAGCGTTTGGGAAGTGATGAAGGACTCAGGCGGAAAAAATCTGCTTTAGCGCGCAAAAGCAAGCTACTTAAAACTGTTCGCAAGGCAGAGCCGGATGAGCTCGATACGATAATTCAAGGTCAGGTAGTCGCTTATATCAATGATATGATGAATCTTCCGCCGGGAACGTCAGCATCGGAACTTGCTGATAAAGTTACAAATAAAGAGTTGGCTGAAGCATTGAAAGCTTCAGGAGAGGCCAGTTTTATGCCCGGAAGCACTGCTATGGATAAAAAGGAATTAAAAGCTAAAATGATCAAATGTATAAAAACTTTGGGCATATTTTTACTGATGTTTTTAACTGTGCCAGCGCTGCAGGCTGCCGAAAAAACTGTCAATAAACAGGCAGAGAAAAAATTACCGGCAACCTTAGATGAAGCTGCTGAAGTTTATTATAATGGTGATTTTTCTGCTGCTGCTAAATTTTTCCGTAGCCGCATTGACAGTACAAAACCTGATCCGGCTTTGCTGTACAACCTTGGAAACTGCTTGAGTCAGGAAGGTGATGATGCTGGAGCTTTGGTTTGTTTTGAGCGGGCTCGGCTTCTCAATCCGGATGATGATGCCATTATCGATAAACTGAATTATGTCAGGCGTAAGTTCTATCAACCTCTAGCTGATACTGCAAGAAATCCTCAGGAATTGGTTATATCCACTCGTAATTCACTGCGCCCGGATCAATGGTTTCTGATTGCAATGTTTGCCTGGGCTGGTGCTGGAATTGTTCTGGCGTTCAGACGCAAGCTGACTGCTAATAAAATGGTTATTCTGTTGGGTCTCTGCGGAATTGTTTTTACAGCGTGTATTTCTGCTTTGATCACTGAACAGTTAGGCCCATATAGTGAATCAAACGCTGTGATTACTTCCAGCAACGCAGAGCTGTATTCGTTGCCGTCCAAATCTTCAGGTAGACAGCTGGCGCATTTGCGTCCCGGTTCAAAGGTTAATATTGTTGAAGAGCGATTTGACTGGCTGCGCATAATCAGCAATGGTTCTGATGGCTGGATTTTGAAAGACAATCTTACCAGAATTGCTCCCGGTAATCCGTTGCCTCCGGCTGCTGAGTGACGGCAAAAAAAAGACCGGAGAAAAACTTCGGTCTCTCGTATAAATCTGCAAGTATATTAAACTCCTGAAAATGCTGAAAAAGCACCATCGACAGGAATTGTGGTGCCGTTGACAAATCCGGAAGCTTTGTTGTCAACCAGCCAGAGCAGGGTGCCTAAAAGGTCTTCGGGGTCACCAAAGCGGCCCATAGGAGTGTGTGAAATAATGGTTTCACCGCGAGCAGTAAGTGAACCGTCTTCGTTAGTTAACAGAGCACGGTTTTGATTGGTCAGAAAAAATCCTGGCGCAATTGCGTTGACGCGAATTCCAACCTTGGACATATGTGCTGCCAGCCATTGAGTGAAATTGCTGATAGCTGCTTTTGCGCCGCTGTATGCCGGAATTTTGGTAAGCGGTGTGAAGGCATTCATTGATGATATATTGAGGACAACTCCACCATCTTTTCCCGCCATTTTACGGCTAAAAATCTGAGTTGGGAGCAGTGTGCCGAGGAAGTTGAGGTTAAATACGAAACCTACTCCTGCAGGGTCCAGGTCGTAGAATGTTGTGATTCCCTCAACCTGTTCTTTGAGGTCTTCTTTAAATAAATATTCTTTGGAAGTAGTTCCTTTAGGATGATTGCCTCCGGCGCCGTTGATCAAGATATCGCATGGGCCATACAATTCGCATATTTGGTTTTCAGCAGCTTCCAGACTTGGGTACTCAAGTACATTGGCTGCGATTCCGATAGCTTCGCCGCCTTCAGCCTTGATTTCATCTGCAACTTGTTGTGCGCTTTCTTCGCGCAGGTCCAGTATTGCAACTTTTGCTCCACATTCGGCCAGGGCCTTTGCCATGTAGCCGCACAGGACACCACCGCCGCCAGTTACTACAGCAACCTTGCCCTTGAGGTCAATTGAAAGAGGAACGCTCATGATAGCTCCTTTTGCATTATAAAATTTGAACGTATTTGCTTTGTTAATCTATTAAACAAAGTGTAATAAACACTGTTATTGTATTTTTGTCAATACCTGATTGTTTCAATAGACAATTTTAATTGTAAATATGGTGTGTTTAAAAGCGAATTTACTATTATTGAAATATTAGATGTTTATTTGAATTTTATTAAATTCTAATATATTTTAGTGAATTGTTTCCCAAAAGCGTATATATTAATAATGTTTTATACGAAATACGTATTTTAGTGCTGGACTGCCTGAAGTCTTAAGCACTTTTTTTTGTGAAGCAGGTATAGTTTCAAGTTGCTTGAAAAAATAATGCGATAATCAATAGATATTTTTATATTCAATTAATTGAAAAACCCCAAATATAGTGTAGATTGCCAGAATGGGGTTTTCTCAGAAAGCCTTTTGTTTATTGCAAATATGTTTTTCGAGTGTCTTGAATGAGAATAGGAATTGTTTGCCTTTAATATTTTTAGTTCCAATATAACGGAGGTCAAAATGGCTAAAAAAATGATGACAGTAGACGGCAATTATGCCGCCTCCTACGTAGCCTACGCTTTCAGTGAAGTGGCCGCCATCTATCCGATTACCCCTTCTTCTCCGATGGGTGAGTACGCGGATACCTGGGCCAGCGTAGATGCTAAGAACATGTTCGGTCAAAAAGTAGACGTTGTCGAAATGCAGTCCGAAGCTGGTGCTGCCGGAGCCGTTCACGGTTCTTTGAGCGCTGGTGCTATGACAACTACTTTTACCGCATCTCAGGGTTTGTTATTGATGATCCCTAATATGCACAAAATTGCCGGTGAAATGATCCCTTCAGTGTTCCATGTATCAGCTCGTTCTCTGGCTGCTCAGGCACTGTCTATCTTTGGAGATCACTCCGACGTAATGTCTGTTCGTAACACTGGATTTGCATTGTTGTCCGCAAATTCAATCCAGGAAGTTCACGACTTGGCAATGGTTGCACATCTTTCAACTCTGGAAGGCGAAGTACCTTTCATTAACTTCTTCGATGGTTTCCGTACTTCACACGAAATCGCCAAAATCGAAGCTGTTGATTATGACGACATGAAATCTCTGCTTGACATGAAATATGTTGAGCGCTTCCGTGACCGTGCAATGCGTCCTGAAAAACCAATTTGTAAAGTTGGTGCTCAGAATCCTGACGTATACTTCCAGGGTCGCGAAACTGTTAATAAATATTATGATGCACTGCCACAGATTGTTCAGAAATACATGGACAAAGTTGGCGAACTGACTGGTCGCAAATACAAATTGTTTGACTACGTTGGTGCTCCTGATGCAGAAAAAGTTATCATCGCTATGGGTTCAGGTTGCGAAACTATCGATGAAACTATTGAATACTTGACTGCTAAAGGCGAAAAAGTCGGCGCTATCAAAGTTCGTCTCTATCGTCCGTTCTATGCTGATGCATTCATCGACGCTATTCCTGCTACTTGCAAGAAAATCGCTGTTCTGGACCGAACTAAAGAGCCTGGCGCCCTTGGCGAACCTCTCTATATTGACGTCAAAGCTACTCTTGCCGGTAAAGACATCACTGTTATCGGTGGTCGCTACGGTCTGTCAAGTAAAGAGTTTACTCCGAGCATGGTTAACACCGTATTCAAACACCTCGACGGTGCTTGCACTTCAAACTTCACTATCGGTATCAATGACGATGTTACCAACCTTTCTCTTAAGGTTGATGAAATCATCGACGTTGCCAGTGAAGCTACTATTGAGTGCATGTTCTGGGGACTTGGTTCTGACGGTACTGTTGGTGCCAATAAGAACTCCATCAAAATCATTGGTGACCATACTGACAAATACGCTCAGGCTTATTTCGTTTACGACTCCAAAAAATCAGGCGGTATCACTGTTTCCCACCTGCGTTTTGGTGACAAGCCGATTAGAGCTGAATACACTATCACCGCTCCAAATTTCGTTGCCTGTCATAATCCGGCCTATATCGGCCGTTACGACATGGTTGGCAGCCTGAAAGAAGGCGGTACTTTCCTGTTGAACTCTGAGTTTGACGCCAGCGAAGTGTTCAATCACCTCGATCGCGGTACTCAGGAAGCTATTATCAACAAAAACATTAACTTCTACACAGTTAACGCTCTGAAGATTGCTGAAAGCGTTGGCCTTGGAAGCCGCATTAACACTGTTATGCAGGTTTGTTTCTTTGCTCTGGCTAACATCATTCCTCAGGATGAAGCTATCGGTTACATTAAGGGAGCTATCGAAAAGACTTTCAAGAGGAAAGGTGACGATATCATCCAGATGAACTGTAAAGCTGTTGACAATGCTCTCGCAGGGATGCAGAAAGTTGAAGCTCCTGCCAGCGTTGCTGACATCAAAGAATCATACGTTGCTCCAAAACTCATTTCTGATGACGCGAGCGACTTTGCTAAAGATATCATCGAGCCTATCATGCACCTCAAAGGTGATGATATTCCGGTTTCAAAGATGTCTTTTGACGGTACTCTGCCGATCGGCACCACTTGCCTGGAAAAACGCGGTATCGCTCCGCACGTTCCAAAATGGCTGCCGGAAAACTGTATCCAGTGTAATCAGTGTGTAATGTCTTGTCCTCACGCTGTTATCCGTGCAAAACAGGTTGATCCTAAAGACCTCGAAAACGCACCGGAAACTTTTGTTACTCTGGGC
Source organism: Lentisphaerota bacterium (assembly GCA_024225035.1). Taxonomy (GTDB): domain Bacteria; phylum Verrucomicrobiota; class Lentisphaeria; order Victivallales; family Victivallaceae; genus Zth2. Next base: position 31,989 of record JAAEMX010000313.1, read on the forward strand.
TCTAAGACTAAGAATGACCGTGATCTGAAATATCGCATTCAGGTTTATGTTAATGACTGTACTGGTTGTGGCGTTTGTATTGAAACTTGCCCGGCTAAGACTAAAGCTCTTGAATTTTCTGCTCTTCAGGATGAGCGTGACGCTGGTGAAGTTGCCAATTATAAATTCTTCAGCAAACTTCCTGACAACGTGCTTGACGGCGTAGCTGCCAACACTGTCAAAGGATCACAGTTCCTGACTCCGCAGTTTGAATTCAACGGTGCTTGTGCTGGTTGTGGTGAGACTCCATACGTGAAATTGGTATCTCAGCTGTTTGGTGAGCGCATGATTATTGCGAACGCTACTGGCTGTTCTTCAATTTACGGCGGTACTTTCCCGACTATTCCTTACTGCGAAAGCAAAAACGGTTGTGGCCCAGCTTGGGGTAACAGCCTGTTTGAAGACAATGCTGAATACGGTTTTGGTATGCGCCTTGCTGTAGATGCTAACCGTAAGCAGCTCAAGAGTAACGTAAACCATGCTCTCGAGCTGGGCGTTAACTCTGATCTTAAAGATGCTCTCGGTAAATGTCTTGAAATGTGGGACAACACTGATGAAGCAGCTAAAGTTGCACAGCGTGCTGTTGGCATGCTTTTGCCTAAGGCTGTTAAAGAAGCAACTGGTGAAGCTAAAGCTGTCATTGAAAAAGTACTGGAACTCAAAGACTACTTCGTTGACAAGTCAGTCTGGATTCTCGGTGGTGACGGCTGGGCATACGATATCGGTTACGGTGGCGTTGACCATGTTGTGGCTTCTGGCCGTAACGTCAATATCCTCGTTCTGGATACTGAAGTATACTCCAACACTGGTGGTCAGGCTTCTAAAGCTACTCCGATCGGTGCTGTTGCTAAATTCGCTAACAGCGGTATGCGCCACACCAAGAAAAACCTTGGTTTCATGTGCATGAGCTACGGCGATGTTTATGTTGCCTCTATCGCGATGGGCGCTAATCGTAACCAGACACTGCAGGCTATCGCCGAAGCTGAAGCTTACGACGGTCCTTCAATCGTTATGGCTTACTCTCCATGTATTGCTCACGGCATTAACATGATGAAGAGCCAGGTTGAAGAAAAACGCGCTGTAGACTGTGGTTACTGGCCTCTATATCGCTTCAATCCTCAGAACGAAAAACCGTTCAAGTGGGAAACTAGAGAGCCTACTGGAGACTTCCAGGAATTTATCCGCAGCGAACGTCGTTACACTGCTCTGCTCAAAACTGCTCCTCAGGAAGCTGAAGCTGTATTTGCAGCTGCTGAAGAGGATGCAAAACGCCGTATGGCTTTCTTCAAGAGCCTTGGCAAACTCATGTAATCAGTTTTTCTGAATACATGCCGTCGTAAGGCGGCAAATGTGATTATTCAACCGGCGAGTCTAATGGCTCGCCGGTTTTTTTATGACGTGAGCGAATATTTTTTGCGTAAAGTATTTGAAAATATATCGATTTTTCTATTAAGGCACTTTGCTGAAAATGGTGAAGGAATATTTATCTTATTTTTTATGTTTTTTATGGAGGGTGCCCTTGTATGCTCAAACGACGAAGATATATATTTACTTTGTTGTTTTTCAATTGAAGTAAAATAGCGCTTGGTTTTAAGTTTTTTGAGAGATAGTCGTGGTGTTTTGTAACGAAGCTGCTTGTTTCGCAGGACTAATTATAAGATTGCCTGAAAATATTTAAAATTTAGAGCTAAGGATAGGTAAAAACTTGTGATCTTGTCTTTTATGATTTAAGGATCACCATTAAAACTTCTGAAAAAGGAAAGAACGATGATTAAAAAGTTAATACTTGCGGTTACTATATCTACTTGCGCGGCAGTATTAGTAAAAGCAGCAGACCGGCCTAAGCTAGCTGTTCTGCCATTTACGACTCAGTCTGGGAAAATATTTAATATCGAAGCAAATAATAAAAATATTAAAATCAGTACTAAAGTTGAAGTAAGGGATTTGTCTGATCAACTGATTAATTTTTTAGTGAGTTCAAGAAAATTTGATGTGCTTGAACGTGATTATATTCGTCGCTTAATTGAGGAAAATAAACTTACTGAATCAGATTGGGCAAAGCCCGGACAGGAAAAACGTATTGGCAAATTGCTGGTAGCGGATTATCTGGTTGTTGGCACAGTTGATAGATTAGAGTATTTGGTAAGGCAGGAGCATTTAAAAATTACTGGTGAAAACCTTATTCGTGTGGTTGCCAAGATTAAAGTCCAGTACAGAATTATAGAGATCAAAAGCGGTAAAATAGTATTTTCCGGACAGGAAGAAAATAAACTCACAAGTGACGACGTGCGTGCAAAAGTCCCGAGAAAAGACCGCCGTGACTGGACGTTTATGGATTTTAGAAATTACTTGTTTAATACAACAGTCAACAGTATCGGCAATGCTATTCTTGACAGTATTTTCCCTTTAAAAGTTGTTACGATGACAAATAATGGTAACAATATTGTGCTCAATCGTGGGCTTGGCGCAGGGATGAAAAAAGGACAGATTTATGAAGTTTTTAAGCTTGGAGGTGATTTGATTGACCCTGATACTAAGGAGTTTTTAGGTAGACAGGAAAAACAAATTGGTAAAATTGTGATTATCTCTGTAGCTCCGAGATTCAGCAAAGCCAAAGCCTTGAAGCCTTCAACTGAGTTTAAACCAGGGTATATTTGTCGTCCTGCTGAAAAAAATTCCCCAAAACCCAAAACGGCTGATTATCCTAAGGCCACTGCCGGGTGGTAAAATGAATAGCTTTTATTGTTAATTTTTGCTTTTACCGCGAGGTTGACGGTTATTTCCGTTCAACCTCGCTTTTTTGTGGTATAAATGGGGTTGCTATTTTTGTTTAGCAACTATAGGTTATCATTGCGTGGGAGTGCAACAATAATTCTATATCGGGAGATATATTATGAAGATTTTGCATGTTTATGCTGCTGAATGGTGCCCGCATAGCCGTGATACGCTGAAATGGCTTGACGATCATAAAATTAAATATTATTACCATGATATTGAGGCGCAGCCGAAGGATATTATGCAAATGGTAATTGAGGCCAATGGTGGACAGGATTGGGCAGTGCCAACCTTGATGTATGATGAAAAGTGGCGCGCAGCAAAAGCATATGATGCAAAAGAACTCGAAGAAGATCTGAAAGAACTGGGTGTTATTAAATAATTAATCATCTCATAGAATTCAAAGACGGAGTTGACTAATGAAGAAACTTATAGCTTTACTTGTTGTTGCTTTGATGGCTTTCCCTTCCGCTGTTTTCGCAAAGGATATAAAACTGCCTTCTCCTGAAAAGAAAGGCGGAAAACCACTGATGGAATGTCTGGCTAAACGTAAAACTTTCAGAAGATTTTCTCCCAAAATGTTGCCGCCTCAAGTATTGTCAAACCTACTATGGGCAGCGTGGGGAATCAACCGTCCTGACGGTAAACGTACTGCTCCAAGTGCCTTGAATAAGCAGGATATTTCTCTGTACGTAGTTATGCATTCCGGCGTTTATGTTTATGATGCCAAAGCTAATAAGCTTGTTCAGAAGAAAAGCGATGATCTTAGACAATTTTGCGGGGCTCAGGAATTTCATAAGACTGTGCCGCTTATTTTTGTTTATGTGTCTGATTTGAGCAAGTTTGGAAAAGGGGGGCATGCTCATGCTAAATTTTATGCAGCGGTTGATACTGGTTTGATAAGTCAGAATGTTTATCTTTTTGCTGCTTCAAATGATTTGGCTACTGTCGTTTGCGGTTGGCTTGACAGAAATCAGCTGGCAAAAAAATTGGATCTGCCGAAAAATGTGAGAGTAGTTCTTTCACAGCCTGTGGGCTATCCACGGCTTTAGTTTTTGAAGTTTATCGTTTTTATATGTTATGGATAAAAAAATGCCGAGCACTTTAAGTGTTCGGCATTTTTTAGTATCAAGCAAAACAAGCTTAGTTGTTTTCCGGAACCCGGAGAACGCCGCCTGTATCAGCACTGGTTGCTGCCATTGCATAGCGTGCCAGCCAGCCAGTCTTGATTTTAGGCTCAAGTGGTTTCCATGTTTTGCGGCGCTCAGCAAGAACTTCGTCAGAGACTTCCAGTTCCAGCTTGCGGTTAGGAATGTCGATGCTGATCATATCGCCTTCTTCTACCAGGCCGATGATGCCGCCTGCTGCGGCTTCAGGGCTGATGTGACCGATACAGGCGCCGCGAGTACCACCGCTGAAACGTCCGTCAGTGATAAGGGCTACTTTTTCACCAAGGCCACGTCCCATGATATAACTGGTAGGAGCCAGCATTTCCTGCATGCCGGGGCCGCCTTTAGGACCTTCGTAACGAATAACGACAACGTCTCCAGCTTTTACTTTGCCTTCCATGATACCGTCGCAGGCGTCTTCCTGACTTTCAAAAATAACAGCAGGGCCACGGTGTACCATCATTGGAGCTGCAACTCCAGCTGTTTTTACAACAGAGCCGTTTTCGGCCAGGTTGCCGAACAGAATAGCGAGTCCGCCGTCTTTGCTGTAGGCGTTTTCAAGAGTATGGATAACTTCGCCGTCCGGGGCAGGGGCTGCTTCAAGCTGTTCGCCCAGTGTTTTGCCGGAGACGGTTGGGGCCGAGGTATCAATAGTACCAGGCTTTTTGCTGATTTCTTTTATAATTGCCATGATGCCACCGGCTTTGGCAACATCTTCAATATGGTAATCACTGGATGGAGAAACTTTACAGATATTCGGAGTTTTCCGACTAATTTCGTCCAGCTTTTTGATGTCCAGATTTGTTCCGGCTTCGTTTGCAACAGCAAGAGTATGCAGGACAGTATTGGTGCTGCCGCCCATTGCCATATCAAGAGCCAAAGCATTGCGGAATGCAGTCTCTGTTGCAAAATCCTTAGCAGTCGGAGCTCCGTCCAAAGCCATTTCAACAACTCTTTTCGCTGCCTGCCTCCAAAGTTTTTTACGTTCTTCAGCCACAGCCAGAATAGTACCGTTACCGGGAAGGGCAATACCTAGTGCTTCACAGAGGCAGTTCATGCTGTTAGCGGTAAACATTCCTGAGCATGAGCCTGGGCCCGGACAGGAAGTACATTCGAGGTTTTGCAGTTGCTCATCGTTGATATTGCCAACCTTGTGTCCGGCGACGCCTTCAAAAACTGTGATCAGGTCGGAAACTTTTCCTTCTGCAGTTTTTCCAGCAGCCATAGGGCCGCCTGATGCAAAAATGGTCGGAATGTCGAGGCGCATTGCACCCATGAGCATACCAGGTACTATTTTGTCACAGTTTGGAATGCAGATCATGGCATCAAAAGGATGAGCTTTGCCCATTGACTCGACGCAGTCTGCAATAAGTTCACGGCTGGGCAGGGAGTATTTCATGCCGTTGTGTCCCATGGCAATGCCGTCACATATGGCTATTGTGTTAAATTCATATGGAATGCCGCCGGCTTTGCGGATTTCTTCGCAAATCAATTCGCCGACCTGTTTAAGGTGGACATGACCCGGGACTATATTTGTATAGGAGTTACATACTCCGATAAATGGTTTACTGAAGTCTTCAGGTTTTATTCCGGTCGCCATCATCAGGGACCGGTGCGGTGCGCGTTCATTACCTTTTTTCATTATGTCACTGCGCATGGTTGTACCCCATTTTATGTTTCGTATAAGTTATGATATTGCAAATGATTTCAAAATAATAAATCTACCAGTAATTGCGGTAAAAACAACTTATTAGAGGCGTTTTTCTTAATGATATTATTACTTAAGTAATGATTTCCTTTAAAGATTGTTGGTCTGCTAGTCAATTTATAGCTTTAATGTTGTTGATTTTGAAATATAAGCGACTATATTAGAAGCTTTAATATTGATTACTTTTTGGGAACCTAATATAGCATATGTTGGATCGTTCGGAGTAATAATCCGGCAATAGCCGGAGGGCTTGGTTCTGAAACACAACGGACGCGGAAAGGACTGGAAATTACACGGTTATGTTTGATTCACTTAGCGATAAATTACAGGAAACGTTTCGCAAACTGCGCGGACAGGCCCGTCTTTCGGAAGCCAATATCAGCGAAGCAATGCGTGAGATCAGGTTGGCTCTGCTTGAAGCTGATGTCAATCTGAAAGTTGCGAAAGATTTTATTGATACTGTTAAAGCCGATTGTGTCGGTCAGGAAGTAATCAAAAGCATTACGCCTGGCCAACAAGTGGTTAAAATTGTAAATGACCAGCTTGTAAAACTGATGGGAGAGGGCGAAGTACCGCTGAATCTTCCGTCAACTCCTACTGTTATTATGATGGTAGGTTTGCATGGTTCAGGGAAAACTACTACTTCTGCAAAGCTTGCACTCAGTCTGAAAAAACAGAAGAAAAAAGTTATGCTGGTAGCCGGTGACGTATATCGTCCGGCAGCGATTGACCAGCTTGAAGTTCTCGGTCGTGAAATTGATATTCCGGTTTACTCGGAACGCGGCAATCCGAATGTGGCTCAAATCGCAGCTAACGCTGTTGAAGAAGCAAAGTTTGAGCATATTGAAGTTGTGATTGTGGATACAGCTGGTCGTTTGCAGATCGATCAGGACATGGTGCAGGAACTGGTTCGTGTGAGTCAGGCTTCTCGTGCTGAAGAAATCCTGCTTGTGGCTGACGCAGCTCTTGGTCAGGAAGCGGTTTCAGTTGCTGATCATTTTCATAAGGCGCTTGGTCTAACCGGGTTGGTGTTGACTAAATTGGATGGTGATGCCCGTGGTGGCGCAGCACTTTCTATTCGCAAAGTAACCGGATGTCCGGTCAAATTTATCGGTACTGGTGAAAAAGTTCAGGATCTTGAAATATTTTACCCTGACCGCATGGCTTCACGTATTCTCGGTATGGGAGACGTGGTATCACTGGTTGAAAAAGCCGCAGAAGAGATTGACATTCAGGAAGCGGAAAAACTCAAGAAAAAACTTAAGAAAAATCAGTTTGATTTTAATGACTTTTTGGCTCAGATTAAACAGATATCCAAGCTTGGCGGAGCTGAAAGTATTTTGAAAATGCTCCCCGGCGGACGGGATATGAGCAAAGCGGTTGGCAGTATTGACTCCAAGCACTTTAATCGCATCGAGGCAATCATTTTATCAATGACTCCACACGAACGTGAAAATCCGGATTCAATCGACTTTTCACGCCGTAAACGTATTGCCAAAGGTAGTGGTAACTCTCTTGAGCAGGTATCAGGCTTGGTTAAGCAGTTTAATCAGATGCGTAAAATGATGAAAAAGACAGGTCTTCTCAGCCGCATGTTCGGCGGTGGAGGCGGAGGCGGAGGCGCCGGTATGGGTGGATTTGGCGATATGGCTACAGCTCCCGGCGGCAGCATGGCTGGCCTTGGACTTGGTCCGGCTGGGCTTTCCAAGGAAGACAAGGATAAGAAAAGACACCTTGCCAAGCTTAAGAAAAAACAGAAAAAGAAAAATAGACGGAAATAAACGTTTCTTTATTTCAGGAATAAATAATATATAGAGGAAGAATCAGATGTTGACTTTATTCATATCGCTGATTATAGCGGTTGCGGCAGGTTTTGCGAGTTCTTTTGACTTGACTACTGTCTGGTGTGTGTTTAACGGTGTCGTAGTTTTTGCAGTTTGCTGGATCGTAATTGGTTTGCTGATCAGGCGTAAGGTAAATAAGGTCAATGCTTCCATTCAGGAAATTATGGCTAGTGCTCAGGCTAAAATCAATCGTAAAATGAACGCTTTTCAGAACCGTCCCGGTGCTAATGTCAAATCTGTTCAGAAAACTCTGGAAAAAGAGCAAGCTGCTGCTGTGCAGGAAGCTATTAATGCGACCGGGGCAATGGAAAAGTTTTTTAAATGGAATATCCTGCTTAAAAAGCAGATTACTACAATGCGAATGATGCTGTATTATCAGATTCGTGATTTTGCTAAAGTCGATGAACTGCTTCCAGGATGTCTTTTGTTTGACCCTCGTGCTATTGCTTTTAAGCTGGCTCGTATGTACAAAAAGAATGATCCTAAGCTGGAAAAATTCTTTCGTAAGAAGGTCAAACATTGCAAAGGTGAAAACAGTGCTTTGCTCTACGGACTTTATTCCTGGATTCTGGTAAAGCAGGGAGAAGCCGATAAAGCGTTTGAATTGCTTACTGCAGCCCGCAAGAAGACTGATAATTCTACCATTGTAGAGAATCGTGAAAAGCTTGCTAACGGCAAAGTCAAACATTTCTCGAACTCAGGTCTTGGTGAGCTGTGGTATTCTCTGTACCTTGAAGAGCCTAAGATAAAACAGCAGAGAATGCACCGCCGCTTCTAAAATAAGACAATATCATTTTGGCAAGATGTTATTGTTTCAATGTTTAATGAAATTTTAATTTTTTTTGTTTGCATTTAATTTTTGCCGTTTTACCTTACCCCTTATAGGGAGATTAGCATTTTACACAAACTAATGGCTTTTAAAAATGATTTTTAAGCTCAAAAGCGGTTTAGTGAAAGACTCCAAAAGGAAAATCTGCTTACTTTATAGGGGAGAGAAGACATGCGGGTTTTATTTGCGGTAATTTTTTTGCTAGCGTCCGTTCTGCTGATTGGTTTAGGACAGAACAGGCGTCTCGCAGTAATCGAATTCAGTGACGAACAGCCTTCCGGCTGGTCAATGAACAAAATAAGCAGTTCTTATTCTACACTCTATCATCTTACTGGTCCCAAAGGGGGTTATCGCGGTGTGGTAAGAGTAAAGGACAACCGACTATTTGCGCCGAGTTATCCTTTCACTGAATTTATAAAACAATCTTCAAGTGTATTCCTTGATGAAGAAGCCGATGCCAAGCTCATCACTATGAAAGTTGGTGATATTGATGTTGGCTGGACTTCGGTTGCGGATCCAAGTGATAGGATCAAAGTAGCAAATATAGAGTACCCTGAGCGCTATATGGGTAAGATGTATTTTATTCGTAATAAAGGTTTCACTCTGACTGCAAATTTATATTTCAAGCAGCATATGCGAAGCAACGAACGAAAATTTCGTGCCTTTCTATGCCGTTTGATGAAGTTTAAATCACCTAAATTTATTAATCAGTAATTATTTTTTCTGCTTCCTGCGAAGCCGTGCCTCAAGTTCGCAATATAAACCTTTTCCTGTGAAAACAGGCCTGAAGCATAAATTGCATGATATGCACTTTGCTCTCGAATGATCACCATTCTGCCAGCGATGAATCAAATCTGGCTCTCTTATCAGCGGACGACAAAACGAGACAAAATCTGCCATACCGTCAGCGATAATTTTTTCAGCAGTTTCGAAATAGCGAATACCTCCTACTAATATCAAAGGGATATTTATTTCAGTTTTGAATCGTAGTGCTTCTTCACGATTATAAATTTCTTGCTCTGGTTTTAAGTCTCCCTGTGGGGCAGGGTTGCGTCCGCCGTTTTCGGCGAGAACACCGCCGCTAAGTTCTATGGCGTCAAGCCCTGCTTCTTCAAGCATTTTGCAGACTGTCATGCTGTCATCTAGAGTAAGGCCGTCTTTAACAAAATCTCTGGAATTGATTTTGATAGCAACCGGGTAATCTTTGCCTACTTTTGAGCGAACATCAGCATAAACTTCCATCACTATACGAGCACGGTTTTCGATGGAACCGCCGTAATTATCTGTACGCTTGTTGTAGTATGGAGAAAGGAATTCTGATAGCAGGTAACCGTGAGCAGCATGAATCTGAACACCATCAAAGTCAGCCTTTTTAGCTCTTATGGCTGCATCACCAAAGGCTTTTATTACGCGTTTGATATCGGCTTCTGTCATTTCCTTGCACGGCGGTCTTTTTCCGTCAGAGCTGTATGCTGATGGGCCAATTCCCGGATCTGATGACATAAGCTGACCACCACCGTGAGCGAGCTGCATAAAAATTTTGCCGCCTTCGTCATGGACAGCAAGAGTCATTTCCTTAAGTCCAGGAATAACTTCGTCACGGTCTGCGCCGATTTTATGACTGGTTGATTTACCTTCCGGAGATACGTAGGTGTGACCACTGATTATTAAGCCTACATTATTGGCTGCCAGCTCCCGCATTTTTTCTGTGAGTTCAGGAGTGTTAAAGCCTTTAAGGGTTCCCATTCCTTCATATGTTGCGGATCTGACAGTGCGGTTTTTTATAGCACAATTGCCAATAGTAGCGGAACTAAATAATTTAGGCTCTTTCGGGATTTTAGTGGATGAGGCTTGACAACATCTGGGAATAAAGATAAAGAAAGGACTCCCGTTAACACGAAAAATAAAAAGGAGTCCTTTCAAATGTATAATAACGAAGCTATCACGAAACTGCTTGGCATTC
>JAAEMX010000314.1 GCA_024225035.1 Lentisphaerota bacterium
CATTGGATGTTGGGAGTGGTAGGCAGAACCTTTATGTGACGGAACTCCAACTGCGGGGGGGGGAAGACACATAAGACGTTGGGAGGGGTAGCCAGAACCTTTATTGGACGGAACACGATTTGCACGTCCAATTTGACAAGCCAATTAGTTGGGAGTGGTAGGCAGAACCTTTATGTGACGGAACAAAAGCAATCATAACACAAAGAAAAATCACTACGTTGGGAGTGGTAGGCAGAACCTTTATGTGACGGAACAGAACACAAAGAGCGCAAATAATACAAACAAGTTGGGAGTGGTAAACGGACTGAAAAAGAAACTGGTAAAAAAACAGATAAACAGGGATGGGATAAGTCATCTCATATTGAGAACTTAAAAAAACTGCTGTATTTTCCCGAAAATCAGAACCCGAAAGTCCGTTATCCGCCTTTGAAAAAGGAAAAGGGAGAAGATTTGCCCGGGTATGAAGATTTAAAGCGAATCTTTAAAAGTAGAGACAGCAAATTGAAAAGAAAGAAGTTGCTGACTGATCCCCGGACTCCTTATCATCAAAAATGATTGGAAAACGAAAAGAAGAGTATCGCTGATGAATAATCCGAACAGAAATGCACAGACCGATTAACGGCTTGACAAAAAGAATCGGAATGAATTATCATTGACAGAAGATTCGGAGAACTTCTGCGGTTTTCAGACAAGAAGGGATTGTCCTTTCTTATAATATTTGCAACCTGAAACGGTAGGTTTAAAAGTGAAAATATATCTGTATAATGACGTTGCTTTCAGGTGGGTTTTCGGCAGGCAGGAGCAAGTCGGGCCCATAGCCTCTGTTCTGAATGCGGTAGTCGGATATGGCAGTACTGAACCGGGATTCAGAGATATCCGGATACTGAATCCTTTTGACATAAAGAAATACAAGGCTGACAAACAGGGAATACTTGATCTGCGTGTCAGGGATGAGACTGCGGACACTTGGCTGAATGTGGAAATGCAGGTGAAATACCAGGCTTTTTACCCCGAGCGTTCCATGTTTTACCTGGCAGGCATGTATCGTGACCAGTTGAAGGCCGGAAAGGTTTACCAGGATCTCAGACCCTGCTAC
>JAAEMX010000315.1 GCA_024225035.1 Lentisphaerota bacterium
CCCTAGCAGGCTGCTGAAGAAGTCCTGATCCAGCGATCGACGGCCAAGCGCCTGCGTGAGATCATCTGGGCATGCGCGGCAAGTCACGTTCCCAGCCCTCGATGTTGGCCTTGGTCTCTTTGGAGTCTCTGGTCCCGGCCCGGCATCCGCTCCGTAAGTTCAAGCCCCTGGTGGACGGCATCCTTCGGGACCTGTCGCCGGAGTTCGACGCCATGTACTCGGCCGACGGCCGACCGTCGATCCCGCCCGAGCGCCTGTTGAAGGCGGTTGTGCTGATGGCGCTGTACTCGGTCCGCAGCGAGCGTCAGTTCTGCGAGCAGCTCGGCTACAACATGCTGTTTCGCTGGTTCCTGGACATGGACATGACCGACAAGGCGTTCGCGCCGACGGTGTTCACGAAGAACCGGGAGCGACTGATGACCCACGAGGTCGCCGACCGGTTCTTGGGCATGACGGTGGCGCTCGCCAGAGAGCGTCACCTGTTGAGCGAGGAGCACTTCTCGGTGGACGGGACACTCATCGAGGCCTGGGCGTCGATGAAGAGCTTCCGGCCGAAGGACGACGACGACTCGGACAACAACGGCTTCTCCGACTTCAAGGGCAGCAAGCGGAGCAACCAGACGCACGAGTCGAAGACGGACCCCGAGGCGAAGCTGTACCGAAAGGGCAAGGGCAAGGAGGCCAAGCTCTGCTTCATGGGCCACGCGCTCATGGAAAACCGCAACGGCCTCATCGTCGATTTCGAGGTGACCGAGGCCAACGGCTACGCGGAGCGCCGAGCCGCCAACAAGATGCTGAAGCGTCTGCGGAAGCGCCGGGCCCACAAGCGCCGGCTGACGGTGGCAGCCGACGCTGGCTACGACACGCGCGACTTCGTCGCCGACTGCCGGGCCCTGCAGGTCACACCGCACGTCGCCCAGAAGAAGCGGTACTCAGCCATCGACGGCAGGACCACCCGCCACACCGGCTACGCCATCAGCATCGGCCGACGACGCTTCATCGAGTCCATCTTCGGCTGGGCCAAGCAGATCGGCGGGCTGAGACGCAGCCGCTTCCGCGGCAGACGAAGAACCGACTTCGCAGGCCGCATGGCCGCCGCCACCTTCAACCTCCTCCGCATCACCCGCCTCGCTCCTTCGGTCAGCCTCTGACCGGAGCCGCTCTTTGACTCATGGACGGCTTCGGCGTCGCCCAAACGGGCAACGCGAGCGGGAGCTTGGTCGGTGCTCGGCCGAGGAGGGGCTTCTTCAGCAGCCTGCTAG
>JAAEMX010000316.1 GCA_024225035.1 Lentisphaerota bacterium
ACCATCACGCGACCCCCGCACATCTCGTCGACCAATAGGGCTGTAGCGATCTTCAGAGTCGGAACGGACGTCGTGATATCGGTTTCTTCCTCGACCGCCACAGCGGTGGCCGGTGAAGTCGCTTCTGGCCGTTGGTCCATCCCGTGACAGATCTGCCGGTTGATTCAGACGGCGAGGCCGCGCAAGTAGCAGTCTGCGCATTCTGCGGACTGACGACCACCGAGGGAGCCAGGGGCGACGGGGTCCGCCTGAGACTGTCACAGTGGCGGCAGCAGACCCGAATGGTTCTGTGGGTACACACTCGGTGTCTTGCGGACCAGATGACTCCGAACTTTCGCGAGTACTTGCGTGATGCGCTGGAGGCGGACTCGCACCTATGACCACGACGGCCAGCTCGTCGAAGTCGCCTTCGATGACGGAACCAGTGTCGAAACCACAGGGTTCAGCCAGGACAACAACCGGTCGATACCCCAAATCATCACCTGGACCGACACCAACAACACCAACCTCATCTACGGCAACACCCGCCTCGCCGCCACCGGTGATGAGACCTTCGCCTACAACTGACCCGTTTGGGATCTAGTCGTGTCTGGCCCCGCATCCAATTTCCAAATGCTTCTCCAGTGGGCGGCCATCGGCATCCCTCCAGAACTGACGGGGCCGATGGGCTTGGATGATCTGTCATTGCTTGATGAGGAGCTGACCCGGCGAGCGGCTGAGCTCGTGCGGGATGAGCTTGATCAGTTCATGGGACAAGAGGACTA
>JAAEMX010000317.1 GCA_024225035.1 Lentisphaerota bacterium
ACGGTGGATATACTTTTGCTTGGAGTGATGGGCAAACTGGTACTACAGCTACTGGTTTAGCAGCTGGCACTTATACGGTTACAGTTACGGATAGTAAAAACTGTACTTCTACTTGTGATGTGACAATTACTGAACCAACTTTAGATTTATCTTGTACAGCGACGGAGACTACTCCTGTGGTTTGTAAAGGAGAATCAAACGGTACCGCTTCTGTTTCTGGTAATGGTGGAAACGGTGGATATACTTTCGCTTGGAGTGATGGACAAACGGGCACTACAGCTACTGGATTAGCGGTTGGTACTTATACAGTTACTGTTACAGATAGTAAAAACTGTACATCTACTTGTGATGTGACAATTACTGAACCAACTTTAGATTTATCTTGTACGGCGACGGAGACTACTCCTGTCGTTTGTAAAGGAGAATCAAACGGTACAGCTTCTGTTTCTGGTAATGGTGGAAACGGTGGATATACTTTTGCTTGGAGTGATGGGCAAACTGGTACTACAGCTACTGGATTAGCAGCTGGCACTTATACAGTTACTGTTACGGATAGTAAAAACTGTACATCTACTTGTGATGCGACAATTACTGAACCGTCTTTAGATTTATCTTGTACGGCGACGGAGACTACTCCTGTCGTTTGTAAAGGAGAATCAAACGG
>JAAEMX010000318.1 GCA_024225035.1 Lentisphaerota bacterium
ATAAGGTGCTGGAAGTGGCGGCGTATCGCGAACTTATGCTTAGACAGCGAGTAAATGACGCCAGTCGGGCAATAATGTTGGCCTACGCGAATGGCAATGATCTCGAAAATTTAGCAGCTAATTTTAACGTTCAGCGGCAAATAGTAATTCCAGCTAATCCCGATGCGGAACCGCCAACTCCAGTAACCTACGAAACCGATACTGCCTTAAGAAAGCGAACTTTGTTAGCGCTGGAAGCGATTACTACTGCTGGCAGTGAAGGCAGTTACATCTTTCACGCTTTGTCGGCTTCGGGTGATGTGAAAGCGGTCACAGCAGCAAGCCCCAGCCCGGGGCAAGTCTCTGTCACTATTCTATCCCACAGTAACGGTGGCGCGGCTTCAGGCGATTTACTTACAACTGTTGCCAGAGCGCTTAATGCCGAAGAAGTCAGACCTTTAACTGATCAGGTCACAGTACAGGCTGCTACAATTATCAGCTATTCCGTAACCGCTGAATTAACTCTGAAAAGCGGTGCCTCCAGTGCGTTGGTGATGGCAGCAGCGGAAGCTGCTTTGAAAGAATATGCGGCAACTAACTTTAAACTGCAAGCTACGGTGGCTTTAAGTGGTATCTATGCCGCCTTACACCAAACTGCAGGAGTTGAAAAGGTCAATTTGAGCTCACCAAGTGCTGATATCATTTGCGGGGTTAACGCTGCCCCATTAATAGAGAACATAACTTTAACGGTGGAAACATAAATGAGTTTATTGCCCAATAATGCCACTAAATCAGAACTTGGCTTAGAAGCCGCGACAGCAAGCTTGGATACCGTGCCAGTACCAACTGGTGATTTGTGGAATCCAGCCAAGTGTCCCGCAGCATTACTGCCATACTTAGCTTGGGCATTGAGCGTAGATGTCTGGCGTGACAGTTGGAGCGAGGCTGAGCAGCGAGTGATTATCGCCAAACAGTATGAAATTCATGCTCATAAAGGCACGATTGGAGCACTACGTCAAGCTCTTGACAGTCTGGGTTATCACTTAAAAGTGGTTGAATGGTTTGAGCAGAACCCAGTTGGCGAACCATGCACCTTTACGGTGGAGGCTGAGATCAGTACTTCCGGTTTGGATGCCACAAAGCAAACTCTTGTCGAGCAAACAATAGCGGCGACTAAAAATGTTCGCAGTCACCTAAGCAGTTTAAAACTGGTCGGACGCAGTGACGGTATGGGCTATTTGGGAATAAGTACTACTGCTGGCGATGTTATTACTGTTTTTCCACCTGTAACTAAAACTATTAACCAGCAAAGCTGTTGGTATGCTGGTATTTGTAACAGTTATCAACGTGACACTGTAACCATACTTCAAAGGAGTGCTTAGATATGGATTTTTATTCAGTATTAACTACCGTCGGACAAGCTGCTTTAGCCAATGCCGGAGCCCTTGGGCAAACCATAAATTTATCGCACATGGCGGTCGGTGACGGTAACGGCAGTGCTGTTACGCCGAGTGAAACGGCTACGGCATTAGTTCATGAGGCCTACCGCGGCAGTCTGAACAGTCTTTCCACTGACCCTGAAAACCCAAATTGGCTGATAGCCGAGTTGGTGATTCCGACTAATGTCGGTGGCTGGACAGTGCATGAAGTTGGACTCTTTGACAGTAACGGTAATCTGTTTGCTTACGGCAATTTTCCTGAAACTTACAAACCGCAACTCAGTGAAGGGGCGAGTCGGGACTTGGTTATTCGTATGGTATTGCAGATTGCCAGTACCGCCAGTGTTGAACTTAAAATCGACCCAACAGTGGTGCTGGCATCTCGCAACTATGTCAATAGCACGGCTCAATTAAAGATTATTGAACATGAAGCAAAAGCGGAGCCACATCCTGGGAAATTTGCCCCGCCGCATGAACACCCATATGAAGCTGCAGGTAGTGTCGCAGCCCACGCCAGTAATCTAAACGTCCATCACAATAATCCTAACTTATTGATCAATGGCGGTTTTCAAGTCTGGCAAAGAGGTGAAAATTTCGCCGATGTTTTAGTAGGTACTTATACTGCCGATAGGTGGATATTTGATGACAGCGACGGTACCAGCAGGGCAAATATCATAAAAAATGCGCAAAGTAATTTTGTCTTTGAAATAGCAGATGTTGGCTCTGCTACAGTATCAGTTTTGGACCAAAAGGTTGAAGTTTTAAATCAAAGCCAACCGCTTCAGTTTACTTTTTCAGCGATGCTGAAAAAAAGTCCAGGAACCAGTGCCTCTATTACAATGTATGATAAGACTGGCGCCCCTTTTGCTTCTAAATTAATTTCAGACTCTAATGAGTTTCAAACAGTATCTGTGACTGGTACACTGCCAGTCAATAATTCAACTGTTAATAGTCGTTTTCAAATTAACAGTCCGCAAAACGGACAATCGTTGGAAATAGCATGGGCCAAACTTGAATCTGGTGTAGTTGCAACTGTATTTGAAGTGCCAAACTACACTACCGAATTATTAAAGTGTCAGCATTATTATTGGACTGTAGATAACTTTCACTATTTATATGATGCTAAAAAAAGCACAACTAATAGTGGGCCCACTTCGACTTCAATTTTATTTTCTACCGTAATGCGGACAACTCCAACTATAACTCTTAAAAATCCTTCTGGTGATTTTAATGTGCAATCAGTAACTAAATATGGGTTTGAACTGAGAGGAAACTCCTGGGGGCAATGTAGCTTTAGCGGATTTTCCGTCTCAGCAGAAATTTAAGGAGAACGATTTATGTACAAGCTTAGTAATAATGGCGTAATTAGACTTGAAGACCGGGCGTTTATTCCGACCAATCCAGCTAATCTTGATTATCAGGAATACTTAGAGTGGGTTGCTGAAGGCAATGAACCACGTCCACAACAGCCGTCAGCTTATCACAAATGGAGCGATACGAGCAACGAATATGTCGCTGACACCAGTAAAAAGCAGGAAGTATTGGAACTACTCAAAGCTAAGATTGATGCCGAAACTGATGAGAACATTCTAAACGGCTTCTTATATGAGGATAAAAGCGTCAAGCTTTCGCTGGAAAACCAGATGAATTATAAAGCGGAATACGACATGCGAGAGCTTTTAAATTATCCACATAAAATCAAGGCTGGCAATGAGTATGTAATGCTACAAGGTGCTGATGAATACGCCGCTTTTTACATTGCTGGAGTGCAATACATCCGCACCTGTATCGAAACCGGCTGGGCGGAGAAAGACGCTCTTGATTCAAAGACAACTGCCGAATTAATCGAGTATATGAATAACTCATAAAATAAGGAATTTAAACATGCCTGAACAATTTTTACATGGTGTTGAAGTAGTCGAAATTGATAGTGGGGTTCGTCCCATTAGAACGGTTAAAAGCTCGGTTATTGGCGCTGTGGGTACTGCTCCAGATGCTGACGACACAACATTTCCGTTGGATACCCCAGTGTTAATTGCGGGTCGCCTTTCCGAGGCTGCCAAGTTGGGTAAAGCTGGAACGCTGTACAAAGCGATGCAGGGCATCTTCGATCAGGCCGGTGCCATGGTCGTGGTTATCAGAGTTGCTGAGGGCAGCGATGCCGCTGAAACCACTTCCAATATTATTGGAGATGTGGATTCAGGTACCGGAGCATACACTGGAATCAAAGCTTTACTCAGTGCCAAATCCATTGCTAAAGTTGAACCGAGGGTAATTATTGCACCGGGCTTTTCTGAGCAGGCAGCTATTGCTGCAGCTTTAGTTAGTGCCGCTGAACGCTTGCATGCGGTTACAATTCTGGACGGCCCGAATACTAATGATGCTGAAGCCATTACT
This sequence comes from Lentisphaerota bacterium, assembly GCA_024225035.1. Taxonomy (GTDB): domain Bacteria; phylum Verrucomicrobiota; class Lentisphaeria; order Victivallales; family Victivallaceae; genus Zth2. The sequence goes on from JAAEMX010000318.1 coordinate 3,816, forward strand.
TTCAGAGAAACCATTAATAGCCGTAGAGCTTATATCATTGATCCACAAGTCAAAATCTGGGATACCGAAGCCGATG
>JAAEMX010000319.1 GCA_024225035.1 Lentisphaerota bacterium
ATAAGGTGAGAGTATGATTAACGAAACAGCAATAATGAAACAGGAAGTAATGCCGTGCGTTCAGTTGGCTAATGACTTGGCTATTATGGACGATCAGGATAATGCCGCGGCAGCTGATATGCTTAAACAGGTCAAACAGGTCCAGAAGAATGTCAAAGCTGAAACAGGTCCAGCAGTAAAGGCCGCTCATGAGTCGCATAAAAAGGTTAAAGCGCTGGAGAACAAGCTGATTAATCCGCTTAAAGAAGCCGAGCAGATTATAAAAACCAAGATGGCGGCTTTCTTTGAGAAGCAGGAACAGCGGCGACTTGCTGAAGCCAAGGCCATACAGGATACCAACCCGATGCAGGCGGTTATGACAATGGCGGAAGTGACGACTACGCAAAAGATCGCCGGGATATCCAGCCGTAAAATCTGGCGAGCTCGAGTTGCCGACTTTGCGAAACTTCCCGATGAGTTTAAGCTGCCTGATATGGCCAAGCTAGATAAGATCGCCAAAGCCACCGAAGGAGCATTGCCTATTACCGGAGTTGAGTTTTACACTGAAACATCAATAGCAGCTCGGATTTGAGCTTTAGGAGGAAATTATGTCTATCGATTTTAAATCATTGGAAGCTGTCAAGGCGTGGAATAAGCGCCATCCGTTTAAGCGTGAAATCATCAGTAACTTTCTCATCTGTTTACAGCACATCCATACTGACCATGTCAGAAGTACTCATCAGGCAATGTAATAACTGGAGGTATAAAGATGTTTGATATGGCAATTGACCCGGGGAAGAATGGTGGCATCGCTATTATTGGTGGTGACTATGCCAAGGCATTCAAATGTCCTGACTCATCACCGGAGATGGCAGAT
>JAAEMX010000320.1 GCA_024225035.1 Lentisphaerota bacterium
CGCAACATGGTATTAAAGAAATAGAAAATGATATAGCAAGTGTAGAATATAAGTTCACAGACAATCTTAAAATCCTTGCTAAAAATTTGGTAGAACTTTCTTTATTATGATGAAACTAGAATTAGAAAATGGAAAAAGAACACTATCACTGCTCATGTTGCCTCATGTAAAATTAACTGAAAGCTGCTTGTTATTAGAGGAAGCTGTAAATTTTATGCATTATTCAGGCTAGTAGTTTTTCCATAATCACTATTTTAACAAATATATCAATCTTATATTGCTCCCATTTAAGAAATTCTAATTTATGAATTTTAGAGGAAACGTTTTACGAAACAATTGCATTATCATACCCAATAGTAATAATGCAATATAGCTATGAAATTCGTATTTAAAATTCTTTTTGAGAATCTAGTTTTAAATTCAAATATTTAACATAAATTATTCAAAAAAAAGAGAGAGTACAATTGAAAAGATTAATTACTAAAAGTTTAAATTGCCTTTATTATAGGTTTAATCATTTAGCAGAAAATCGTATTCAAAAAAAAATTTATAAAAAATTTAATGCAAAAGATGTTTTTACATATATCTATAAAAATAAAAAATGGGTATTTAATGGACTTAAATCAGTTTCTGGACCGGGAGCAGAACTCGAACAAGCAAGAATTATAACTAATTATTTACCTGTTGTTTTTAAAAAGTACGACATAACAAGCATCTATGACATACCATGTGGCGACTTCAACTGGATGAAAGAGATAAAACTTTCAAAAATTGACTACACCGGAGGAGATATTGTTGATGAATTAATTGAGTCAAACACAAAAAAATATTCTTCTAAAAATATAAATTTCATAAAAATTAATATTCTTGAAAATAATGCTCTTATTAATCTAAAGGAAAAAGACCTGCTCCTTTGCAGGGATTGTTTAATACATTTTTCTAATAAAGATGTATTAAAGGCATTAAATAATATCTGTAAAACCAAATGCAAATATTTATTAGCATCTACATATCCTGGAGAAAATAAAAATAAAAATATTGTAACAGGTATGTGGAGGCGAATAAACCTGACACTCAAACCTTTTTCACTTCCTGCACCTCTAGAAATTATTGATGAAAAAGATCGGGAATGTACTTCAAAATATCCTCGTAAACATATTGCTTTATGGGATATTAAAGAAATCAAAAAGAAAATTATAGCTATATAATATATTGCTCCCATTTAAGAAATTTGATAAATTAAGTTAGCCTGTAATTATGAGATATCAACTCAGCGTCGATTTCAGAGTTCAGTTTTATTATATATCATATTGATAAAAATTATTGGCATAAAGGGTTTGCTTCTGAAGCGGCACAAAAATGCCTTGAATATGGTTTCAATGAATTTAACCTTGAAGAAATATACATACATATGTAAAAAATATTCCATCAATCAATGTTGCTAAAAAAATAGGTATGAAGAAAAGAGTTTAATAAAAAGATAGGCTATGCAAAGTGTAGTGACCCCATTTTTCAATGGCAGCACTACATTTCGTTATAGATGTATATTTAGTCGTTTGATTTTTTGTTTGGTAGACTCGGGTAAATTAAATATTAATCTAACCTTCCCGAGTCTTTTTCATGCTCCGCCTTCCAATTTTCATGTTTTTTGTAAATAGTGCTACAAACATTAGTGTTTTGTGCTATTTTAAACGTGTAATCTACGCCTTAAGAGGTCCAGCTTTATACGCAATTTCTCCGGGTCTCTTTTTTTTGAAAAAATTTTGACTTTTTTTATGGTCATTAACCTAAATCGGCTTATTTTTGAAGATTTAAGCTCAAGCTGTTTGGGTTAACAACAACCTTGTGACATAAAAATTTTTGGAAAAATTTCTATTTTGATTGATTTTTACTGCTATTCTTGGCATATACTTAGTGTTTCACACTCCTATATTCAAAGGTGTCCCAAAATTTCTTGCAAAAGAGAAAATTCCTGTATGGATCAGACATGTTCTAGTTCCTAGTTTGACTAATGACCGCAAACAGCTTGACTTACTTGGCAAAATCCTTTCGAAATTCAAAAATATTGAAATTGTCGAAGTCTTACCGTTTCATAAAATTGGTGAGTACAAGTGGGAAGAAATGAATTTACGTTATGAACTCAGCTCTGTCAGTCCACCAACGCAGAAAGACTTAGAGGATGCTATAAATATTTTGAAATCTCATGGTCTTAAAGTGAGACAGGATTTTTATACTCACCAAAAATAAAATACTTCAAAATAACTTATTATACTTGCAAATACAGAATCAATAAAGTACTATAAATAATATTAATAAAATACTATTTATGATACCTAAAATGGAAGTTATAAAAAGAGCTATTGCTATTTTGGATGCATTAAGCCACAATAGCCAAGGAATGAAATTCAGTGAAATTGCTGATGCTATGAGAATTTCAGGCCCCAGTACTTTATCAAGAATGCTACAGAGCCTTTGCTGCTACGCCGCCGTAAAAAAGTCACATGACGGCATTTATACATTAACTCCCAAGGTTGTGCAATGGGGACAAAACATTACTCCTAAGTTATCACTCCAACAGGTTGTTAAGCCTTCTATGGAAAGGATTACCAAAAAGCTGAAAGTGAGCACAATAGTTTTCGAACACACTGGCAACGCCATGCGGTGCATTGAGAAAATATCTGATGAATTATCACCATCACTGCAAACTCCAGGTGTCATTCTATCTGTATGCATTAAGCTTATCGGCAGCTACTGGATTATGTCTGAAAACCAAAAATATGAAGATAATTACGCAGGTGATTTTGAAGATTCTCAAGCATACAAATATTTATTGAAAACATTTGCCGAAGATGCTCAAAAAGACGGCTGCGTTTATGATTATGGAAAAAATTTTCCAGACAACAATAGACTTTCTGTTCCAATTCATTTTAATGGAAAAACCATCGCAATACTGGGTGCTGGTTTTACTCCGGGTCGCCTGAAGGAAAAAGGTTTCAGGAAAAGGCTTACGGCCGAATTGCTCACAGCTGCCGAGGAAGTTTCTTACATCATTAGCGAGCAAGATGATGTTTAAAATTATCACACCATAAATTATATATGTGAACATCTAACGATAAGGAAGAGAGATGCAGAAACCAAATATAGTTTTTATCCTTTCTGATGATCAAGGAGCGTGGGCCATGCGCTGCGCCGGAAACTCAGATATTATAACTCCAAATCTTGATCGGCTGGCTGAAGAAGGAATTTTATTTGAAAATTTCTTTTGCGTTTCACCCGTTTGCTCCCCTGCCCGGGCATCTATAATTACAGGTCAAATACCATCAACTCATGGCGTTCACGATTTTATACGCAAGGGTAATATAGATAACCCTGCAGGCGGCCTCGGCTACAATGGGAAAGACCGCCCAATTGAATACCTGAAAGGAATGCCCGGTTATACAGGCTATTTGGCAAAAGATGGTTATCGTTGTGGTCTGTCCGGGAAATGGCATCTTGGTGCAAGCGCTACTCCGCAAAAAAGTTTTGAATACTGGTATGCGCATGGCTTTGGAGGTGGAGATTATTACGATTATCAAGTCTACGAGGAGGTCAGTTAAAAACAAAAAATGATTACGTCACATACAGATTTACAGATAAAGCAATAGAGTTTCTGGATCAACAATCAACCGGCAATCCATTTTACCTGAGCGTTCATTACACTGCTCCGCATTCTCCATGGAATTCAGAGAATCACCCCGGTGACATGCTGAAACTGTACAAAGACTGTAAATTTGAATCAACCCCTAAACAGCCATTGCATCCTGATCAGGTTGACTCTGCCCCTAAAGGCAACTCACCGGAAAAAAGACGCGAAAACTTAACCGGCTACTATGCATCTATTACTGCAATGGACAAATCAATTGGTCGTATTATTGAGAAACTGGATGATATGGGAGTACGCAATAATACAATTATAATTTTTACCGCCGACAATGGCATGAATATGGGACATCATGGTATTTGGGGAAAAGGAAATGGGACTTTCCCTATGAATATGTTCGATACTTCAGTAAAAGTTCCATTTATTGTTTCCTCCCCCTTATGCTTCCCAAGCACAATTACATAGAAGAGGGACTGTACAGTCATTATGATATTTTCCCTACATTGCTAGATTACTTAGATATAAATAGTCCGCATGATGGTGAATTGCCGGGACGCAGCTTTGCCTCTCTACTCCGCGGGGAAGAAGACCATGGTAATGAATCAGTCGTTATTTTTGACGAATACGGTCCTGTTCGCATGATTCGTGATCGTGAATGGAAATACGTGCATAGATACCCTTATGGTCCACACGAGCTATATAATCTGACCAGTGACCCTGATGAGAACTATAACTTAATTGATAATCCTGAACACTTTGATATTATTGACCTATATCGCCACAAACTTATGAAATGGTTTGAACAGTACGTAAATCCCCGGATTGATGGCTCAAGGCTTCCAGTAACAGGCTCTGGCCAAGCTCGCTTAGCAGATGCAGATCATTCTGATAAAAAAGCTTTTTTTCTCAGACATGCTACAGGTAAACTGCCATCCTTAGATCCCAAGACAGTAACCCGCTACTATGACTAAACTCATATAATTTATCCTCACTGGCGCTTCTTTTTTCCAAAGGAGCGCCTTCTTCTTTTGGGTCATATTAATACAAAACAGCTAATTTTTATTGCAAAAACTTATCACTTACTGTATAATCAGATTGTTATTCATTTTGAGGTCTTTTTTTTGCAATAAAAATAAATGTATTACATTAATTATGAAATATTCAAAAACTGTTTTCCTTTTGTTCAAGGGAGGAGAAAGCGACTCCGGAGTAAGGCAATCATACCATCACTGGAGTGATAGAAAACTTCTGGATCGCAAATTTACTCTTAAATTTGGAAGAGAGAGAAAATCTCTTCTCGACAGCAGCGACATACAGCTTGTGAGAATAAACTTTCCATATACCGATGATTACCCTGCCATTTTCAGAGGAAGAAAAAATACTGAAGTTGCAAATCACCTTATTGGAGAAGCATTGAAAACACTTCAACCTAACAGCAGGGTTTACATTGAGGCTCACTGCAACTCCGGAAGAGAAGCTATCAAGCAGGAAGTTCTTGCGTTTGATGATCCAAGATTTCCAAACTCTGAAAGAGAGTTAATGACCCCAATTTCATACCGGGAGCTTGGCGACCTCTTTGCAAAATACGTTCCATCATATGCAAAATTCGGCCTGAACATAGTTCTGTATTGCTGCAAAGCCAGACACTTTGCAAGCTGTTTAATGGGTTACCTTCATGAGAAAGGGTTCATTAATAGCTCCGTTACCTGCTTTAATGAGCAAACTGTTTCAGTATATTTTGGAATGAACTCCAAGAAAGATCATTTTACGCTAAAGGATGCATCAAGTTTGGATCGTAGTATCTCAGGCCCAGTAGGAGTATTAAAACCATATCATCATGGTGACAAATTTCCTGATAACAAGCTGGTCTTTTTTAACCATGCCAGCTTGGTTCAATCATTACCATACCGTGAATTTAAGAAGGCTTATATTAGGGATATAGAAACTTGCGGAATGAGTCATATTGATGGATTTTTCGGACATTTTGACCTGCCTCCAGAAGTTGAAGAAGCCGTTATTTTCAGACAGTATATCTTTGATGGAGCTGGAAATTACCTTAACGAATGCAAAGCCAGCCGCAAAGTATCTTCTTCAGACAAGAAGTTCATAACTGATTTTGCGAAAAACATTATGGAGCTTAATATTGGCTGTGTTACACCTCAAATTTCTGATACTGTCCTGCTTTCAGAGCTTCAACTTCTTTGCTCAGGAAAAGCAGCATCTAAGAAAAAGATTGCAGAACAGACTTTTAGTTTTATTGCTGAAAAAATATACCTGTTCTTCAAGAATAATCCTGTAGTCATCAGTCCACAATTAGCCGCACTCAAGACTGATCTCAGGGTATCACCAGGCTATGGAGCAGAAAGACTGCCGCCTGATCTTGTAAGTAGATGCAAAAACTTCCTAGAAAAAAGACCTTGATTACTTAGTTAACCAAGGTCTATATACAAAAAATGGTGCCAAGAAACGGCACCATTTTTTGATAATCAGTTTTCCGGAAAGCGTAATTCCGTTAACGCAGTAATAAACTTAATTGAGACTCGGAAATAAGAAGGTGGGTATTTACTGCCACGGTTAGGAACAACAAAGCATTCAATGGGTTTCAAGTTTTTGTCCAGTACAACCTTAAAATATAACTGCGGCACAGCGACATCACTCTTACCTATTTGCTCGTATATATTTCCCAGTACCACTGGCCCAGTAATTACGTTTATAGTACCATACTCCATTGCAATATCACGAACTCTGGCTTCTACCATTTTCCATATTCTGCGGTTACAGTCTTTGGTCTGTGGTGACATATTGCTCAAAAAGAATGATTCAAGCATTGCTTTTGGCGACCATTTAAACACTGCAGCAGGTGCCATATGACCACGATCAAAGCCGCTGCGTGCATAATCGGAAAGCCGGGCACTACCACCGTCAATGGCAGGATCAGGTCGGAACTTATCTTTGCGTTTACAGGCAGGGTTTCTCAATTTATCAGCGTTAATCTCATAAGCTACCCAATAGGCTTGCTGCCACTTCCTGCAGTATTTTAAAGTATATGCAAAGTGTTCAACCACCTGTCCCTCATAATCATCTTCAGGTAAAACATAAGCCCAGGATATAGTACTTATCCCAATAAACGCCAAAATTGCAAGAATAGGTTTTCGCATAGATTTTCTCCATTAAATGCTGATTAAATAATATTCGCCTAAAACAAATTAGACTATAAACAAAATTCCTGCTTTTTCAATTGATAAAAAAGGCTCTATTTCAGTTTTACAGGAATATTGAGCACAGACCATAGGCATTTATATTTTTAAGGATTGAGAAAAACAAAAAATACAAAATAACGTAAACAATTAATTATCTAAGCACTAACAGAAATACTCAAAACTTCACCTCCCTTTTCGGTATCACATTAAGTGAACATTCAATGCTTTATTTTGTCCTACAATAATAAAGAGGTTTTTAACTGCAAGTAACTTACAATTATATAATCGCAGTAAAAAGTGATAAATTGGACGTGAAAAATAAGGTATAAAAATGAACGGTAACGAACTTCTAAAAGACATGTTTTATCGTCAACCAGGAAATCATCAATTTACACTGAATAATATTGCCTTCTATTCAGAAAAAAGAATGGGGTTAGGAGTTGAAAGAATCAGGACTCCTCTCTTTGAATCAATTCCTTCTTTACCAGATATCAGCCAGTGCTTCGCAAAAGACTGCATATTCTTGTCGCTATTATCCAGTACTCTCAGCATAAAACAGGGAGTATACTTCACAACAATTATGCATGCTGACACTACCCATGTATATATTATGGACAAAAGACGCGGCAAAGTTTACAGGATGCAAAAAGTTTTGCCTCGTGGAAGACACTTTGGCGCAGGCGGTTACTCAAGAAGTAAGTGCTGGGTCAGGTTTCTTGAAGTTTTCATGCACATGCGTTGGCAGGCAGGGGATTACAGATTTAAACCTGCTTCAATTACCAGCATTTTCAGCTTAATGGGAATAGACACATCAGATATCGGAACCTCGCAGGCTTTCCCTTCTTACGGTAACATTTCAGTCACTGATCTAATAAGGAATTCACTGCAAAATCAACTACCTATCTCGGTAAGCTACTACCCTGGCAAACGGGTTCCTCACAAGGGAATTTATCCAAGCCACACTTACGGCGTATTAGGAATTGATGAGAGAAGGGAAAAAGTTTTTTTCTTTAATCCTCTTGCACATGGATCAAAATCAGGATTGTTTTATTTATCACGATTTAGATATAAATTTGAATTGAGCTTCAAGGAAACCAACGAACAATTCGAATATATATTTGGTAAAGAATCAGCAGCTGTCCCCCCTCATTACACGCGCTCACCTGAGGCCGTAGCCTCTGCAAGAAATGCCATAGCTCAAGCCGAGGCACGAGATAATATTTCTCAAGACATAAACCGTAGCTTGCCAAGAAGCTCATCCTTCTCCGATTGGGAAATGCTGGGGGAAACTGAAACAGGAATACCACGCTCAGGCTCTACTGCTTCTTTTTCAGATTGGGAGATGGTTGCAGAAAGCGGACTTTCAGCTCGTCCCGGGAAACTGTCATTGACTCTGGCTGACTGGCAAATCACTGAAGGTGGACCGTCTGATTCAAGAAGAAATTCTATTGCAGAAGGCTGGGAGCTTGCTTAACAATCTTAAAAGCTGTGAATCAATAATTGCAAACAACTATTGTAATTAAACGTAAAAGGGTCTATTTTCATTTGAATTTTTACTAATAAATTTTCAGGTGAGCACAATGAATCCCCAATACGATATGCTTGAAAAGCATTTGAATGATTTTATTAATGAAAAAATTAAGCCCCAAGAGTTAAAGCATACCTCTGCACCTTTCGGTATATATCAACAACGCAACGGGATGTTTATGACCCGTATCCGAATACCGGGAGGACATATATCGGCAAAACAATTCCGTGATGCTGCAGATGCAATAGAAAAACATCAGGCGAGTTATGCGCACCTCTCCACTAGACAGGATATCCAGGTTCAAGATGTACCGGTAGATCAAGTATTGCCGCTTGTAAAAGAACTGACTGCTCACCAAATGCCATTTATAGGAGGAGGAGGCAACACTTTTCGTAATATTATGGCTCCTCCGGACAGCGGCGTCAGTGCGTGTGACGTTTTTGACGTTATTCCCTATGCTCAACGACTTACCAGAACAATGTATGACTGGGAAAAAGCTTTTAAACTACCAAGAAAGCTGAAAATTGGTTTTTTCGCTTCTGTCAGAGATGAACATTTAGCCGCTATCCAAGACCTTGGCTTTATTGCAGCCATGCAAGACGGCAAACCCGGATTCAAAGTTTACGGCGGAGGCGGCATGGGACGCGAAAGTGCGTTCGGAGTTTTGCTTTTTGATTGGATTCCGGAGTCGGAATATATCCGCTGCGCAAAGGCAATAACAGAACTTTTTTACGATCATGGAGACCGTAATAACCGTATGCAGGCCAGAATTCGTTTCATTGTAAAACGAATAGGCAAGGAAGCTTTCATAAAATTATTCATGGAGTACTTTGAAAAGACAGTCGTTTCTGAAGAAACATCCAGTTGGAATTACGATCTAAATAATTGTTCCGCAAACTTGAAAAATATCGCATCCCCTGCTCCTGCAACGCAGGAATACAGTACTTGGGAAAATATGCAGGTTTATCCAACCAGCATAAGCGATGAAATATTTTCAGTACTGCTAAGAGTACCGAACGGCAATCTTAACTCAAGTCAAATGAAACAAATTGCTGACCTGGCAGATATGGCAGGACTTAACTTCATACGCCTGACAACTGAGCAAAACCTGCTGTTCCCATTAGTTCAAAAATCGATTTTGACTGGGTTCTATTCTTATTTGAATGAAAAAATGAACGATATTGACTTAACACTAAAATCATTCAGCGGCAATGTTGTATCCTGCCTTGGAGCTACTGTCTGCAAAATTGGAATTTTGGATTCGACGGCAATGGCTCAAAAGCTTGCTCTTCGGCTGGATGAACTTTTTAATGGATCACTGCCGCTTAAGGAGAAATATGCGGAAAAAATTCTTGCAATGATTAGAATTTCCGGCTGCATGAACTCATGCAGTTGTCACCCTTCAGCCGACATAGGTTTGCAGGGCCTAAAGAAGAAAGGTGAACCGCATTATAATTTATTCCTTCGCATAGGAGATAATAAATTTGAACTTTCTGTGCCTCAGGAAAAACCATTATCTCTTGATGCCGCAACGGAAAAAGTGATAGAGCTATTAAAACAAAAATTTAGTATCACTTCATAAGCTTACATATGTTCACTGTGGGTTGTCATCATATGGCAACCCCATATCTCATTTTTCTACTAACTTTCTTTTATGCATATCAAAAAATAATATCTCTCCTTTACAATATAATTGCTACCGCAAATCGCTTATCACTAATTTATTATTAGCTCAAAAAAAATATTTTCTGAGCTTTATGTAGAACAAATAAGCGCTTTAGCGGCTCTAAGTGTTCAGTAGCTGAAAGGAATAATTTAAAATTTTTAAATAGTTTAAATTATTATTTTTTAATTAATATTAAAAAAATATTTAAGGTAGTAGAGTTTTCATGAAATATATTGGATCACTAGACAGTTCCATTAAAGAGATAAAAGATGCATTGGAAGGCTTATTCTCTGAAAACCCAAGCTTTAGAAATAAGCATGTACGTTACAAAGAAGGGGCATTTTATCTTCATTCCGGTAAGTTTTCACGCTTTGGGTTCGGATACGGCTCGGATGATAGAAGAAGTAAGCAGGAAGAGGGAAAAGAAAAGGCGTATGAATTATTTACAAGAAAATACCCTCCAGTATATTCAAGCCGTTTTCCTCGTTTCAGTTTTAATGTAATAGATCAACAATTTAGAATACTGCGTCGACGCAACCTGCTTCTAGCTGGCGAATTTTATAACATTTGTAATGTTTACCTACGAGACTACGATAGGTATATACCTGATTCTTTTAAGGCAGAATGTGAACATGTTCTCAATGAAATGTTTAAAATATATTCTGCTTGTGATGCTTTTGTTTTTGGGCACAAACATACGGAAGAAAAATCATCAGGGCATTCATTCATAAGGGACTTTTTTGTTTTTTTAAGAGACTTGAAAAACATAAATATTTCTCAAGGCCATGTGGTTTTTTATGAAATACTAGTATCACTTCATTCTCACTATCGCCGAAGGGCGCTTAGCAATTATGACCTTGAAGAAAACTATGAATTCAATCCCGACGAAACTTATAAAAATCCTAATTCATTGATTCAGCACTTAGATGCTTTAAGAGGAGATCGTAACCATCACAAAGTAAAATGGTTTGCTGATAATAACATTGATGTTCTTTTCTATGATGATTGTCTGACTTCAGGCATGCACAGGGCACCAACAAATCCTGACGATGATGATGATTTCACTTTAAGTAAATTTCATGAAGACTTGAGAGTTAGCAAAAAGCTGGCAGGCTTAAACAAATTCAACATATGGCATTCCCATATACAGTCGGATGGTTCCTTTATTAATGGTGAGATGAGATTAAGGTTAAATAATTTGATTGCCAGAAGAATGCTAAATGATATATACCTATATCAAAAGTCATTTATTCCAATAGGATCAGATCATATTATTTCAGATTTTTTTCAGAGCTCTACAATTACACTACAAGCCTATTTGAAAACTCACTTGCAAAAATATAATAAAAGGATTGTAACAATACGGGTAGAAACTGGAGATACTCCTGCTATAAAAACTTCAAATCACAAAGATTATGATTTTGAATTAACCTGGCCTTCATGGGGATAAACTATTTTACAGAATTCAGGCTGTTTAATTTGAATAGCAGCCTGAGTTCTTCTTTAATCTAATTATCATGAGTACGCTGCAGGGTCATATCGGCCTGCTTGGCTCTTGACTATGCTGAATAGAAACTAACGGAAAGTCTTCCAGCAATTACTTCATCAACATTCTCACATGAAAAACCAAATCCAGCAATAAGTAACTCTCCTTCTTATGCTATATAAAAAAAATCTTATCATCTTAATATAACCTCATTGTTTGCAGAAAACTTCTCATGAGAATTCATATACCAGGAATATATCATTAACTCAAAAAATTATTTTCTGAGTTCCATACAGAACAAACAGGCTCAATCACAGTCAAACAATTAAGTAATTGCTTACAAAGCAAATTCTATATTTCTATACCTATCAAGTATAATTTGAGAATAAGACTAAGATAATCATTAGTATATAACAGGGAGTAATGCGTTAATGAAATATATTGGCTCACTAGTTAGTTCCATTGGAGAAATAAAAAATGCACTACAAGAATTATTTATAGAAGATCAAAGCCTCAAACATAAACATGTACGATACAATGAAGGATCATTTTACCTCCATTCCGGCAAGCTTTCACGTTTTGGATTCCGATATGGCTCAAGTAACAGAAAAAAGAAACAGGAAAACGGAAAGAAAAAAGCCTATGAACTATTTCAAGAAAGATATCCTGCACTATATTCAAACTATTCTCCTCATTTTAACTTCGGTGTAATTAAACAAATGTTTAATTTACGATGCAAGGATGGTCTACTTCTAGCAAGCGATTTTCATGACATGTGCACAAAATATCTCCGTGATTACGATTGTTACATATCGGATTATTTTAAGAAAAAATATGAAGGTGTTCTTGATAAAATGATTAAAATATATTTAAAATACGACGTTTTTGTATTTGGTCACAAACATACCCAAGAATCATCTTCTGGGGATTCGTTTATAAGAGATTTCTTCCTTTTTCTGAGAGACTTAAAAAATGTTAATATTTCTCAAGGACATGTAATTCTTTACGAAATGATGGTATCGCTACACTCTCATTATCGTCGCAGGAGACTCAGTGATTACAGCATTGAGAAAAATTATAAGTTTAAACCGAATAATACTTATAAGAATCCCAATTCTTTAATTAGTCATTTGGATGCCTTAGAGGGAGATCCCTGCCATAAAAAGGTTAAATGGTTTGCAGATAATAATGTAGATGTCCTTTTCTACGATGACTGACTGACTTCAGGTAACATCAAGGGACCAACAAAACCTTATGATGATAAGGATTATACTTTAAGTAAATTTCAAGATGATTTGAAAATACGCAAAGAAATAACTGGCCTAAATCAATTTCATAAATTATTAAACTCAACTGAATCAAACGGATCTGTATTCAATGGAGAACTAAGAGCAAGGCTGAATAATTTAATTGGCAGAAGAATGCTGAATGATATATGCATATACGATAAATCATTTATTCCTATAGGCGGACTACATGTCCTGTCTGATTTTTTTAAAAATCCCGCAATGACAATTCAGGCTTATTTGAAAAAACACTTGATAACCCAAAATAAAAAAGTTGTGACAATATGGGTGGACACAGGAGAGACTCCTACAGTAAAGGCTTCACCGCATAAAGATCTTGATGTACACTTAACCTGGCCTTCATGGGTATAAATTGATAAAACAAAACTCAGGTTGTTGTTACACAAATACAGACCTGAGTTTTACCTGTTTAAACGCATAAACAGGCTTAAAAAAACAGAAATCTACAATAAAAGGTAAGGTTTACTATTTCTCAAGAACGTGCTGCAGGATTATATTGGCCTGCTTGGCACTCGCTACGCTTACTCTAGGAGCGCACGGAGGTAAGCCTGACTCAATGCCGCTGGTGCTGTCGCCTACCAGGTAAAAGTTATCGGAAAACTTGCGGGTAACTAATTCATCCGCATCTCCCCATCCAGCCAAGCCGGAAGCAGCAATCAATAACTTTCCCGAACCAGCAAGAGCTTCAATTAGCATAGTTTTAGCCTTGGCACAATCAAAAGCCTCAACTACAATTGGACAGTCAGCAAAAAAATCATTTACATTCTCTGCGACAAGACGCTTATTAAGAATATTGAGTTCAATATCAGGATTGATACGTTTAAGGTTATCAGCCAAGGCCTCAACTTTCGGCAATCCGACTTGATCGGCGAAGAAGAATTGTCTGTTTAAATTGCTTGGTTCAACTTTATCAAAGTCTGCTATTGAGAATTTTTTAAACCCGGAACGCACTAAATTCACAGCACAGTTGGACCCAAGCCCACCTGCTCCAGCAATCCCCACATGAACATCTTCTATTTTTTCAAGCTGTTCAGTAGTAAAATATCTTTCCAGCCCTTTTTTAAGCAGATTTTCTGCCATTATCAACCTCCGGAAACCAGAGTAAACGCGGCAACATTATCACCGTCAGAGAGAATAGCTTCATGTTTTTCTTCCTTTGAAAGAATCTTTCCATTGAGCTCAATCAAGGTATGTTCAAAAACCAGATTCTTATTGTCCATAAAATCTACCAAAGTAATGTTGGCAGTGATTTCAAGTTCATTTCCATTAAATGAAATTTTCATAAATACCTCATCCGGCAATTTGCACAAATCATATTTCATAAAGGCCGGATTATTGAAAAGTTTAAACTATCTGCTGTAAACAGCTGAATACATACTGACGGATATTATATTTTAAAAGGGCGATATTTCAAGAAAGACTGAAAAATAAAATACTCAAAAACCCTTTAATCACACTTGATTTAAAGCTATTAAAGAATTATTAAGTATATCTGTTTTATTACGTTTCTTTGATATTAGAGAGCAAGGCGACTTTCTAACTAAAAGCTCAAAACCCGGGGCTGAACACAAACAGGAATATCCTATTATTATGAATGATTTAAAAATTGCTGACCATACTTTTAAGAACCGCCTTTTTTTAGGCACTGGAAAATTTTCCAGCAAGGAAGCACTGGCAACAGCACTGGATGCGTCAGAGACCGAACTGGTAACAATGGCAATGACCAGGATCGATCTTGACAATGCACAATCAGATAATATCCTCAGCGCTATTAACCATGACAAGGTCAAAGTGATGTTGAACACTTCCGGCGCTCGCGATGCAGCGGAAGCTGTCAGAATTGCACAACTGGGACGCTCTGCGGGATATAATTGGATTAAGCTTGAAATTCACCCGGACCCTACATATTTGTTGCCTGACCCGATCGAAACGTTCAAGGCTGCAGAAGTTCTGGTTAAGGAAGGTTTTATTGTTCTGCCTTATATCAACGCCGACCCTGTATTGGCCAAGCGTCTTGAAGATGTCGGCGTTCATGCAGTGATGCCGCTGGGCTCTCCAATTGGTTCTAACCAAGGTATTCAAACAGAGTGCATGCTGAGAATTATTATCGAGCAGTCATGCGTCCCTGTAGTTGTAGACGCCGGAATTGGAGTGCCTTCACATGCGACTGAAGCCCTTGAAATGGGCGCTGACGCAGTTCTGGTAAACACGGCCATTGCGACCGCTGAAAACCCGGCAATGATGGCTGAAGCATTTAAAATAGCCACAGCAACCGGAACAATGACTAGAAAAGCTGGTGCTGCTGCAATAAATAATGTTGCAAGTGCGTCAAGCCCAATGTCATCATTTTCAATGGACATATTTGCGGAGGAGACTGTTTAATGTTTCCTTTTCTTAAAGCTGATGAAGGCCAAATTAAAAATGCTATTAATAACACAACTCCGCAACAAGTTGAAAGCGTCTTAAAAAGTGAACGGTTGGATTTTAATGGGATTTTATCCCTGCTCTCTCCGGCAGCGGCTGAATTTATCGAGCCAATGCGACGCAGAGCTACAATTAACCGCTTGCGGAATTTTGGACGAACCGTCAGCTTTTATGCTCCACTATATATATCCAACAAATGCGTGAACAGTTGTAAATATTGCGATTTTAATATCAACCACAAGTTTGACCGCAAGGATTTGACTTTGGATGATGTCATGCAGGAAGCTGAAGCTCTAAAGGCTCAAGGTATTGACTCTCTGTTACTGGTAGCTGGAGAAGATCCCAAAGGCGTTACCATCGAATATCTTGAAGAAATTGCAGCTGCATTAAAAACTTTATTTTCATATATAAGCATAGAAGTCGCTCCTATGGATGAAGCTGGTTACAAACGCCTGTTTGAAGCTGGTGTAGACGGCGTGACTCTTTACCAGGAGACTTACAATCAACCTTTGTATGATGACTTGCATCCAGCCGGCCCCAAGCGAGACTACATGTATCGTCTGAGAAGTCATTTAAGAGCGGGCAAAGCCGGCATGCGCAACCTGGGGATGGGCTTCCTGCTTGGTTTATATGATTGGCGTACTGAAGCAGCAAGTCTTGCCGCTCACAGCATTTACATAAGAAAACATTGCTGGCGAAGCAAAATTCAGTATTCCTTCCCGCGCATTACGCCGATAAAAGATCAGTTTGACGTTCCAATCCCGGTTAACGAACAGGAACTGGAGCAATTAATGCTGGCTTTCAGAATTGCTTTCCCTGAATCTGACATGACAGTTTCAACTCGTGAAACAGCTGATTTCAGAAACCGGATAATACAGACTTGTGCCGCCAACATGAGCGCAGGCTCAAAAGTCACTCCAGGTGGATATGCAGTCGAAGCCGATAAAGATGTCGGTCAGTTTTCCTTAAACGACACACGTACAGTTGAAGAAGTAAAAAATGACATCCAGTCTCTTAACCTGGAAGCTGTTTCCAAATACTGGGATCGCTGCTTCACGTCAAACTAATTTACTTTCTATCCCATAAAAAAACGGACTTGATAAGTACAAGTCCGTTTAAAAAAAATTCTTTACCAAACAATCAGACAATTCCGTTTTGCTGCTTACAAGCTTTAATTGTGTTATGCAGCAGCATGGCTATAGTCATAGGGCCAACGCCTCCCGGCACAGGAGTTATCATTGAAGCTTTATCAAATACTTCGTCATACTTAACATCACCAACCAATTGATAATTGCTTCTGCCATTAGGGTCTTCGACTCGATTGATACCAACATCAATAACAACCGCACCATCTTTGACCATGTCAGCAGTAACGAACTCCGGCTGCCCAATTGCAGCAATCAGAATATCCGCCTGTCTGGTTATTTCAGGCAGGTTTTTAGTACGGGAATGCACACATGTTACTGTCGCATTTGCCCCTTTTGCTTTCTGAACAAGAAGAGCCATCATCGGTTTACCAACAATATTAGAACGTCCAATAATAACAGCGTGTTTTCCACTTGGATCCACACCACTGCGCTCCAGCAGCATCATAATGCCATATGGAGTACAAGGCACAAATCCATCATTTTTACCTATCAACATTTTTCCAACATTGGATGCATGAAAGCAATCAACGTCTTTCGCAGGATTAATAGCCGCCACAACCTCATCTTCATCAATCTGTGGTGGCGGAGGAGACTGCACGAGGATACCGTTAATCCTGGAATCATTATTAAGTTTTTTAACTAATTCCAGAACTTCTTCCATCGTTGCAGTTTTATCAAGAGCGTGCTTTTCTGAATATATTCTCAGTTCTTTGCACTTCTTTACTTTCATATTCACATAAACCCGGGAAGCAGGATCATCTCCCACCAAAACAACTGCCAGTCCGGGCTGGACATTGTAGTCTCTAGCCAGGACAGCAACCTCTTCCGCGGTTTCTTCGTGAACTTTAGCGGCAATCATTTTGCCGTCAATTATGCTTGCGGGCATAGAAATCTCCAGTTTTTGCTGTAAATTCAAAAAGACATTTATTAAATTAGTATAGTAACACCAATAATTCAAGCAGATATAACCAAAATCAAAATGCGGTTTTTAATTTACAATATAGCATATGGCACAGGAAGTCCGGGAGGAGCCCACAAAAGGCTCTTCACTACTCACAGGTATATCAAAACGCAGGACGAACACTTTGACCAGATAATTGAATTCATCCGCGAAAGCAAAGCCGATGTAATTGGCCTGGTTGAAGCCGACACTGGAAGTTACCGAACAGATAGAACTGATCAGGTAAAAAGACTGGCTTCACATCTCAACCACTTTCATGTATGCGACACAAAATACGGCCGCTACTCTCTTTTGCGATTTGTACCGTTTCTGCGCAACCACGCCAATGCTATACTAACATCTTATGACGAAAGCCGCTCATATTTTCACTACCTTCCAAGGGGCATGAAAAAACTGGTAATAGAAAGCGAAATAAACGGTATTGTTTTTTATTTAGTGCATCTTGCTTTAAGTCAAAAAGCAAGAGCAGAGCAACTGCGCCACCTTTCCAAGATAATGCCTAAAGACAAACCAGTAATTGTGGCAGGCGATTTCAACACGATGCAGGGAGAAGAAGAACTGCACTCATTTATGGATAAGTGCAGTTTAATAAATCCCAATACATATAATCTGCCAACTTATCCGGCATGGCGTCCCCAGAAACAACTGGACTATATTCTCTGCTCAAAAAACATAAAGATCAGACATTTTAAGGTTCCTGACGTTGAATTTTCCGATCACCTGCCATTGCTGCTCGATTTTGAAGCGCCAGCCACAACAGAACCATAGCACCCTAAATACCAGAACATCAACATATACTTACTTTATGTAAGACATTAATAATAAACAGGCAATTTTTTTAAGTATATTTTTGAGGAGAAGAGTTGATTTTTTTTAGCGAAGGATGTATTTTCTTTACCAGAAAGCAGGTCAATCTCTGAACGAGAATGCATCAAGGGCGCAAACCCTTAAAGAAAATTACGCTAGAGTAATACCTGCTTTCTTTTTTATTAGACTAACCGCAAAATCCGATACCTACAATCCCGCTAAAAACGCTCCAAAATCTGTATGCATATGCTGTCGATATTTCTGAGGTGAGAGCCCTGTTGAAGCTTTAAATATACGGCTAAAGTGAAACTGATCATTCCATCCTGCCTGCTCCGCTATTTCGGCAATATTCAAATCAGTACGCTGCAGCAATTTTACAGCCTTATTCAATCTAAGTTTTTTGACATATTCAAAAGGAGCTAGATTCAGCGCGGATTTAAACTGACGATGAAACTGTGATTTCGATAAGCAAGCCATCTCGGCAAGCTGATCAACATTTACATCTTCCAGGTAATGCAGATTAATATAGTCTATAACTGGAAGAAATCTTTCCAATTCCATTATTCGACGTTGCGCTGAAGGTTTTATTGTTGCAGCATCAAGAATTATTGATAACAAACGAAACCCAAGAGCCTTGCGCTTCACGGCAATTACCATAGGATTTTTTTCATTGGAATTATCAAGCGCTATAAAAGCCCTCATTATAACCTTGATGATCCCCTTATCATCAAATGCTACTACCCTGGGAACATCATAAAATGATAACAAATCAAGTCCATTCAGCACTCTGAAGTGCCCCCTTACCCAGACAAACCGAGCTCCATTTTCAGAGTTAACTAATGTGCGACGCCACTTGTTTGCAGGAAAATAACTGAGCTGCCCAGGAGCACGATGGATTTTTTCACCTTCTTTGTATTCCGTGACAACATCACCTTCCAGCATCAACGAAAAAGCTGAAAAAGCTGATGTCACCCAATTCCCAGCCTTACGCTGTGGAATAGTAATTTCCGAACAGGCCTGAAGCTTAAACTCAAGGCTGTCCTCTATTAATTTACTTATATCAAATTCTGGTTTTTTAACCATAACAGCACTTTCCGACATAATTTCAGCACATAACACTATGGTATTCAAATATAGCTCCCTTATATTGAAATGTAAATTGAATTTCGAAAATAATAGGGTGTGTATGGTACACTGGAAGAAAAATCTTATCTTTGTATGGCTCAGTCAATTCTTATCTTTGGCTGGATTTAGTTTCGCAATTCCGTTCATTCCATTTTATATGAAACACCTTGGGATTACCGACCCGGCAGAACTCAACTTATGGGTCGCGCAATTTGCTGCTGCAGGTTATTTGAGTTTTACGATATTTTCGCCAATATGGGGATTTCTTGCTGATATATACGGCAGAAGGGTAATGCTGCTGCGTGCAAACTTCATCACCGCTCTCCTCGTTCCAGTAATGGCGTACGCTCCAGGCGTTGGCTGGCTGGTAGCTATCCGGTTTCTTATGGGCGCTTTTTCCGGCACAGTAACTGCTGCTCAAACTCTTGTATCAGGCAACACACCCTATGAAAAACGAGGTTTTGCTCTGGGAACATTAAGTTCAGCTCTGTACAGCGGATCAATGGCCGGTGCTTTTCTCGGCGGCATCATAGTGGATACCTTCGGTTACAAAATTGCCTTTATCCTTTGCGGATGCATGTTTTTAGCAGCTGGCACCCTGGCCGTCGTTGGAATAAAGGAGGACTTTGAGCCTCACATGAGCTTTAGTGAAAAAATGAAAGAATTCAAAGTTCGCCTCCCTAGGTTCGGGCCTGTCTGGTACATATTATTATTAGTACTTATCATGGGATATGCGCGACAATTCGACATGCCATTCCTTCCCATTATGGTTGAAAAGGTAAACGGCCCGGTTGAAGCCCCAAGCTGGACAGGATTACTGACAAGTGCATCTGCTATAGCGGGAGTATTGTCAGGATTCATTCTAGGATGGCTGGCAGACAGAATTTCAGCGCCTAAAGTAGCAATCGTATCCGCCTTAATGGCTGGCTTAATGATGATTCCTCACGGACTGGCAACTTCACTAGGAGTACTTTTTGCAGCAAGATTTGGAATGGTCTTTTTCGCTGGTGGTCTCGATCCGGTATTCCAGATATGGCTGGCAAAATGCACCCCGGATAAAGATCGCGGGCTTTTCTTCGGCTGGGCTTCAAGTGCCAAAACTCTTGGCTGGGTACTGTGTTCGGTCAGCAGTGGTGCTGTTGCCATGTTTGCCGGAGTCCGAGCAGTGTATTTTGTCGCTGCAGCAGTCTACCTGCTCTTAATACCAGCAATCTGTTTTGCGGTAAAAAGGCTTCCATCGCATAAGTAAAAGGTCAGGAATCAATTTTAGGAGAAGCAGCAGATTCTCTTATCACCAGATGTACAGGAAGCCTTATTTCTTTGACATCTCCAGGATTCTGCACCTGTTCATAAAGGCGATTAAAGGCAGTACGCCCCATATCTTGAAAAGGCTGCAGCACGGTTGTCAAAGGCGGAACGGTATAAGCTGTATAATTCAAGCCTGCATACCCGACAACAGAGATATCATCTGGAACCTTGAGCCCTAATTTATTAACAGCCAGAATAACCTTAAGTGCTGCCATATCATTAACACAAAAAACTGCCGTAGGACGTTCTGCTGCTATACGCTTCAACATCTCACCACAACTTTCATCAAAATCATCTTTCATGGAAATAATACAGGCATCTTCTATTTGGCTGCTCAAGCCATGTCGTCGCATTTCGTCCACAAAAACTCGACAGCGGGTATTTGCGTAAGAGTTTTGCAAACTGTTAGTCACATGCAAAATATTACGATGTCCCAATCCGCCAAGATATTCAACAATCTGCCTGATCCCATCAGCATCGTCTGACACAACCCGAGAACATTTCTCTACAGGGAAACAACTGTCAAGCAGCACGATTGGTATTTTGTTTTCACCAAGCTCTTTATTCAGAACCTGAAGCTGTTCTTCACTCATATTTCGACAAACAATACCAGCCACCCGGTAGCTAATACAGTTTCTGGCAGCACGCAGAGTTTCTTCAACTGTGGTTACCGATTTAATCTTTATTGAATAACCACGCTCGTCAGCCGCATCAGAAATACCCTTGATTGTCTCCATACAATAACTACCGTCAAGATTTCCAATAACCGCGATAACACTGGTTTTTCCGGTACGGATTGATCTTGCTACCTCATTTCGACGATAGCCAAGGCGCTCTGCAGTTTCAAGAATCTTACGACGAGTTTCTTCACCAATACGCACAGTTGAGGCTTTATCATTGAGCACAACGGAAACAGTCGGCTGACTCACGCCAGCTTCCCGGGCAATGTCTTTCATTGTTATCATATGGATTCCAGGGTTAATACAAGGTTTGCTAATACGTATAAATTACCTCAATAAAACCTGAAGTCAATCCTTCCCAAAGAAGATAGCAAACCCTTCTTAAGTACAACAGCAATAAATTATATTGAAAACCTTTTTGAGATTATTTGCAATACCCTCAACTTAAGGATAAATTACGAGATGTTTTTATGGGTAAACAAATAAATTAGGAATTAGGGATAATGGGTGAAGCTCAACAATATCTCCAATTGACGATCGGCGCAGTGCTGGTCTACAATTTCGTACTGGCACGATTCCTTGGAATCTGTCCGTTTCTCGGGGTGTCAAAACGACTTGACACAGCTTTAGGCATGTCCGGTGCAGTAATTTTTGTTATGACACTGGCATCATTGATCACTTCGATCATTTATAACTACATGCTGAAAACAGCAATAACTATTCCTTACCTGAACGTAACGACAGACCTGAAATTTCTCAAGATTGTCCTGTTCATCGTTGTCATTGCCGCTCTCGTGCAGCTGGTAGAAGTTGTCCTGCAGAAAGTTAGCCCTCCGCTGTATAGTGCGCTCGGCATCTATCTGCCGCTCATCACCACAAACTGTGCTGTAATGGGTGTTGCGACAATTAACTCTAAAATGAATTACAACGTTTTACAGTCTACCGTATTCGGCTTTTTCTCAGCTGTAGGATTCGCACTGGCACTTGTCCTGTTTGCCAGTATTCGCGAGCGTCTTGAATTATCACAAGTCCCACGTCCATTTCAGGGAATGTCCATTGCCCTCATTACAGCCGGTATTCTGGCTATGGCCTTTATCGGATTTTCCGGTTTGTGCTGAAATAATTAATACGGAGTAGTTTTATATAATGGAAGAATATGGAATTTATATTGCGGCACTTGCTGCGATGGCAGTCATCGGCGGGGTGCTGGGCTGTATCATCGGTGTAGCCGTAAAAATATTTAAGGTAAAAGTCGACCCCAGAATCGAACTTGTAACCGAACTCCTCCCTGGTGCAAACTGTGGTGGGTGTGGTAAAGCTGGCTGCGCTGATTTTGCTAAATCAGTTGTTGAAGGAGAAAACGCTCCCAACAAATGTCCGGTAGCGTCACAAGAACAAGTTTCTGCTATTGCTCAAGCCCTTGGTGTTGAGCTCGGCGAAAGCATGAAGAAAATTGCTGTTGTTTTCTGCGGTGGTGACAAAAATCAGGAAAAAGTTCAAACACTTTATAATGGTGTAAGCGATTGTATCTCTGCATCTTTAATTGCCGGTGGCCCAAAAGGCTGCTCTTATGGCTGTTTAGGCATGAGTAGTTGTGCCCGAGCTTGCCCATTTGGTGCAATCGAAATGATAAACGGCTTGGCTATAGTGCATCCGAATCTCTGCGTGGGATGTGGAAAATGTGTTGACACCTGCCCAAGAAACCTTATCAAACTGGTTCCTGTTGATTCAAAAGTACATATTTACTGCAGCTCCCCTGAAAAAGGCGCTGTAAAAATGAAAGTTTGCGCAGTTCCATGTATCGCTTGTCGAAAATGTGTCAGAGCTGCCGAAGAAGGTCAATTTGATGTAAACGGCTTCCTGGTCAGCGTAAATTATGATGCTGAAACCTTACCGGAGCCTGAAATCGTTGAAAAAGCTAAGTGTCCGACCGGTTGTCTCCTGACTGCTGATCAACACGTTAAAATAGAGGAATCCGAAAAAAAGAATAAGGGTGAGGCTGCGTAATGACTACAAAGACTTACAAGACTGTTACCTTTAAAGGCGGCGTGCACCCATCAAAAGACGGGAAAGCCCTTACAAGGGAAGTCACTATTCAAGAGGCTCCGCTTCTTAATGAATATAAAGTGATCGTTCAGCAGAACATCGGTGCACCTCCTAAGGTCCTTGTTAAAAAAGGTGATGAGGTCAAAAAAGGACAAATGATCGCCGAAGCCGGCGGCTTTGTCTCTGTTCCACTGCACGCTCCAACAAGTGGTAAAATCAAAATTATAGATAGAATTCCTGGCCCGATGGGCGTTCCAACCGAAGCCATCATCATTACTGCTGACGGCAAAGACGAATGGGGCGAACTCATGGATCCTATCGACTGGAAAAACGCTGACGGAGCAACCCTGAAAAAACGCATCTGCGATGCAGGGGTTGTCGGAATGGGAGGCGCGGCTTTCCCATCTCACGTAAAGCTTTCTCCGCCACCGGACAAAAAAATTGATTATCTTATTCTCAATGGTGCTGAGTGTGAGCCTTACCTGACAGCAGACCATCGCTTAATGCTTGAAGAAACTGAAAAGGTTCTTGAAGGCGCGGCTATTCTCGGTCATGCGTTGGGGGTAAAAAATGTTTTCATCGGTATTGAAACAAATAAAGAAGATGCCATTCATGCACTCCTTGAGAAATGTGAAAATTACGGCGTAGGTGTTGTTGGCCTGAAGGTGCAATATCCGCAAGGCGCCGAAAAGCAACTTATATATGCCGTAACTGGACGTAAAGTTCCTGCCGGCAAACTGCCAATGGACGCTGGATGCGTTGTTCAGAACGTCGGTACTGCAGCCGCAGTTACTGATGCTGTAAAAGAAGGCAAACCTTTGATTGACCGCATTACCACAGTTACCGGGGAACCAATCAAAAATCCTTCAAATTGGCGCTTTCGCCTTGGCACTCCAGTATCAAAAGCTATTGAACTCGCTGGTGGCATTACTAAAGAACCGGGAAAAATTATTCTAGGCGGCCCAATGATGGGATTTGCTCAGAAATCTATGGAAGTGACTGTAATGAAAAATACTTCCGGAATCCTCCTGCTGGAAAAATCTGATGTAATCCAATACCAGTCAACAGCCTGCATCAGATGCGGCCGTTGCCTGAGTGCTTGTCCAATGAACCTGCTTCCTGGCTCATTAAGCGCTGCGATTGAAAGTGAAAAGTTTGATCTGGCTGCAAAGATGAATGTAATGGACTGCATCGAGTGCGGCTCATGTGCTTATATTTGCCCGGCACACCGTCCTCTCGTCCAACACTTCCGCAGAGCTAAAGCGGAAATCAGAAACCGTTCAAAAAAATAAATTTAAATATAGAGAGTAAATTCAAATGAGCGAAGAAGTGAAATCTGAACTGCTTATGCCGAAAGGTGACGAGCTTGTACTAAGCACATCACCTCATATCCATGCCACGGAGGACGTGCGCTCAATTATGCTTAAAGTCCTCATCGCATTAACCCCGGTAATTTGCGCCGGAATTATCTTATTTGGTAATGCCGCTGCATTAATAATGGCTTACTGCGTTGTCTTCTGCGTTGCAGCAGAAGCAATTTGGCTCAAGCTGGCTGGTAAATCCCTCAGCACTTTGAAAGATCTCAGTGCTATAGTTACCGGCATTCTGCTTGCAATGAACCTTTCCGCCGGAGCCCCCTGGTGGCTTTGTTTGATAGGTTCTGTTCTTGCTATATGGCTTGCAAAACAAATATTTGGCGGCTTAGGACACAACCCATTTAACCCTGCAGCTGTTGCTCGTGTCGGTCTGTTGATCGCGCTACCAAAGTACATGACAACATGGATCCCAACCCGTTTCATGAACTACACCACAGCTGACTACTGCCAAAACCTTTTTACTAAAACTGATTGGCAAAATGTAGTTATGGGCAAAATTGACGCTGTAACCTGTGCAACTCCGCTTGGTGTTGTTGGCACAACTACAAAAGTCTTAACGCACAACCCGGAAGCCGTAAATAACTTTGCTCAAGTTGCTAACCCCAGTTGCTACTGGCAGTACTTTCTGGGCAACATGGGCGGATGCCTTGGAGAAACCTCTGCATTAGCTCTCCTTATTGGCGGCTTAATCCTGATAGCTTTTAAATTAATCAAATGGCAGGTTCCGGTATTCTACCTTGGTTCTGTAGCTATAATTACAGGAGTTATTCATTTCTTCCTGCCAGGCGTAACCCCTCCTCCTCTTTTTCATCTGCTTACAGGCGGTCTGATGATTGGCGCTATATTCATGGCGACTGATATGGTTACTTCACCCATGACCACCATGGGAGCAGCTATATTCGGCGTTGGTCTCGGTATTGTCACTTGCACAATCCGTATCTGGGGCAACTATCCTGAAGGCGTCAGTTTTGCGATCGTCTTCATGAATGCTCTGGTGCCGCTGATTGATAAATTCGTAATTAAAAGACCTTTTGGCTATAACAAGCCTATCGTTGAGGAAGGAGTTGCGGCATGACCAAGATTAAAGATACAGAAAACATTGTTCTTCTCGGAATATTCCTTGGTGTTATTGGAGCAGTTGCCGCACTTATTCTGGCTTACTTTGCCCAGCTTACCAAAGAACCTATAGAAAAAATGAAAATGCAGGCGACCAACAATGCTCTCAAAGAAGTTCTGCCGGCATTTGATAATTCACCAAGCACTGACAAAATCACTGTTAAATCAGCTGATGATGCTAAAATCGATGTCATTTTTTTCGGTGCGATGAAAGACGGAAAGCTAGTTGGCGTTGCTGGTCAGTCTATAACCTTAAAAGGGTACAGCGGCAAAGTAAAAGCTATGGTAGGTATCGAGCCTGACGGAAAAATCCGCACCGTAGCTGTACTTCCAGACAAGAAGGAAAAAATCTCTGCAGTTTTGATTACAGAACAAAGCGAGACCCCGGGACTAGGTACTGTAGTTTGCGATCGTAAACGTCAGAAAACAATCTTCAGCATTTTTAAACCTGAAGGGCCCGAAGCTAAAATCCTGCCTCCTAACCCAATCCTGGACCAATATGCAGGTAAAACTGCTGGCAAGGATCCCTGGAAAGTCATAAAAGACGGCGGACAGCTCAAATACATAACCGGAGCAACCATCTCCAGCCGTGCTGTTGCTGACGTTATCTATCGCATCACCAATACTTACAAGGTGAACAAAAAAGAAATTATCGCCAAGCTCAGCGGCAAAGCTGCAGCGGCTAAATAAGGAGAACTTATAATGAGCCTTGTTAAAGATTTCACTAAAGGTCTCTGGAAAGAGAATCCCGTTCTGGTTCTACTGCTAGGCATGTGTCCGACGCTGGCTGTTACCAGTAATGCTAAGAACGGTCTTGGAATGGGCCTTGCAACTACATTTGTTTTGCTTGGCAGCAATATCGTAATTTCTTTTATTAGAAATATTGTTCCAAAGAAAATTCGTATCCCGGTATACATCGTGGTTATCGCATGTTTTGTAACCGTCGTTCAGATGCTGATGGATGCATACGCGCCCCCTGCCCTGAATGCTGCTCTGGGTATTTTTATTCCACTTATCGTGGTTAACTGTATTGTTCTTGGGCGTGCAGAAGCATTTGCTTCAAAAAACAATCCTATCAGATCAGCTTTTGACGGATTAGGCATGGGAACAGGCTTCACTCTTGCTCTTGTACTGCTTGGTGGGACTCGTGAGTTCCTCGCTTCCGGCTCCTTGTTCGAAATTAAAGTCATCACACCCTGGTCTGTTGATTTCCTGCTGCCAACTCAGGCTCCGGGTGCATTTATCATTCTGGGCTGCTTCCTGGCCGCTATGAACTGGCTTAACCAGCGCAACGCAATTAAGCGTGGTGAAGTTTATATCCCTCCTCAGGGGCTTGATTGCCGCCATTGCAGTCTATGCGACTTGAACAACAACGAAGAATAAGTTGTTTGCTTAAATATTCCAAGGAACGAGTTTTTACTCGTTCCTTTTTTTTGCCTTGGCAATATATATAATTTGCAAGAAAACAAATAAATGCATTTTTTACTTAAACCATCTAACAAATAGTTTTTATTACAATGGCAACTCTATTATTCATTGTAACAGAATTCCTGGATGTATCGAAGTTTAAAAATCTATAATTTTACTCATGTCTTCTCCCGTTATTTTCTTTATTTTAATTTTTGCTAATGAAGATATTACATCTCAAAAAAGAAGATTGGAGTATTTTTTGACACTCTTTCTCTGTACCTCATCTTGGTGGATTACAGGATTGCTTACTCCTGTTGTCGCATTCTCTCTTATCTTACATCATAAAGTAGTAAAAGCAGATATATGCGGAGATTCATATAGAAAAGAAGGAGCTTTTCTACTCTTCAAAAAACCAATAAATTTTGTTAATATAATAGTTTGTACATTTTCATACCCAGTGTCTAGTGTTTCAGTTATAGTTGATAACACATAGTACGGCTTTAAAATAAATAAGCCTTTTCAAAAAGAACCTTTCAATAATAATAATGAGGCTATCTTTATAGAAGTTGATATTAACAAAAAAAGTTTTGGAGGCGTTAAATAAAAAATTGGGTTGCGAGTGGAAATTATTCAGAAATAACTGTGTTCATTTAGTCAAAAGAATATACAAGTTTGCTAAAATGCCATTTTACATCATTAGACCTGCTGACTTACTGAACGTTATAAGAAACAAAAATAGAAGCACATAGCATTATCTACCAGTTCTATTAATGTGTTATTCTATTTATAACACATATGAGTGATAAACTTTCTTAGAATTCTTTAAAAACAATAAATATGAAATCATATAACCTATCGGTATATAAAAAAACCGGCAGTCAAAAGACTGCCGGCTGGAGCAACTGTGTTCATTTATTAGTATGAACGCTGCAAGCCTATTACTTTACCTTGCACTTTTACGTGCGAAGAAGGATAGACCTGAGTTGAGAATTCCTCATTTGCGGGGCGCAGTTCGACGCGGCCTCCGCGGAGCGGGAAATAACTCTTAACAGTAGTTTCTTCTTTATTGATCAGGGCCACGATAATATCACCGGGGGCAACATCTTCTGTTTGCTTGACGATTACTACATCGTCCTCGTAGATGCCCAAATCACGCATGCTCTCACCCTGTACCTTGAGTGCAAATGCTGTTTCCTGTTCTTTCTTGCTTACCAGGCTGGAATCAACAAAAATATCGCCTTCTTTAAATTCGAGACTGTCAGCAGGCAAACCCGCATTTATTCTACCAAGTAATGGAATAGGCAGAATAAAAGACATGTGCTTTGGTTTGCGTTTTGGTCTGTTCAAGCTGATGCTTCGAGCTTTAGAGCTGCGAGTTAAGTGATTCTTCCTCTGGAGAGCTCTCAGGTGTGCAAAGACCGTCGATGTTTTAATGCTAAAAAAATCGGCGATCTCGTAGACGGTAGGGGCCATCCCCTCCCGTTCCATAAAATCCTCAATATAATCGAGAATTTTCTTTTGCTTTTCAGTCAAAGCCTTCATGTGCTACCTCTCTCCTTGAATAGAGTAGAAAACGACGACAGTTGCGCTGTCAGGTTTTTGCCCCATATACCTGAGTATTCCTTTTGCTGAAAAAAAATCAGCGCAACCACTAACTTATATTACTGGAAACCAAATCCCAGAACAACATATTTATTATCAATTTTACCAATAACTATACGAAAAAGCAACTCATTATCAAATTTTTTAGTCTTTTTATTTTTGAGAGTCACTGTATTTTTAAAGGTTGCCTTCGATACATAAGTCCTAAAAAGAGGATTATTTAAGCAGGTAAGAAAGACTTTTGACTGGTAATCACCAAGCTGTTTATCCATTCTAGCTTTCATTTTCTTGAAGACAGACTCGGTAATCTTTTTTTGCATTTCCGGTGTTAAATTTTTAACGAACAATTTATAGTCGCCTTTTTTCAGGCCATTGGCAATATCATCTCCATAACCAAAAGCAATTTTTTTTACTTTCTGTTCTTCAGTCTGCTTGAATTCGGCCAGTTTTTTAGTTTTCTGAGTTTCGGTAGACTGGCAGCCAGCCAAAAGAACAACAGCCGCAACAGCAACCAAAGAAGCTTTAAGTACCTTCATTATGATTGTCTCCTGAGTTTTACTCACCTGTTAATAATAATCACTTTATTAGATAAAGTAACAAACCTGCTTATTTTTTCAATCTCCAAATTAAAAAAAACAAACATATCTGAGCATAAAACAACGAAAACGTCATTTTAGATGCAAATAAAACATCTGTAATGATGCCTAATAATTATTTTTTGTGGATAACTACGATAAAAGGCATGCTTCTAACATCAACTGAGGTCAAGTTAAGTTCAGCAACAACCAGCATTCTTGTAGTTTCTCCTGCTTTCAGTTTTAAGTCATCAAGGAAAGTCATGGAAGTCATAATTAAAGCTGCATTGCCTGGCATTAACTCCAACTGAAACCGTTCTGTCTTAGTCTTCATGGGCGGAATCCAACGCTTCCATGTCTTGTAATCAAATTTAACCATTTTATTTTCAAATGGATGGGTATAAAATCTTACATTATCCGCTTCTTCCATAAACCATTCGTCAATTCTTACAGCGTTATTCCCAATATTGCGCAGGCTGAAATTGATATTCTTAGGTTCAGAAGCTGCAAAGCTTTTCTTTGTAACCGGAAGTAAAACAAGATTATAGCGCTTAAGTTTCGGATATGATTTACGGTAAGGGCTGCGAATTTTCCAATGATTCTTAACCGGTTTCTCCTGTGATGATTCACATGAGGTGCCTAAAAGTGCTACAGCCCCTAACAAAATGGGCAATACGGTAAATCGCATAATTTTCATGATAAAACCCTTATTTGAATCTTATTGGATTTGCTTTTCAGCCTTCTGACGTTCTCCAATTTTTGTCCTGAATATCCAGATAAATATAATCAGGCATGCCAGAAAAAGAAACCATAAACTTATTTCAGATTTAAACATCTGTTCAGTGGTAGTCTTTGGAGAATCATATAAAAAATTGTTTTTGTTGAAATTTATAATCCCGATAAATACGTAATAAATTCCACCAAAAAGTGCACAACACACCAATGAAGCAATTAATTTATACAGCTTTGTGCCAAACCATATCCCCATGGATTTGGCTGGATACATTGTATAAACTGAACCTAAATGTCTTCTCTTTGCCATATAACAATTCAGTCCGGTTTGTATTATAAATTTCAAAATCGACAACTATTAAACTACTCCATACACCGGAATAATCAAATCCTGAAGCACAAGACTCCAGTCAGTTTTTACGTAACCAGTTCAACAGCAGTTCATCATCTTCCCGTACTGATTCAGTAATGCTTATTCCAATTCTGTTTAAAAAACTAAAAGCGTCAACTGGCTCTACTCTGCTAAATTCTGGATAATCATTTTCACACATGTGCACAAATTTCAAAGTTCTAAATGCATCGAACCAAGTATTGAAAGCCCGTTTTAAGTATGTAATTTCTTTTCTTGTGTTTTTATAAATCCGCTGCCAGGCGTGAAATAATTTAAGCTCATTCATAAACACGTCTATCACTGGATCAGCCTCAGATAGTCTTAAAGGCAGGGTTTCAAAATCTTTAGAAGAACCAAATGATTCAATTGTAGCGTAGATCTTTTTCAATACTAGAAAAATATTCGGATTATAGAGCAATAATTCGTTACCAGCAGCAATTTCTGCAACTTTAGGGCCTGTTCCAAACGGAACCCTATCTGAAGGTCTTGCTGAAGGTGATACTTGTGCTGATTTAATTACTCCGGATTGCCCATATTTACTTGCAGCCTGCATAAAGTAAAAATCCTCACCACCGTTACGTTTACGCATGCCATCGGCACGGATATAGCACTCAGCTGTCGTGGCGATTGCTGACCCAAGAGCATTAAATGCATAGGGAGAACCAGCAAGCTTTAATCCAAGCATGTAATAACGCATAAAAAGCTCATAGCGTATTATTGCCTGATGAAGTCTGGTGTTATGCCCTTCCCGATGCGCAAACTCAAAAGTTGCGACAGAGTATGTCTGATTTTCTTTAAAAAAAGTCTTCCCTGCAGAGAGATAATTGTTACTAACGACAGTATCGGCATCAAGACAAAACAGTAGCTGTAATGTTTTTTTGTCCCAGTCAAAAAATGGCAAACAGTTATCCATTCCCAATTTTCTGGCTTCGCCGACACCGCCCTTCTCTGATATTTGTTTCCCTGCTGCATTAGCATCTATCCAAAACAGATGCTTGCCAGGGACTAATCCGCCAGTAAAGCTGGTGTCCTGATCTCGTAACTTCTCGAGTATAATAAGGTTTTCTGCAACTTTCTCGGCAGAGGTGACAGAAGAACTATTAATGACAAGTACAATAATAGTATTTCCCCAATCCATTTCCGGATTAGCGGCAAGGCTCTGAAGAGTTTCTGGTAAATATTCAAGCTCAGCCAGCACTGGAATCACCACAGCAACATTGATTTTTTGATGAGGAACAAATGGTTCAATCTGCGCCGTGGTAGATTTACCAAGGTATTTATCCAGCAAACGCCTATCCATTACAACAAAGCCGCCAACTCTTCATATTTTTTAATACCCAATTCCCCTGGCCTGGCATTATCCGGAATTCCTACTTTTGCCAAAGCAGCCTCAACTTCTTCACGTCCATATGCTGCCGCCAGTGGTTTTAGAATCTTTTTACGACGCTGCGCAAAGGCACATCGCACAATACCGCACAGCCGTTTTCTTAGTTCAAAATCCGGCATATAACCATTAGCCTCAAATTTAACTAACGCTGATTCCACATCGGGCCTGGGGTGGAAGACCTGAGGGGGAACAGTACGCAACAGTTTAACATTATAAAGCTGCTGGGACCGAACAGACAACGCACCGTAATTTTTAGTGCCCGGCTTAGCAGCAAGGCGCTGCGCCATCTCTTTTTGGAGCATAAAAATCATCTGTGTCGGAGGGGTAGGAAGGTCCAACAGTTTAGCGACAAAAATACTGCTGATGGCGTACGGCAGATTCGCTATAGCCCTGAAAGGCTTGCCCTCTGGTAAAATTGAAGCTATATCAATTCTGCAAGCATCACTTTCAATGAGATGAAAGTTAGGCTCTTTAATGTTATTTCTAAGATAGTCGCAAAGACGACGATCAAATTCAATAGCGTATAAGTCAGCGCCAGCGGCCAGCAACAGTCTGGTCAAAGCCCCAAATCCCGGTCCTGCCTCTAAGACTACCTCACCAGGCTCTGGCTGGGCTTCACGAACAATAAAGTCCAACAAATTTTTGTCTATAAGGAAATTCTGTCCAAGCACTTTGCTTGGGCGCATATTAAACTTTTCAAGAGTTTCAAATAATTCTGTTTTATTCATATAGCTTTCTCAGTGTGAACAACAGGCTGATGATGATGAACAACAATGTCCGCCTGCAGCAGGACAAATGTTGCGATTTGCGCAGTCAGGCTTACCGCCGGCATGGGCAGCAAAAGCAGCAAGCTTTCTGGTCACAGACTCTGAACCGCACTCTGAGCACTCAGCCTTGTCTTCAGCTTTACGCTGCAGCAACTCAAACTCACTGTTGCAAAAGTCACATTTATATTCAAATATCGGCATTTATAACCTCATTGTTTGTTTTGGCGCTATTCACAGTTAAATTAATATAAAAAACAGTAATATCAATATCATTACATAAGGCTTTGCATGAAAAAGATCGAAGTTGGAGCGGCAGTAATATGCAGGGACAATGAAATCCTGCTGACCAGCCGTCCTGAACACCAGGATATGGCTGGCTTCTGGGAGTTTCCCGGCGGGAAGATTGAGCCCGGAGAATCTGTCGCACAATGCCTGATCAGGGAAATCAAAGAAGAGTTGGATGTCAAAGTAAGAGTCTTTGATACTATTTACATGCTGGAACATGATTATCCGGACAAAACAGTCAGCTTGCATTTTGTACGCTGCCAACTGGATGATGACCAGCCACCCCGCCCTCTTGAGGGACAAGATGCAGCATGGGTAGAACGCGACAGTCTTGATAACTATCCATTATTACCCGCGGATAAGCCAGTTGCTGATTTTTTAAGATTTTCTTGTATTCACGAACAATAAATCCCGATTCTGCACGTTTAATTAATAAAATGGCAGGTTTTACTTTTGGAAAGATCAGATCGTGATTTGATAAAAGGCTATTTATCTGGAAATACCACAGACTTTGAACTGCTTTACGAAAAATATAAACGGCAGGTCTATAGTTATCTGGTGCACATACTGTCGAACCAGCATTCATCAGTTGATGACATTTTTCAGCAAGTCTGGATAAAAGCCGTTAATAAAATAGGGAAGTACCGTCATCAGGACCGTTTTCTGGCCTGGGTGATGCGAATTGCCCGCAATACTGCTTTGGATTATTTCAGAAAGCAGCAGCGACAACAGCCTAGAGTCGAACTGGATTGCGAAGAAGCTCCTGAATTGAGTGATCATCCCGGCAGTGAACCTTGGCGTGAACTCGACCGAAGTGAATTGGCAATACTGCTCAATAAGGCAATACAGGAACTGCCGCCTGAACAGCGTGAGGTTTTTGTAATGCGGCAGGAAGATATGAGTTTTAAAGATATTTCAGAAATTCAACAGTGCTCTATAAACACAGCACTTGCAAGAATGCAGTATGCAATTAAAAATTTAAGAAAAACGTTATCCGTGACCGAAATCGGAGGTATTGAAAGTGAATAAGGACTGCAACAAAATTATTGAGGAAATCCTCAGTTCAAACGGCGATTGCAGTCAGGCGGTGCATGAACATTGCCGTGACTGTTCAGAATGCAGAACTTTGCTTGAAGACTGGCAGAAAATGTATAACGCAAAACTGCCGCTGCAAGCCCCTCCTCTCAGTGCCGACTTTAATATTTTGAAACAGTCCAGAGAACGTGGAAAAAGCATCAGACTGAATAAAACAATCAGAAGATTGGTTGGTTACACTGCTGCCGCGGCAAGTCTGGCTGCGGCCTTCATTGTCACCTGCAGCGAATATAACTCAGTAAGGCTTGAGAACAAATATTTAAACCAGTGGAGTTGGAGCAGCTTTGAAAACCAAGTATTTACATTAGATACTGAAGTTGAATTCAGCAAAGAATTACTTACTATAAGCAACACTAATGATGATGCTTTACAGCAATACGTCAATAATGAAATCAATCTGGAAAACCTGTGAGGCCATAAATGCGAACTGTGATATTTATGCTGTTAATTTTAAGTGTACCATTTGGGCTTAAAGCTAAAAGTTCAGACAAAGAGAACAAGGAAACTGCTTCAAAACACAGTATCCAGCACACAGCCAAAATGTTGAGAATGCTCCCTGCTATTTCTAATGAAGAAAAAGATAAACTTCGCAAGCTGTATCAAACTGACCCACAAGCTTTCAGGAAAGAGATCAGGAGGCTTGTTGATGTTTACAAAAAGAAGAAACATCAGGAAACCAAGAAACTAAAAAAGTTGGCATATAAATATCAGAACGCTAAATCTTCTGCCGACAAGCAAAAATATTATGATGAAATTTATGCAATAACCAGGAAAATATTTGAAGAACAAATGATCAGATACAAAAAACGCCTTGAAGCTTTGGAGAAACAGTTAAAAAGATTAACTGCTAAATATGAACAAAGGCAACAAGGCGCAGAAAAGATCATAAAGGCAAGAGTTGATTATCTTACCAGAAATCGCAAGCTTGACTGGGAAGGGAACTAACATAACTTAATCTATAGAGTTATACCGTAAACCAATACATGCTAACCTGAGCTAACTTTCAAAAATATAATTTTACCTGCCTTTCGAAAATTATAAAACAATAATTCAGGTTAAGGCAGGAACATCATATTCATAAAATAGCAGCTTACTATCCTTTTTAAGGGAACATTTTGAGAAAGAGAACACTCTATATTCAGAATATTGTATGACTAATACGATTTGAACGTTTCTGGAGTTTAATGATTTATTGAAATCTCAAAATGAAGAGCATGCGACTTATGCCATATAGCAATGATGATATGAGATTAGAAAGGACAACCTGCTCAAGTTCTCATGACTTGTTAGGTTTAGCCTCAATTTCAAAACGCGAATATAACATCGAAGAAAGTGAGTACTATTGGAAAATTTACCTTGACAGTGGCAAAGCAAACGAATATAAGATTCACTCAAATAAAACTGTTACTGAAAAAAAAGAAGAGAATGGTTTTCTACGACAACAAGATCTTTACAGAAAGGCAGGAGTTACTCTTGACAGTGATGATATAGTTTGCCCCAGCATGTACACTTACGAGTCAGATTATTTTGTAAAGAATTGCTTAACAAGAACAAGGCAATCTGCAAAATACTGTAAAGACTATTTTTCAGAAAGTTCTTCAAGCGTACACTTTTCATCGCCGTCCGACAGAGCTCGCCGGCTCACCCAAATAATTGATAAGGAGCTATTTCCATCTAAAAATACAATTTTATACCGAGGAGTTAATTACAGCGCTCAACACATTATTAATCGCTCTACCAATGAAGGAGATATCTTAATAAATTGTGACTTTTTGTCTTTTTCTGAAAATCCATTCATAGTTGGAGGGTTCTGTTCAGGTTTAGACGATACTTCAAAAGGTTCAGTTGTATATGTACTTAATTCACATCACTCAGCTAAAGCACTTGCTCCATTCTCAATGCGAAACTCATACCATGAAACTGAATCCATTTATAGCCCCCTGCACTTCTTCAGGGTCAAGTCTATAAAGCAAATATTCCCAGTTGTTGACGACATCAAACATAATTTGCATCTGGTTCTAATTGAGGAACTTCCTGAAGTTCAAAGTTTACAGATAGAAAAAGCTATGCCATCTATATTGTATTTTGGAGACAGATACCTCGATTTTGCCACTGGCAAAACATTTGATTATTATAGGTTCAAGTGCTTATTGCCATGGTGGAAGGATAGGAGATAACAAATCCAATTATGTTAAGATTTGATATAGCTCTCCATTTTTCATGGAGAGCAGCATTCAAAATAGATCAAAATTGACTTAAGAAAGCAATCTTCTCTGCCTGTTTCTTAAAAGCTCAATATTACTGTATCTACCAAACTCAGGATTCAGGTTGTTATCTCGCCCGCAACCAAGCACCAGCCCCTCGCCCGGCTGATTATGATCATCCGAGCCATTGGTAAATAACAACGGGAGCTCTTCAGGATGTTCACGGTTATAACGCTGACGCATTTCTTCAAACAATTCCGTCTGATACTTTCCGGATTCCGGACATTTAGTATTCCTCCAGCCGTCAACTTCAATCGTTTGTAAACCGACGTCAGCCAGACTGCATATTTCCTGATACAAGGCCTCGTTTCCAAGCCCTTCTTTGGTTCGTAATTCAGTTGGATGCGCCAAGCCGGGAAGTCCTCCCCAGACATATATACACTGGACAAATGCAGCAGGAGTCAAATCTATATCAAGGGAATCCAGCGGCAAATTAAGCATATCATCTTTTGTTGTATAAGTTGCCTGAAGGTCTTTGACGTCTGTTGCTATTTTCCGCTTTACAAATTCTTCTCCGTATTTCTGCCACAAAATAACACTTATATCACCTTTAGTAGTTACGCCGTTCCGTACATATCTATCAATATCTTCAGAAGTAATAACTGCATCAAATCCAAGCTTAGCAAAACACTTCGGTACCCTTGCAATCATTCCCTGCAGTTGTCTGCGCTTTGCGTTTCTAATAGGCTCACAGACTAGATCAAAGGAATGTGACTGCAATAAGTTTTTAAAGAGTTTTACATTTGGAAAGTGACCAATAATTTCTATTCCCGAACGGTCTGTGTAAAACTCAACAGCCGGAATCACATCAATATTAAATATTTCGCCAGCTTCAATAGCTTCCAACTGACCATCCACCACATCGTGGTCACAGATAGCTATTGCTTTCATTTGCCTGCGCCATGCTTCAAAAACTTTTCCCGCTGGTGACAAGTAACCGTCAGAGTAAAATGAATGACAATGCAGATCAATTTCGCATACGGCCTTAAGGTCCAGCTTAAAACTTCTAGAAAGACGGCGAGCAGCCTCTAAACGCTGCTCGCAATCAATTTTAAAATCATTAATTAAGTTCACATCATTACAGCAATTACTGTCCATCAATATCCTCAGTCAACCTGACGCTCACAGCGTTTTTTTTGCCAGTCAATTAATCTCTGAATAAGTACGTAGAATGAAGGTACGATAATAGTTCCAAAAATAGCAGATATAGTCATCCCTCCAAATACTGTTATACCCAGTGAACGACGACTTGCTGCGCCTGCTCCCATTGCAATAACCAAAGGAAATGTTCCAAGTACAAATGAGAAGGCTGTCATAAGTACTGCTCTGAAACGCAAGCGTGCAGCAAAAACAGCTGAATC
This sequence comes from Lentisphaerota bacterium, assembly GCA_024225035.1. GTDB lineage: Bacteria > Verrucomicrobiota > Lentisphaeria > Victivallales > Victivallaceae > Zth2. Next base: position 37,688 of record JAAEMX010000320.1, read on the forward strand.
AAAAATTGATTTTCCTGCTTCATGCTGCACTTTTGCAAATTCCACGATCAAAATAGCGGTTTTTGCCGCTAGACCAAACAATAGCACAAAACCGACCTGACAATAAATATTGTTGGTCATGCCAAACACATACAGCGAACCAATAGCCCCAAAGAAAGCAATAGGAACTGACATCATTACCGCCATAGGAATCATCCAGCTTTCGTATTGAGCTACCAGGAACAGATAAATAAACAGCAGGGCAAACCCAAAGATAACCGCCATCTTACCGCTTGCTTGTTTTTCCTGATAGGACATATCAGTCCAGTCAAACTTCGTCGTAACGGGTAGTATCTTTTTGGCCAGACGTTCCATTGTAGCCATGGCCTGCCCTGAACTGTACCCTTGAGCTGCACTTCCGTTAATTTTAACGGCAGAATACATATTGTAACGATTAAGATACTGAGGTCCAAAACTTGGTTCAACCTGTACCAGAGTGCTTAACGGCACCATCTCCTTATTATTATTGCGAACATACAAAGTATTAATATCTTCTACTTGAGAACGGTAGTTTTTCTGTGCCTGCATCTGCACCCGGTAAACTTTGCCGAACTTATTGAAGTCGTTAATGTATGTCAATCCGGTGAAGCCCTGCAAAGCGTTATTTATACTTTGGATGGAAACTCCCATTTTTAGAGCTTTTTCACGGTCAAGTCTAAGGAATATCTGCGGGACATTAGCAGAAAACGTGGTAAAAACACGATTTAAATCAGGTTCCTGGTTGGCAGCCATGATAAGAGAATTGGCATATTGCCCAAGACGTTGCGGATGGGTACCAGTTGTGTCCTCAAGCATGAATGCAAAACCGCCAGTTGACCCAATTCCAGGAATAGCAGGAACTCCAAAAGGAACTATCATAGCGTCAGGGATATCAACAACTTTACGATATACTTGAGCCATGATTCCAAACTGTGACAACTTCAGAGTCGGGCGTTCATTCCACGGCTTAAGCATGGCAATCAACATCGCGCCATTTGATGAGTTCGTTCCGGTAAGAATACTGAAACCGGACACTGATATTACATCATCAACCCCTGGAGTGTCTTTCATTATTTTCTCAACCTGACTGACGACTTTTTGCGTTCTGACCAGCGAAGCACTGTCAGGCAGCTGAACATTAACAAAAAATACTCCTTGATCCTCATCGGGGATAAAGCCAGTCGGAAGAGAATTGTATACTTTAACCGCGACAAACATGAGCGCAATAAAAGCGATAAAAACCAATATAGCCTTTCTCACCAAATGCTTGACCAGCCAGATGTAACCACCTGTCATCTTGTCAAAGTATTTGTCAAACTTGCGGAAGATGAACATTTTCTGATGGCCTTTCTTAACAGGCTTCAAAATCAATCCGCTTAAGGCCGGACTCAAAGTCAGGGCATTCAAGGTAGAAATCAAAACGGCTACAGTAATAGTTATACCAAACTGCCGATAAAGTTCTCCGGTAATTCCTGGAAGGAAACAGACAGGAATAAACATGGCAAGCAGTACAAGAGTTGTTGCAATAACCGGGCCTGTTACCTCGTCCATTGATTTTTTCGCAGCTTCCTTCGGCGGCAAATGCTCATCATGCATTAATCGATTAACATTCTCTATCACCACAATCGCATCATCCACCACAATACCGATGGCCAGAATTAAACCAAAAAGTGTAATCAGATTGATAGAGTAGCCGATCGCATATAAAACCCCAAACGTACCAATAAGAGAAACTGGTATGGCAACGATTGGGACCATGGTTGAACGCCAGTCTCCTAAAAAGAGGAAAGTGATCAAGATTACCAAAATCACAGCTTCAATCAAAGTTTTGACAACTTCCTGGATAGATGCATTGATAAATTTAGTAGTATCATACTGAACACCACATTTCATACCTTCAGGCAGGCTCAGCTCAGTAAGTTTTGCTTTGACTTTATTAGCAATTTCCAGACCATTTGCGTCCGGCAACTGATATATAGCCATAAGCGCAGCCGGTTTTCCGTTCAGTTTACCATTTGAAGAGTAAGTTTCTGATCCAAGTTCAACTTTGGCAATATCCTTTATTTTAACACTTGCGCCATCCGGCAGTGTTTTGATAATGATGTTCTTAAAGTCTTTGACATCTGCTAAACGACCGCGTGTTTGAACAATATAACGAAAAATCTGTTTTTCTCCGGAAGGAGCGTCGCCAAGAGAACCAGCTGAAACCTGTACATTTTGTTCTTTTACCGCATTTGAAACGTCGTCGACAGTAATACCCAAACTCGCCATACGAGCGGGATTCAGCCATACACGCATGGAGTATTTGAGTTCACCAAATATCTGAACGTCTCCGACGCCAGGAATTCGGGCCAGTTCATCTTTCAGGTTAATAGACGCATAATTGCTAAGTTCAAGCGGTGAAAATTTTTCATCTGGAGAATATAGAGCTGCTACCAGTAACATATTACTGGACTGTTCCTTAACAATAATACCTCGTTTGGTCACCTCAGAAGGAAGCTGAGCAGATGCCCAGTTTACACGGTTCTGTACATTTACCGTATTCAGGTCACCGTCCGTACCTATACCAAAAGTTACTGTAATGCTGGCACTACCAGTATCCGAACTGGTCGAAGACATATAAAGCATGCGTTTGACACCGTTAACCTGAGTCTCAATAGGCTCGACTACAGTTTTCTGAACTGTCTCAGCATCGGCCCCCGGATAATTTGCAGTAATTTTTATCTGCGATGGAGTAATGTTTGGATATTGTGCAATTGGAAGCACTCTGATTGAAATGAGACCTGCAATAACGATAACAATCGAAATTACAAAGGCAAAACGAGGCCGATCAATAAAAAACTTGCTTATCATTTGGCTTCACCCTTTTTGTCGGCAGCGGCCACAGGCTGTTTTGCCTGTTCAACATTACCTGATGCCTTTGCGTTCCGCTCAGCAGGTGCGGCTTTTTTATTTAGTTTGTTGTTAACGTCACTGGGCAATGGCATTTGAGTACCATTAAGCGGTTTCACTATGGTATTTCCTAATGGATATGACTTGCCGAGAACCGGTTTTACAATCATTCCTTCGCGAATTTTCTGTAAACCTTCGGTTACCACCAACTCGCCTTCCTTAAGTCCGCTTTTTACTTCAACATTCAGTCCTTTTTTCCGTCCTAATTCAACTTTCCGGCGAACAGCTTTTTTATCCTTATTAACAACCATAACGTAATCACCAGTCTGTTCACTGGATACCGCAACTTGAGGTATTAGTAAAGCTTTATACGACTTGCGTCCTTCGAGTTGCACTCTCACATACATACCGGGCAGTAACAGGACGTTCGGGTTTTCAAAAGTCGCCTGCATTAGAAAGGTTCCTGTTGAAGAGTTGACTTGATTATTCCAGAAAGTAATTTTTCCCGTTCTTCCATACTCAGAACCATCCTGGAAAATCAGTTTCACAATAATAGGTACTTCTTTCTTACGATCTTTGCCCTCTTTGATTATTTCTTTCTGAATTCTGAGAACATCTACTTCACTGAGGTTAAACTGAACACGCACAGGATCGACTTTTACGATACTGTCCAGTGAATCACTGTCAGGGCCCACCACATTACCAACGCTGTAAGCGGCAAGTCCGACAATTCCGTCAAAAGGAGCTTTAATTTGAGTGTAGCTCAGGTCTAATTCAGCATTTTTCAGCTCGGCCTGAGCTTTAAGTACCGAGGCATCGGCACTCATTTTATTAGCTGCGGCATTATCGAATTCTTTCTGAGCTACAGCACGCTTCTGATAAAGGGCACGCTGACGCTCATAATCAATATCGGCATTTTTCTTATCTGCCATTGCACTCATTACAGCAGCTTTTGCCTTAATTACATCAGCTTTATACTGATCCTGTTCGATGAGGAAAAGCAACTGTCCTTTCTTAACCAACTCACCTTCTATAAAGTTACGTTTTTGAAGAAATCCTTTTACTCGAGCAACCAACTCTACTTTATCGTATGCTTTTACCTGACCAATTATAATTGTACTAGCTACAATATTTCCTAATTTCACCGGCACTACAACGACAGCAGATGATGGTTTAATTACGGGCCTTTTCGGCTTACACCCGGCTAAAAACAAGGTCCCGACAAGAAGCAGGACGGTTATGCGTGAGAAATTCATACAATCTCCTTAGCAGGAACTATTGTCCCATTTAATTTATATATCCCAATTTAAATGACTTAATGTAAAAGACACTTTCGTAAATGCAATGGTATTCTTAGATCAAAATTCAAAAATATTATCATCCCTATTTAATACAAACCTTCCTGTTAAGGTCGTAAATAAACACCTTTTCGTTTCAACTGATCCGATAATTTTTTTACGGCCAACTCTTTTGCCACAGCCTCAATATCAAGTGTAAAGTCAAAATTACAATCCAGCCATTCCCGAGGAAAATCTTGGATATCTATAAATTCAGCATGAACTCTTGGGTTTGAGCCTTGCCAGCCTTCACGAGGAGAAGAAATATGAAAATGCGGCTCACGTTTGGCTTTTCTCCAAGTTTGAACAGATTTTTCAGTGGCCTCTTTTATACTGAATCCGTCCGGTAAACAACGATGATGATGTACATCATATATCAGCGGCACACCTGTCTCCATGCAACCTGGAAAAATATCTTCAACCGAATATGACACATCATCATTTTCAAGCGTCAAATGTCGCTTTATCAATTCAGGTACATCTGAAAAACGCTCAACAAACCGTCTTAATGTTCCGGCTTTATCCCCGTAAACGCCACCCATATGAATATTAACATTGTCAGCACCAATCAGGTCGGCTACCATGCATTGATATGACAGTTCTCTAATGGTATTGACAAACACTTCTTCGCGAGGAGAGGCCAATATATTAAACTGATCAGGGTGAAAGCTTAACCTGATGTTATTCTTTCCCGCAAAATCCTTAACTGCAGAAAAATCTGCTCTGATTTTTTCAGCATCCGGTAACTCATCAAGCTCATATCCAAACTCAGGATGAGAGTATATTGGCAATATTTGAGACAAAACTCTGAATGCACCAATTCCAAGCTTCTTACAGGCTTTTACCGATTCAAGTAAAGCAGATGAATTATTTAATGCAATTCCTGATAACTTATTAAGCTGTTCTTTACGAGTCTTAAATCCTCTGATTATTTTTATAGTGGTATGGTGATACTTAATAGGTTCTTCAATAAAAATACAGCATAACCCGAGCCTTACCATATCCTCCTCCTTAAGAAAAATAAAACTGGTAATTTATTAGTTTAATATTATCATTAATAGTATAATATACAATAGGAGGAGTTTTAAAGTGATACCTAATGAGAGGGTAAAAATTCTAAAAAGCGGAACTCTTGCTAAAGGCAAATACGTCCTTTACTGGATGCAGACCTCACAGCGCACGGAATACAACCATGCTCTCGAATTCGCGGTTCGTGAAGCCAATGATTCACAACTACCACTTCTGGTTTACTTTGGACTGACAAGTGACTATCCTGACGCCAACATACGACATTACCGTTTTATGCTGGAAGGCCTCAAGCAGACCGCAGCAAAACTAAAAAGGCGAGGAATTAACTTCGTTTTAAGGCTCGAATCTCCCGAAAAGGGTATCGTCAAACTGGCAAAGAATGCTGCAGTAACTATTTTTGACACCGGCTATATGCCGATACAAAGAGCATGGCGTCAAGAAGCAGCGGCTTTAATAAAATGTCCAGTAGTGCAAGTTGAATCAGATATAATAGTTCCTGCAAAGACAGCGTCTTCCAAAGAAGAATATGCTGCTTACACAATTCGTTCTAAAATAAACAAATACCGTGACTATTTCATGCAGCCGCTTGAAGAGCACGAAGTAAAATGCAAAACAAAACTTGACTTTGAATCACTTGATTTTGATGCTCCAACAGCACTGGTCAATTCATTGAAGATTGACAAGTCTGTTCTTTCGGTTGAAGACTTTCACCCAGGAGGCACAAATGAAGCCCAGAAACGACTTGCTGTTTTCATTGATAATAAACTTCATAAATACACTGAGCTTCGAAATATTCCCACAGAAGATTACCAGTCTGGCTTAAGTCCGTATATCCATTTCGGACAGATATCGCCATTACAGATAGCTCTTGAAGCAAAAAAAACCGGACTTCCTGATGTTAACGACTTTCTTGAAGAGCTTATTATCCGACGCGAATTAGCTATTAACTTTGCTTTCTACAATAGCTCATGCCAGGATTACTCCGCCCTCCCTCCTTGGGTCCAAACAACATTAAATGAACACATAAGCGACAAGCGTGAATACATTTACTCTATTGAAGATCTTGAAAATGCAAAAACCCATGATCCTTATTGGGATGCAGCACAAAAAGAAATGACTGTCACTGGGAAAATGCATGGCTACATACGCATGTACTGGGGGAAAATGATTCTTCAATGGAGCTCTACTCCGCAAAATGCATTCCGTATAGTATTAAAACTAAATGATAAATATGAACTGGATGGCAGGGATCCAAACAGTTGTGCCGGAGTAGCTTGGTGTTTTGGCAAACATGATCGCCCATGGCCAATCGGGAAGGTGCGTTTAATGAACCAGAACGGGCTGAAAAGAAAATTTAATGCAGACGCCTATGCCAGAAAAATAAACTTGATTAATAATTAAAAATGACATATAAATCTCTCTGTGCTATAATATACTAATCACTCTAATTTATAAAATATGTAGACAGCACCGGAGAGATGATGTGAAAAAAATCAAAATTCAAAAACTCAGTATTGAAAAGTTCCACCGTTACGGCAGCTTTGCCAACATGTTAAACGCTACAGGCGATTCAATTGGAGAAGGCCCTTTTATATTTTTCAGGGATATGCTGCACCAGGACCTCAGCAGAGACTCGGTATGCTACTCCATACTCAGAGTGCAACCGCGTGAATTCAAAATAGAAGCTTCTGAATACCATAACTTTACTGCTGAAATGCTTATGGCCATGGATCAGGATATAGCAATTCATGTAGCTCCGGCTGACAGCGGTGAAGACATTCCTGTTGATAGATTTGAGGTATTCAGGGTTCCTAAAGGCACCATGGTTATTTTACGTCAGGGAGTTTGGCATCATGCTCCTTTTTCATTGAATGACAAACCAGCAAATATACTCATTGGTTTACCTGAGAGGCTTTATAAAAATGATTTAGTCGCAATGAAAATACCTGAAGGGAAACAGCCGGCAATCGAAATATAGTTTAATAAACTCTCCTTTACGTAAAAAAACAGTAATTGTTCTAATCATCAGGATTATCATATTTTTGAGAAAATCTTGCAGCGTCCATAGCAATTCCTTATTAGATTGAGTATAGTGATTTTGTTTGCTTTAAGTTAAAGGAACAGAATAGGAAGAAGCTTAACATGATTACTGTAAAAACGGAACGGAGTATTCCAAAATATAAAGTAGGCGAGGAAATTACATTCCTTGTTAGTGTCCCTGATGATTCAGAAGCTGTAGATTATACTGTCAGCATAAACCGCATTGAAGTAATAGCCTCCGGCAACATACAACCCGGAAGCGAAAAAATTAAAATCACCGCACAAGCTGACCGCCCATGTTTTGTCGAAATATCTATTCCCGTAGGCGAAGAAGTATACGAAGCTGCTGCTGCCATAGCTCCGGAGGAAATCACTGTAACTAGTATTATCCCTGAAGGCTTTGCACAGTTCTGGAAAGAAAAGCTTGATGTACTGAATAAAGTTCCGTTAAAAGTTGAACTCAAGAAAATCGCTCAGATGCCTGATGAAAAATATCAGGAATGGCATGATGAGTTTCCTGTTTTTGGAAATTGCCCATTAAAGCATAATAAAATTGATGTTTGCGACTTTAAAACTCCTCATTACAGAGGGTTTCCTGTTCGCGGTTATATGGCAAAACCATCCGAAGCAAAACCTAAAAGTCTCCCTGCCGTATTGTTTACTCACGGTGCCGGCATTACCGATAGTGACATAGGAAAAGTCAACGGAGCAGCTAAGCTTGGTTTCCTCTCTATGGATATTAATGCCCACGGTCTGTTAAACGGTCAGCCCAGTGAGTACTACCTAAATTTTGCCGCAGAAATCCAAGAACATTTGGGCAATTACTTTAAAAACGGCAGATTGGACAAAGATGCCAGTTATATTCCTGAATTACTTTTAAGACACCGCAAAGCACTCGATGTACTTTGTGCGCAGCCTGAATGGGACGGCAAAACCCTCATAATTCGCGGAGCCAGCCAAGGTGGTTTTCTGGCTGTAGCGTGCGCAGCCCTTGATCCACGAGTTACAGCTATATTTGCAGGAGTTCCCGGCCTGTGCGATGCGACATTAGAGTTTAACCTGCAAACCTGGCTGCTTGAGGAAAGCGACACAGAGGAGGTTGCTAATATAGTAAGGGAAACCAGCAAGTTTGCCAGTCTCGCTTATTTTGCCCCTGAAATAAAAGCAGAAGCATGGTTTGATGTTGCTTACCTTGACAAATTGTGTCATCCTGCCGCATTTTATGCAATGTACAACGTATATGGAGGGCCTAAGCATCTCTATGAAGGATATACTGCCGGACACGGTGACATCCCGCATGAAGTTGTTTTTGACCAGTACACGAAAGAAATGCTGAAAATTGCCGAGTTAAGCTGAATTGACATCATTCCCCGTCGTTCTTTTTGGCGGGGATACATCTTTCCTTTTCTGCATTTTTATCTCTTACAATAAATTACACTCCTCCAGGTTCAACACCATAAATATTCCACTAGTTGAACCTTATTCATTATAGATATTTAATTTTAACGTAACTTTTTGCTTTTAACTTCACACTTATCCGTATATACAAGCAGCTTGAACACTTCATAGCAAGGATAGAAAAGTGAAGCTAAAAATTTGCATATTGATATTAATTTTCGGAGCATTCCTGACATCAAATGCTGACGCTTTTAAAAATCCACACGATTACCCTTATATCATTGAACATGTAAATCAGATAGATCCGCACGAAAACTTCAATCGCAATATAAATGACTTCAACTCATTCACTTACAGCTATATCTTAAAACCCGTAACTGTTACATGGACTTCAATAATGCCGGAACACGGCATAAAATGCATAGGTCGTTTTTTAATAACCTGGCTTACCCAAAACGTTTAATTAACTCAATGCTGCAGGCTGACTTTGGAGTTTCAGGAAGTGAATCTTTACGGTTTTTAGTTAATACAACCATTGGTATTGCAGGACTGTACGATCCTGCTAATAGCTGGTTTAATCTCCATCCAAGAGAAAAAGATTTCGGTCAAACACTGGCGAAATGGGGAGTGCCAGAAGGTTCTTATGTAACACTTCCAGTAATGGGAGGCAGCAGTTATCGCCATGCAGCCGGATCAGTTGTCGATATATTCTTTAATCCGCTTCTCTATACACCATTAGGACTGATTAGTATTGCAGCTTCAGGTGTAAAAACTACAAACATGATATCGGATAATTACTATACCATTGATACTATGAATAAAACCTTTGCCGATCCATATATGGTGCAAAAATTATTCTTCTGCAGCCGTCGCAGACTTATAATAAAAGATTTTGACAGCTTTAAAAACAACATGTCAACCATAAACAAACTCTACAAAGCAGAGTTTAAAAAAGTTCCCGCAATGGTTGGCAAACACCATCCGGATGAAGATCTGGCAGATATAAAAATTAACAATTATCACAGTCAAAGCCCGGAAATTGATACATTCAGGTATCTTGAATTTACTGTTAGTGACAAAGATAAAAGCATGTGGAACGATATGTCGTTGTGGAACCACGAATTCAAAAACATAAAAAAAATAGGCAGTGTTCAAATCAACGGCAATTCAAATAAATTGTTATATGAATACTGGATGCAGGAATCGAAGACAGCTCCGTTAGCCTACATTCTTCCTGGAATCGGAAGTGGAATTAACAGCGGTGAGCTTGATGCACTGGCAAAATTTATTTATGATCGCAAATACAGCGTTGTAATACTGCCCAATGTTATGAACTGGGAATTTATAAACGCAGCAGTTGGCAAATGGCTTCCCGGCTATCTGCCTGAAGATATCAAACTTCTTCAAAGAACATTAGAAAACATCCACAGTGACCTAAAATCAAGTAAGGATCTTAATCCATCTAAAAACATTCTCGTAGGAGTATCACTGGGAGGTATGCATACAATAAAACTGGCTACTGAAGAATTCAAAACAAATCACAATCTCAAATTTGACCGTTATATCGCCATAAATCCTCCAGTTGACCTCATATATGGGATGCAAGTCTTTGACAAGTACAGCAAAATATGGGAAAACTTTGGCCCGCTTAATCAAATGACTATAGCTGCAATTCTCAATGCTAAATATTTCATGCTGTCAAAAATTAAGCATCAAACTCTTCCCAAGAACCCAAAAGATATAAAAGAAAAAACTATCAAAAAAAATAAACTAGCCCAAATTTACGGTGGAGAAATACCTTTTGTACAAAGCGAAGCAGAAATGATTTTGTCATTAGAAGCTAAACAAACAACTGTTGAGATGATGTACACACTCTATTTGTATGATGAATCTATTTTACAGCTTAAGCTTAAAAATCATAAAAACCTGCAGGAACTGTACAACAAAATTATACAGTTTAAATTTATTGATTATACTAAAAAGATACTTGTTCCATTTTATAAAAAGAAGCTAGGAAACAACTTTAACTATATGAATTTGAAGAAAGAAGCTAATCTTTTCTCAGATGAATCAACTCTTCGTAATAACTCATCAGTGTATATCCTGTACACTGTTGACGATATATTTCTCAACAGAAAACACAAATTATGGTTGAAACAGGTGATGCGCAAAAGATGCATAATGTTTGACCATGGAGGGCACCTGGGTGAAATGTATACAGAAGATTTCCAGAAGGAATTGGACTATTTAATAAAATAAACAAATTATTAATAAAACAAATAAATTATCATAAAATAATTCTTTATTCCACAGCCAGAATGAGTTCAAAAACATACTTAAAGTCATAAATATAATACTATCTTTATTTTGTAACAATACTATTTAAATTGTATTACAAAATCATAAATATAATAAAAAAATCATATTTTTTCATTATTAAACTAGTATTATTCCTTTATTATGATATTATTTATTAGTATAGAAAAATGAGAAGAAACATTCCTGTTTAATACGTCGCAACTAAAAACAGGAGTGACGAATGGATAAGAATGTTATCATAACTTTTTCAGGTATCTTTAGATTACTAGCTTTATTAATGCTAACTAAAAAAAAAACCGCAGTCTCATTTGATGCCCATAAAAAGCTCCCATATAAAATATTACAATTCCATCTTGCGCTGAATTTTTTTCAAGCTGATAAAAAATATTTTCATTGTTTGAACTTTTTTGATATAATGTATTTATGGCTCTAAGCCTGTATTACGCTACAGGTTTACATATAGAGATATGAAGAGTAATTGCGTGATCCCGCCCGTTCTGGGCGGGTATTTTTTTGAAGAGTAGAGTAATTTAAAATCTAATCTTTCTTGTTTAAACAAGATTTATTATTTCGGAAATCAGTAGGACTGCAGCCAACAAATCTTTTAAACACTTTTGAAAAATAATTGGCATTGTCTATACCAACCATCTGCGCTACATCACTTACTATATGACGATTTTGAGATAAAAGTTTTTTAGCCTGATTAATACGTACATCGGTCAAGTATTGAAATAAAGAAAACTCACTGACATTACTAAACACCCTTGATAAATAGAAAGGACTTACTTTTAATGTATCAGCTACATCTTCAAGTCTGATTTGGTTTTGATAGTTCTTTTCTAAATATTTTTTTGCATCCGCTACCATACGCTGGTGACTGGTCAACAGTCTAATTTCATCATCAATTACTTTGCTTTTGCTCTGGCACAATGCGTCACGGTAAAAAAGCATGAAGACAGTCATTAGACGAGCATTCGCCAGTTGCCTGTCCACCTCTTCCATCCCAAAATCCATTCTAATGTCATCAAACATACGCCTTGATTGATAAGTTGTTTCAGGAGAAATGCTGTTCAAGGCAGTGTTATCAACAACATTAAAAAACTGGAAGAAATGATCCCACGAAAAATGAATAAGAAAGATCTCAAGACCTTCACTGAAGTCAAAAACATCTCTATGCAAAGTCCCATTTGGGGTTATAAAAGTACTGCCCGGGCCTCCTGAAAAGGAAATACCATCATCATCCCAGATTAGTTGGATATGTCCACTAATCACATGAACTAATTCGTGCTTTTTTGCGGTGTGCGATTGCTCCGCCCAAATATGTTTATAATCAATTTCGCTGGCAACTGATATTTGCGGCACTGAATTAAAAGTCGTTTCCTTACTTTCCATGTCTCTTATTTCTTGCTGAGTAATGTTTTGGTTTTTATATGAAATCTATTATATACTTGTACTCGATAAAATTCAATGACTATAAAAATACTCCATTCTGTTTTGAAGTGGATAAATACACATGAACATCCATAAATTCAACTATTTTCAGAAGTAGTAGCCTGTGCCTCCCGCCCCCTGCTCTTTTACAGTATTCATAATATTCTGCCCGTATGCGCTATCGCAACAACATCCGCACTGATGTTAACAAGCTGACACCCCATTTCCTGCCACTGTTTATAGTTGTTAAGAGTAGCAGTTGTTCTTGCAAATTTACCATGCTTTTTAGCAACGGCAGCAACCTTTTCGCGAGCCCTACAAACTTCAGGGTTATTCAGGTTGCCAGAATCACCTATCGCCTGGCTAAAATCACCGAGGCCAAAGAAGATAATATCAATAATATCCAAAGCACATATTTCATTCATCTGCTCAAGAGGTTCAGGGTCTTTTATTTGAATCATGAACAAACGATTTTCATTAGCAAACTTTATATATTCTGCAAAAGGCATCATGCAAAATTGACCATCAGCATTACCACCGTCCGCTGGACGCATACCGGTCGGATAAAATTTAGTATTACGCACAATATCCCGAGCATCCAGCAAATTCATGACATGAGACATCATAATAACAGAAGCATCCAGCTCTAATGGTTTGATAAGATCACTGTAAGAACCTCTCGGAACCCTTACTCAACTATCCATACCGTGAGCTCTGGCGGCAAGAATTTGTCTTTCAAGCCCAAGATAGTCATTAGGCACATGCTCATTGCATATCCACAAGAAATCAAACCCGTTAATCCCGGCAATCTCTACCGAGAGTGAAAATGATATATTAGTTTTGAAACCGTAAATGTATTCCCTTGTACGAAGTTTTTCCAACACTCTGCTTTTGCTTTATAATACTATTTTTTGGGGAGCTTTATAGCTCTGGTAATGTTTACTTATTGCACTC
>JAAEMX010000321.1 GCA_024225035.1 Lentisphaerota bacterium
ACACACATTTTGGTGTTTTTACTTCCCGATGACGCCCGCTTTCACAGCACGTCGTTCATGAATCAATGATTCCTCATCCAATTGCAACGCATTTTCCAGGAATTCCCTTATGGTGCAGTTGATGCGGACCTTAATGGTTTCTAGAAGTTCTTCTCCAATTAAATGCGTCAACTGATCCAATGTTCCAAAAATCAATGCACGAAATAACTCCCACAGCAATGAAGCAAACGAGAGTAACTCCAAATTTTTTGAAACACGATTTCTAATGGCTCCAATATAACCTTCCCCTTCAACCATCAATATATGGGAAAAAAGTATGTAGCGAATGGCTGAAATATGTATTGAAGCATAGTGACAGGCATAATTTCCCGTCTGCTCAACTAGAAATCCCATATACTGCTTTACTTCCTTGAAATACACTTCAATAGCCCATCGAAGAGAGTATATTTCAAGTACCTTTTCAACTGATAACGAAAGATCCGTACATAAAAACAAGGCAAACGCTTTTTTATGATGGGGCTTAGGTGTTACAAAAATAAGATTGATTTTTACCCATCTTGGCCGCTTCTTATCATTTTCTTCAAGATTGATTTCCGCAGCTATAGAGAAGGTCTTCCAAGGCTTCTTTTCAACCATCTCACTGTGAAATCGCTTAACAGCATAGATGCCTTCAGCTGTATACAAACGATCATTGATCCGATATTTCATCTTGGAGTTCTTCATCCTGAAGATACCAGTGAGCTTGCTGTTTAAAACAGACTCAATATTCCCTTTCGTTCCAAACCAAGCATCTCCGATCACATATTCTGCTTGAAGTTTTGAACGCAACGCTCTTTTCAACATTTGACGCATCATCTTATTTTTGTCCAGGTTGATCGCGTCATTGTAATCTCTTGCTACAGCGGATCGGGCGTCTTTAAACGGTTTTTGCTTCTCTACTCTTTTTTTGTCTCCCGTAAAAAGTTGCGAATCGACGGGAATATAGCCCTTAGGCGAGACCAGCCCCATTTCTAACACTTGCTGTCCTCTAATGCATCGATTGATCGTGTGATCAAAATGAGATGATGCCCCTTCAATCCCTTTTCCACGCCTGGCTCTTAATGTATCATCAAAAACAAAGGCTTTAACAGGCTCTTTATTAAAATCATTTAGCCGATAAACCTGACTTGCTGTTTGCAGCCTCAGTTTTCTCCAATTCAAATCCTCTCGTTTTAAGAAATCGTATAAAACACTCTCCTTTCCAATATAGAAGCCGGTTATAACTTTCCCACAAAAACTGTTTATAGAGCGAACTCCTAAAAGTGGCCATAGGATTAATGCGAACATTACTTGTGATAGAGCCGCTCCTTTCTGCTTTCTAAAGCTGCATATACCCAGAAGAAACTTGAAACGTATTTGACTGAAAGCGTCTTCTAATTTATTGTCGACAAATACTCCCGGTTCGCTTAAATAGCGAACAACTGGAGCTGAATTTAGGATCTTTTTCGCTTTTTTCATAATGACCTGAGGATTGTTGTTGTTGATGTTTGTGAGAAGATATCAACTATTATAACACTCCTCAGGTTTTATGCCCCATAATTTCAATCATATAACTGATATTTATCAGTTCAATTCATCCCCAAAATGTGTG
>JAAEMX010000322.1 GCA_024225035.1 Lentisphaerota bacterium
AAGACCTGGCCGTGTTGGACCGCACTCTGGCCGATCACTCCAAAGCAAAACTCCAGAACGCCCTAGTTCTCGCCGCTTTCCCGGTGGCCGCCTACGCGGTCTTCACCGCCGGATCCGGCCTGTTCATCTCGCCCGCCATCCGGCCGCCCAGCCAACCCGGCCACCCCACAATCCGCCCAACAACCAGCCGGCTGAGCGGGTCAACCTCACCGGTCGGGGTGTCGCCTGCCAGCTCCTACCGGTGTCGGGCTCGCGCGTTCCGGGGATGGGCAAGTTGTCGACGCGGGTGTCGGGCGAGGGTGTCGATGCCGTTCAGGCTCCCCAGGGGTGATCTCCGGCGGAGGCTGGGGGGTCGCGACCGCATCCACGGGGGCCGCGGTGATGACACCATCGATGGCGGCAACGGCCACGACCTGATCTTCGCCGGGTCCGGCACCGACGACCTCTCCGGCGGTGACGGCGACGACGAACTCCACGCCCGCAAAGGCGACGACACCCTGAGAGGCAACGAAGGCAACGACCTCCTCTTCGGCGGCCGTGGCGCCGATGAACTCCGAGGCGGCAAAGGCGCCGACGAACTACACGGCCGCCGCGGGGCCGACACCCTCTACGGAGGTAACGGTGATGACACCCTCGACGGAGGCCGCGGCACCAACGACACCCTCGACGGCGGGGACGGCACCGATACTTGTGATGACGGCGAAACCAACACCGAGTGTGAAACCGAAACCACCATCGGGGACGCCAATGATCCCGGC
>JAAEMX010000323.1 GCA_024225035.1 Lentisphaerota bacterium
AATTGCGGCCTTACGACCGGACTCCTCTAATAAAAAAGAATGTAATATGTTTGAAAACTATGTCCATAATAACCGCATGCATGACTACTTTGATACGAGTAAAATGTATTTGGCGTTAGAGGATTTCGCGGTTGCGAAGCTTAAAAAACATCATTGGCAGCAAAAAAAAGCTGAAATTCTTGGCATTAAGTCATCACCACCTGAAAATAATGTACAGCCACAGGTACGCCCTAAGAGTAACTGGATGACTGGCTATGTCTAGGTTAACGGCGCTTCTATTATAAAAAGGAGCGCTTTTTTATGACAGCTTTTCCATATGAACTTACCGCGGGTTGTTCTCAGCACTGGGAGGTAAGCTTTACTGAATACCTTCCGACAGACGGCTGGACACTTCGTTATTTAATCCGAGTGAGCACTGACCGGATAATCGAACTTACCGCTACACCTACAGATGACACTCATACCTTTACCTTATCTGCCGATGCTTTGGTTGGTGTTGAACCAGCGGTAGTCAAATGGCAGTGTCAGGCCATTAAAGGTGATGAAAAATATTTAGTTGCTTCCGGCAAAGTTCGACTGCACGCTGATTTATCTGACTCAAATGTTGACCCACGCAGTTATCCTGAAAAAATGCTGGAGGCGATTAACGCAGTACTAGCAGGCAAATTGGATAACCCAGTCACTGAAACCGAATATAACGGGCGCCGCCTTAAGTATATGGCACCCGGCGAGCTCATAAGGCTGCGGACGTTGTTTTTAAGCATGCTGCCTCAAAACCAAGGCATAAGAACCATAAAAGTGGAGTTTAAACATGGCTAATCTATTTAAAAAGATATTTTCACGCAGTGCCAAGACTCCTAAAAGATTATGGAGAAATTTTCAGGCGGCTCGGCAGACTCGACTCGAAGCGGACTGGATACTGTCGCCCTTGACAACTAATGAGGAATTGAGAAGTGATTTACGTAAATTGATGATGCGATCACGAGATTTAGCTAAAAATAATTCCGACTATATCAAATGGCTGCAGATGCGTGAAACCAATATTATCGGTGACGCCGGAATTAGACTGATGATGCGAGTTGAAAACTTTGACGGTAAAACTGATGATACAGCCAATGACCTCATTGAACAGCACTGGGATAACTGGGGTAAGCGCCGTAACAAACTATGTGCTTATCGACGACGTTCAGGCTGGCTGGATATTTTAGGTTTAGTTGATCGGACGTTGGCGATTGACGGCGAGTGTTTTGTTCGCAAAGTCTATGACCCTGATAGTCCTTATGGTTTTCGATTGGAAGTAATTGACACTTTAGAAATAGATATTGATTATAACATCGCCCATTACAACGGCAACCAAATAGTGATGGGGGTGGAATTAACCTTGCATGGCGAAGTGGTAGCCTATCATCGGAAAGTAGTAATTGAGAATCATTCGACCAAATATCACCGCATCCCAGTCGATGAAATTTATCACTTGTATAAAGTGACATTTCCGGGGCAGTTACGCGGTTTCCCGCAGGGCAGCGGGGCGATATTGGACATCAATATGGCCCAGAAATACCGGGAAACTGCGCTGGCTGGGGCGCGAGTAGCTATTGCTCAGATGGGGTTTATCACTTCCCAAGGAGACTCGGATGAGGTTGATTTAGAAGCAAATACATCTGGTAACCAGAGAGATCAAACTATTGGCATGGAACCGGGCATGATGTATCGCTTGAACCCGGGAGATGGGGTTAGCTTTTTTACTCCGCAGCAACCAGTTGCAGCGTTCCCGCCATTCATGAAAAGCATTGGGCGCAGTATCTCGCAAGGTTTAGGCGTATCCTACAATAACCACGCTGAAGACTTGGATAATGTCAGTTTTTCCTCTATGCGGGCTGGAGCGATCGCGGAGCGGGATATGTGGAAACTGGCGCAACGCTTCTTGATTCAAAACTTCATTGAGCCCGTATTCGCCGACTGGCTGCGTGCGTTATTGGCTTCTAACCTTACTCCACTGCCACAAAGCAAGTACTACAAGTTCTTAGCTGATCGCTGGCAGGCACGGCGCTGGGACTGGGTAGACCCGTTTAAAGACGCTAAGGCTAATGAGCTTAAACTCGATATGCAGATTACTTCCCGCCGTCGGATATGTGGCGAAATCGGGCTGGATTTTGATGATGTAGTGGCGGAATTGGAACAGGAAAATAAGCAACTTGCCCAACATGGGTTAACACCTGTTTCATTTAATGAAAAGCTGAATGAAAAAACAGGAGCTGATAATGACAAAAACACATGAAATAATTTGCGAACCCAAGGCACGCAGTCACAAAATTCTCAATACTGAAATAGTCAGTGAAGATAATTTGACTTTACGCTTTTCGCTGTCGAGTGAATTTCCGGTCAGGCGTTATAACTTTGCCCGCGATGAGCATTATATGGAGGTGCTCTCACATCGAGCTGAAGATGTTGACTTTTCACGTCTGGAAGCTGGTGCTGCTTTCCGAGATGGTCACGGCGGTGATCAGATTGGTATTATGTCCAGTCCAGAGCTTAGAGATGACAAGCTATTTGTCACGGTACGGTTTTCACCGGACAATGCCAGAGCCAAGCTAATTTATAATGATATGAAAAATGGTATCCGCCGTAATGTGTCGGTAGCTCCAGTTTATACTGGGCCCGGTATTATTACGGGTGAAAATATTGATAACTTGCGGGCGATTCGTTTCCCGTGGTGCCCAGTCCACGGTGCTACGGTAGCAGACCCGGCAGACCCGACGGTTGGCGTTGGGAGGTCAGAGCCGGAGAGCGGTAAACTACGCCTCGAGTATATAGATGAAACTATTAATAGAAATGATCAAAGCAAGGAGAAAGCTATGTCTGAAGAAACTAAATTGAATGAAACTGTAGAAGTAAAAGCCGCACCGGAACGTAGTATGGTAACTGAACCAGTCGACACTAAGGCAATTGTTGCTGACGAGCGTCACCGGATTAGTGAAATCGCCGCTACGGGTAAAGCCTTTAATATGGAAGATGCCGCCAATCGGGCAATCGCTGACGGTTCTAGTCTTGACCAGTTCCGCAAAATTGTACTTGACTCTAAGGCTAGAAGCTCACAA
>JAAEMX010000324.1 GCA_024225035.1 Lentisphaerota bacterium
AATTGCGGCCTTACGACCGGACTCCTCTAATAAAAAAGAATGTAATATGTTTGAAAACTATGTCCATAATAACCGCATGCATGACTACTTTGATACGAGTAAAATGTATTTGGCGTTAGAGGATTTCGCGGTTGCGAAGCTAAAAAAACATTATTGGTTACAAAAGAAAGCTGAAATTCTTGGTATTAAGTCGCCACCACCTGAAAATAATGCACAACCACAGGTCCGTCCTAAGAGTAATTGGATGACTGGCTATGTCTAGGTTAACGGTGCTTCTATTATAAAAAGGAGCGCTTTTTTTATGACAGCTTTTCCATATGAACTTACCGCGGGTTGTTCTCAGCATTGGGAGGTGAGCTTTTCTGAATACCTTCCAACTAATGGCTGGATACTCCGCTATTTAATTCGAGTGAGTACTGACCGAATAATCGAACTCACTTCTACTACTGAAGATGATACTCATACCTTTACCTTATCTGCCGATGCTCTGGCTGGCATTGAGCCAGCGGTAGTCAAATGGCAGTGTCAGGCAATAAAAGGCGATGAAAAATATTTAGTCGCTTCCGGTAAAGTTCGACTGCACGCTGATTTATCCGACCCGAATGTTGACCCGCGCAGCTATCCGGAAAAAATGCTGGAGGCGATTAATGCAGTATTAGCTGGCAAACTGGATAACCCAGTCACTGAAACTGAGTACAACGGTCGCCGTTTAAAATATATGCCACCCGGCGAGCTCATAAGGCTGCGGACGTTGTTTTTAAGCATGCTACCTCAAAACCAAGGCATAGGAACCATAAAAGTGGAGTTTAAACATGGCTAATCTATTTAAAAAGATATTTTCACGTAGTGCCAAGGCTCCTAAAGTATTATGGCGGAATTTTCAGGCAGCTCGGCAGACTCGACTTGAAGCGGACTGGATACTGTCGCCTTTGACAACTAATGAGGAATTGAGAAGTGATTTACGTAAATTGATGATGCGATCACGGGACTTAGCTAAAAATAACTCCGATTACATTAAGTGGCTACAGATGCGTGAAACCAATATTATTGGTGATGCCGGAATCAGACTAATGATGCGCATTGAAAACTTTGACGGTAAAACTGATGATACAGCCAATGACCTAATTGAACAGCACTGGGATAACTGGGGCAAGCGCCGTAACAAACTATGTGCTTATCGACGACGTTCAGGCTGGCTGGATATTCTCGGACTGGTTGATCGAACGTTGGCGATTGATGGCGAATGTTTCGTGCGTAAAGTTTATGCTGCCAATAACCCTTATGGTTTCAGTCTGGAAGTTATTGACACTTTAGAAATAGATATTGATTATAACATCGCCCATTATAACGGTAACCAAATAGTGATGGGCGTGGAATTAACCTTGCAAGGTGAAGTCGTGGCCTATCATAGGAAAGTAGTAATTGAGAACCATTCGACCAAATATCACCGCATTCCAGTCGATGAAGTTTATCACTTATATAAAGTTACTTTCCCCGGGCAGTTACGCGGCTTCCCACAAGGCAGCGGGGCAATTTTGGACATCAATATGGCCCAGAAGTATCGGGAAACTGCATTAGCTGGGGCGCGTGTCGCTATTGCTCAGATGGGTTTTATCACTTCCCAAGGAGACTCGGATGAGGTTGATTTAGAAGCAAATACCTCTGGTACCCAGAGAGATCAAACTATTGGCATGGAACCGGGCATGATGTATCGTTTAAATCCGGGAGATGGGGTTAGTTTTTTTACTCCCCAACAGCCAGTAGCAGCGTTCCCTCCCTTTATGAAAAGCATCGGCAGAAGCATATCACAAGGCTTGGGCGTGTCCTATAACAATCACGCTGAGGATTTGGATAATGTCAGTTTTTCTTCAATGCGGGCCGGGGCGATTGCCGAGCGAGATATGTGGAAATTGGCCCAGCGCTTCTTGATTCAAAACTTTATTGAGCCTGTCTTTGCCGACTGGCTGCGAGCGCTGTTGGCTTCAGGCCTCACCCCACTACCACAAAGCAAATACCATAAGTTCTTAGCTGATCGCTGGCAGGCACGACGCTGGGATTGGGTCGACCCATTTAAAGACGCTAAAGCTAATGAACTAAAACTCGATATGCAGATTACTTCCCGTCGCCGGATATGCGGCGAAATCGGGCTGGATTTTGATGATATTGTGGCGGAATTAGAGCAAGAAAACAAGCAACTGGCTCAATATGGGTTAACGCCTGAATCATTTAATGAAAAGCTATTAAAACAAGCAGGAGCTGACGATGACAAAAACACATGAAATAATTTGCGAACCTAAGGCACGCAGCCACGAAATACTCAATACTGAAGTGGTTAGTGAAGATAATTTAACTTTGCGTTTTTCGCTGTCGAGCGAGTTTCCGGTCAGACGTTACAACTTTGCCCGGAATGAACATTATATGGAAGTTCTCTCGCACCGGACGGAAGATGTTGATTTTTCACGGCTGGAAGCTGGTGCTGCATTCAGAGATGGACACGGCGGCGACCAAATTGGGATTATGTCCAACCCAGAGCTTAGAGACGATAAGCTATTTGTCACGGTAAGGTTTTCGCCGGACAATGCCAGAGCCAAGCTGATTTATAATGATATGAAAAATGGTATCCGTCGTAATGTATCGGTAGCTCCAGTTTACACTGGTCCTGGTATCATTACGGGTGAAAATATTGATAACTTGCGGGCGATTCGTTTCCCGTGGCGCCCAGTCCACGGCGCTACGGTAGCAGACCCGGCAGACCCAACGGTTGGCGTTGGGAGGTCAGAGCCGGAGAGCGGTAAACTACGCCTCGAGTATATAGATGAAACTATTAATAGAAATGATCAAAGCAAGGAGAAAGTTATGTCTGAAGAAACTAAAGTTGTTGTAAATGAGGACATCGGAGTTGCGCCAGAGCGTAGTATGGTAACTGAACCTGTAGACACTAAAGCAATTGTTGCTGACGAGCGTCACCGGATCAGCGAAATTGCCGCTACGGGTAAAGCTTTTAATATGGAAGATGCCGCCAATCGGGC
>JAAEMX010000325.1 GCA_024225035.1 Lentisphaerota bacterium
TCGTTTCAAAGGTTTAAATTAATGGCTTCCCTTGCTATCGCTGCTGCATTTTCCGGAACTTTCTCTGCTGCCGGTTTGGGTATTTCCGCTCTTGGTATGTCTGGCGCTGCTGTTGGATGGGCGGTAGGCTCTGCTGTTGCAACTGTTCTACTTCGTCCAGAGGTGCCCGATCAAGAAGGGCCAAGGCTTTCAGATTTATCTGTTCAATCCTCTGCATACGGATCACCCTTGCCAAAGTATTATGGCGATAAATCAAGGGGAGCAGGGGAACTAATCTGGTCATCCGGTCTTGATGAAAAAACTCACGAAGAAGATATAGGGGGCAAGGGTGGCGGTGGTACTGCAACTACATACTCATATTCTTCATCGTTTGCCATATCGATTGGTGAGGGCCCGATAGCTGGTGTTAGACGGATATGGGCTAACGGCAAATTGATATTCACCGGCGATCCTTCTGCTGATCCTGCCGATTTAGTGGCAAGTAGAAAGGTTAGCGCTGGTTTAACAATTTATAACGGCACTGATACTCAAGAGCCAGATCCAACGATTGAAGCGTATGAAGGAGAAACGCCCGCTTATAGAGGAACCGCCTATGTAGTTTTCACTGATTTAGATTTAACTAATTATGGGAACAGAATTCCAAATATTACTTTTGGAGTAGTTCCGGTCGGGTCACTGGTTGAACCTGGACGAATAAAACAAACAAAGCCAGCTGCAATAAATTACAGCGGAATGGTCATTACCAGCGTTGAAGATGGAGTTGTTAGGGTCCTCGATTTAGATAATGACATTATTCA
>JAAEMX010000326.1 GCA_024225035.1 Lentisphaerota bacterium
CGCTTTAACTGACTAGCTGCGGCAGCCTTAGCTGTGTCCTGATCGGCAAAATTGCGCCGTATCCTCCAGACAGGTTTACCTTCGCCAGCAGTTACGGTGATTTCTTTACCTTGAACTTTATCGGTATATGTCGCCGCCACTAAGGCGTAGCGGTCACGATCGGGGATTTCACCCCGCCAAGAGGTAACTTCAGTATTTCTAATAATGATCATGGGCAGCTCACGTCCAGAGCTGGATTTGTTCTTGCCGATATTGACCAGCATTAAATAGCTGCCATTGGGTTTAAGGACGGCGTTGTGCTCCGCCGCCAGTCGAGTCAGGAAATGGGCGTCAGACTCGTCTGTTTGATCTGCATGAGGAATATAAATTTTCTTCAGGTTTTCCGGTATTTTCGCCAGCATATTATGTTCATCGGCAATTCTATTGAGCAATTCACCAAAGGTGACTTCGTGCCATGAGCGGTTTTTCGGTTCTCGTAACTCCCGACTGAGGTTAGCGCCACGGGCGGTAATTGTCATGGTAGGTGGTGGACCGGACAAAGTGACTTTATCCACAGTGAACGCACCTTTGGGAATCAGTGCCCCGGCATAGCCGACAGTCACATAGAGTTTTACGCCTTTTCTGGGAAGTTGAATATTACCGGAATCATGGAGAGTGAGCTTTAAGGAGTCAGAGGTAATGCCATTTTCATCAGTTATATCTAAACTGATTAAACGGCGCTGAATAGTATCAGTTATATCCTGATTATCAGCCTTGACTGTAAAAGCACATTCCATATTAATCCCATAAGCTAATTATGTTTTGTTCTACCTCCGGCAAATCCGGAAGCTCTATAATTAAACCAGCCGTTAACCTGCAGCCCAAATCGGCTAAATGTGGGTTGGCGTCAAGGACATCAATCACTGCTGACTCCCGTCCATAATACTTAAAGCAAATCTCATCGAGCATGTCATTATCTTTAGTTCTATAGCGCATTGCTATTCTCTCCATAGTAGTTTAGTTTGAGGGTAAATTTGACTTTACGCGGTAAGCCCCCGGCGGCAAAGACGCTATCTTTCTGAGTTACTTCTTTAATCAGCCAGTAGCCCAATATCTCGCCAGTGCCGCTAACCATTAATAGCGGTTTGCCAGCTTGCGCAGCGACCGTAATATTATTAAAGAAACCGAGCGTCCCAGCCGAACCGGGATAAGTAGTGCCTTCCAGACTGATTGACTGCACGCCTTGGCCTGAGAAATGCCAGACCGGAGTATTCAACAAACGGTTCTTGCTTGACCAGTTAAAACGCCATTGGCGTTGCAGAGTCGCGTAAGCGGCAGTAGCTACTTCAAACTTCAGTTCACCTAATTTAAGCATAACTTGGTTCATAATCGTACAAGCCTCCCTGTCGGCGGTCGTTATCACGTTCCTTTTGTTTCTGCATAACCATCTCGGCGATCTCTTCTGAGTTCTGGCCCGGCTGGGTATTAATGGTAATGGTCTGGTTGTTGTTGACTGTAGATTTCTGGTTTTGATTACGCTGTAGTGCTCCCGCTGGGCTGGTGGCTTGAGCTGCTTTTATAGCCTTATCTGCCCGCACGTTCTTTCCATCACTCTTTTCCTCATCACTGCCAAAGCCAAAGAAGCTCTTAATGCCTTTCCAGATACGACCAACGACATTAAATTTGCTGATGATATAGCCAATGGCTCGTTTCGCACCACCGATAATAAAATTCCAGAGGTTCCCAAAGAAGTTCATTATGGGCTTCCAGTTGTTGATAATCATGCCCAGCGGAGAGAAAGAGAATATTTTCTTAATCCATTGCCAGCCAGTCTGAAAGGCACTTGATATACCATCCCAAAGACTGCCGAAGAAGCCAGA
>JAAEMX010000327.1 GCA_024225035.1 Lentisphaerota bacterium
CTCATTCGACCTTAGCTTATATGACTCCATATGAGTATGAAAGATGGTTCAATGTTGCGGCATGAGGTGCTTAAATGAAAAATCAAAATTTTTCTCACTTATATGTAGTGCCGCCATTGACAAATGGGGTGCACTACAACTAACTTGCACCGGAGCATTCTAGTAAATTTTGTTAACACATATCAATTTCTGATGTATAGAATAGTGGAGTAAACATGAAGAGATTTATCACAACAAATTTCTTATTTATATTTTTTGAATTTGCACTTACCCTTATGGTAACTTCCTACAATTTTTTTATATATAATAAAAATACTTACTTATACATTGTTCCGATGATTGTTGCTTTAGAGCTTTTTCGTAACCTATTAATTTGGCTAACTGCTGGAGATTGGGTTAAACTATTTGTAAAAGGTTATTACTTGTGTTCTACAGGAATTGGCTTTTTTTACGCAATATTATTTCGTTCATATTATAACTTTGTAACCTTAAATAGAATACTTATTATTGCAGCTATTGGTTACTATATGTTTTCTTTATTTTGGTCTTTTTCAGAAAAGTGCTTGCCCAAAAATACAAGTTTTGAGAACCTAAAAATAATTAAGAAACTTAACCTTGATAAAGTTAATTACAATGCGTTGATGTTAATAGTAATTTTTACAGGAATCACTGGATGGTTTATAATGTATATAATTTACTTCAAAACAGGATGCTTTCCATTGTTTTCTAAAAATCCTGCCATTACAAGATATGAGTGTTTTAATGGTCCATATACAAATGGCTTAATCCGTTTTATCTTTAGAGGAGCAATAGTAGCAAATACTATGAATATGCTTTATTCGATTTATTTATTAATAAAATGCAAAACAAACAGATGGACTAAATTATTACTTTCAGTTAATTTATTTATTGCCAGTTGGGCAATTTTAATTGCTGGCCTTCGAGGAGAGCTATTGCTAATGTTTATGTTTTGCATTGCAATAATAATTGCTGAAAAATTACAAACAAAAACGGTTCTAAAAGGTGGATATATAATTTCGATGATATCAGTATTATTAGTTTTTTCCACAATTATGCGCCAATCTCCATTTATAAAAGCCATATTAAATGAAATATTAATTGGAAATAAACAACAACAGATAAGCAGTGAACATTATTATAAGATAAACAAAGAAAAAACTAAATCAAAGATTTACTGTTCTCCATTTATAAAAGCCATATTAAATGAAATATTAATTGGAAATAAACAACAACAGATAAGCAGTGAACATTATTATAAGATAGACAAAGAAAAAACTAAATCAAAGATTTACTATAAAGTTCTAAAAAACAAAAAAAATAGAAATCGCTTATTTCATATAGCTAGTTCTTTTTTTTACATGCTTACCCCAGAAATATTTGAGAATTCATTGCTAATGGAAAACTTTTATAAAAAGGGTCAACCTTGGTTATATGGCCTATCTTATGTTTCTGACCTTACTCAATTATTGCCTAGCTATGTAAACAAATTACGATACCATTATGACTTTGGTCGCTGGACTTTAAAAATTATGAACATTACAAATAAAAATACATCATGTGGAGGAATTAGATCTGGAGCGATTAACCGCTCCTATTTCAATTTTGGATTTTATGGAGCGATTATAGTTGCTTTCTATGGCGTTCTATGCGGAGTATTATTCAAAAGCAAAGCCGCAAAGGAATTAGGAGTTTTAAATATTGCTTTCTTAGCTCTTTTCTTTCAATCTATTCTATACATGGGAGAGACTTTATTAATATATCTATATGCTTACATTTTTTGCGCCATATCAGCTTTGGTACTAAGTTTTTTATCAAAAAAAGGTAAAACACATACCAATGTTTTTGAGAAGATATAATTTTTTATTTATCCCATTTTTCCAAAGCTTAAGCTCAATTACCGGACTAGTCCGTGAGCTTATTTTTGCTGCTCTATTTGGTCCAGGAGTATTACTTGACTCTTTTTTAATGTCTTTTATGCCAATTGACATTTTATTTACTTTTGTTAGAGATTTCTATGGAATATTAATTCCACGACTTCCAGCAGGAAGACGTTCCTACTTGAACTTCATGGATAAATTATTAATAATATTTGTCAAGTTTTCTTTAATACCAACTGTCGCATACCTGCTGCTCCCTTTGGGCTATATTCTTCTTACTTCAAATGATTTTTTTTTCAAGAATTATTTCATTAATAGTTTTATTATGTCACCATTGATATGCTGTATTTTTCTACACGGTTTTTTTATCTGTCACTTTGTTTATCGCGGAAGCTATAGTTGGGCAGCTACTGGAATGCTTGGCTTCAATATAGGAATTGCATTGCTAGTTCCTGTTCTGCACTCATTATTTAGTATTTACTCTGCTGCTATTGGCTCTTTTGCAGGAATGAGCACACTTGCAATATTTGAATATTACTTTTATAAGAAAGATGTGATGACTATGAGTGTTAATATGTCAGATAAATGTTATTACCTCTCCCAAAATACTTCAATATTTAAAGATTTAATTAGGCCGCTGTTACTGCTTTTAGGAGAAAATCTAATGATACGTAGTAATATAATTTTTGAACGCTTAATAGGGTTATTCCTAGGAGTTGGAGCTATATCTATACTTAACTTTTCATTAAAAGTAACATCCTTACCAATAAATATTATACTACCTATTCTCTTGATCCCTGTTTTCAAAAAGTCAGTTCATGCTCTCGAATCTAAAAATTATAAAGGATGCAAGAAGCTATTGATTTTAAGTCTATTGGCTGGAGTGTTATTGATTGGTTCATGCTGCCTCATTTTATTCGTTTTCAACGAACAGATTGTTTCTATTCTGTTTAAAAGAGGAAAATTTAGCTACAAGGACTCATTAATTGTTGCAAAAGTCTTAAGATACCATGCATTATCATTAATCCCATGGGCATGTTTCTGCATTATAAATCGCTTTTTATGGGCATGTAAGCAAAATGTCAAAACTTTCTATGTAAGTATTATTTTTTTCTTAGTAGAAGCAATTTTTACAATGATTTTAAGTTATAAATTTGGTATAATTGGAGCTGCATGTGGAGCTCTATTTGCCTATAGCATAAGTGCAACCGTTTCTTTGTATTATATTATAAAGTTTTTTCAAAATGCTGAAGAACGGTTATAGTCTATTTTCTTTGTCATAATTATTATAAATAAACAATGAAGTTTAAAACTATTTAACTATGGAAGGATAAATGTAGTGCCGCCATTGACAAATGGGGTGCACTACAGATGTTATCGCAAAAATTTCGGATAAATATTTTTTCAATAAAAACTTTAACTGTTTATTAGAAACAATCAGAAATAACTGGTGCTAGATAAGCCATATAGTGAAAAAGTTGATCTCATATTAAATTTCATGGAGACATTTTATCAGATGAGGTATAATAATAAATCAATAGCAGTAATAAAGCTACAGGCATTGGGAGACCTGATAATGACAACCTCAGCCTTAAAAAAGCTTAAAATGGAAGGGCATGGATGCCGAATTACTTTAATTACTTTAAAAGAGAACTCTGAGCTGGCTGAGTTGATACCAGCAGTCAACACTATTTATTATATTTCTCATAGTACCTTTAAGTTAAAAAATCTTTTATTGCTTGCATATCATATTTTGAAACTCAAAGTGTGTAATTTTGATTTAGTCTTATTATTTCATGTAGGCTTTTTCCCTAGATTAATGGCCTATGCTATTGGTGGCAGAAAAGTTGTTATGCCAGGAAAAGGAAGTCTAAATAAATTGGTATCAAAGGATGGAAGAACTTTTTCTAAAAAGTTAAATCATTACTGCGATGCCTATCCTCAAGTCTCTATTGAGGCAATTAAAAAGCTTGGCTATAGACCAAGTAAGAGGCTTCCTATTCCAGAACTCTCATTACCCAAAAACGTTGCTCATATTTGCAGAAAATATCACAATATTGTAAGTCGCAAATATATAGCAGTTTTCCCAGGCGGTGGTGTTAATTTAATGGCCGATACCAAAGCCAAAAGGTACCCTCAAATACAAGAGGCATTAGAACTTGTTGGTCAAAAATATAAGGGCCAAACTTTAGTTCTTTTGGGTGCGGCTACTGATAAAAGTGATTGTGAGAAACTGGAATCTTACCTAAGCCCTTGGTTTAAATGTATTAATACTTCTGGTTATACTAGTTTTCAGGAATTTGCTATATTGATAAAAAAAGCCAAAGTTCTTGTAACCATGGATTCAAGTGCCATGCATGTTGGGATAGCATATAGAACTCCTTTGATTGCATTATTTGGACCGACAGATCCTGACGAATTATTCTTTCCCAGTGACCACTCTTTTGTTTTTAGACCTAAAGCCAAACCACTTTATTCAGGAAAATTTAAAGGAGATGAAGGAAAAGCTATTAAAATATTTGAGAGCATAGCCCCAGAAAGAGTTGCGGAAAAAATCATTGAATACATTAAACAATATATAGTAGAGGATCACACTCCATGAACATTTTATTCCTAAACCCTCCATTTAAACCTGAATATGGAAAATTCAGCAGAGAGCAACGTTCACCAGCAATAACCAAAAGCGGCACTTTTTATTATCCTATGTGGCTATGCTATGCTGCAGGATATTTAGAACAAGAGGGGTATAATATAAAGATAATTGATGCACCAGCAATGCGTTTAAGCTATCAACATATTGAAAAGGAAATTATTAAATTTAAACCATCATTAATTGTTCTTGACACCTCCACTCCAAGCATCGATAATGATATAAGAGTAGGAGCTAAGCTTAAAGCCGCAACAGAGGCATTTGTGTTACTAGTTGGGACCCATCCGACGGCTCTACCTGAAGGTACATTAAACATGGACCAAGCAATTGATGCTGTTGCTCGCAGAGAGTATGAAGAAACTGTTCTTGCTCTTGCAAAAGTGATTAAACATATCCAAACAACAAAGCTTTCAACTAAAATTCTTTCTAAGATACCTGGCCTAAGTTACAGAACTGACAGCGGTGTAGTGAACAATATTGACAGGGAGCCAATTAAGAATTTAGATAAACTGCCTTTCTTGTCCAAAGTTTTCAAAAAACATTTAAACCTCAGGCAGTATTTTTATACAATTGCAAAATATCCACAAGTTGCAATATATTCCGGTAGAGGCTGTCCATACGGCTGCGTTTACTGTGTTTATCCCCAAGTAATGCATGGGCATAACTACAGAAAACGTTCTGTAGAAAACCTTGTAAACGAGTTTAAATATATAGAAGAGGAAATGCCTGAAGTAAAAGAAGTTTTTATTGAAGATGATACTTTTACTGTCGATGCCAAAAGAGTTGCAAAATTCAGTCAATTATATAAAAAAGCTGGCCTTAAAATATCCTGGATTGCCAATAGTCGTGCTGATATTTCCTTTGCAACTCTCAATAACTTGAAGAAGTGTAATTGTCGCTTACTTTGCGTTGGGTTTGAATCAGGCAATCAAAAATTGCTTGACAAAATGAATAAAAATTTAAAACTGGAAAAAGCAACACAGTTTGTCAAAGATGCTAAAGCCGCTGGCATATTAGTACACGGTTGTTTTATGGTTGGAACTAACGGAGAAACATCAGAGACCCTTAAGGATACTCTCAAATACGCAATAAAATTGAACCCTGATACCGCGCAATTCTTCCCATTAATGGTTTACCCTGGAACAACCGCTTACAACTGGGCTATAGAAAATAACTACTTAATATCAAGAAACTTTAAGGATTGGAATACGACAGAGGGAAATCATAACTGCCTAATAAGTCGCCCCGGGTTAATTAACGAAGAACTATTGGATTTTTGCGACCGTGCTAGAAAAGAATTTTACCTTCGTCCAAGTTATATTACTTACCGCTTAATGCGTTTAATTAAGCATCCTGTAGAGGATGGGCCAAGAATGTTTATATCTATGAAACGGTTTTGGAAGTTTATTTTTAATGGAACCGATAAATCTACAGGATGGAACGGTAATAGCTGTAAGGGAGGTGTTTTCCATGACCTATGAGGCTACCATAATTATTCCAACATATAATCGTGGAGAACTGATAAAAAAATGTTTAAGTGCTATACTGCCACAAAAGACATCTCGTAAGTTTCAAGTAATAGTAGTTGACGATGGTTCATCTGATAACACAGCCGAAATAGTTAATTCTTATAGCGAGGTATTATTGGTCCAACAACCAAATTCCGGCCCTGGAAAAGCGAGAAATAATGGTGCATATCATGCACGGTCTGAAATTCTAGTGTTCACTGATGATGACTGTATCCCTGAACCAAATTGGCTAGATGAACTATTAAAACCTTTTGAAGATAATGATATTGCAGGAGTAAAGGGCGCTTACCTAAGTACACAAAAACAACTAACTGCCCAGTTTGTACAGTTTGAATATGAAGAAAAGTTTGACTGTCTGAAAAAATGTAAGTATATTGACTTAATAGACACTTATTCTGCAGCATTTAGAAGAGAAGTTTTTTTAAAAAACGGCGGATATGATACAACTTTTCCAGTTCCGTGTGTTGAAGATAGGGAGTTCTCAATGCGTTTATCATCAATGAACTATAAACTTGTATTTTGTGACAGCGCAAAAGTCAAACATAAACATATCGATTCACCTACTGAGTATCTAAGAAAAAAAATTAAAAATGGATATTGGACATTTTATCTCATATTAAAACTCAAAAATAAACCTAAGTCAACAAGCGATACTCCTAAGTCACAATTCATTCAAATTGGCTTGATCGCAATTATGCCATTTAGTCTATTATTTCCGATTATTCATAAGCTAGGTTGGGTAGAAATTTTTTCTGTTTTTTTTCTGTTTTTTTTAAGTTGTTTACCACTTAGCTTCAGGATATTTAAACGAAATAAAACTCTTGGACTAACTTCATTTTTCTTTTTGCTTTTACGTGCCCTCGGACTAACCTTGGGGATTGCTAAAGGAATGATTGATTTCAGTATTTTAAAAATGAAATCGAGTTAATAAAATCATGAGAATCCTAAAACCTAGAGTTTCTAGGAGTTCTTTTTATTTGAAATTTAGCTAGGCTTGCATTTTAGAGCTGTAAAAATTATTTTTGAGTCGAAAAATGCATTAGCTACAATTTTATGCAATGTGGATCTCAGCTTCTGTAATAAGCATTATTACGATTCATTATCTTAAGCACATTCCATATCAACAGTTATTTTGTACCCCCGGGGGTACAATCTCTAACCTCAAAAATGTACCTCTATAGGTACATTTTTTATACCCCCTTGAGCTCAAAATGTACCCCCTGTTTTCATAAAACCACAATTAAATAACTGTATGCAAATAACTTACAGAATATACCCCTAAAATTTAAAAGCTGAAATTTTTTTTAAACGGGGCGCTGGTCCCCCCACCTC
>JAAEMX010000328.1 GCA_024225035.1 Lentisphaerota bacterium
CGTTTGCTCATGATCGGTTGCCTCCCCAAGTTGCGCATCGACGTCCATTGATTCGTGTAAAACTCGCACTATATCGATTCCGGCTTCAGACAATATAAAGACAACCAAATGCCTCGCGTGATGATGAATATAAACCGGCGGAGTGAGCTCCGTTCGTTCACGACACATTAGCGGGTTTTCGGACAAGATCTCAAAAATATCTACAAGACCATCAAGGTAAGCATGCGCCTGGTCAACACCCCAGTTCTTTGCGGAATATTTCCAAATGGACTCCAGATCATTTTCAGCTTCTGGTAGTAACCTGAAATTACCCACCTATAGACTATCCTGCATACGTTTTTTGAATAACTCTTTATCAAAAGACTTTGGCTCGCCACTTTCAAGACCTTTGGTGATCGCTTCTTGCATCGCTTTCAGCTTTTGCACTTGAAGTTGATCCTTACGAATTAAATCACGCACATAATCGCTGTGGTTAGCATAAGCACCTTGTTGAGACCTGGACTCGACCCATTCACGCATCGGATCAGGAAGGGATATGTTCATTGTGGCCATGCAACGCCTCCAAAGGTTTAATAACAGGTGAATTATAGTATTTTTGGCAATCTTTGCCAATCAGGATATCCGGCCAGTACAGGCTGCCTGATTTTCACCAGTCCTTAAGTTCAGGAAAGTCCCTATGATGTTCGAGTGCCCCGGGATTAGTCAGGGCACCCATATTTTTTACCGGGCGACCATGCACCATCTCACGCACGGCCAACTCGACAATTTACCCCGTGTCCCTTCTATAAATAGAGTCTGCTCAGAAATTCCAACCTATTGATAAAGTAGGATAAATACCAAATTTCATAGTAAAATAATGCATGGAAAACAGGCCCACTCAGCAAAAAAGCGTGCGCCTATGATTCGATATCGCAGCGAAAAACAACTATC
>JAAEMX010000329.1 GCA_024225035.1 Lentisphaerota bacterium
ATCGGTGTAAAGCTTGGTGATACAGTTGTCCACAAGTTGATTCCAATTCTCATGTTCCTTTTCATCAATATGCTCTATTACAAACTCTTTTAGAGGGGCAAGGTCCTTTACTAATAGACGGGTGTTAAGGTCGATGAACTCCTCGAACACATGGATACGCTTTTCCATAATCGTTTGTTCGAGCTTTTTGATCTGGGTTTCAAGGTGGCGCTGCTTGGTAAGCTGGAGTTTTTCCTTGGCAGATACAGCAGCATGTTCGGGCTGTTCGCCTTCTAACACTGTGATCTCCCATTTTGCATTACATGAGTCAGGTTTAGAAATGTCTTCAGCGGTGTAGACAATGCCGTCTAACATAAAGCGGCCTTCTTGACAGCGCTTAAGAACATGCTTGTGAGTTATATGATGTTTTTTGCAGATGTCTTGGACTTTCATAGTGCTATGCTCCTGTTGATAGTTTAAATTAAAAAAATCTTCATCTATAAACAGGAGAAGCGTTAACTGGGAAGAGTAGTAAAATAGGCCAACTTGTGCCTTTTTGTGCCCACTTTGTGCCCTGAAGGCTCATCTTCTAAGCTCAAAATGTGCCC
>JAAEMX010000330.1 GCA_024225035.1 Lentisphaerota bacterium
ATAAGGAGTATTTGATATGTTGGACAACATTCTGACAAACTGCAATGTGTTCGTTGACGGTAAAGCTTACGTTGGCAAGTGTGAGGAACTCACCTTGCCTAAGCTTTCACTGAAGACTGAAGAGTTCCGTGGTGGCGGTATGGATGCTGCCATAGAAATCGACATGGGTATGGAAAAGCTCGAAGCCAGCTTTGACATCAATGGTTACGATGCTGAAGTTCTGCAACTTTATGGCATCTATGATAACAACAAAATACCCTTGCGCTTTAGAGGAGCTCAACGTCAGGCCGATGGCTCAATCAAAGCCGTTGATATTGAAATGACCGGGATGCTTAAAGAAGTCGATATGGGCAACTGGAAAGCTGGCGAACGTGCCAAAACCAAGTATACCATGAACCTCAACTACTACAAGTTTTCACTCGATGGCACAGTTATTTATGAAATTGATATCATGAATAACATCCGCAAAATCAACGGTAACGATCAGTTAACCGAAGTGCGTAATGCACTTGGGATGTGAGGTTAATTATGGAAAAGCTCACTCTTGATTATCCGATCGAAATTGATAGCCAGCAGGTACTGGAGCTGGAGATGCGTCGCCCGACGGTCGGCGACTATCTGGCGATGGACAAAATGTCTGGCAGTGACGCTGAAAAGGAGCTTAAACTCATGGCTTCATTGTGTCAGCAGTCTCCAGATGACTTGATGAATCTGGATATGGGAGACTACCTCAAATTACAGGAAAAACTTAAATCTTTTTCTTCATGAGCCCCCGGCAGGCTCGGGAGGGTTGCATAGCGTTGGCTAGTCATACGGGCTGGCAGCTCTCCGAGCTCTTAAGCATGACCGGGGAAGATTTTGTACAATGGTTGGAAG
>JAAEMX010000331.1 GCA_024225035.1 Lentisphaerota bacterium
AGCTTCCGCGAAGAAGGAAAGCGACCGGGGAAAACGCGCGTTATGAAGATCAACGATGTGGTCGCGCTGCATGCGGAAGAAATCTTTGATTACCTGTTCGACCTAAAGTGCATACGGCGTCTGCGCCGAACGCACCACTTTCGTTTCTCCTTTCAAACGGATGGTGTCGGGGTTGCGTTGGGCTTCGGGCGCTGGCACCGCTACGTGCCGAACCAATCGAAGAAGGAAACCGAAGCACCCGTCACTTCGCTGGCCAAAGGCACCGCGTACCACTACCCCCACAAGACGCTCGGCGTGCAAGGATTCAAGGCCCTCGGCGGGTGGACGGTGCGCGCAGTCGATCCGGGCGTGCGGCGCGTTTACACGTCGATCGACCTGTTGACCGAGGACACGGGCGTGCGACACACTGCCAAGTCGCTGCGCTCTCGGGCATGGTACCAGCGGTAGGGGTCCAAGCAATACAGCGCGCAAACGAAGAAGCGCCACGAACGTGCGCTGGTGGACGTGCAACACGAGCTCAACTGCGTTCCCTTCCGCCGCACGGCTGACCCGGCCAAGTTTGGACGATACGTCGACGCTCTCACCGAGCCTATGACGTGGGACGCCTTGCAACGCTA
>JAAEMX010000332.1 GCA_024225035.1 Lentisphaerota bacterium
AAAATATTAAAATGATATGCAACTTCCGTAAAAAGAAAGCAGATATATCAAAACTAGAACTAAAATAGAGACCATATTAATCAGATGACAAAAGCTATTTCTATTTTGAAGTCTGAGAACAAAAATTAAAGTCAAAAAGCTTAAAGCAGATGCCATAAATTACGTTTGGCGTTTGTTAGGTTCGGATCGCTGCGCCTAGCAGATCACTTTTTGAGGTTAGCGAAATGCGTTAGATTCAATTTGACGTTAAGGAGCGAAGCGATAACGGCATAGCGTAGCGTATTGAATCGTAGAGTAGGGCCTGATTGCTTTACTCCTATTTTAACAAATATAAGTAAAAACAACCAGCACGTCCTTCATCAAACCGTGCATGAAGTTTTCCCTCACACGGCTTACCGATAGAATTCTTTATTTGATATTCACAATAATCTACCTAGTTAGCATTTGTTTACACCACAGCGAATGGCATATAGCAAACCTTCATTTACTGTTTGATCAAATACATATTGGCATTTTAAAACAACAACCTTAAAATTTCAGCCAAATAGGACAATGCCAGTACTGATAGTTTCATTTCAATAGCCACTTTTCTAAAGTAAAGCCCCTTTCCTATCAAAGGTTATGTTGTCCTTTGAATCATTGGTACTATGGGCTTCTCCGATTTCTCTTGTGGCGTTTGATAATTTCGCTATGCTTATATATCTATCTTTAAGATTGCCAATCTTTACCATAAGAGACCTCCCACGTTTAATAATATTCCATCTATAATCACGCCACCCCTATGACTCCGACAGTTTACTACAATTCTCT
>JAAEMX010000333.1 GCA_024225035.1 Lentisphaerota bacterium
GCGTTGCGTCGAATTAAACCACATGCTCCACCGCTTGTGCGGGCCCCCGTCAATTCCTTTGAGTTTTAATCTTGCGACCGTACTCCCCAGGCGGATCACTTAATGCGTTTGCTGCGGCACGGCAGGGGTAAATACCCGCCACACCTAGTGATCACCGTTTACTGCGTGGACTACCAGGGTATCTAATCCTGTTTGCTCCCCACGCCTTCGCGCCTCAGCGTCAGTATTGGTCCAGGAAGCCGCCTTCGCCACCGGTGTTCCTCCTGATATCTACGAATTTCACCTCTACACCAGGAATTCCGCTTCCCTCTGCCATACTCAAGCCTTCCAGTTTCAAATGCACTTCCGGGGTTGAGCCCCGGGCTTTCACATCTGACTTAAAAGGCCGCCTGCGCGCCCTTTACGCCCAATAATTCCGAATAACGCTTGCACCCTCCGTATTACCGCGGCTGCTGGCACGGAGTTAGCCGGTGCTTCCTTCGGAGGTACCGTCAGTGCCGAAAGCTGTTGACTTTCAGCAGGTTCTTCCCTCCGGACAGAGCTTTACGACCCGAAAGCCTTCTTCACTCACGCGGCGTTGCTGCGTCAGGGTCTCCCCCATTGCGCAAAATTCCTCACTGCTGCCTCCCGTAGGAGTCCGGACCGTGTGTCAGTTCCGGTGTGGCTGATCATCCTCTCAGACCAGCTAACCATCGAAGCCTTGGTAAGCCGTTACCTTACCAACAAGCTAATGGTACGCGGGCTTATCTCCGAACAGAAGCTTGCATGCAGAGGCTACCTTTGATCATTTATGCCGGAGCATATGTGATTTCATCCGGTATTAGCACCGCTTTCGCAATGTTATCCCGGATTCGGAGGAAAATTACCCACGCGTTACTCACCCGTGCGCCACTTTACTGTCTCCTGCAAGCAGGAGATTTCTCGTTCGACTTGCATGTGTTAAGCACGCCGCCAGCGTTCATTCTGAGCCAGGATCAAACTCTCCGATTATACTGTCAAATCCGTCTCATAAGAGACGGCTTATTAACGAAAA
This sequence comes from Lentisphaerota bacterium, assembly GCA_024225035.1. Taxonomy (GTDB): domain Bacteria; phylum Verrucomicrobiota; class Lentisphaeria; order Victivallales; family Victivallaceae; genus Zth2. The sequence continues at coordinate 1,034 of JAAEMX010000333.1, forward strand.
CCCGATTCTGTATGTTCGTTTGTCACTGTCCAGTTTTCAAAGATCAGTCATTGATTCCTATAAAATAATCTATTTTGATGGATTGTCAAGAAACAAAAATGAGATTTTTGATAAATAATTAAAAAAAAGTTCAGAATTCTTCTTTTGCCCTTTTTATATTGTCAACTTCTCCCATAACAATCAGGGACATACCCTTTTTCAGGATAAGTGAGGCAGGGGGGTTAAATTCTATTTCATTATCGCCTTCTTTTAAGCCCAGGACCAGCATGTCAAACTTGTCCTTTATCCCTGATTCGCTGATTTTCTTTCCCACAACACCTGAGTTGTCTGAAATAGCTATCTGGTTGATTCTCAGGGTTCCCTGCCTGCTTCTGAGCATATTGTCAAGAAAATCAACAACTGTTGGGCGAATTATTTCAGAAGCCATGCGAAGCGCCCCGATGAAATTCGGAGATACAACACGGTCAGCCCCGGCCTTTAAAAGCTTAAGCTCCATTCTCGGGTCTATCATCCTGCTTATAACACGTATTTTACTGTTGATCATTCTTGCTGACATGGTGACATAAAGGTTGTCTTTATCAGATGCAAGACAGATGAGAATCCCTGATGCCTTTTCAATACCAGCAGTAATAAGGTTCTGATCATCAGTTGCATCACCTTTTACATAAAGCAGATTTTCAATAGTTTTTTTGCATATCTCTATTTTTTCATAATCATGTTCAATCAGGACAACTTTTTCCCTGTTATTAACAAGCTCTCCAACAAGAGGATGCCCTGTTTCACCGCCCCCGCAGACAATATAATGGCCTTTCAGTTTCTCTATCTGCCTGTTCATCCTTTTTCTCCTCAGCAGCCCGGAGAGTTCCCCCTCTATTAATAATGCTGTCAGTGTGCTTATCCCATAAAGAATAATACCCATACCAAATATAATGATAAAGATGGTAAAAATTTCAGCGGCTGTGTTGCCGGTAACTTGCACTACCTCGCCATAGCCCACGCCTGTCAGGGAGATTACTGTCATATACACGCAGTCCATGAACCTGGGTTCTCCGTTGTAAAGAAGATAATAACCGCAACTCCCTATCATAACCACCAGAAAAATGGCTGACAGCACCTGGAACAGTCTTTTTTTTATATTCATTTGAAATTTGAAACTCGAAGCTTGAAACTTTTCAGTTGTTTTACATCTGCCGAGTCAAAATAGTTTCCTGTAATTCTTGTCGGGCAGCCCTGACCTCATCTTCCAAGTTTACAATATGTTCAAATCCTGCATTTTTCCAGATACCTTTCAAACTTTGATTCTTCAGAACTGATACCTGAACATCTGCTTGCAAGTTGTCAAGATACATTTTTACACTATCAAGGCTTGTCTCCGGGATACGGGATAATGCTTGAATAATCGTCATTTTTTTAATGGCGGCTGTGTTCATAAACACTCCTCTGTTGGTTACTCTAAAAGTCTTTGAGATTTTTCAAAACCTTTAATATTTGATAATGTGTAACATTTTTTTATATTTTCTTCAACATCAATTTTTTACTCATGGTTTTGAAATATAAGGATTGATGAAAAATTGTTGAAAAATGATGATTTTTTAAATATATTGAAGTGATAAAATTACTGAAACTAAATGACAACTTTTATGATCGGAAATTTCAATCTTAAATTTTCATTCCGGAGGGGCTTCTGCTGGATATCATACTTATACAACCGCCAATCAGGGATTTTTACCTGACAGCCAAAAGAACCATTCCCTACGGGCTTGCCTGCATCGCTGCTGTACTGAAACACGCTGGATTTTCAGTTGATATTATTGACGGCCTTGCAACATCCAAGTCGCGTATAATTGATCTGCCTTTGGAAATGGCATACCTTAAATCATATTATGGTAAACCTGACATTTCCCCTTTTGCACTTTTTCATCATTTCAAACATTTTGGTTACAGTTTTGAATATATAGGAAAAAAAGTAAAGGAATCAGGGGCTTTTCTGGTGGGGATTTCTTCTCTTTTCACAGCATACAGCGATATGCCTGCTAAGACAGCCAGGACAGTTAAAAGATTTCACCCGGAATGTAAAATTGTACTTGGGGGCCATCATCCCACTTTTATGCCGGAAAAAGTAATGGAGTGTGAAGCAGTTGATTTTGTTATTCGCGGGGAAGGCGAGGTTTCCATGCCTATGCTTGCTGAAATTGTCAAAGATGGAGACAGCCTGAAACCGGATTCTGTGCCGGGCATTGTTTTTCGCAAATGTGACGGAACTCTCCATATAAGCGAGCCGGCATTCATGGATAATCCTGATATTTATCCCTTGCCTGCAACAGATATTGTTAAACATTCCTTTTATAAAAGGAATAAAAGAGGAAGCAGTGTTGTTGTTGCCAGCCGGGGGTGTCCTATGAAATGCTCTTACTGTGCCCTGGGTTCATCTGTTTACAGATATACTCGCAGGAGTGTTGATTCTGTTATCAGTGAAATTGGAAATGCTGTTAATCAATATGATACAGGTTTTATAGATTTTGAGGATGAGAATCTTTCTTTGGACAGGGAATGGTTTTTGAAACTGCTGTTTGAGATAAAGAGGCAGTTCGGAGGTCTTGGACTTGAACTGAGAGCTATGAACGGGCTTTTTCCGCCAACACTGGATGAACAGATTATTAAAATGATGAAACAGGCGGGATTCAGAACCCTGAATCTTTCACTTGGCTCAACTTCAGAAGAACAACTCAAAAGATTTAACAGGCCGGACCCCAGGAAAGCGCTTGAAAATATTTTTTTTCTTGCCCAAAAATACGGCCTTGAGGCTGTATGTTACATTATTGCAGGCGCTCCGGGCCAAAAACCTGAAGATTCTGTTTCTGATATTCTCTATCTGGCCCGAAAAAAAGCCATTGCAGGCGTATCTGTTTTTTATCCTGCGCCTGGGAGCGCTGATTTTGAATTATCTGAAAGATCAGGTATTCTTCCGCCTCATTTTTCTTTGATGCGATCCAGTGCATTGCCGATTTCCCACACAACAACCAGGGTTGAATCTGTTACTATCCTGAGATTGGGAAGAATTTTAAATTTTATGAAATCACTCTTGGATAATGGGTTGCCAATACCTGATCCTTTACCTTATATATATAGATGCTCAATCGAAATATCAGACAGAAGAGAAACAGGTATTCAACTTCTTCAGTGGTTTCTGCATGATGGCAAAATAAGAGGTGTAACCCCGGACGGAATTGTTTATGAACATAATATTTCAACAGAACTCACCCACAAGTTTATAAAAGGGGTGCGAAACCGGAAGCTCTCGCATGAAGTTCATGAGTGAAGGAGTGCCGAAATGAAATGAGTGTAACCAAAACAGCGCATCTCGTTCCCACGCTCTGCGTGGGAATGCAGGCAGGACGCTCCGCGTCCGGGTGCCCGCAGGAAGACTGTTTCAGGCAGCCGGAAACAGGACGCGGAGCGTCCC
>JAAEMX010000335.1 GCA_024225035.1 Lentisphaerota bacterium
ACAGCCTTGTGGGTCTGACATAACTAACTTATTTAACAGCTGAACCGTCATATTATTTTCAACATCAGGTACATTATAAATCGTATGTAAAAAGTCTGTATTAAGTGGAATGGTATCTACTAGGGTCGAAGCGGTCCGCATCGGCACTCCCATTGGATAGATAAAGCGGGCAATGCCTTCGCTGACATTATCTACCAAGTGCTCAATAAAACGGATGTCATTTAACTTTATCCTTTTATAATAGCGCTGGCATTTAAGCACTTCTGTGGTGTAATTGGAGTATTCAAATGGCGTGGCAATACTACCACACTCAAATTTTGCTTTGCGAAACTGGAAAGTGTTATCACCAGTACCAAAGTCACTACATAAAAATAGCGGTAAATTACCAGTAAAATCATTATTAAAAGTGTAATGATAGATGAAGCGTTGCCAGACGCTGGTATAAGCCGCTGGGTTGGTAGCAGCCGCTTTTAATATGCCACTTTCATTTATAAATGGGCTGACTATATTATTAGCACCACTGATTAGCCGTGCTTCAAATGATAAAGTATAAATCTCGCCTGATTCAGCGGTGAAATGTTCTATTACTTGCCCGAGATTTACCGTTTCGCTGGCATTAGTGATTGCGACTTGTAGTGCATCGCTCTCTTTAGAGATGGTCACATTATCCGCAGCGTCAATACTAAAATCTACTTTCCAGCGATCTGCAGTGTAAGCGCCGATAGTTAGTGTAGGTGATTCACCGCGCTGCCAAACTTGAAAGCCGCCATTAATTAAGCGGTTGGGGTTATAGCCATATTGTGGATGCGGATTTGTTGCAGCTTCATGTTCAGCAATTTTTACTTGGGCTACAATGTCAGCGTAATCTCGGGTAGCCAATACCACCGCGGGGTCAATTTTAAGTTCGACATTAGCCGTACCGGAAATCTGTAAAACCATACGAATAACCAAGTCCCGACTTGCTCCTTCGCTGAGTTGCGGTTTGTAGGTTTCAGGAAAATTACCATAAGCAAATAAATTACCGTTACCGTCAAAGAGTCCGACCTCATGTACTGTCCAGCCACCGACGTTAGTCGGAATGACTAACTCAGCGATCAACCAGTTTGGATTATCCGGGTCAGTAGAAAGACTGTTTAGACTGCCACGATAAACTTCATTGACTAATGCCGTAGCCGTTTCACTCGGCGTAACAGTACTGCCGTTACCGTCTCCGACCGCCATGTGTGACAAATTTATGGTTTGCCCAAGGGCTCCGGCATTGGCTAAAACAGCTTGTCCGACGGTAGTTAATACTGAATAGAAATCCATATCTAAGCACTCCTTTGAAGTATGGTTACAATGTCACGTTGATAGCTGTTACAAACACCAGCATACCAACAGCTTTGCTGGTCAATAGTTTTAGTTACAGGTGGAAAAACAGTGATAATATCGCCAGCAGTGATACTTACTCCCAGGTAGCCTACACTGTCACTGCGTCCGACTAATTTTAAACTGCTTAAATGACTGCGCACATTCTTAGTCGCCGCTATCGTTTGCTCGACAAGAGTTTGCTTTGTTGCATCCAAGCCGGAGCTACTGATTTCAGCATCGACTGAGAAGGTGCATGGTTCGCCAACTGGTTCCTGCTCAAACCATTCGACTACTTTCAAGTGATAACCCAGACCGTCAAGAGCTTGCCGCAACGCCCCAATCGTACCTTTATGAGCGTGAATTTCATACTGTTTGGCAATAATGGCTCGTTGTTCAGCCTCGCTCCAACTGTCCCGCCAAACATCTACGCTTAAAGCCCATGCCACATATGGTAAAAGAGTGGCTGGGCAAGTTTCAGGATTCCACAAGTCACCAATTGGCACTGGCACGCTTTCCAATCTTGTTGTCGCGGCTTCTAAGCCAAGTTCTGATTTAGTGGCATTATTGGGTAATAAACTCATTTATCCTTCCACGGTTAAAGTTATGTTCTCTATTAATGGAGCGGCGTTAACCCCGCAAATAATATCAGCACTTGGTGAGCTCAAATTGACCTTTTCTACCCCGGCAGTCTGGTGTAAGGCGGCATAAATACCACTTAAAGCTACGGTGGCTTGTAGTTTAAAATTAGTTGCCGCATATTCTTTCAAT
>JAAEMX010000336.1 GCA_024225035.1 Lentisphaerota bacterium
GCCTGACGAAAAGCAGTGGTTTTCAGCTGATTTTTAACATCTGCGGTGAAAGAAATCACGAAAAACGGCAATGGGAAATGTTGTCGCGTTGCGTCACACCCTATCGATTAAACTGAAAAACTCGGTACTCTCAAGTTAGTAACAGAAAGTTATGACAAAAGCAGCTCTATGAGTTTATCAGTTACTGATGTACAGAAAACATGCAGCAGCAATGTAAAAAAAGTAATAAACTCTTACGCACGCTACATGATGAAATATAATCCATCAGATGTACACGAAATGCTGCAATACATGGGATGCCTTAATCAGGAAAGTAAAAATCAGAGAGATATAATTGCTCTCATGCAAATGTCAAAAAAACTAAGAAATGCTGAGACTGCCAAATTGGACAGCTGGATAGCTCAAATTCAAAGTTGCTGTTTGAAACTGCATACATCTTACGCCAACACAAACTCCTGTAATCCACAATATGATCTTTTAACTTACGCTAAAAATAACCCGCTTTATGCTGTTATAAACAAAGAAGCAATAAGAAAAGCCAACGCATATAACAATCGACAATTCAAAACCAAAACCTTTGCTTATAAAGCTTTTATAAAAGACAGAAAGAACTGGAGAATACAAAATCCAACCTGGAAAACAGATAAGTTAAAGTACCGAGGCAAAGTTAAGAAAAAGCCCGCTAAGAAAGTGGTTCCCCAACCTATATATTATCGTAACCCGAATGATTATTGCGGAGGTGGCTTCAATGGAATATCCATCTACTTGACCGATATTCGTTACGATCAAACCTTTTTCCAGGAAATAGGTTTAGGTGAATGGGGCAATTTCTTATGGTATCTCTTTGGAGGGAAAAATGTATATAAATTATTTAGCATTGATAAACCCACAAATCCTAATGACTTTTATACTTTAGGACTCCATGAAATTGACAATAGATCTCCAACCCAGAGACTTCTGGCAACGAATTCAGATTATTCATATGATGACTATATGAGATGCAGACAGGAATATGATGACTGTTAATTTAATTCATTGCTGCAAATAATTATCTATGTATTTGCAAAAAAAGGACCGCTTCTGTTGAATGCGGTCCTTTTTTTACTACCGTTAAGATAGTTATCATCAGCTCATTGGAATCAATGAATCACGATAGATTTGCTCGACAACCTCTTTAGTAGCCAAAGTTGGCGCCAGCCCCAGCAACCCTGAAAGAGAAGGAGTTGAGAAAGTCAAATCAATAAGCCTTGGAATATCATCTTCAGTAAAGCCTTCATCTTTAAGCTTGGAAGTTACATCAAGACTGAAAAGCCATTTTTCCAAGCCAGCAGCGGCCTTTTTACCTTCATCTGCAGTTCCCTTCAAGCCAGGAACAGGTGCGCTGAGCAAGTCAGCCAAAATTTCAGGAGCCTCACCATAAATATTTTCTACCACAGCCGGCAGAAGTATTGCCAATCCTAAACCATGGGAGAGTTCAGGCTTTACAGCACTCAAAGGATGCTCAAGAGCATGAGTGTAATGCAGTAAACCATTATCAAAAGAAACCCCTGCCAGCATAGCCGCGTACATGAGGAAGTAACGAGCTTCAAAGTCAGCAGGATTTTCGATAGCAGCGGGCAGGTATTTAGTAACCAGACGAACCGTTTCTTTGCCAAGCATTACAGAGTAAGGGCTGGCCGCAATAGTTGTAGCTGCCTCAATCACATGATTTACAGCATCAATACTGACATAACGAGTCTGACTTGGAGAAAGCCCAACAGTAAGAGCCGGGTCATCAATTGACCAAGTAGGATAAATACAGTCGTAAGCAATAGCCGGTTTGTAGTCTTTTTCAGGAATTGTAACAACTGCAAAACGATTAACCTCCGTACCTGTACCGTGCGTAATATTTATAGCTACAATCGGCACTGCCACTTCAGGCGCAAAAGTGAATTCATAAAGGTCACGGGCGTTTTTCTCAGGATATTTCAGAAGGATCGCTGCGCTTTTTCCTGCATCAATAGGACTGCCGCCGCCAATTGCTATAACTGCCGCCGCCTTATTTTTCCGGCCAAGCTCTGTCGCTTCATCAACCTGATCAGCAGTCGGATTTGGAGTAACTTTGTCATAAAGATCCCAACCCACATTATGAGCCTGTAATTCTTTTGTTACCACATCCCAAGCACCACACGATTTATAAGACCCATGACCGGTAACCACCAGTACATGATCAATTCCCTGCCCTTTCAAACTGGCCGCTATTTCACCAATCTTCTGAATAGCTCCAACACCAAAAAAAGTATTTGTGCGGGTGCGAATTTCACGCACTTCATTGACATCAATGCCTTTTTCCCACATGATTAGTCTCCAGTTGGTTTATGACTGCATTACATTGTAAGTTACAACTAATAACATCTAAGTCTCGATTATCAACGTCATGCAGATTAGAAATATATTATATTCAGGAATTATTTGATCAAATATATTCAAATCTGAATTCAGCTGATCTGCAAGATTTCGCAAAACAAGATATCATTTATTAGCGAAATATACACTGAGTAAAACGGGAAAAATACAAATTAATCCAAAAGAATCAATTAAAGAAGAAAAAAAGCAGGACTGTTACTGATTTGCAGAATCTCATATTTTATAAGGACGGCAAAAAAAAACCGGAAAGTTAACTTTCCGGTAAAACGATCAGCCAGTTGATCTGTCTTAGGCTTTCGAAAATTTTCCGCTGCGGATGCATGATGCGCACATTTTCACTTTTTTAGTGGTTCCGCCTTCAACGATCTTAACGCTCTGGATGTTAGGCTTAAAAGTACGCTTATTGTTTTTGACAACATGCATACCGATACCACCCTGTGCTTTGGCAAGCCCCTTACGAGTGATGCTGCCGCCAGCAACTTTACGCTTTCCGCAAAGATGACATACGTTGCTCATTTTGTCTCTCCAGTGCCGGAGACTAAAATTTTTCCGGCAGCATATTTAAAAGTTATATGTTTAAATAAAAATGGTGGGTTGACTGGGACTCGAACCCAGGACCACCGCCTTAAAAGGGCGATGCTCTACCGACTGAGCTATCAACCCACTCGTATCAGCAACCGGCTTTTTAACGACCGGCGTTAACCGAATGAGCCTCTATTATACTTAAGTTTTGAGATAATGCAAATCGGAATATTAAGATTTTTACCATTTTTTTAAGTTTTCTGCATTCCAACCCAAAAACATCACCTCTTTCAGGGTAAAACCACATGGGCGTTTCAACTTCATCGTTCAAAAGTTATAAAAACCTTTATGTAATGTTGTAATTTTTCAGATGACGAATTATTTTCGGTAACTATTAAGTTTTGACAAATAAAACAAATTCTAAGGAAAACCAATGGTTACTATCAAAACGTCAAAGGGTGATATTGTTCTTGAGTTATTTGAAAAAGAAGCACCTGAAACTGTAAAGAACTTTAAAGAATATATTAAGGCCGGCCATTATAACAATACAATCTTCCATAGAGTTATTGATAACTTTATGATTCAAGGCGGCGGTTTTGATACTGAATTCAATCAAAAACCGACTCTCGAATCTGTTCAAAATGAAGCTGACAACCAGATCGGCAATGAGTGCGGGACTGTCGCCATGGCTCGCACCATGGACCCACACAGCGCTACGGCACAGTTTTTTATCAATGTCGCTAACAATGATTTCCTGAACTTCCGCGCTCCTACCCCACAGCACTACGGCTACTGTGTTTTTGCCAAGGTTACTGATGGCATGGATATAGTTAACAATATTAAAGGGGTGGCCACAGGAACTCGCGGTATGCACGACGACGTACCTGAAGAAGACATTATTATAAAAGAAATGATTATTGACTGAATAGATTAAAAAATAATCTGTCATATGGCCCGCCCGTAACGGTCAAATTACCACTGTTGCGGGTTTTCCGTATTGAAATACTGCTTCAAACGACAATATTATTTCAAACCCAGGAAACAACAAAGGCAAAACAATGAGATTCAGACCCTGCATAGATCTGCATCAAGGCAAAGTTAAACAGATAGTCGGCGGAACTCTGACCGATAATGACTCTAACGTCAGAACAAACTTTGAATCTGAACACGACCCCGCCTATTATGCTCAGCTCTACCAGCAGGATCGCCTTACCGGTGGACATGTAATTATGCTTGGTCCCGGAAATGTTGAAGCTGCCCGACAAGCCTTGTCCGCCTATCCTGGGGGATTGCAGATTGGCGGCGGCATAACTGCAGACAATGCCCTTGAGTGGCTTGAAATCGGAGCTTCTCACGTTATTCTGACTTCCTACGTTTTTGCTGACGGCGAACTCAAAGTTGACCGACTGGACAAATTGGTAAAAACCATAGGCCGTGACGCTCTGGTTCTTGATTTAAGCTGCAGGCGCCGCGATGGAAAATACTATATAGTTACGGATCGCTGGCAGAAATTTACAAATATGGAAGTCAATGCCGCAACCCTGAAACAGCTTGCAAGCTATTGCGCAGAATTCCTGATTCATGCAGTGGACGTAGAAGGCAAGCAGGCCGGAATAGATATTGATCTACTGAAAATAATGGGCAACAACTGCCCGATTCCCGCTACATACGCTGGAGGAATATGTTCTATTGAGGACATCAAAACAATATCTGAAATGGGAAACAACAAAATAGACTTTACAGTTGGCTCAGCCCTGGATATTTTCGGCGGCAGCCTGAAATACAGCGATGTCATTGATTTCACCACAAAGGCATAATTTTTTTCTGTAGCAATATGCAATTTATTCATGGTGATGAGAACACTTTTACATCTTCTTAAGTAGCCAACGCCTCATGGTAGAGCTGCTTTTTATCATTCAGGAAATAATTGCATATATATGCTATATATAATCTTTGCTTTTTTAGATTATACCTTACTCCGATATTGTGAAGTTCATGTTCAATTGAGGAGTTAATATTATCAATCTGATATTTTTCACTGCTATTCATCGGGCAGTTTACCTTTCTGACCTTCAGGTCCTCTTTCAGAAAAAAGTCAATAAAAGCTACCCTCTTCATTAAGTCCCCGTTCATATTGGGGTGAAACTCTTTGGCTTTCACAAATTTAAAAACTTCGTCAAGTAAATCCTGGACAGAGTGAATATCTCTGGATGAAAGTAGATTTTCAACCTCATTATTATAGTTACGTTTACGCCCCCATCCTCTGTTTACATAAGTTCTTAATACTGCTTTTGCTTTTTTGAACCTCAACTGCCGACTATCATACGCAGTCATCGGATTAACATCATCCGCTACAGCAAACAGTGATGTTTTAGGGGAAAAGGTTGTCAGGTTTCTTATATGAATATCATTAGGCCATCTGAACAAGCATTTATGAGAATCCTCTTCTTCTTCTGAAGAACACCCTGAAGATCCGGTAGTCAAGCTTGACCTGTTCCGCCCTCCTACATCAAGTTTATGCCTCACTAATCTTAACTGGTTTTCTGCTGCAGTATAATCGTTTGAAGAATTAATGAATTCATTCTGATCCATATGAGGCGGTCGTGTTTCATACACTCTATCTAACGAATATGAATCATTCCTGTTTGGGTAGAAATTCCCCAGAAATCTGTCATCAATTATCCCGTTTACAACCATAAAGTAAGCAGCAAAATTGTGACAGTTGCGCTTTAAAAGAAAAAATGTACCCAGAACTCTGTTAGCGTTTTCAAATTCAAACATTTTTCGCATTGCATCTGTAGCTCTTTGTGTATTAACGGCAAAATGAATAGCATACACTTCAACTCTTTGTGCACGCTTGGCAATTGAATCAAAGCGGACACATGCTTTCTGGTTGCGAAACAACTGGGACACTGAACGGCAAGAACCGGAGTCAGGGTCTGTAAGAAGAAGCCCAATACTGTTCATAATATAGTATCTGCCATTAACTCTCTGGCTTAGAGTGACAAAAGCATGGTATCCCTTACATACATACGATAGTAAAAACTTAGACTTAAGACTCAGCGGCTGCTGCGGATTAAAATAAAGTACCTTTTGAAAGCTCATACTTTCTCTTTCTCCTCTATTAGTCCCCAATTACTCCAACATAAATATATAATACATTATAAACAATGAATTATCAATATCTTGCAAATATAGCAAATTAATAAAAAAGATTAAAAAGTATTTTAAGCTAAAAAATTAGCGCCTAATATTTATTTATCATATTAAAATAGATTTATTCCAAAATATATAAACTTTTTTCTAATAAAGTTGCTTTCACGGTGTTATAATTGATAGAACGCAACCCATACTAAGGAGCGAATAATGAAATTAAATGCTAAATCTTTGATCGCGATAACTGTTTGCGCCATCATTTTACCAACTATCGCAGCAGATGCACCTAAAGAGACTAAAACAAAGAAAGCCTGCTGTAATCAGCAACAGGCAGAACAACCTCAAGTCGATCTGGTCTTTGTCCTGGATACCACCGGCAGCATGAGCGGGCTGATTAAAGAAGCAAAAGAAAAAATCTGGTCTATTGTCAACACGGTTAGTCAAGCCCGGCCTACCCCGAAAGTCAGACTTGGAATAATAGGTTTTCGCGATCGGGGAGACACTTACGTGACTGACTTTAATCCAATGACTGAGGATATCGACAAAATATACTCTCGACTGATGACCTATCAGGCACAAGGCGGCGGAGACCGCCCTGAAAGCGTTAATCAGGCATTGCATGAAGCTGTCAATAAAATGAACTGGAGCAAAAACAAGAAAACCACAAAAACTATTTTTCTCGTTGGTGACTCTCCGCCGCACATGGACTACCAGCAAGACGTTAAATATCAGGAGTCATGCAAACTTGCCCGCAAAAAAGATATCGTAATAAATACAGTTCTCTGCGGCAATCATTCGGACACCCGTGGAATCTGGCAAGATATTGCTCAACGCGGCGGCGGTTCATTCTTTGAAGTTGAACAGGGAGGAAGCACAATTACAATACCGACTCCATATGATGTTAAAATCAAAAAAATAATCATTGAACTGGAAGGATGCAAAATTCCATACGGCGATGCCACAATACAGCGTGCCGCTATGGAGAAAAGCAAAGTCAGCGGCAGCATTTTCAAAAGTGCTTCTGACACAGCAAACGCTCAAAGAGCTGAATATAAAATTTATAAATCAAAATCAGCTCCAACTACTAATGACCTCTTGGAAAAACTCTCTCGTAAGGATATTTCACAAAAAGATATAAAGACAGAGAAACTTCCACAGAAGCTGCAGAAAATGTCGTCTGAGCAAAGAGCCGTATATATAAAAGATCTACAAGCCAAGCGGCTGACACTTACAAAACAACTTCGCGAACTCTCTGATAAACGCCAACAGTACATTCGTGAAAATATTAGTAAAAAGAAACTGGAAAATTCTTTTGAAAATCAGGTTTTTAAAAACATGAATAAACAGATGAAAACCAAAGGACTTGAACTTAAAGAAAGCGATCTCAAGCTTTAAACGTTCTTTTCAGACAGCTGTATATTAAACCTTATACCCGGCATTGATGACATAATCATGCCGGGCTTTTTTGAAAACTCGTCAGGTTGAACTAAATTACCCTTACAAACAAATAATTATCAGACGTTCATTACTGGAGATATCATCATGAAAAGTGCCTGGGAACTGGCTTTAGAAAAAACCGGCGGAGCGATTGAAGAGTTACCACAGGAAAAAAAAGATCAAATTGCTGAAATTGACAACCGCTGCAAAGCTAAACTTGCTGAAATTGAAATCACTTATGATTCAAAAATGAAAAATGCTGGAAATATTGAGGAGCTGGAACAGATAAAGCAAGACATGGCTGTTGAAAAAGCCTCTGTTACGTCAAAAACCGAACGTGAAAAAGAAGCTATCCGCAACAGCTGAACCTAATCAAGAAATAAGCAAATATCTGGAAGAACAATGGAACGCAAGCTAAAAACCAGAATATATTTTGACAATGCCGCCGCCGCTGTACCTGATGCGAAAATTTTAGGCAGAAACTATGAATATGCCTCGCGCTGGTATGCAAACCAAGAGGCTGCACATGATCTAGCCTATCAACTACGTCAAACTATGGAAGATGCAAAAGAACGCATTGCCAAGGCTCTGACCGGCAACTTAGAAGAAGTTTTCTGGGGAAGCTGCGGCACGGATTTATTCAGACTTCTAAGCGGCTTTGATTATTTTGACAATGGCAACATTGTGACAACAGGCTTGGAACACCCTGCCCTGCGTGCTGCCTTAAGAGGAACAGGAGCTGAACTTCGGCTGCTTCGGCTTAAAAATGATCATATCGATTTGGATAACCTTGCGAAATCCATTGATAAAGACACTAAAATGCTTGCGATACATCACGTTCAAAGTGAAACTGGAATGACTCAGGATTTAGCGGCTGTCAGCAAAATACTTAAAGAAGTGGCTCCAAATGCGATTTTTCTTGCTGATACTATACAAGCAGCCGGAAAAATTGAAATACCATGGAATGAGGCCCGCCTTGACGTAATCTCAACGTCAGGACACAAACTCGGCTCTCCGGGTGGTGCTGCATTAGTAATGCGTAAAGCAAATCCTGTAACTGTCAAGCTTAATTCCTATCTGGAAAGCTGCCGCAAGGAACGCTACCTTATTGGAAGAGCTGAGCCATCAACTGCAATTACATTGTCTCGATGCGTTGAAAAGCGTTGCAGGGAGATGCAGAAATCATTTGACAAGGTATTTGTGATAAACCAATTCCTTCGTGATAAGCTTTCTGAAAAGCCATTACCGAATGGAGAAAAAGTAAAATTAACGACTTCCAATGAAAACAGTTCACCTTACATTTTACATTTCATTGCCAAGGGCTACCAAAGTGGAGTGCTGGTAAGAATGCTTTCTGAGAAAGGCGTATATTTCTCTGCCGGCAGCGCCTGTCAGGCTGAAACAAACCGCCCAAGTGAAGCTTTAACTGCACTGGGTTATAACCGCAACGATGCTTTCTCAGGTATAAGACTAAGTTTTTCGCCAGAATCAACTCTTCAGGAAGCTAAACGTTTTATCGAAATCTTTCTGAAAGCATTAAAAGATTATTGATTTTTATCTGTATTTGAATTCAGGAAAAGTCGACATACGAGCTCGGCTTTTTCTTTTTCACTATTCAGTAACGTCCTGCCGTAAAACCTTTGTTGGTCCATGAGACAAAAGATGTCACCGCTAGTACCAAGCACAAAAATCTCAACAAGCCCAGTGTTATTATACGGAATATTAAACTTTTTGCTGATCACACCAATTTTATCAGAGCGGAATTTAAATCTTCTGCCGTTAGTCTTGAAAATCAATTCACCCGGCTTCCCAAACAATAAAGTAAATTCCAGAGTGGCCTTAGAATCAACAGCAGTTCCTTTTTGCAATACAAATCTTTTCGATATACTTGTGCCAGATGATAATAATACCGGCGTCCACCCGCCAAAAGTAAAAGGGCCGTTATCCAAATACATCGTTTTTACCGGTGAAAGCTGTACACACACTCCATTCGGCCTTACCCATGTCATCATTTTTGCTTCAACATGATTCCGGTAGAAGTCATAAGAATTGAAAGTAATAAAGAATCCTAAAGCTATCGCGGGAAAGAACACAATATAAGCGCCGCCATATTTCATATTCCTGCGGCACTCAAAGAAACGCATAACGAAAATTCCTGCCAGTATCGCTAAAAGTGGAATTAGCGGCGCCCTGAAACGGGCAAGGTTATAAAACGCGCCTGTAGCTAACCAGTAAGCCAATACCGAATAAATAAGCAGAGCAAGCTTGATACTGCGCCTGTGCCAAATTAAACCCGGAAGTATAAATATAGCGCCAAGAGCAAAGGCTACAATCAAACCAGTTGAGCAGAGCTTGGTAGCCCTCACAACCTTGCTGTATTTTCCTGTACCACTTAAAGATACGTTATTCGGTATTTCGCGGCTATCCCAGAAAAGCAGTAGCTTTCTAAAAGTTAATTCAATAAAGGCGCCAGGTTCAGTACAAAACCACTGAAGTATTCTAGACTGCACAGAAACTTTTTCGGCATTTGCTGTCCAACTGTAATATGTAGGCGGATATTCCATAGGCCCGGCTGGCAACCCTGCATTTCTGCCACCGGGAGGAGCCTCAGGTGTATTGCCCAATGCCAGAACATTTCCTGCAGCAGTAGAAGGTCCGGACAACTTGCCTAAAACCTTTGTATTATGCATTGCAAAGGGAAGCTGAGGCAAAAGAATTACTATCAGTATGATCAATGGAAGCAGCCATGTTAAAAGTTTTGCCTTGGAAGCAGATAAAGACTTAGCTCTATGTATGGAAAAACAAGATGCCAATAAAAGTCCGGGCACTAGAAACCAAATATTTCCACGCGTCAGAATTCCAAGCCCAGTCACTAACGCACATATCAACCAAAACCACAGGCTTTTTTTCCGTAAGGCCAGCGTAGCAAGGAATATAATCAGCAGCAACCAAAATGCCTGAAGGTTTACAATCATGTGAAACGGAGTAAAAAATATCAGCATTTGAGAAAAGGCTGTCAAAACAGCCGCAATAACACCAGCTTTTCTACCCCACATCAGAGCCCCGGTAAGGCCTGTCAAACCTACAGTCACAGCTCCAAGCAGAGCCTGAGTAATAATAACAGGCCAGACATGAAATCCAAAAATGAAATAAATTACAGGCAGGAAAACCGCGTAATAAAACGGTTGATAATAGTACATACCCGTGTATTTGCCGTCGACAATAGATTTTGCAAGGTTAATATAAGTGCACATATCGGTGGCTTTGGAAGGGCAGTTTACAGGATTTAAACCTCCCATACAGCTTTGCATTTCATAACTTGCAACAAGCCTTAGCCCCAAAGCAATCAGAACCAGTACGCCTAACAATATGTAGAATTTTTTATGTTTACTCATATCCCCCACAAATATCTAAAAAAATAAAGCGCCCAGCAAGGGCGCTTAAACGGTCTAGAATCAGACACTCATAAGATCATCTTCTTTCTGAACCAGATCTTTTTCAATATTCTTGATGAATTTATCAGTAAGTTTCTGAATGTCTTCAAGCATATCTTTCAAATCATCTTCAGTAATCTTACTGCCTTTTTCAGCCTTTTTGGCAATATCATTACCTTCACGGCGGATATTTCTGATAGCAATTTTAGATTCTTCAGAGCGGTTTTTAACTTTTTTAACCAGACTGTTGCGGCGCTCTTCACTGAGTTCCGGGACAGGGAGACGCAGTACACGCCCATCATTAACCGGGGAAATACCTAAATCAGAGGCAATCAAAGTTTTTTCTATTACTGATATAGAAGAGGTATCCCAAGGCTGAATAACCAGCATTCTGGGCTCCGGAACTGTAATGCCTGCCAGCTCTTTGAGGCGGGTAGCAGTCCCATAATAATCAATCATGATACCTTCTACCAAAGCAGGAGAGGCCTTGCCGGTTCTAACGGCGGCGAAGTCACGCTTCATTGCTTCTTCGCATTTCATCATATTTTCTTCGAGATAATCCATCAAAAGTTCAATTTCAACACTCATTGGTGACTCTCCGTTTTGTTTTCAACTACATTATATTGAATTTAGAACTACTGCGATCATTTTCAACCTGTTTTGAACAATTTTTCTTGATGAATTCGTTTTTTTGTGCTAAAATTAATATTGAACATAATTACTAATTATGGTCAGGATAAAATATGGGTGATCACGTAAACATAAGGGTGCTCAGCACTCAGGAAACAAAAATTATCGCTGGTTTTGCAAAGCAGGAAGGCTGGAATCCCGGCCTGAACGATGCCAAAGCTTTTCATCTCGCTGACCCTAACGGGTTCTGGGGGCTTTTTTATGGTTCGAAGTTGCTGGGAACTGTTATTTCAATAAACTATGATGATTACT
Organism: Lentisphaerota bacterium; assembly: GCA_024225035.1. Taxonomy (GTDB): domain Bacteria; phylum Verrucomicrobiota; class Lentisphaeria; order Victivallales; family Victivallaceae; genus Zth2. The sequence goes on from JAAEMX010000336.1 coordinate 11,898, forward strand.
TCAGTTTCATTGGCTGCTTGATTGTCGATCCCGAGTTTCGCAACGGGCGTATAGGTTATTTGCTTGGCAAACATGCCATGGATTATGCAGGCAATAGAAATATAGGCTTGGACGGCGTCCTTGATAAAGTACATTCATACGAAAACTTCGGGTTCAAACTAGCCTACCGCAACCGCAGGATGCAAGGTATTAAAACCAGAGAGTGGACTAACACCCCTCCTCCAATGCAATGCTCTGCGATCACAGAGATACCATTCGATGAAATAATCGATTATGACCTGCATTGCTTTCCAGCTCCAAGGACAGCATTTCTATCTTATTGGCTGACAATGCATGGCTCGCATTCATGCGCTATTATGGATAATTCCATATTAAAAGGCTTTGGTACTATAAGAAAGTGCTCTGATGGCTACAAAATAGGACCGTTATTTGCTGATAACCTTGATGTCGCGAACAGCATTCTCATTAATTTAATTAGCCGGATAAAAGAAGGTGAAAATTTCTTTCTGGACATTCCTGCGGCTAACGATGCTGCTGAACGTCTGGCTTCTAAGTATGGAATGAAGGAAGTTTTTGCAACTGCCCGCATGTACACTCGAGGCGAACCGGATATCGATTTGGACAAGTTTTTTGGGGTCACCAGTTTTGAGCTAGGATAACTTTATCTCTCAATTTCTAAGCACAATTTCACTTGCATTTATACTCAGAAAAGCTATTGTAATTTTTCTCCTGTAATCCTTTAACAAAAACTTCAAGGAGCTCTACAATGAAAAAATTATTTATAGCAATAGCCGCTCTGGGCCTTAGCATTTCTGCTTTTGCCAATGGCAGCAGCAGTTCAGAAAACTGGAGTGCACTGCAGGCTGGATTCTGGTTTGGCTATCCAAAGTCTACTCTTTATTCAGACGTATGCGGCCTGAAGCTTGGAATTCCTATCTGTTCCGGGCATGGAACGGTTCGCGGAATTGAAACAGCTATACTTTGCGCTGCTACCGATAACATTAAAGGGGTTCAGTTTACCTGGTTCGGGGTAAATGCAACTAACAACCTTTCCGGATTGCAGCTGGCCTTTGTAAACATAACTAAAGTAATTTCTAACGGCCTTCAGCTTGGGGCTGTTAATTTTTCTCAAAATAAAGGGTGGCAGTTTGGTTTAGTTAACGCCAGTAGCGAATCTCAGTTCCAGCTCGGCATTCTTAACTTTAACCGCGATGGATGGTTACCTTTCATGATTTTTGTAAACTTTGGAAAACATACATTTGACGACTAATTGACTGATTGCTTTTCGAAGATGAAAGAAGCCCGGTTATTAAGCCGGGCTTTTTTAATATAATTTTTATACACCACGCTGATCAGGAGGCCAGATAACTTTATGAATTTGCAGTTGTAACCTGGCTTTTACTTTATCAGCAGCCATCCAACCAGCCAATGAACGCAGAGAAAGCTTTCCCCACACCGCGCTGAAAAGTAAGTTAGGTGTTTTCTTCCAGAGAGAATACTTATCAATAATATCACAGGCGAATTCATAATCATTTCGGTCAGAAAGCACGAATTTCACCTCGTCATGTGGAGAAAGCAGGAAATAATTGTCATAAAGATTACTGCTTTCCATATTACTTGATGGAGTTTTACAGTCCACAATCTTTTTGACAGCCGGCGGAAGATTACAGATAGGCAATGAACCATTAGTTTCTACAAGGACTTCAAAACCGTTAGCCAGAAGCTGACGGCACAGCTTAGGAGTTCCATGTTGCAGCAAAGGCTCACCACCAGTAATCTCAACCAGTCGTACATCTGACATATTTGCCTGATTTACTAAATGATCAATACTTGATCTCTGACCGTCACCTTCGCCGCACGCATAATTTGTATCGCAATATTCACAGCTTAAATTACAGCCGGCTAGCCTGATAAAAAAGCACAGGCGTCCAACATGCGTAGACTCTCCCTGAATGCTTAAAAAAGTTTCATTGACAATCAGTTTTTCAGTTTTTTGCGCTATATCAATCATTCAAGAAGTATGTTGATCCAGATCCGGGAGATTCCCCAATTCTAACCTTGTGTACTACAAGATTATTATCATTAAGTTTCTCAGAGAGCTTTTCAAAAATTGTTTTAGAGATAATCTCGCTAGTTGTATTGGACTCCATAAATGCCGGATGTTCTGAGATATTAGTATGGTCAAATTCTTCGATAATAACATCAAGTTCGCGTTTAAGTTTTTTAAAATCACACGCGATTCCGATTTCATCAAGTTTTTCAGCTCTTACAAAAACTTGCACAGTCCAGTTGTGACCATGCAGATTTGAACAATCTCCATTATATCCTCTCAGAAAATGAGCTGCTGAAAAGCTTCTGCAAATGTCTACTTCAAACATATTATTTCTTTCTTTATGTAACTTTCATATTGCGATGGTCAATAACCCGCTTGGCTTTACCAGTAAAGCGTTCAATTGTATTCGGTGCAACAAGCTCAACTTTAAACCTGATTCCGGTAACAGCCTGAATCTCACAATCGATCTTGTCTTTCATCAACTGCATCTCATTCATCCTGTCGGAGAAATCCTGCGGCCGCACTTCAACTTTGACAACTGCCTGGTCTAAATTGTTCGGTCTGGATACTTCAATGAGGTAATGTGGAGCTGTTCCGTCAACCCTCAGCAAAGCTTCTTCAACCTGCGAAGGAAATACGTTGACACCACGGATTATAAGCATATCGTCGGTTCTGCCTTTGACTCTGCTCATAAGTTTGCCAGTTCTTCCACACGCACATGGTTTACTGCAAATAGATGCCAAATCTCTGGTACGATACCTTAATATTGGACATGCTTCCTTGCTAATCGCAGTTATAATAAGCTCACCCTCTTCTCCGTCTTGGACAGGCTCAAGGGTTTCAGGATCAACGCATTCTATAATAAAATGGTCTTCCTGAATATGCATGCCGCTTCTAGCCGCGCATTCCCCACTTACTCCGGGGCCTATTATCTCACTCAAACCATAATTGTTAAACGCTTTGACTTTGAGCTGTTTTTCGATAGCAATACGCATATCTTCAGTCCACTGCTCTCCACCAAAGTGAGCAAACTCAAGAGCCATGTCATCCGGATCGATACCTTTTCCCTCAAGCATTTCAGCCAGATTCAACGCATAACTCGGAGTACAGATCAATACATTTACTCCGGCATCCTGCATCAGCATAATCTGCCGCTGCGTGTTACCGGAAGAGGCAGGAATTATTGCTGCACCTACTTTCTCAATTCCATAGTGCAAACCAAACCCGTCAGTAAACAATCCGTACCCAAAAGCAATTTGAGCTACATGATCTTCTGTCATATTAGAAGATTTAAAGGCTTCGACATGAAATATTCATTAGACATTAATTATAAATGCTTTACAATACGAAAACTCAACCTAAAAATCTTACTAAAAAAAATTAATCTTACCTATATCTTCCCTCGTAGAGCAACCTAGAGCGACATAGAGCAACGTACAGCGACAAAGGATAAAAGATAGAGCCTTCAGAAAAGGAGTTACTGAAAGCTATATTACTAAAGAAGCATTCTAAAATATTGTAGCATTGTATGCGCATAATTCAATCCCTATTATACTCTACTTTCTTTTCAGTAACTTCCACTTTGCCGTTGGTAGTATCGATCTCCATCTCTTCCTCAAAGAGTGCCTTGCCAGAAAAAAGCTCATAAGACTTAGCTTTGTATTTAGCTTTAGTCCCCGGCGGTATAGTGGTAATGCTTGAGTAATATGAGCCGATAATAATAGATGGAGTTGGCGTGCCGCTACCCGTCGGGTCGGTGGTAGTCATTTTGCCGCCAGTACCACTTGTAACAACTCTGAATGACTTATGTCGAATGGCATTACAGCCTGAACTGATAACCAGCGCCAGTGCAAAGGGCGCGATCATAATAGCTTTATTGATATTCATTTTTATCCCTCCTGTAATATGGTTTGCTATTTTGTTCGAGGATAACGGCGATTCTGGCGAGCTGTTCCCGCACTGCCGCGACATCCCGACGGACTGATTTAATTTCCTCAGTAGTCTTTTCCAAGTGGTTGATTCTAACACCGTGGGCAGACATAATAACTTCGGCATCCGCCATTCGGGAATTATGATGCAGTTCAAAGCCGATAATGGCAATAATTACTGTACTTAAAAAGGAAAAGACTCCGATGATAATTTTAAATGATTTTTCCATGCATCCCTCCTTTTAATCCAGCCATGCTGACCAACCGAGCCGAGCACAGGCTCGGTAAGCGGCGAATGCCTTTACTAGCCAATAAGCGATATTATCCCAGTCAGAGATTTTGTGCCAGCTGTAAATACCGAAAATAATTTTACGCATATTCTGCCACATACGTTTATTCGCCTCTTCAAAACCTTCTTCTGTATGGTCGCTGCAGGCGTATTCAAAATCATGAACCAGAAACGCCGCTTCAAATAAGTCCAACCGTGAGGTGAGCTTTTCCCGTCCCCAGTCGCCGATCCAGTCCGGCCCAGCACCGTTGTAAATAGAAGATAGTTCCTTAACACTCAACAGATAAAATCCTTCAGGTGCTTCGAGATCATATTCATGAATAATATTTTTGAGTTTACGGATATGTTTCACATCTGTCATAATTCAACCCTCCTTAGGTTCACATTCTATTGCTGTAGTCATACCGCTATTAGTCAACCTTTTTAGTGCTCCATTTACCATTAAAGCCGTCACGCAGTCCTGTGATTAACAGGGGGCAATTCTGCGGCGACTTCCGGCTTGCCTGGCATGTTTATATGTAAACTGTAATTTCACCTAACTGGCTAGCCATTAAGACCTTATTAGTCCTAATATCGACAAAATTGATACTATCGACCACGACAATAGCAATCAAATAACAACATTCAATATTAAATAATAAGGAGCAACAATGACCAATACTGAATTAACCATGTTTAATTTCGAAGATGCCAATGTTCGAGTTATCAATCGTGATGAAGAGCCGTGGTTTGTGGCCAAGGATGTTTGCGAAGTGTTAGGACTGTCAAGCACGGCCGAAACCATTAGAAGCCTTTATGAAGATGAAGTTTCTAATATCAAAAAAACTGACATTAGAGATTTTGGCGATAATGAACGGACTAAGTTTCTCTTAGGGCGTCAGAAATCTTGATGAATATAAAGTGGCTAAGTTTAACTTAGGAGGCTCGATGCAAAAGGGGGTCGGTTAAAGTGGACACCCTTGGTGGAGTTCAAACAACGACAACCATTAACGAGTCCGGCCTGTACTCTCTCATCATGAGAAGTCGAAAACCTAATGCCAAGAAGTTTAAGCGCTGGGTAACTGGCGAAGTACTCCCCTCTATCCGCAAACATGGGGCTTATGCAACACCGGATACAATTGAGAATATGCTGACAGGCCCCGACAGCATGATTAAAGTTTTGACTGCGCTAAAACAGGAGCGTAAAGAAAAAGAAAAGCTTATTCCTAAGGCGGCACATTCCGATTCACTTTGTGACAGCGAAAGC
>JAAEMX010000337.1 GCA_024225035.1 Lentisphaerota bacterium
CGTTTTGTGTCAAAATCAGAAGTATCTGAACAAAGCAAAGCAGAGATTGGCGATGAGCTAATAAAACACGCCTATCTCTCAGAGAAGGAAATCATTTTTCAAGCCGTCGTAATAACCGTAGTCATAGCAATTTCATTTCTTACAGTTATTACTTGCGGCATTGTGAAATGCTTACAGAATTAGAATACCACGTCCAAGCAAAAATACCACGTAAATAGCGCTAAATGTCGTTAAAACTACATACAGCAATAAAGAAATCCTGTTTTTTGACAATCGCAAGGGCACGATCTCGGGAGTGATGCCTCGAAAAACACTTCAACATAACAGATGTACGTCGATAATTTCAACTTTTAATTTATGGAGGTTAACACCCTAAATACATATATAGGCGAGATCGATAATTTAAATTTTACCAGCGGCAGGAACTCCTTTATGAATGTTTTCTCTCTCTTCTTTGCCTATCACATCCTGTCGCTGGTTTTTATTGATTTAACAACTTTAGCAAAAAGGGAAAAAGTTATGATCAGTAATGCAGTAAAAATGTTTAACTTCGAAGATGCCAACGTTCGAGTTATTAGCAAGGACGAAAAGCCGTGGTTCGTAGCCAAGGATGTGTGTGATATTCTTGGACTCACAGACACAAATAAAGCGCTACTTGGGATTGATGAAGATGAAAAATGTGAACACGAACATTATTCGGGTTCGGGTAGAAAGCCTATAATCATCAACGAGTCCGGCCTGTACTCTCTGATCTTACGAAGTCGCAAGCCTAATGCCAAGAAGTTTAAGCGCTGGGTAACTGGCGAAGTGCTGCCTTCGATCAGAAAGCACGGGGCCTATGCGACACCGGATACAATTGAGAATATGCTGACAGGCCCCGACAGCATGATTAAAGTTTTGACTGCGCTAAAACAGGAGCGTAAAGAAAAAGAAAAGCTTATTCCTAAGGCGGCACATTCCGATTCACTTTGTGACAGCGAAAGC
>JAAEMX010000338.1 GCA_024225035.1 Lentisphaerota bacterium
CCTCCTTTTCAAACCGCCCCGAGCTCCGCTTGTCTCAGAAAATCGCCCCCCTAAGTGGAAAGCGTGGAAATGAGCTAATACCCAGAAAAGTTAATTTCCTCCTTCTCGATTATATAATTAAAATTTGTCTTAGGAAGAATATACGTTATAGTCTAATCTATCCATAATAGTAGCCTATAACTATCGGAGGTCAATTTATGCGTAAAAGCCTTATTGCAGCTGTGCTGCCATTGGCTGTGCTTTGTTCTCATGCAGTCGGCGGGACTGTCGGCGGGAATGTCAAGCTAACCTTAATGGGAGAAAATCCCAAATTACCCAAAATTGCTATTGTTACAACTGGAGGAACTATAGCTCAGAAGAAAGATGAGAGTGGGGCAGCAGTACCTGCAGTATCCGGGGTTGCGCTTATTGCAGCGGTTCCAGATCTGCTGAAAGAGGCTAACGTTGAGATTTATTCTCTTTGCAATGAAGACAGTTCGCGTATTAAACCAGAAGTATGGTTCAGGCTGGCTAAGCTCGTTGACAAGCTCGTAAAGCGTCAGGATATATCCGGGGTTGTTGTAACCCATGGTACCGATACAATGGCTGAAGCCGCGTTTTTTGTAGATGCATGTACCTTAACAAAGAAGCCGATTGTTTTTGTCGGAGCTATGCGTGATGCCTCTGAAAAATCGCCTGACGGTCCAGAAAACATATTGAATGCTGTTGCACAGGCAGTGTCTCCAAGCGCTAAAGAATGGGGTGTTACTGTAACTTTGAACCAGTTCGTAAACAGCGCTTATAATGTACGTAAGAGCAATACAAACAACGTTGCTACCTTCAATTCTGGAGAACACGGCTACCTCGGCTACATAACTACTGGAAAAGTTTTCAAGTACAACCGTCCAATGCAGGACTTTTGCATAGGTATGCCCGAAAAGCTCGAAAAGCACGTTGAGATATTCATGAGCTATGCTGGTTGTGATGGCGATGCTATCAGGCGTGCAACTGATGCTGGAATGAAAGGTCTGGTTGTAGAAGCCGTTGGTTCCGGTAATGTGAACGAAGATGTGTATGACGCTATAAAATATGCTATGAGTAAGGACGTTATCGTCGTTGTTACCACTTGTGTCCCGGATGGTCCTGTGCTGCCGCTTTACGGTGGTCCCGGAGGCGGCGCTACACTCATCAAGAAAGGCGCTATTCTTTCTCGCTATTTAAGAGCTCGAAAAGCAAGACTGCTGCTGATTCTGGCATTGTCAAATAAGATACCTAAAGATAAAATTGCCAAACTTTTTGAATAAAAGTTGAGAATATATTCAAAGCGCCCGATTTAATTCGGGCGCTTTTTTTGTACGCTCGGCATGGGCAGTAACTCGACGGTGAAAGTCCGTTACTGACTTGGCGGTAGGAACTGTTAGTGAAAGACAAGGGTGTCCATCGCAAGAAGGAATAGGATTTGATTTTTAAATAAAATACCACCTTTCCGGATTGTCATTAAGCGCACCTCGAGGAGGTGGCTTATATTCAGAAACGTGGAAGGGGCACTACTATTTGCTGGGAGTTAAACTGATTTTAAGAAATTCATCAATGATCATTAAGCTACGATGGTTGTGCCATTTAAAATCATAAAAATATTCTTTCTCATAATTGAAAAGTATATTATCGAAGCTTATAATATTTAGTCGTTTTAAGAGGAAACGTATTAAGAATAAAAGGCTTATATGAGAGTTTTGTTTTGTATCCTGTCTTTATTCGTAGCTTTAAACCTTTGTGGCAAAGAAATAAATGTAACTTATCCAACAAATCCTTTAAATCTTCAATTGATAGTTATGAAAAAGAAAGGGTTACTGGAAAAAGAGTTTGCGAAGGACGGGATAAAAATAAAATTTCATGATATAACGAATGGTTTAAAACAAGCCAAGGCGGTAGCTGCAGGTAAAATTGATATATGTGCAGGTATAAATACTACCAGTATAATTATAGCGGCAGGCC
>JAAEMX010000339.1 GCA_024225035.1 Lentisphaerota bacterium
AACGCGCCATCAAAGCGAAAGCGTAAGGCGCCCATGCGGTGGCCATCGTGCACTCCGAGAAGGTAATCGTAGCGGGAATACGGTGTCAGGCACGATGTCACCACTAGCGGGGGGCGGCACTAGCGGGGATACGGTGTCAGGCACCGTATCCCCGCTAAGGCGCCCTGCATGTGCATCAGCTCCCACGAACGTCGCCGTTCGTGGGAGCTGATGGTTTAGGAGCGTTTCTGGTGACGCTATCAGATCGCCACTGGGGGAACCCACCCGCTACGGCATCTCCGGCCCGGCTCCGCCCGGGGTCTGCGTGCCTTCGCTGATGAATTCCCGCCTCTTGACCTGACTAGGGCACGAGAACTGGGGCCAGCACAGCCCGGAACCCAAGGCTGACGTACAAGACACCAGGACTGCTGCCGCTCCGGCTCGCGGACCGACAATAGCCGGAGTAGCTGCTCCAGCTGCCGCCACGGAGGACCCGGTCCGAGCCGCCCGTCACGAAGGGATCGCTAACCGCTCCAGCACCATAACTCGCATAGGAATCGAGACACCACTCGTAAACGTTGCCGTGCATGTCGTACAGGCCAAAGGCATTTGCCGAATAGCTCCCCACATC
>JAAEMX010000340.1 GCA_024225035.1 Lentisphaerota bacterium
GTAGCAAAAAATCTGTTATAATCTGCCCTTTCATGAATACTGATATCCGTCACTCCTGTGGACCCGTTTCAGCTTTTTGTAACTTCTGCTGAAAACCCTGCCGCCTTTCACCGGTGTCAGTTCAAAGCTTCCGGTTGTTCTCGGTGTGACCCGGACAGACATTCCGCCGTATTCCGCCATATCTCCGGCACGCCATCCGAATAACGGTTTCAGGGGTCTGTGCTGTTTCGGCTGTCCGTGTTTGTTCAGAACTGCTTTCTGACGCCCCCCCTGACCTTTTGCTTTGATCTGCAGAGGTTTTATATCATCAGTCTTCAGTATTTCAGGCGTTGATTTCCCGACACAGGCAGCATCAGCCCAGTGTGATTTGGGCAGGCCCTGCCGAGTCCTGTTGAATTTGGTCAAACCTCCGCTCCCTGCTTCAACCGGCAGGCCGAAAGCTTTCAGTTTTCTGAAAAGCTCCCATCTTGTTGAATTGACGGCAGCGGCATCTTTCAGGGGTGCTTCGGCCCGGGCAAGTATTTTCTTCAGAAGTTCCGGCTTCCGCTTCAGGAAATCTTCAATATTTTTGTTCCCCTTCCTCTGATTGCACTTTACACAGGCAAGGGTCAGGTTGCTCACTCTGTCGGAACCGCCTTTGCTCTTTGCTCTGATATGCTCAATTTCCAGGGGCACATTTTTTCTGTCGCAATACGCACACTTCCTGCCCCATTTCTCAAGCAGGTATTCCCTGATCTCGTACCCGAAAAGCTCCCCCTGCTGATACATGACTCCTGAGACTTCGGAATTGTCAGTCTGCTGAGTGTCAAATCTGACAAGCTCCTGTGAGACTGCTGTGACAGGGGCAGCTTTCATAAGGCGTTTCACCCAGGTCTCAGTATTCAGCACACGGGACATCAGGGAAGGGGGCAGCCATCCTTCCGGTCTGGTTCTGTTCAGAAACCGGGGTTTCCGGTACCGCATTCTGCCGCGCCTGTTCCGTCTCACATTCCGCCTCTGTTCAAGGTTCTTTTTTATCAGAGAACCTCTGTGTTCAATCTCACCGGCAAAGACAATCTCCCCTGTGTCATCGTTCACAACTGCGATGCCGGTTTTTCTGCTTCCGGGGTCAATCTTCACTCTCAGGGGTTCGGGAACTTTGTCAACCCTGTATTTCAGAATGACTGTAAAGGGAAAGCGCCGGAACACAGCGGCCTTTCCCTGTTTCAGCAGTTGTCTGGCCCTTGACGGTCTGCAGGGGTTCAGGGGATTTTCGTCTGTATCAAGCACAAATACTTTCATAAATAAAAAATCCTTTCCGATGAAGGAGTTCGCCGCTTTCACGGGTAATGTTTTCCTCGACAATGTTGTGAGGGCTTTTTACACCGGCAGCACACGGGTTTATAAATCCTTTCGCCCGTTCCTTAATCACCGGCGACAGAGCCGTGAACCGGAGTTCATTCACGGGTGTCATGACCCATACAACGTAGTTTTCACCAAGTCTGCACCTTCAGAATCCATTAAATAACAACA
>JAAEMX010000341.1 GCA_024225035.1 Lentisphaerota bacterium
GACCTGATGAATTTAGACATGGGAGATTACCTCAAATTACAGGAAAAACTTAAATCTTTTTCTTCATGAGTCCCCGGCAGGCTCGGGAGGGCTGCATAGCGTTGGCTAGTCATACGGGCTGGCAGCTCTCCGAGCTCTTAACCATGACCGGGGAAGATTTTGTACAATGGCTGGAAGCCTGTCCTAAGGAGTAAATGATAATGAAAAAATCGATGGCAGTGGAAATTGGCGCGGTGTTTGGTTCTGGCTTTAAACCGACCTTTAAAACAGCGCAACAATACAGCTCTAAATTAGGGCAGAGCTTGCTGACTACTAATAAGAAGCTGGCAGCCAGCAAGGCGGTTATTAAGTATCGACAACAGCTCGCCATGCTCAAGCAAAAACAACAGGCCGCTGGCGGCAGCAGCAAGCGCTTAGCCGCTGGCATTGCGGTGCTTGAAGGGCGTTATCGTCGGGCTAAAACCGCCGCTAAAAGCTACGGCATTCAGATTGGCAGAGTCGCGCAACAACAGCGTCGACTAGCAATGCAGTCCAAGCTTCAAGGTATGCGCATGCGAGGTCGTCAGCAATTAGGCCAAGCTTGGGGTGGCTTAAAAAGTAAGGCCCTAGGCGCTGGTATCGTTTTGGGGACCGTGGGTTTACCTGTGAAGATCGCCGCCGATTTTGAAAAGGCGATGTCCAAAGTAAAAGCGATTTCCAATGCTTCTACTGCTGAGATCACACTTTTAACTAATGAAGCGAGACGGCTGGGAAGGTCAACTGCCTTTACTGCCAGTCAGGCCGCCGAAGGGCAAGCATTGTTGGCGCAAGCTGGTTTTAAAACTCAAGAGATTGTGAAAGCGATGCCGGGACTTTTAGACTTAGCTGCTTCCGCCGATATGGAACTTGGCGAAACTGCCGGGATTGCGGCAGCGATGCTGCGCGGCTTTAATCTTGATGCCAGAGAAAGCACCCGGGTAGCGGATGTTTTAGCTAAAGCTACTTCATCCTCTAATACCAATTTAACTCAGCTGGGCGAAGCGATGAAATATGTCGCCCCCGCTGCTGCCAACTTGGGCGTTTCTCTTGAAGAGACCGCCGCCATGATTGGGATTTTGGGTAATGCTGGAATTCAAGGCACTATGGCAGGCACTACCATGCGTAAAATCTTATCCAGTCTCGCCGCACCGACTTCTGAAGGGGCACAAGCGTTGCAGGATATGGGTATAGAAATTACTGACATGGACGGCAATATGCGTCCGCTTTCAACCATCATGCAGGAGTTTGCCGCGGCCACAACTGAAATGGGTAATGCTCAGAAGGCTGCCGCTGTCAAGGCAATTTTTGGTGAACGTGCTATGAGTGGAATGTTGAAATTCTTGTCCAAAGGCGGAGTTACTAAGATTAGAGAATTACGGCAGGAGCTTGACAAGGCCGATGGCGCTGCCGCTAAGATGGCTAAAGAACGCCTCAATAACCTCAGCGGGCAATTAAAGATTTTAGGCTCAGTAATGTCTGATTTGGGGATATCTATAGGTAATGTGCTGTTACCGCCTTTAACCTTGATTACTCGAGGCTTAGCTGCGGTGCTTGGCCCCATTGGGCGCTTGGCTGTCGCTAATCCAATTGTCACTAAAACTATCGTCGGCCTTGGGGCTGCGTTGGTTGGTGTTAAAGTGGTTTTACCACTGGTCGCTCTTGGAGTTAAAGCGTTAGGCGCTGCAATCATGGCTAACCCGATCGGTTTAATTATTGGCGGTATCGCTATTGGCGCAAGTTTAATTATTCAATATTGGGAACCAATCTCTGGCTTTTTTGGCAGTCTTTGGGATGGTATATCAAGTGCCTTTCAAACTGGCTGGCAATGGATTAAAAAAATATTTTCATTTAGTCCGCTGGGCATGATTATCAACAACTGGAAGCCCATAATGAACTTCTTTGGCAACCTCTGGAATTTTATTATTGGTGGTGCCAAGCGGGCCATTGGCTATATAATCAATAAATTTAATGTCGTGGGGCGTATCTGGAAGGGGATTAAAAGTTTCTTTGGTTTTGGTAGTGATGAGGAAAAAAGTGACGTCAAGAACATGCGGGCAGATAAGGCCATAAAAGCCGCTCAGGCTACCAGCCCGGCTGGAGCTTTGCAGCGCAATCAAAACCAGAAGTCCACAGTCAACAACAACCAGACTATTACCATTAATACCCAGCCCAATCAGAACCCGGAAGAGATCGCTGAAATGGTTATGCAGAAACAAAAGGAACGTGATAACGATCGCCGACAGGGAGGTTTGTACGATTATGAACCAAGTTATGCTTAAATTAGGTGAACTGAAGTTTGAAGTAGCAACTGCCACTTACGCCACTTTGCAACGCCAATGGCGCTTTAACTGGTCAAGCAAGAACCGTCTCCTCAATACTCCGGTCTGGCATTTCTCAGGCCAAGGCGTGCAGTCAATCAGTCTGGAAGGTACTACTTATCCCGGTTCGGCTGGGGGGCTCAGCTTCTTTAATAATATTACTGCTGCCGCACAAGCTGGTAAGCCGCTATTAATGGTGAGCGGTACTGGCGAGATATTGGGGTATTGGCTGATCAAAGAAGTAACCCAGAAAGACAGCTTCTTTGCCGCTGGCGGCCTACCAAGGAAAGTCAAATTTACCCTTAAACTCAACTACTATGGAGAGAATAGTAATGCGCTATAGAAC
>JAAEMX010000342.1 GCA_024225035.1 Lentisphaerota bacterium
GAACTCCGGCGGATACTTCGACGGACGACCCCGCCCCTGCTTCTTCGCTTGTACAGACATGAACACCTCCCATTCGAGATGTCCGCCCAACAGGGGGATGCTCAGTGCTATCGAAGGTGACGGCTTGCGTCCGAGATGGGCTCACGGCTGTAGGCGCCATGTCCCAAGCAACGAGTGCTACCGTTCCATACCCGGTGGCAGCAGCCGTGCTTAACGGGCTTGCATTCGGAGGCGGCTGCGGCAGCGCTGTAGTATCGGGGAATGTAATGAGATTCGGGCCGCTTGGCGACTCGCCAAACCCTCTCCAACGATGGCTGGCAGACCGTCCGCGAACCTACGTGGTTGTCTCCTCCTTCCTGACCTTCGCTACCGTCGCTGCCATTGCTGGTGTCTGGGGAGCTTTGACCGGAGCTTGGGTGAGCTGGTTTCCGGTCGCCGCTGGGGCCGGGACGATTGGGATGACAGTTCTGGGGAGCCTGCTGTGGTGGTTCACGACGGGTGATGAGGTCGACGGTGAGATGGTCGTCCCCTATTGGCCATGGATCGGGCAGGGCAACGGTCGCGGCGATTCTCCCCGACCCGAGAGGCGACTCTGGGCCAGGGGCACCCGGGGACGATGGATACTCCTCGCCGGAGCGGCGCTACTTGGTGTATCTGGGGTCGTTCAGATCCTGAGAAGCGCGACGGGCCCGTCCTACGGTGGTCTGATTCTGGGAGCGTGGATTTCTTGGGCCGCCTACGATCTGTTCGGTAGATCCAGAGACCCCCGCCGGCTGGGGTGACCACCTGCGGGGCGTGGGCTTGTAGTTGAGCGACCAGGCCCGGCATTTGGGAGTGGCCTTTGATGCGCCGGACCTCTCGGCTTCGAGTATGCCCGCCAATCACGATAACGTGTGTTATGCTGACATTATGGGTGGAGGGTCGTTGGGTTTGCGGGCCCTGGCTGAACGGTGGATCGCGTTGCGTAACACTGCCCGCCCTTCCCCGAACACCACCAAAGCCCGCCGCGGGGATCTGGTGGTGATCGCCAAACTCCTCGCCCCCGGCACCGTCGACCCGCCGCCGGCAGCATCGGGGATGGATCCGTTCGTGGTCCTCGACCGTGTCGAGGTCGACGACCTGGCCGGCCTCGAAGACGCCATCGCCGTCTACGCCCGGACCCACGCCCCCGCATCGATTCGCCGTGTCCTGTCCACCTGGCGCGGTTTCTGTGGCTTCCTCGCCCGCGAAGGTGTGCTGGGTGTAGACCCCCTCGCCGATATCGAAGCCCCCACCGTGCGCTGGTCACCCAAACCCCCCGACATCGCCACCCTGGCCGACCTGGCCCGCATGGCCGCCGAACCCTCCCCCCGGGCCCGCCACCCCTGGCCCCAACGAGACCGTGCCCTGTTCGCCCTGTTCGCCATGGCCGGCCTACGGGTATCAGAAGCCGCCGCCCTCACCGTTGGCGACACCCGCCTGGGCGATGACCCCCCACGGCTACGAGTGACCGGCAAAGCCAACAAACCCCGCACCATCCCCCTACCCCCCGAAGCCGTAGCAATCCTCACCACCTACCTCCAAGACCGCACCGACCGCGGCCACCCCACCAACCCCGACAGCCCCCTACTACTCCACCACTCCGGCACCACCGGACTGAACCGAAACCAGATCTCCTATGTCGTGCGCACCTGGTTCCGCCGGGCCGGCCACAACTCCCCACCCGGCGCCGAAGCCCACTCCATCCGCCACGCCTACGCCACCGCCCTAATCGACTCAGGTGCCCGCATCAACGAAGTCCAAGCCCTACTAGGCCACGCCGACCTGTCCTCCACCCAGATCTACCTCGGTATCACCGCAGACGGCCTCACCGAAGCCGCCTACGCCAACCCCCTCCGCCACCTCACCACCCCCCAACAGCCCCAACCCCCAGAAACCACCGGCGGGGAAACATGAACCCGAACCGGCCAATCC
>JAAEMX010000343.1 GCA_024225035.1 Lentisphaerota bacterium
AAAACCCTGGCCCTCAGGGCCAGGTCAGAGTGCAGAGGCTTTGCCATCTGTACGACTCAATGTTACTCAATGATCAAGTTGTCGCCACAACAAATGATCAAGGAGTAACAGATGAGCCGATTCCGAAAGTTATCACAAACGATATGGCATTGCCAATATCATATCGTGTGGGTTCCCAAATACCGGTATAGGATTTTGAATGGGGCAATCGCAAGCGAGGTGGGTAATTGTATAAGGGCATTTTCAGAGCAAAAAGGGTGCGAAATTGTTGAACTGAATCTTCAGATCGACCATGTTCATCTTCTTGTGATGGTTCCGCCCAAGGTCTCGATATCAGATTATGTGGGCATGATCAAAGGGAGAAGTGCAATAAGGGTGTTTAATAAATTCAAGAAATTAAAGGACAAACCCTATTGGGGTAATAAATTTTGGTCGAGAGGGTACTGTGTAGATACGATAGGGCTGGATGCGGATATGATCCGAAAATATGTGAAACATCAAGAAAGAAAAGAACGTCGGGCTGAACAAGGGGATTTGTTTAGATAATGATAAACATGTGGAGACAACTTTCCTTGCCCCCTCAGGGGGCAAGGCAGACTAATCCCCTTATAGGGGTAATCCCAAAGCCTGGCCCTCTGGGCCAGGATATTTACTTTTGAGTTTGAATGAGGCATGCAACGATATGAGCCCAGTGCCCTCTCCCTCCCTCTTTAATTTGCCTCAGAAACTTTATTAGCTAAAGCCATTTGAATGGCCACAAGTGGATTTACTCCTTGGTTTGCCATTGTTTGCAAATAGCTTGATATTCGACAATAAGCTTGAGCATATTTTTGGCGCCGAAAACAACCTGATATTTTCTGCTTCACCTTTGCCATGCGAAGATCCCGTTCAGCCCGATTGTTGGTAAATGGGACATACGATTTCTTGGCAAACAAGAGAATGGCCGTTTCATATTTTTTAAACCTTTCCCAAAGATTGTGAGCATCTGATTTGGCCATCTTACCACGCTTTCCTTTTGGCTTTGGCGGTATCTCAGGTAACTCTTTATCTCCACGTGTAAGAATATTTCGATAGCGTTTCTGCAAATTCGCATATTCTTTCTTGGTAAGGCATTTTTCCTCACGCTTTGCCACAATACGACAAGTTTCCAGCAACAGCTTTTTCATATTCCCGGCCCATCTGTATTGGTGGGCATCGATAATAAACACCAATTCCCTCAAAAGGTGAGAACCGCAAAGTCCATGACCACAGTGGTCGTATGACAAATATGACGCCCAGCAATCATGGATTATCACCCCGCCGTAACGGGGAATAATATTCATATCGACAATCGCATCCTTTCCCCGCTTTCGATGAAGCAGTTTCAACGTGGTTCCTCCGGAAGAATATACATGAATCCAATAATTTTTGCCTTCCACCCGGAATGATGTCTCATCTACATGAATTGATGGTGCTTGGAGAATGCTCTCAATTGAATTTGCCTCCCATTCTTCAAGGGATTGATAAAGCCTCCAAACAAATTTGAGCAGAGTTGCCTCAGAGATGACTGCTCCGATCATGGCAGATATTTGTTTTTGAACCCGATTGAGAGCAACCATTTGACTGATTACCAAATGGATGGCAAAAGCTTTGAGTCCGTTGCCGTACTGCAAGTTGCCGGGCATGTCTTCTGGAAAACCCCCTTTTGCCGTTGCATGGCAGTTGGGGCATTCTTTTATCTCAGCATCGATATGCTCTACAATTTTTTCAAATACGATATCAATTTTTGTCCTTCGTTCAAGCCCCTGGCAGGACGTTTGGTCCAAGGGTGTGCCACAAACATCACAGGTTTCGACTTTAGAAATGGTGACCGTTTCTTTAATACGAGTGTTGCTGATTTCTCCGCCAACCTTTTTACCTTTTCCCTTGCTTTTGGGGTTTGACTTGGCGGTTTCGTCTTTTGGTGTTTGTGAGGGCGGCAGGCTTGAGTTCTTGCTGTTTTTGCGTGTCGCCTTTTCCAGAAAGACAGCCAATATTAATTCCACGATCAGCAGCATGCTACGCATTATCGCCTGTATTTCCGACGACACTTTACCGGCCGAACAAAGCTGTTCAAACTCCTGTTTGAGGCGATCAACTTCTTCTCGAATGCTTGTCTTATCGATTGTTGCCATGGCTATATTATACCATAGCTTTTTTTGACCTCCTGATCTGACCTATAATCAATTTTCTCAACCAACTACATCAAATATCATTCAATTTCTGTGATTATCAAAATCTGGTATTGTTATGATGTTATATGAGTTGATTTTTGGGACGTTTAAATTTTTTGAAAAAAGTTCTGAAAAAACCTGTCAAGCTTTTTCTTTTTTTTATACGGGGTGCGTAGTTACTATTCAGCAGCACTCCGCCATCTGAAGTAATGTTTCCACCGCTGAAATTTGCCTGAACTTTACGATTTTTACAACCTGGAAATTCAAGTTCCGATCCATTACAAACTGCCATAAGAAATGCCCTCAATTGTTTTAGTATAACTAATTGAATTGTATCATATTTTTAACAGTTTTGCTCCATATTTCATGAAATATCCGGGTAATATAGCCATGGCAACAATCGATAAGACAAGCATTCGAGAAGAAGTTGATCGCCTCAAACAGGAG
>JAAEMX010000344.1 GCA_024225035.1 Lentisphaerota bacterium
AATGAATTAATAAGAATCAGCAGTATCGGAATAAGGAGTAATATAAAAATGTGTATCCCTGTTATAAATGAAAGCGGTGAAACCGGTGAAACTCAGTTGCCGGATACCGCACTGAGTCCGAAAAAATTCATAAGGCGCACCGATCTTACTCCTCAGACGAGGCTGTATATTGCCTGCACAGCCTTTACGTCAATGGCTGTCGGAGCGTGGGGGACAGTGACCGCTCTTTCAGGGCAGTATATGATATCCCGGGCTTTTGTTTACATGCTGTCAGCGGAACTGAAAGAAACAGGTCATATAATTTTCGGAGACAGGTCTTCCGTATCCGCTGTCACGGAAACAATGCTGCCGTATTATTATATGCTGTCTCTGAGACTGGAAGGCCGGTGTTCCGTCGAAGCCGCGTCAGCGGTTATGAAGCGTTTCGGTATTGGGAACGCATCCGTCGGCTCCGTCAGTCAGACTCTGAAATATTTCGGTTCTCTGCTGTCAGACACGCTTGAAACAGATAATGATGAAATACAGGTGGTTGTTTATTTAAGCGACGAGATATTTTCCAAAAGCATCCCGATCCTTGTTACTGTCGATCCGATCAGTTCGGCAATAATGAAGATCGGACTGGCCGACAATCGGAAAGCCGAGGCTTGGAAGGAGCACTGGGAATGCCTGGAGGACAACGGATATGTTGCGGCTTATGTGGTCTGTGATGAGGGCAGAGGCCTGTGTTCGGCGCAAAAAGAATATCTGTCTGATATCTTCAGACAGTCGGATACTTACCACGCCGTAGCGCATCAGCTCGGCAGACGGATCACAATTCTCGAAAACGCCGCATACAGGGCCATGGAAAAAGAGGAAAACTGTTACCGGAAGCTCGACTCGACAAAAACTGAGGAAATGATTTCGCGAAGAATCGGCGAATGAGAAGAAGCAAAAAAGACTGCCGACGAAAAGATCGAACTGTATGACATCTGCAAATTCCTTTCTATTTCCATCATTGAGGAACTCAGACTGTTCGACAGCAACGGCGCTCTCCGGGAGCGTAAGGAAGCGGATGCAAATATCAAAGAAGGGCTGAACCTTATCGAATCACTGGGAAACCGGGAGCTTGCCAAATCCGTCGGCAAGGTTCGCCGCACACTTCCCGATCTGCTTAACTATTTTGATGTCGCACATTCAGTTGTTTCCGAACTCAGCGGACTGCCTGCCGACAGGGAAGCACCGCAGGCACTCTGCCTGGCATGGCAGTGGCGGAAGAACATGATTAAGGCAAAAACATCCCGGACACGGAAGCGCTGTAAAATCAGTGAACAGCACTGCCTTGAAATTGCGACAGGATACCTTCAGGAAGATTATGATGACATCAGAGAGCATGTTTACGCAGAGTCGGATAAGATTGTTCAGAGTTCGTCCCTGGTCGAATGTATAAATTCGATAATCCGGCCTTACCTGAACAGTTCAAAGAATCATATTACTCAGGAAACACTGAATCTGATCATGTTTTATCACAATCACCGTCGCTACAGGGCAGGCAAGAGAAAAGGGAGTACCCCGAACGAAATTCTGACCGGCAGAAAACAGGAAAAAGACTGGA
Organism: Lentisphaerota bacterium; assembly: GCA_024225035.1. GTDB lineage: Bacteria > Verrucomicrobiota > Lentisphaeria > Victivallales > Victivallaceae > Zth2. Next base: position 1,592 of record JAAEMX010000344.1, read on the forward strand.
TCGATCTTCTGCTTGATATTGCAGAGAAAAAAGATCCTTCTTTTTTTGCGCCTGCCGGAAGCAAAGCGGGTTTATAAAAAAAGCGGATTTTTCAGAAAGAAAAATCCGCTTTCTCAGAAAGAAAAATCCGCTTTCTCAGACTCAGAAGAAAAAATATTTTTTCTATGACACTATCTGTGCGCCAAAAAACAGAGATGCTGAAAAGTGTCAACTACTTTTATTGATATATGAAGGATGCCCACTTTCAGCATTCCCGAATCTGTCAGCAGCTAAAGTAGCTCCTTCCACTGTTCCATGATGAAGATTACCTGATTCATCATTTGCATTGCCGCTGAAGGTATAATTTGCGATAAGCCCGGCATTCAAATCTATTTCATCTGTGACAGGGGCATCAGATACCACCCAAACAGGGCCAGAAACAAGCACTCCTATATCAGCATTACCTGTCAGATCAACAGTATCGATTCCTGTACCTTCATTAAACTGCCAGTATCCTGCCAGACCGGTTTCATTGCCAGCAAGAGTACTGTTCATACTGGCTTGAATTTCTTCTTGTGTACGTGCGATATTCCATACACGAACTTCATCAATAGATCCGGTCAGGAAATGGCAATGCCTGAATGTCAGTGCGTCAGATTTTATTTCTTCCACAGCTTTGCTCCGATATTTTTTATGGTTATGCGGACATCAGACGGGCGTAATCATTACTTGGGGGAGGTAACCGTTCACTCCCCCTAAAAAAGTTGTATACAAAATGAATCATATAGTGTAAAGTAATTTTTATGAATAGCAAATTGACAAAAGAAGATTTATCTCAGATGGACCGACAATACTTTCAAACTCTCGAAAATGAAAAT
>JAAEMX010000345.1 GCA_024225035.1 Lentisphaerota bacterium
GCCTGCACAAAATTCAGGGCATGAATCAGAAGCTGAAGTATTATTATCCGGAAGCATAGTTGATCCTCCTCTCCTTACTTACTTATTCATCAGTTATTCATCAGGATCAAGTATTGCATCTTTTACATTATTTTGCAATGTCCGTTTTTATTACATTTTAATTCAGGCAGTTAGCTTTATTTCCAGGAAACCATGTCAGAAGCCCGATAAAGATGATAAAATCCGTGATATTATATTAAATTTACATATTTTTGTTGTGAACACAAAGTGATTTCCAGTCAGTTTCTTCAATTGCCTGTTTCAGATTTTCCAGTTCAGCTTCCAGCAGGGAAAGGTTTGTATTGTCAAAAACTCCCTCCTGTGCGTCGTTTTCGATTTCAAAAACTGTTGCCCATAACTTTTCTCCCCCTGCATTTGAGACAAGCCCTTTCAGCCTGTGAGTCTTTTCATATATCTGGCTGTGATCCCCGGATTCGACTGCTTTTTCCAAATCTTTCAAATAGATCGGCGCATCTTTCATAAATTCGTCAATAACTTCATGAATTATTTCCTCATCATTATTGCTTACTCAAGTTTCGCACCCCACAATTGGTGTGGAATCTTTCAGTGCGTCAGTGAGAACGTCAATATAGGCATGAAAGTCGTCCTCAATTTCAAAAATATTGAATACAGTTTCGAAACTGATGACAAAAAGACCTCGGAAAA
>JAAEMX010000346.1 GCA_024225035.1 Lentisphaerota bacterium
GGTATTGTTATCAGCAAGTTGCCTTGTATCTGCAATACCCGGTTAATCTCTTTCAGTATTTCTGATAAATTAAACACATGTTCAAACACTTCGGAAGAAAATACAGAATCAAAATAAGAATCCGGAAATGGAATTTTTTCCCCATCATAAAAGATATCAGCCTTTTTATCACCTTTTGGGTGTCCGCTCTCCTTAATATCAAGACCAATGTACTCGTCAACCTGGAACAAACTTCTATAGGGTTTGCTGCCGCAGCCGAAGTCAAGAAGTTTTCCTGAAAGCTGTAAGCTGTTTTTTCTGATCCCGTGGTAAATTCCCCGGCGTAATATAAAAAAAGGATTGATAAAACATCCCAGAATACCCGGGCGATAATGTTCCTTTTTTATTATATTTGAAAAGTAGTCCAAAAAAGCAGTTAATTCAAATTGTTTTGACATTATATGAAAGTTGATGGTACTGGTTACCGGTTTTCAATAAGTTCTGTATCCCCGGGCGGAAGGCAGTTCCTGATAATCTTCATATTTTCCCGAACTTCATCAGGCAATTCAACCTGTCCCCCGGGTCGGGGACAATTCCTGACAATCTTCAAATTGTCCTTAATTTCCTCAGACAATTCAATCTTCCCACCGGGTACAGGGCAATTCCTGACAATTTTCAGATTCTCCGAAGCTTCCTCTGAAAGTCTGGCCGAATCTGCTTTATCATCATGCTGTTTTTCATTTATCCCTTTATTATGTCCGAAGACATATACACCTATGGTTTTTTCGCCGTCAAATACAAGGCTGTAATTCATAGAATGCAGAACTCGCTTCAGACTTTCAGCTAATGGGATATCTTTGAAATTGGCAGATATTTTTTTATTAAACAAACTTTCATCGCCTTTGAACCATATCCCTTTGTCTTTTTCTATCTTTTCGCATATTACCTTCAGGGGAACTTCACGGAAATCTGCTGTCAGATTTTCACCGTTAAATTGAATGTCAGCAATATCAGCTTTGGCAAAAACGATATTATAATTGGTCATAAAAACAATTATAATGCAAGAGAAAAAACATAATAACTTGTTTAACATGCTAAATCACCTTTCAGATAAGGGAGTCCGGGAAGAGAATTACTCTCTTCCCGGAACAGTTTGAAATTTATTAAAAAGTTGTCATTTCTTCAGGATTCAAATTTGAAATAGGAATCCATGAAGTGCCGTCATAGATAAAAGTGCCGTAAGTACCGTAATCTACAGCAAGTTGATCCCCCCATGCGGTTATGATGTCAGGGTTCAGACTTGATATATTTGTCCAGACACCGCTGTCATAAACAAAAGTACCTTCGGTCCCATAGTCCACTGCAAGTTTGTTTCCCCAACTTACAATGCTGTCCGGATTTAAACTTGAAATAGGAAGGCATGTAGCGCCGTCATAGATAAAAGTGCCGTAAGTACCGTAATCTATTGCAAGTTTATCTTCCCAAGCCGTTATGCTGTCAGGATTCAGACTTGATATATTCGTCCAGACAGCTCCGTCATAGACAAAAGTACCGTCAGAACCATAATCCACTGCAAGTTTATCATTCCAGGCAGTTATGTTTTCCGGATCTGAGCTTGATATATTAAACCACGAAGTACCGTCATAGATGAAAGTACCATCAGTACCGTAATCTGCAACAAGATTATTTCCCCAGGCAATTGTGTTTTCAGGATTCAAGCTTGATATATTGACCCAGGCAGTGCCATCATAGATAAAAGTACCGTCAGAGCCATAATCCACTGCAAGTTTATCATTCCAGGCAGTTATGTTTTCCGGGTCTAAGCCTGATATATTGAACCATGAAGCTCCGTCGTAGATGAAGGTTCCATTTGAACCGTAATCTGCAACAAGGTTATTACCCCAGGCAGTTATGCTTTCAGAGTTCCAGGCTGAGATATTGGTCCAGGCGGAACCATTATAAACAAACGTACCATTTGAACCGTAGTCCACTGCAAGTTCATCTGTGCCAGTATCATCCTCTGTTGTAAAAATGTTGTCACTTCCGTAAGTGGTTCCGGTGCTGTTGCTTGCCACTATACGATAATGATAAGTTGTATTGGGTTGTAAACCGCTTACAGTTTCATTGACAGATATATTACCTGTCTCCGATCCAACACTGCTTGAGCTGGTTGATGAGTCGTAACCTGTTGTGGTTCCATATTGGAAATAGTAGTTAGTGCTTGAACCGTTCGGATTCAGGCTTCCGTCCAACTGTGCGGATCTGCTGGTTACACCGGTTGCCGAACCGGTTGTTGCTGCCGGTGCTATACCCTTTGTTGTAAAAGTACTGTCACTTCCGTAAGCGGTTCCGGCACTGTTGGTTGCCACCAAACGATAGTGATAAGTTGTAAAC
>JAAEMX010000347.1 GCA_024225035.1 Lentisphaerota bacterium
GAATAGCCGTGAGCAAAAATAATCAAAACTGAATCAAAAATAAGGGTGTTCTGCTTTATCAAAAATACTAAAATCATCATAAAAAACAAGTACTTCGGGTCAAGTCAGTAATTATTGACCGGAAGTGCTTGAGCAAAACGGTATTTAGGTAAATTCCTTTTTATGCAGCCAGGCAGCATGTTTGGGGGCTTTCTTGGTGCGTGACCATTCTTCCAGCATTTCCCATTTTACTGCGTCAAGTTTCTCGACCATCGCAGCCGCTTCAGGATCATCATAAGCCAGTTCAATTCGATGACCACTGGGGTCGAAAAAATAGATCGAATGGAAAATGGAGTGGTCAGTAATTCCCAACACATCGATTCCGTTCTTTTCCAGTTTATCCTTGATCTTTACAAGGGTATCGCGGTCTTTTACCTTGAATGCCAGATGTTGAACCCATTCCGGTGTGTTGGAATCACGGCCCATTTCCGGATGTGTTGGAATTTCAAAAAACGCCAGAATGTTGCCGGCTCCGGCATCAAGGAACACATGCATGTAAGGGTCCGGATCTTTGGTTGAGGGCACCTGATCCTCGGCAATTGCCAAAACAAAATCCATATTCAGATTGTTCACGTACCATTCCACCGTTTGTTTGGCGTCCTTGCACCGATATGCAACGTGATGAATTCTATCAATTTTCATGTCTGTGTCCTTTCTGGTTGCTGCCAATGTCAGGTGCGGGCAGAATTGTTCCTGCGCATTCACCAAATCC
>JAAEMX010000348.1 GCA_024225035.1 Lentisphaerota bacterium
GGTGGTGTTTCAAAAAGTATGCTGGCATTAAACGAATCCATTATTGATATAAAAGAACACTAAATCAAAGGCTTTGAAATGATTTTCAAGCTTTTTGGAGAAGTTGCAGCTTCTCCTAAAGCCTCGCCTGATTCGATGCCGTAATCGACAATTATTGCCTTCTATACCCACAGTGAAAAATTTACCAATCAACTGTTTGCATTCTTTAAAGGTCGTAACAAAGCTATCCCAATGGTCACTTGATATACATGTATAGCTTACACCTAACTGCTTCAATTTTAATTTAAGTCGTTTTGCAGTGGCTAAATCTCGGTTACCCCATACATAAGCAACAATTTCACCTGTTTCTCGATGATAGGCATAAATTAGCCATTGTTTATTTTGCTTATGACCAACAAAAGTCCAAAACTCATCTACTTCAAGGGTTTCATAATGACTTTGCTGTGCTCGAAGTTGATATTTTGATTGGCTAAGTGTCCGTAGAACTTTACCGATACTTACTCTTTCAATTTCTGCTATATCCCTGACACCACTGCCTCGCACCATGAGGTGTAATATTTTGGTTTTGATACCTGAGTGACAGCCTTGATAACTGAGAGCATGATCACCAATAAATTGACGTCTGCATATTTTACATTGGTAATTTTGCTTACCATCTACTTTTGTGCCATTTTTCTTTATACTGTCACTTAGGCAGGCTGGACACTTGATTTCTAGAGTTATTCGCATTTCTCTATTTTATCAAAATCCAACCTGCTTTTTTTCAGCATACTTTTTGAAACACCACCAAA
>JAAEMX010000349.1 GCA_024225035.1 Lentisphaerota bacterium
ACTGGCGTCATTTACTCGCTGTCTAAGCATAAGTTCGCGATACGCCGCCACTTCCAGCACCTTATATGCCGGGTCGGATTCGACTAATGCGGAAAACTCCGTAGCTTTACTTTGTAGATCAGTGAGCATCGCTGAGAAAATTATCTCATAATCCAGCGGCTCAATTACATTAGGGGCGGGTAATAAACTTAAATCAATTGCGTTAAAAGTACTCATAAGATAATCCCCTCCAAGGTAATAGTTTTGCCGTCTGGTAAGTATTCGCCAGTTAAAAGAAGTTCGACCTTGCCAGTACTCCCTATAGTGTCAGTAGTTACTGCTGACAACTTAAAGCGCGGCTCCCAGCGCTGTAACGCCTCCGCGGTAGCTGAATACAGATCGACCAGCGTTGAAGAGTTTAAAGGCGCATCCACCAATCGTGGTAAGCGACTGCCGTATTCTCGCCGCATTACTCGTGTGCCAATCGGCGTGGTCAGAATATCGTTGATGGATTGCTTGAGATGATCTAAGCCACTTAAGTAGCGGCCTGAAGTATGGTCAATTCCAGTCATAACGCTTTCCTTTTATATATAAAGCAGGCGTTAACCCATGTGCCTTTATTAGTATTAATTAATATTTTTATACTAATTTGTATTAATGGCTATTGACAAAGAAGATTTTTAAACTTATAATCGTAATTCACTCGACTTCACTGGAAAGGGGTAGAGAAGAGGAAGGCTGTAGAGAAGAGGAAGGCTGTAGAGAAGAGGAAGGCTGTAGAGAAGAGGAGACAGTCGAGGAGTTAATACCCCTTTCCAGCTCTTTTTTTATTGCGGCTTCGCTGTAGTGCTGCCACCCGCTTTTACGCCGCCATGGACATGGTTAATCTGAGAAATTCCACCCGCAATTTGATCACCAGTACTGACAATCTTTCCAGTGACGGTGATATCGCCAGTTATGGTAATACCGCCGTCGGCGATTAAGGTAGTCGTGCCACCGCCGGGCAAAATTGCCTGTAAGTGATGAGCAGCTGAATCATATTCCAGTTTAGCCCCATCGGCAAAAGTCAGTTTGGTAATGGTTGAAGTTGCGGCAGTTGGCGGAAAAGTCTGTTGATATAAGGCTGGCATGACAACGCCTTGTGCAAGGTCACCGCCGGGAGAGACAACTAATACTTGTTCACCAATTTCCGGCGGACACCACACTTTAACCAAGGCCGCCCGGAAGCTGATAAAGTCCAACCAACCCGTCAGCAATTCCCCGATCTGAACTCGCACTTTGGCATTAACATAATCAGCTTCGGCAATCGTACCGATACGAACCAGATTAGCCATATTTCTTTGCAGTTCAGTGATTTCATAATGATTCATAGTCTGCCTCGTTATCGGCCCCGACTTTTGGAGTAAAACTAAACTTTACCTCACTTGGCATAATGCCACCACTCCATACATCATCACCGACATAAACCGTTTGCT
>JAAEMX010000350.1 GCA_024225035.1 Lentisphaerota bacterium
ACTTTCCTATACTATCCTATACTAATACTATCCTATACTATCCTATACTAATACTATCCCTGATATATAAATACTATCCTATACTAATACTATCCTATACTATCCTATACTATCCTATCCTATACTAATACTATCCTATACTATCCTATACTATCCTATACTAATACTATCCTATACTATCCTATACTAATACTATCCTATCCTATACTATCCCTGATCCTATACTAATACTATGTCACAACAACAGCAATACTACTATCTGATCCTATACTAATACTATCTGATCCTATACTAATACTAATACTATGTCACAACAACAGCAATACTAATACAACAACAGCAATAATATCTGATCCTATACTATCTGATCCTATACTAATACTATCTGATCCTATACTAATACTATACTATACTAATACTATCTTATACTATCCTCACCTATCCTAAACAATCCTAATCCAATCCTTTATTAATTTTTACCTATAATATCCTATACAAATAAAAAAATAATAAATACATATTCTAGTTTATTC
>JAAEMX010000351.1 GCA_024225035.1 Lentisphaerota bacterium
AAACACTAAGAATCCTTGAATACCGGAATATTGTAATTTCCCCCATAGACCCGGAAGATGCTGTTAATCCCTTCATAATCAGAAAAGAAGATATCTTTTCTTTCCCTGCCGTATTTCAGAACTTCCCGGGTAAACCCGCCTGTGGAAACCAGCCACATCTGTATTCCGGGAACAGAAACTCCCGCTTCACGAGCCTCCTGCCTGAAAGCTTCTGCCGCGTGTTCCAGTTTTCTCACCTGCCTGATGCCCATTCTGGTCTTTGTATATTTGCACTCACATATCCAGACCCGTTCTCCTGTTTTTTCCCTGCCGTAAACATCAATCTGATAAGACCTTGTTCCTGAACCTTTTGCATATTTTGTGTCAACAAACTGAAAAAGAGGTGCATCAACCTTCCCGGTCTTTCCAAAAAATTTCCCGTCCAGGGTTTCGCTGTTGAATTTCATCATGGTCACCTGTACCGCCAGTTCCAAAAACTTTCCCTTCAGGTTGTTGAAAAGGTTCCTCTGGCTTAGGTCAATATCTTCGATGCCTTCAAGATCCTTCTCATACACGAATTTAATATAGCGCATCAGGCAGATATCGTTGAATGCATAGTACCTGGCTTTAGTCCGCCAGACCAGATCAGCCAGATACAGTCTTTCGATTTTCTCTTCCACTGCTTTCTTCGGAACATTCAGCTTTTCAGCAATCTCCCCGATCTCCACAGGCTGGTTGTTGTACCGGGTGAAATAATAGATGATCTTCCTGCCAAGAGCCTCGTCACTGTCCGCATTGATATGTCTCCGGTTGTCCTGAAAATGTGTCTGCCAGAACCCGAAAATTTTTCCCTGCTCAACTTCATATCGGATCAGCCTGTCAATAGCCTCTGTTTTGCCAAATGTTTTGTTTTCATACTTTGACATGGCCAGACAATAGAGATAATAGGGATGCCCGCCTACCTGTGTACTGGCATAAAGCGCATTTTCCGGTGTAATTTCAGCGTCAGTGTACAATGCCAGCAAGCTTTTCAGAAGTGCAGCGCCGTCAGGGACTGAAAGCGGTTTCAGATAC
>JAAEMX010000352.1 GCA_024225035.1 Lentisphaerota bacterium
AGATAAAAATTACGTACCCAGGGTGCCGATCACTTATCACGCTATCTACCTGGAGCTTGGCAATACCTTTGAAGAACGATTGGAGCGATTGCTCATCTACGAAGATATATACAAAGGTGTTTTGCTCAATAAGTATAAGATCGAAGTTGAATACTAATATTTTATCTAACCCATAAACGTTCCCCTATCCTATGAATAAGGCCTTTTGCGCCGGTTTCTACGGGATACCTGCGTCCTTGTTCAAGCACTTCGGCTCTTCGGCTCCGCTCAGTGACCTGCCCGCTCTTTCGTCGGCGGAACCCGCTCCGGTGTCAGAGGAACCGTCTCCTCCGGCGATGGAACCCGGTCCGGTCTCAGAGGAACAACCAGCTCCTCCGGCGGAAACCACTCCGGTGTCAGAGGAACAACCAGCTCCTCCGGCGGAAACCGGTCCGGTCTCAGAGGAACAACCAGCTCCTCCGGCGGAAACCACTCCGGTGTCAGAGGAACAACCAACCCCTCCGGCGAAAACCGGACCGGTGTCAGAGGAACAACCAACTCCTCCGGTGGAAACCGGACCGGTGTCAGAGGAACAACCAACTCCTCCGGTGGAAACCGGAACGGTGTCAGAGGAACAACCAACTCCTCCGGTGGAAACC
>JAAEMX010000353.1 GCA_024225035.1 Lentisphaerota bacterium
AGATAAAAAAACAACTTATCAGGATGCTGATACAAGGTACTTGCACTTTGTTATTACTCCTAAAAATACTCGCGCCTATTATTATATAAGAAAAGTAAAGGGGCGCCCTAAATATATAAAGATTGCTAATTATGGAGATGTATCAATAAAAGCAGCTCAAGAGCGAGTTTCTGAAATAAATACTGATTTAATGCGTGGCGTAGATACCAAACAAAAAGAAAAGGATGATATCACTTTGGAGGAATCAGTCGAATATTGGCTAAGATATAGAGTTAAAACTAAAGGGTGGTATAAGGATATTGATGAGTGTAGAAGGAGATTTGTTGTTTACGCTCCTAAAAGATTAAAAAAGAAAAAAGTTGTTCAATTAACAAGGTCCGAGCTGCGTGAAGCTCATTCAAGAGTGCGTGATGAGGTAGGTATATATGCAGCTAATCGCTTATTGCAGAGTATGAAGGCTGCTATAAACCTGCTAATTAAACACGACTATGATATACCTCATAACCCTGCGGCTATGATTGACTTGTTTAAAGAACGTAGCCGAGCGCGCTATATTAAAGAAGAGGAAGTGGAAAGTTTTTTTACTGAACTTATGAACTCGAATAGTCAAGATTTTAAAGATTTTGTTTTGGTGGCTCTTTTTACTTCTAAGCGCAAAAACAATGTATTAGCGGCAGAATGGTCAGAAATTGACTTCAATAAACGCTTGTGGACAATTCCCGGTGAAAAAACTAAAAATGATGATGATGATGTAACTGTTCTTGATGATGTAGTGGTTGAAATATTAAAACGTCGCAAAAGAGATCAAAAAGAAAAAGATATTATTACTAATTGGATTTTTTTCTCGCCTTTAACTGAAAGTGGGTATTATGCAGACCCTTCAAAGTCATGGAAGGCCCTACTCAAACGTGCCAATATCAAAGACCTGCGCATTCATGACTTACGCCGTACTCTTGCCAGTTGGATGGCAAACCAGAATGTTTCGTTGCACATGATTGCCAGCGTGCTTGGACAGAAGTCAACAGGTGTCACACCCACCTATGCTCGTCTTAGTGTAGACCCTAAGCGTGAGGCGGTAAGTAATGCCGTTGCCGAGATGCTTAAAGTTGGAAAGCTTAAGCTTGGCGACAATGGCCTGGAGTTCGACAATGTGCGTAAGAGGGTGCAGGCCATAGCTGAAAAGCTCTTAGAAAATCCTACCTCTTTGGAAAAAGTTGAGGATCTTCTTTTTGCGTGTAAAGGCTAATTGAATGGTTATTTTGCATTTTCCCTTCTAAACTCCTCTGCTCTTGCAGCAAGCGTGGCGAGTTCTGTGAAGTGGTTTTCTTCTGACAAATAGTTTATAATTGAGTTCATTATTTCTTTGTTCATGGGCCAGTTGTTACACTCAATAACGTAAACATTTTTTGTATGATTGTCATTAATTAAGGAATTTACTTTTCTTTGATGTCTTTTACTTATTCCTTGTTGTTCTTGAAGCCATTTACTAACAGTTGCCGTCGATAGTGAAAGTCTTTGAGCAACCTCAGTCAGGCTAAGATTGTTTTCATCAATATACTTTTTAAATCTTTCTAAAATATCTTTTTCCATATGTATGCCTCCTGCAAACTAAGATGTCTATTTTTTTAGAAAATTCAAGCTAATTTTTATTTTTTTAATGTTTCTGTTTGTAGCTGTTTGTAGCTCTCTGTCGATTTAACGTTATTTAACGCTATTTAACGCTATTTACGTATGAGTATGTCGCTCTCTGTTGCTCTTTGTAGTTCTAGTGACAAGCTCATATATAAATATTAATAAACTTTATATTAAAATTACCAATAAAAGTAATAAAAAGTTAAAATAACTATTGAAATGTTTAATGTGTCATGTATAATTATACTTAGAGGAACATGAGATAAGATCTGAAAGGTTTAAATGGAGGCTGGGCTAAGGCTCAGAAAAGAGAATGGACATTTCAAGATTCTACAAAAGCTTTCATCGCAAACATGAGTACTTTGAAACACTCTTTCTACTACATCACAAACGCCGGATTTATAAAAAACTGGTCAGGAAATATTCAGTAGCCAATGACATTTCTCAGAACTCTGTAGCGCTGGTTGCTTTGGAGCTGAGAAGTATCTGAGTATAAAAGCTTAAGTTAAAAGGGAGATTGCCATGGCAGAATTTCTTAACACGATTGAAGTAGCTGATAAGTTAGGTGTCGCGGAAGCTACGTTGAGAGGCTGGCGAGTCGTTGGCAAAGGCCCCAAGTATGTAAAGTGTGGTCGCTGGGTCAGATACTCGGAAAAGACGATAGCCAACTGGATAGAATCTCAAACCGTAACTACTGATGACATGGAGTAAAGAAATGTTTATGCCACTTTTAAAATTTGGAGGGCTGGGTAAATACCCAGTGAATGAGGATGAAGCGCAAATGGCAAATAGTGGAAGCCGAAACCCAAGCCGAGTTGTATACTGTCGGCAGTCGGGAAGAGGCAGAAGGACTTTTAGAACTACTCGAAACCAATGAACGCTTAACCGGAATATTCACCCCTAACGCATATGACATCAGGCCCCAACCAATAGTTGACTCAAGAATTTTTCCAGCAGGAGTACTGTTCAGTTTAATACTAGGTTGTGGGCTTTGGATAACAGGAACGCTTAACAGCTAAAGATTTTGAAGCTCGGTGGAGAGCAGGAACTAAAATTTAGGGCGGTCGCCTCTCCTCCAGATGCATGTTTCTCTCAAAATGTCCTCTCTTGAGGCGGCCGCTCTCCTCTTTAATCAAAACAGCAAGAAGATTAATATCACTTAAAACGAAGAGGTATTGACATGGGGCTTTTTGTGCCAAAATCAGAGATATCGAAGTTAGAAGAACCGCTTGTAAAGCATGACTATCTTTCAGAAAAAGCAATCATTTTTAGCGCATCGGTATTAAGTGCTGTAACAGTGATTTCGTTCCTTGCGCTAATCATCTACAGCTTTGCTAAATACCTCCATAATTAACAATTCCCTAAAAACACTTTATCACATCAGTTTTTTGACAATCGCAAGGGCACGAACTCGGGACGGATGCCTTGAAAAACCGTTCAACATATTAGATGTATGTCGATAATTTCAACTTTTAATTTATGGAGGTTAACGCCCTAAATACATATATAGGCGAGATCGATAATTTAAATTTTACCAGCGACAGGAACTCCCTTATGAATGTTTCCTCTTCCTTCTTTGCCTATCACATCCTGCCGCTGGTTTTTATTGACTTAACAACTTTAGCAAAAAGGGAAAAAGTTATGATCAGTAATGCAGTAACTATGTTTAATTTCGAAGATGCCAATGTCCGAGTTATCAACAAGAACGAAGAGCCGTGGTTTGTAGCCAAGGATGTGTGCGAAGTCTTGGGGCATTCAAATCATCGTATGGCTATTCAATCTTTAGATGATGACGAAAAGGGAGTAAGAATTACTGACACCCCCGGTGGAAAGCAGAAAATCAGCGTCATAAGTGAGTCTGGACTTTATGTTTTGGTAGTCAGGTCAACAAAGCCTAATGCCAAAAAGTTCCGCAAGTGGGTTACTTCAGAAGTGCTACCGTCAATCCGAAAGCATGGGGTTTACGCGACTCCGCTCACAGTCGAGAAGATGATATCCGACCCTGATTATGCTATCAATCTGCTTAATGCTTTAAAGAACACTCGTAAAGAAAAGGAAAAACTTATTCCGAAGGCAGCGCATTCCGATTCACTCTGCGACAGCGAAAGTCTGTTCACTACAACCCAGATTGCTAAGCGCCTTGGCACTGGAGCGCAGTCTCTGAACAAGTTCCTTATATATAAAGGAATATTGCGACAGGATAAAATGCCAGCATTCAAAATTCAAAATCGCAACGGTGAGCTGTTTAAAATCGTCGTTCACAAAATCAGTGAAGATAAAACTACACAATACATTAAATGGTTTGAAGCTGGAGCTCGCTACATCACCAGTTTGTGGCAGCGTGACGACCTGCTTCTGGCATAGAATTTGCCCTTTTACTTGAACGTTTCCTACGACCGGGCGGTGGCAACACCGCTCACCATTAACCCAGAAGAAGAGGAAATTATTATGCATATCCACGACACCACGAACTTTAAGCAAGGACTATGCTGCGATTTATGTTTAGAAGATAATTGCGGCGAATGCCCATTTTATAACCGAGCTTATTTTAGCAGTTTA
>JAAEMX010000354.1 GCA_024225035.1 Lentisphaerota bacterium
AATTGCAAGAAACCTATTGGATAAAGAAATAGAGAGAATGAAAAGTAGAGGCTGTGATTTGAAATATGATGAACTCGCCTTTAATTACATCATAAGAAATGGCATACAGGAAGGACTTGGGGTCAGGCCTTTAAGAGATACTATTTACAGAGAAATAGGCAATGCGTTATGTGAGGTAATGCTAAGAGGTAATGGGAATCCTAATGGTACGGTAACACTAGACAGGGAAAGTCATTGTTTATATATTCAAAGTAGCAAAGCATAGCAACCCTAACCAGTAATCATAAAAAATAGCTTTGGTTTGATAAAATAGAAACTTATATTATTATTAGTTTAAAGCTAAAGGATTTTTTATGGAATGGATAAAGCCTGAGTATTCAAAAAAACAAGTAAATAAAGCTGGGGATTTACTAACACCAAGAGAAGAATTTAAACATTACAGTGGGGGAAAAATGCCACTGGTTGATGCAATAAAAATCTTGTTTAATTGGCGTGCTGCACACGCATTTCCTATGCAGATAATATTAGACTTTCTAAGAAAAACTTCTCTCCGTGTGGACAAAAAAGCAATAGCTGTTCAGCGTTTAAAGCGGATTTCATCCATACTTGAGAAGCTAAAAAGAGAAAACGGAATGAACTTAAGCCGCATGGAAGACATTGCCGGCTGTAGAGTGGTGGTTGAAAATTGTGATCAGGTATATGATATATATGAGAAATTTAAAAAAAGTAGAACTAAACATATTTTATATAGAGAAAGAGATTACATTAATAACCCTAAACCTTCTGGTTATAGAAGCATCCACTTAATATATAAATATAACGCAGGGAAGAAGGAGTATGGGGGCTTGCCTGTTGAAATTCAAATTAGAAGCCAGATTCAGCATTCTTGGGCAACTGCTGTTGAAGTAGTGGGGACTTTCACAAAGCAAGCACTAAAAGCCAGTTCAGGTGATAAATCTTGGTTAGAATTCTTTAGACTTGTAAGTATAGAATTTGCAAAACTTGAACGCAACCAACCTTATAGTAACGCCCAATATAATAGCTCTTTCAATGAAATGTCTGAGCTCTACAATCAATTAGATGTAGAAAAAAGATTACATGCATTTAAAGTTGTGGCAAAAAAAATTGCTAGTTCGAAAAACGATACCTATTATTTGCTGAAATTGAATTTAACGGATAGGCTAGTTACAGTTAGTAAATTTCAAAAAAAAGATTTAGAAAATGCTACGTCTCAATATGATTCTGAAGAGCAGAGATATAAGGATGATAGTGATATTGACCTAGTTTTAGTTTCTGCTAAATCTGTAAAAGACTTAAAAAAAGCATATCCTAATTACTTTTTAAATACTGGTGAGTTTAGCAAAAATTTAAAAAAGGTTTTCAAATTATATCATTCATAAACTTGCTCATAGCATTTCTATAACAAAAGCTTGCGTCAAAATCTCCTTTTCGGATACTATAACAGAAAAAAAGGGGCAAAGGCAATAAATAGGAGTTGAAATATAACTTATAAGTTATATAATGTATATATGAATATTAAAAAGAAAAATTATATTGAGCTACAACAGGTCAAAGCTTTCATTGCCGACGTACCGTTCGACGTCAAAGTTGAATATGATTTAACAGTTGAAAAATTAGAAGCACACGGCAGATTGACAAGGCCTTTTGGAGAAAAAGTAGATGGAACTTTGTTTGCAATACGAATCATTCAAACCGCAAATATAAGGGTATTCTATGTTTACGGTTATAGTGATAATATTTATGGAATACATGCTTATCATAAAAAATCACAGAAAATTCCATTAAAAGAAAAGAAGCAAGCAGAAAAAAAAATCAAGCTCCTAAAACAACAAGGAATGATAAGATGAATAAAGAAGATAAAATATTAATGGATGAGCTCAACTACCTGAAAAAAAACCTTAAGAAAGTCCATGCTGAACAGGCGGCAGAACGCAAGGCCTTTCTGGAAAACCCCAAACACAAAGATATGGTTGCACAGGTTAAAGCCAATATGGCTATAGCCAAAGCAGCCTATGACGCCAGAATTTCAGCTAAACTGACACAAAAGGAACTGGCTAACAGGTTGCACACTAAACAATCTTATATTTCTGATATCGAAAGCGGCAAACGTAATGTATCTTTTCAAAAGCTAGAAGAATATGCTGAGGCATGTGACAAACATTTGCAAATTGCTATGGTATGATGATCGTCCACAAACTTATCCTAGAGAAATGTTTTAAAAGAGTTTTTAGAGCCTGTAAGTATCAGCCCAAATCGCTTTGTTGAACATTTGAGTTGGTCTTATATCAAACTCAACAGTATAATTAACGATAAGTATGTAATTTCAGCTGACTCAGCTTTCGCTTTAGGAATGCAAATTATAAGCAACTTATAGTTAATGTCTTACCTGTTTTTTAAATGTATTTCAGATACAAGTCGAGCCCAAGGGAAGGTATAAAGCATTATTTCAGGGTGTGCTTTATCAAACCGTATGTATACTTCAGGCTAAATTAATTTGGCGCATTCTTTGAGGATAGGATTTTACTTTTATTCTAGTAGAAATAAATCAAGATTTAGTTATTCATTCAATGATCGTGTTATTTTACCTACAATAGATTTTAATTTCAACGTCTAGTGTAATCGTTTGGCCATAATTCATTATCCCCTTTGATTATAATTTGAGCTAAAGTTTTGGTATTTATATTGTAGTATTGCTCAATATTGTAACTAGCTTTGTTCATATAGTCTTTAAAAAACTCCTTATGCCTTTTATTCTGCTGCTGATCTTTCCGCTTTTCAGGAAACCTTTTATCCCCTTCTTTTCCTGCTTCTTCAAGTGCTAACTGATAACTGTTATATGCCTCTCTCTGCACCTTATATGATACAGGTATTTCATCGTGCTTAATCTGGTTTTTGAGTTGCATTTTAGAAATAAACATGAACATAAAAAATAGTATTATAAATCCTAGTAGTATTAATAGCTTGTATCTCTTAAAAACACCTTTTTCTTTTTTCATATACTTACCGTTTTGTAGTGCCGCCATTGACAAATGGGGTGCATATTATCATCGCCTACTTTCACAATTCAATCTTACTTGTGAGAAATAAAATTAGAAAGGTAGGTAATTTTAAAAAATTCTATTTAATGTTTGAGTTTGGAACGTTTCTGTTCAAGTAGTGATCTAGCTTTTGCTTTATATTCTGGAATACTAAACCATTTCTCTATACCATTTTCTAAAAAGTTTATACGCTCTTCTAAAGTTTGAATTCTTTTTTTAATTAATTCATAAAATAGCAGGTCTCCGTATCTCACAAGTTTGTCCGTTTCAGCAACGATTAGTGCATTAGGATTTTTTTTATATTTTGAGGGATTATCATGAACAGAAACAATATAGCATATTTCATCTACTAGTTCTGAATCATAATTAATCTCTTTTAATATTTTTTTTGCTATTAATGCTCCTTCTTTTTGGTGGATTATTTTACCCGGGTTATCCGCTTTTACGTCTCCATAACTTAAATTTAATATGTTTTTAGGAACCTTAGACCACCCACAATCATGAAATATCATAGCTGGTATTAAAATATTGTGATTTAGCTCTTTGTTTTTTTTCAATTTCAAAAAGTTAATCAGTTCATGTAATGCTTCTTCCGTATGAGTTAAATCAAATGATCTTCCGGAAATAAGAAATGGTCTTGTTAGCCCCATTAATCTAAGAAAAAAAGGATTCTTCATTTTCCCTAAAATATCCTTCATAGATTGCATACTTTACCCAATTTATATATATCATTATGAGCAACTTAAACACTCTTCTTTGTTGTATTTGCTTTCCTTAAATGAAAACGTTGATGTAATTATTAAATATAAAATCCTACCTGCGGATCCTAACTTTGCTAAAAGCCTTATTCGATGCTAGTAACTGTAACTCTTAAACAAATTTTTCCCGTGCTGTCTAGTTCTTGCTACTCATAAAATTTCCTAGGTTTTTCTCTTAATTTAACTCTTCTCTTAAATGGGAGCAATATAGTTTATTGTTTTATTATTATAGGAGTGTGCCATTTTTGTATTGTGAAAAGATCTTTCAATAAGAACTGATATCCAAAATAAACGATCAAATATGCATTAACTATGAGCACCAAAAGAGATGCTACAGTTGAATACTCGTATATAAAGCAGCCCAATAAAAATAATAAACCAACAAACAGTAATTTAGATATTACAGCTATATAAGCTAAATTGTTTAAAAGAAGCCACCCTGCCCCTCCAAGCAGCCCAACAAGTATTCCTGTTATATAAATCTTTTTAACCCCGAACATTACATTGTGTGCTGCAGTTATTAGGTTATTTAATTCATATTTATAAATGTAATAAAAAAATACAGCAAGTAAAATCCATGATATGCCGCTAATTATCATGTCCCTAAATTCACTTAAAACTGTGTTTTTTCTTATCTTTTGATTTCTTTGCTTGTATTTAAGCCTCAAAAATGATGATTTATTCTTCCATGTTTTTCCACCTCTCCAAAATACCGATCCGACCAAATAATTAGTTTCCTTGCCTCCTTTTGGCAGTTTTGTAAACTCTATAGGTTCAAGGATATAGTCTTTCTGTTCTGATTTTCCTTTATTCTTGCTCATTTTTCCGCCTAATACGGACATTTGGACAGATTCATTTGTACTGTTTCTTTCAACCAGAACTTTACCTATCATTTCAGAAGCCCACTTATTTGTTTCATTATCTCCATTCTGGCATATTATTTTTGTCTGCAAATTACCGAGAAGAGAATCTACTGTTGCTTTTTTATTTAAAGCCTTTAAATAATTAGGGTAGTTTTGTGTTGCAAATACAGTACATCCCCTTGCAGACCTAGCAGTAGTTTGAAATTCCTGATCTTTTGATGTGGTGAAATAATGGGATTCATCGGCAAATATAAATACGGGTCTGATATAATCTTGCTTTTTTACTTTCCTTCTTTCAAGATATTTTTGTGTCATATATTTAACTATTACAGCTGCGTATTTACCTACTTCCTGATATTCTTTTATTGATAAATCTACAAGTATTATTTTCCCATCTCCGCACATTTCAGGTGTTGTATCTATTTTCCCTGAACAGAAAATTTCATTGATTTTACCCCTTAAAAGGCTATCTGCCATTGTAGTAAAAAAACTTACTATATTTCCTCTGGTTCTAGAATCTAAACTAGGATACTCATTGAGAAGATACCTAACGGTAAGATCGTATTCATGTTTTTGTAATTGAGTTTTAACTGTTTGCTTTTCTACTATCCGTTGAAATAATTCATAGCAGTATGATTTTACCTGCCATTTTTTGTCTACACACTCTTCGTTGCTTTTAGGTGCAGATGCGATTAACCTGGAAATATTGTTCAAGGTTATTTTTTCTTCTGATAAGAGCAGCAAAGAAATAGTGTTTCTCAAAAGCTGTTTCCCTGCCCTTCTCCAGTAAGCTTCGTTTGAGCCACCACTTTCTTCTCCGGCAACCTCTGCAACTTCCATAAAACAGTTACATATATTTTCTACCTCTACGTTTTCAGTTCTGGTAGATTCATAATGTAAAAAATCAAATGTTGTCTCTGAAAGCTTAATCAGATCTTTTTCTCTATTGGTTTCTTTTGCGTATCTTTCCCATGTTTCAGCTTCATCTATTTTCGCACATAAAACGATTCCACCAAAGTCATTTAAAAGAAATGCTTTAGCTGTTATCTGCAAAGCTCCGCTTGTTTTACCGCTTCCTATGCCGCCTAATACCTGTACACCTTCACAGGCATCTGCGATTGTCCAATAATCGCCTTTGCCCGTTAAGTCCAATAAAGGATCTGTAAGCTTCCATTTTCTCATAATATTAACGTATAACTTTAGCATCTTTTAATGTTACTTTAAACATGCTGCGGTAAGAGTACCAGGCACAAGTAGGCTTGCTCATAATGCCACTGACTGTTACAGATTCTCCACCTTTATAATTTTTAAGCTTATTTAGATACTTAAGTAAAAGTTCAGCAGTAATATCAATGGTCTTTCCGCCATTTTTTACATAACCAGACACAGCAACACCGCTGCTTCGCTTTCTTGCATTTTGGAATACAAATGTGATATTAACTCTTTTATTCTGCCATTTTTCTACTGCTGCAAGCTCATTATTTTGTGACGCCGAGCATGGCATAAAACTTGGAGGTGAAAGTCCTCTACGGGCTGATTCAAAGCGGTCCGTTAGTCTAGGCAAGGGTAATCTCGTGAGAGATTGTCACGGAGGAAGCCGATGACAAAACTAGGTTGTAAC
>JAAEMX010000355.1 GCA_024225035.1 Lentisphaerota bacterium
AGGGCAAAATATAAAACTAAACATAATAAGAGCAGTTTGCAACCCTACTGGCACCTTGGCCTTGATGACTACTAAGCCAAATATTAAATCAGTAAAAGACTTAAAAGGAAAAACTATTGTTGGCCCTAGCGGGGCTACCTTACACCAACTGTTACTCGCTGCTTTACTAAAAAATAATATGACCATAAAAGACGTCAATTTTATACCAATGTCATTGGCAGAAACATATAATGCTATGTCGAGAAAAGATGTAGGTGCTGTATTATTAACTACAGCTGAAATGTTAAAAGCTGAAAAACAAGGAGCAAGAGTCTTAACAACTGCAAAGGGACTAATGCGTCCTAAATTAGTCGTTGCGACTAGTGAATCTTTTGCCCAAAAACACCCGGAGTGGGTTAAAAGGTATATAAAAATCCAAGATGAGGCAATGGCATTTATTAAAAACCATAAACATGAAGCCTTAGAGCTAGCGGCTAAAGACCTTGGCATTTCCTATCAAGACGCTGAATGGTTGTACAACAACACCAAATTTATAAATACCTTAGACAGAGATGATATTATAAGTTTAAGAAAAGATATTGACTTCTTGTATCAACAAAAACTTATCCCCAGAAAAGTAAATATTCTGTCAAAAGGTGCTGGTATAGAGTTAGCTTTTGAAAACTTTGTGAGAGATCAAATCAGTATATGCGCAATTAGCCACAAGTAGCTTATAATAAAATTTGAAAATTTAGGTATATATCGCTTAGGCTTGGCTTAACAGTCAAGCCTAACTTTTTATCGTTTATTTTCAGTCATTAAATCTCAATCCATGAATATTGTGTTCCGACTTATTTTCGACTACCCTGCTTATTCTTTAAAGTCATTAGATTATCAACAGTTTTCACTTTTTTATGATATTCTATATGTTAAATAGTAAAATGATTTTTTTATCAAGTCCAATCTCATATCATTATTCTTTTAACGGATAGTGTCTTATTATAAAATACTTACAAAAAAACAACCCATCATACCAACACAAAAACAATACATATCTAACCTTTTCCTAACACAAACTGAACATACAAGAAGAACAATTTCCCATACTAAGAAGACTAATTCTACAGTATAGAATGATGGACCTGATTATGAGTTTTAAATTTCGTATGAGGTTGCCTGAAACTAGGAAATGAATACCTTTTACGATATCAAAGAAGTAGAGTTTTTAGTGTAAAGATAGACCAATCATAGCATTGGATTCGATTTCCGCACCACCAAGAACACAAGGCTTCTGTGTACTCTTCCGAGTATTCTCCTGCTTGCAAATATTAAAGGCCATCCTTCAAGAGGAGGTTCAAAAAGGGCGCATTGAAGCCGCTGAAAAAATGCGGTTGCGACTTTATAACTGGAGTCTTTAAGACTCTCCAATATGACTTTTTTTTAAAGCCTGTCTCAGTGCTTCAGTTATAGCTCATTAAACTACTGTGTTATGAAGAAGGAAAGGACTGAAAAATGCCATTACGAAACGGTGCAAATAATGATGATGACGGCCTCAAAGGTGTTCAATTCTACCTGGATGATGATGACGCTAACCATGAATTTATTTTTGGCAACAACGACAGATATGAAGATAGAAATGGAAACCCAATAGAAACCAATTTTGAAACGGGTTCTGCGATGTATAATCTCGCATTTACTCCATTTTTAGATAAATCCAAGTATTTTAAAAAATATAGAAGTTTCAGAAATTGCAACTTTGTCCAGCAGAAAGATCAATCCTCAAACCTTGAAAGAACCTGGGCTATCGCGATGAGAGCTCATAGTGTTCGCGACTCTCAATCATATAAAAAATTTCTGAGTAATCTTTCTGAAAAACAGCGTACTCAACTCAATTACCAACTGAGACAGGAAGCACTTTTAGAGCAAAGTAAAAAAGATATATTCGAAGAGAATAACGACGCTAAAAATTCAATTATTAAAGACTTGAATCATTTTTTCAACTATGTATTCCACGAAAAATATCTTAAATCCTTTACAGCTGAAGAAATGATGCTTTGCCAGATAAAATGGCATAAAAATATGCAGGCTCGTTTTAAATTACCCAAAAACTATTTAGAACAAGTTCACAAGCTTGAAAAAAGAAAAAATATAGATTCCGGCTACGGGTTTCGTTTCAACTATGATAAGTACGACATAGTTGACTACTTTTTGAAGGACGGCATGGAACTACCCGGAAATGCTAATGGCTTTATAAAAAGCAAAGGCATCGGCTGGGAGCTTGTAGCAAACACTGATGTTGCAAAAATTTTAAGTCCATGGAATTATTTAAGCGAAATTCAAATTGGTAACATAGTCTCATGTTCAGCGTACGCATCCCCTACTTCACAATTAGCTTTAGGTGTTGGATACGAAAAGAACCCCGCGCTGTTTATGCTTCAAGTAGCTTTTCCCAACAACTTAATGCTCGGGCTTTATCCCAACAAAAAAATTACTCCTTCATACTTCCTCAGCATGAAGGCATTCAGAATCAAGAAGCGTCTTGCAGCGTCCTTCTGTCTCGGAGCAAAAGCAGTTTTACATGCACAGGGCCCTCATAAAGAAAACACTTCAATGTTTGATGATTTTAGTGATGTATCCTACAATTCTGCTGCCTTGGTTGAAGCTAAAGCTACTTTGGAGGTCTGCGCATTAGAAGCGTCAGGAAAATATGAGGTTGAAGATCAGCTTTTTATTGGAGATCAGGCAGCATACTTCAAATCGTCTGAAGGGATAAGAAAATCTATTGTTAATGATGTTTGCAACGCTGTACTTACTTACAACTCCTCAAAACACTATTTTATCACAAAAGCACAAAGTATATTTACTCAAAACAATAATGAAAAAGATAAATATGCATTTAACAGATTAAAGCTCCCAGACTCAAAAGCAGAGATTTATAATTTCCATGATTATTCCCCTTATATTCACATACTGACAACCAGCCATTCCCACCAGGTGGATTTGGGTATGATCAAAAGTGATAACTATATTAAAGCTGCTCTATCATCGGAGTTTGCCGCCAATAACGGCGACGGAAAATATTTATCGTCTCAAATAAATAATAATAAGCTTGAAGCCACCGGGATGTTGGCCGCAGCTGATGCCAGTGCTCAGATATACAGGAATAAAGGTAGTTACAAGGGACGCAAATA
Source organism: Lentisphaerota bacterium (assembly GCA_024225035.1). Classification (GTDB taxonomy): domain Bacteria; phylum Verrucomicrobiota; class Lentisphaeria; order Victivallales; family Victivallaceae; genus Zth2. Next base: position 3,171 of record JAAEMX010000355.1, read on the forward strand.
CAGGCTTTTTATTCCATTTATCAAAAAGAATCTTCATAATATGAGCTATGTAAATCAAGATACTGAAATTGTTTATACAAAACAAAGGTCTTGTTCTTACCTGGGATTCTCGGCGTCATTAAACAGGTTTTGCAGTTTGGAGTTAAAATATGACTTCTTCAATGACCCCATGGACGCAGACTGGATTGGGCGCAAACAAATGGTCTCTGATGACAACGCTTTTACAACTAAAGAGAAGGCCTATGTACAAAATAAAAGCTTTAAAAAAGCTCTTTATGAAAATGAGTACTTTGAAAACTCTTTGAGCTATAAATCAATTACTAGTATTATTCGCGATAATTATGGTCTATGTGACAAAAGCTCAAGTTATAATGTTGGAAAGTCCACGGATATTACACCGATTATTCTTTTTTATGATATTTACTATGAGGCTCTTAAAAATAAATACATAAAAAACAACATGAAAAATGAACTGCAAAAGAAAAAGCCCAGGGTTGAAAACTGCCTTAATTATAATGATTCTGTAAATTTATTTTACAATGCACAGTTTGTTTTGACTTCTGCTCAAGAGTACGGGGACGTAGTGCAAAAATCCTATTCGGTTAAAAAGTTCAAAAAGAAATCTTCTAATGGTCTTTTCAAGAGAAGAGTTAAAATTACCGCTGTTGATAAAGCCTTGAAAAAATATTGGAGCCATATAGAAACATTTTCTAAAACTGGTTTTAAGAAAGCAACAAGTACGAGTCTGCTAAAAGAAATCAATGACAGAATTGGTCTGCTAAAAACCATAAAATTAGAATGCGTAAAATGGATTAACAGTCACTATGACTTTAAAAAAGACAACTATGAGTCTTATAAAAAATTGAATAAAAAAGCCGTTAGGCCTAAAAAGTCTTCATTAGTTGAAAACAGTAAGCGCTATGAGCCTGTAAAAAAATTAATAAAGGCATGTAATAATTCCATTTGTCACTATGAATACAGTTATTATAATAATAGGAAGTTCAAGGCGGCACTTCTTTGTGAAAAACTTTTTGCTTTAACTGATGTTCTGGACAAAATATTTGAATCAATCAATATATCAAAAGAATTAGGCATAAATTATATTATCCCAGGAAAATATTCTCAGCACATTAAATTTTTCCCGCAATATACCAAAAATCAAGATAACAATAACCAGCCAATTAGAGAAAGCGAAAAAAGTTGTCAAGTAATTGGCCTGCTTTATGATTTATTTAGGTATGAAAATATAAAAGCTGTTATTTTTGAAGCTGTTTTCCAAGCTAAATTTCAAGATGATCTTGTCTATGACACTAAAGGGGTATACTACACCCAAATGGACTTGGAGCGAAAAGTTCAGTTTAAAAATATGAAACTTCCTTTTAAATCCATGGAACCTGCAAAGATGGACGACAGCCGTAACGACAATAATAATATTGGAATAAGGCTATATTACAGGAGAGAGGATTTCTTTGAAAACAGAAAGTACATTTTTCAACTTGGAACCCGCCTGATGCCTGTTCAATCAAGAGAAAAACTTGATATTAACCTTGGCATAAGCTACCAATACCAGCAAAGTTCTTTTACCGCAGTCTCTCTGTTCAGTGCGACTAACCCAAACTGGAAAAAACAATTACGTTTTAGAGCAAAAAATCAAAATAACCAGATGGCTGGAATAAAAACGTTCAACCTTACAGTTGATGATTTTTTCAAGACTATACTGATATCATAGCTTAAGCTACTCTCAGAAACAGCGGTCTCTTATGAAAAGTTGTATGAGGCCGCTGGTTTTATCTGGAATCATTCTCTTCAGAATTACTCAATCTATTCCCTAAAGCACAACTGGGATTTGTAACACCAAACGCCCCTGCACCTGGAGCTCCGTATTATGATACCGAACCAGGCACAAGATGGTTTCGAAAAAGGCTTGTCCACAGGGCCCTGAGCAAATCGTTAAACCTTGCTCTGCGCAACAAATCAAAACAGCGAGTATCCATTGTTCCTTTGTTTCACAATATTGATCCTGATAAAGATTATGTTATGACCAGCAAGAAATCACAAGCAGAGGGGATAAGGTACTGGTATCCCATGGCACTAAATGGAAATGGCAAGAGCAAAATAAACACTAATATAGCTGCCTGGATACTTTATCAGAAAACTAAATACTTATTAAAATCCGAGTTGGATAAAAAATAAGAAGCCTCTTGCTTAGAGGAACAGGAGGCTTCTATGAGGAGAGACTTTAAGAAAAACGGTTCAATCATAATGTAATACATAATAGCGCGATTGTCAATCATTTCATACCAATTTAGTCTACTTTTTCTGTAATTTTTATATCTCACTGCCCAAAGTTACTTTATGAGTGTTTAGATTTCTGCTTGATATTCCAGCGCAGTCTATCAACTAAATCATTTTAGATTAAATATAAGTGATTGAACTTTGATAAAAATAGTGTTATTATTTATAGATAGTATTGTTGGTATCTATATATTAAAATGTAAATCAAACAAGGTGATATTTAACAATAAATTTTATTTATTCAGGCATTTTTATCGAAAAAAAGCAAAAAAATTTTGTAAGAGCATAAAAGCAAACCAAAAAATATTATCCAGGCTTCACAAATGAAAATAATTGACTTTCACACGCACTATTTGCCAACTCATGCTTCGGCAAAAGAAATACTGAACAGCATGGACAAAAGTAATATAGAATCTTCAGTAATGCTGGCTTGCCCGAATCATCCCAGGTACACAGACTGCGGGCTCACATGTACCAATGAAGAAGTAGAAAAACTGGTAAATTCCAATCCAGACAGATTTATCGGCGGCGTGTATGTCGAACCGCGTAATGTAATGGAAGCCCAGACTCGCATCCGAGAATATCATGCTAAAGGCTTTAAAGTAATAAAAATGTGGCCAGCACATGGTTTTTCTCCTGACGACCCAATGATATATCCGGTTTGGGAAGTTGCTAATGAATTAAAGATGATCGTTCTGTTTCATAGCGGAGTACTTGGCAACGGACATAATCGTCAATTACCGCTAACAACTATCCGCAGTGCTGCATTTAACTCAAAGTTTGGACAGCCAGTACTGCTTGATCAAGTGGCACGCTATTTCCCGGATATAAAATTTGTTATCGCCCATGGAGCTTATCCATGGACTCTTGAAGCATTGGAAATGTCTTTTGTTTTCAAAAACATATATGTTGATATGTCATGTCCGCTGGGATATGAGGCATATAACCTGATGAAAGTGCTTAAACCGGCCAGAATAGCCTGGGACAGGCTTTTATTCGGCAGTGACAGCGCGGGGATTACAGATGACTGTGTGGAACGCTGGAAATTGCTGATGGATGACGAATTCTTTGCTGCGCATAAAGAAGATTTTTTCTATAACAATGCCAAATCTTTACTTAAATAAGCAATAATATATTATGATACATAAGCTTGTAAGAAATTATGATCTCTTACAAGCTTTTTTATAGACAATCACAATAATAAAGATCTGCAAATACAGACTATATCCACAAATCCTTAGCTTCAGTCGTTTATAAATCGGCCTATAAAGACTTGTAAAAATGTAGCATAAAACAGCTATTAAAAAGCTGCTATCTCACCATGTAACCTCTTTCCGGAAACTCTCGACTAGTCCATTGCTGTTATTTATACAAAAGAACAAATTTCAATAAAAATGAGGTTTTAATGCCGTTACTAGAGAAGCCTGCTGAAGAGTTATATTCCAAGATAAAATTAAACAATGGGCAAACCATATTTCTACTTGGACATCACCACTCTATGGACGATGCAATGGGAAATGCAATATCTTATAAGTTAATAAAAAAACTATGCTCCGATTTCCGATTCAAAAATAAGATAGTACTTTTTGCCGAAGATGCAGGATACTATATGGAGCACGACTATAAACAGCACCAAAAAAGCCTTTGCAGCAGCCATGCTGTTGTCAATAACTGGGCAAGAACACATAAAACAACTATACCATCTGATATAAGAGCAAAAATAAATTCATATTCACAGCAATCAGACTACTTTCTATATACTAAAAAAAATAAAAATATATTGAGCAGAAAATACACTAAAGAGAAATACAAGAGATTGCTAATCGACCAATGCAGAAACCACAACATCCCATATATTCCACTGGAAACAGACTATACTGAAGCGATGTTTCGAGACTTGAACAGCCTGCAAAAACTTGATGCTGGAAATCAGTTGGATAGTTTTATAAAGGACACCGGCCTGCAGTCAAAATTAAAATTTTTCATGAAATATCTAAAAAGGTTTCTTGAGCAACGTTCCGGCACTGAAGCTGAAAAACTATTTCTGAGACTGAGTTTATTCAACGTTGCTGCGGCAATTAACTTGTGTAAATATTTAAGTATCTATTCCGACAAAAAGGTGTTCATACTACCGGTTGGTCTAAATCATTTACTGTCATTAAAATACGGCCTTACTTATTTTCCTTGTATAATTCCTTCGATGCAATGGATGCTGCAAAAATATCTTCAGAAAAAATACCATAACCAATACAACATTAATAGCTATATACTCTTCCAGTCAGACCAGTACCGCCTATACCCTCAAAGCAATAAGATTCTTGAGGAATTCCAGATTTTATACAGGAAGTGCAAAAAAAGAGACTTCCTATATGCCACAAATCATAGTCTTGGAAGCGATGAGGCATGGGAGTTTCCCAAAACAAATGATCTTCTTGGACTCGACTATTTAATGGAATTAGATTGGTGGGATAAGCTTTAATCACTTTAGTTAAACAAAAAAAACAGCCGTACACCCAAGTTGAAGGGAAAAGGTTACAGGTATACGGCTGCTTAACTATCTCTAAAAATATTATAACCCGAGAGCTTCAGCAACAGCTCTGCCAGTTGCCCATGCAGAATGGGTATATCCTGGAGAAAGTTCTCCATTCTTTATATCAAGAGCATCCCAGTCAACGCTCCAGTTCATGAACCCTGCAATATCTCCATTATTTGAAATAATTTGACTATAAGCACTCTTAATCAATTCGGGAGTCGCAATATAGGTCATTTCCCCACCTGCTGCACCTTCGGTCGCAGGTATTCCTAAAGCAAGCTTATCTTTAGGAATGAACACGCCTATTGCACCATTAGCCTGGAAGCCTTCTTCAGTTGAAGTTGCCCATGCCATTGCATTCAGGAATTTACCCATTCCTTCAACAGGAGTTATTTTTGTATAATAACCGTCGCTTCCTTTTTCAGGACCTGTTACCCCATTAGCTGGGCCTTGGTTATAGGTCTGAGGCCAAATGTAAGTGAAATTATCTATACCAATAGCACTAATCAAATCTTTGTAGAAAGTCCCGGCAAGTGAGTGTGAAGCCCACTGGCCTGAACCATAAGTAAAAGGAGTTATATAGCACCATTCAGGCGCGGCAGTGAGCCAAAAATCAATACCTTGACTTCTATAGCTACTGACGACTTCCATGACTGCTTCTCCCAGCAAAGCCGAATCAGAACCTGTCGCACTGCCTTCAAGGTCGATATCAAGACCTTTAAAGCCGTATTCGTCAACTATCGCTTTTACCTGCTGAACGAAATTATTCTTGTCGGCTTCCGTCTTCATTGTGTAATGGGAAAGCGCTCCGCCAAGAGAAACGATCACTTTTCTCCCCTGAGCTTCAGTATTTTCCACAAAAGTCTTGACCTGCTCAGCTGTATATGTAGCATCTCCGCCATTGGACAGGAACAATTCAAAGTTACCGTCTTGGCCTGTTACGATAAAAGCTGTAATTATTACATTGTATGAAGGGTCAATTTGATCCATATCAATGGCTTGAGATGTAATCGTTTTGCCCCCGACACTGTATGAAGTATTACCGCCCCATGCACACCAATAGGTGGCATTGATCTTTTGAGAGGCTTCATTTACTTTGACAGTAATATTGGCATAAGCTGATAATTCGTTTTTATCTTCTACACTGTACTTAACGGTGAACTCACCAGTGCTGCCGTTAGAAGTAAATATCACAGTACTGCCGTTCAGGATCAGACTGCCTAACGAATTGTCCCAGCTTTCAACCTGTTTAAAAGTATAAGGTACGGTTCCACCTGAAACCAGATTCTCTAAATCAAATTCAAATTTACCATTAACAATAACTGTTCTATTAAGAGCACTAGCTTCCAGAGGCTCATCAGTACTTTTTACAGTAATGTTCACTGTAGATGCGTTAGACTCCTGATTTTTGGAGTCAACTACTTTGTAAGTCAAAGAATCTTTTCCGGAAAAACCCTGATTAGGAGTATAGGTAAGAGTTGATCCATTTATTGCGGCATTACCATCTACAGGCTGGCCAACAATTTGATACTCATAAGGAGATGTCCCGCCAGTGACTTTACCGGCAAGATCAATTGAACCCGCTGTATTCTGATTAACTGTAAGCTCAGAGTTTTGAGAGACGGGAGGGGTGTATGGATCGTTGACAGTAATTATTATACTTGCAGTGGCTGTTTTCGCGTTTTTATCTACAATTGTATAATTGAAAGAATCCGATGCGCTAAAATTAATCAGCATTTACTAAAGCGCTTTAATACGCAATATATTAGTGTCTATTTTAAGGTAAAATGTTCCACAATCATAAAAATTATTAGAAATTTTATATATTGGTCAATTAACCAAAAGAGCTATATACAAAAAACGGAATAAGGAGACTAAGCCGTTATCGGCAACCTTATTCCGTGTAATTATTATATACTATTTATGAATCCCAATAGTTTAGATAATTATAAATCTGGTTCTTTTACAAACAAAATTTCTCTAAACCGTTCTCCTTTAAATAATACTCCGTTGATAGACTTTAAGTTGCTTATCAAATTTCGCATAGTGACGTTTTCGAACACCATTAATAATATCATAGCGCACATCCTTTCCTTCAAGCCAACAGGTCATCGGGCCTCTCGAAAAACCACTTTTAGGGGATTCCAAACCCATGCAAATATTTATAAGCCAGTTTTGAATTCCATAAAGATCAGGGTCAAGTCTATGCACTTTCCGCTGATAAGCGTTTACTCCAGGTAGGTGGTAAATAGTAAATGCAGGTAAGTTTATAGCTGTTGAGTAAGCTGTTATTTTATTATTAATTTTCTTAGAGGCCAAATACCTTGAAAGCTCAACTCCCATCGATCTTGCCCCATAGCAACACTGGAGTATTATTTTGACTCTTTGATCAGAAATTGTAGTATTACCGAAACATCCGCTGCTTCCTGCAAAAGGTTTCAGTATGTTACTCACCATTTTTTTTAGATAAGATATAGAAGTAATATGACTTCCACCACTGATCGAGGAATCCATTGAAGAACCGTGCCCATACAAAACAAGAGTATCACTTTCCGGGTCAAACTTCGTGCAGCTACATTTATAATTTCCCTCAGTCTTGGCAGGCCTGAAAGCAGCGACTAATCTACGCTGTTCATCTGTTCTGAACCGGTTATGCGTTGCCCAGCCTTTATCCAAAATTGAATCCATAATAAAAGTAAATGCATTCCAAGGATAGCTCTCTGTAGAAAAATGTTTAGACATTTCATCAGGGCTTGGGATTATCGGCTTCTTTCTAGCATCTCTTATATCGGGATTATAATGACTAAATTCCAGTCGATCAAAATTTCGGTTCTTACTTCCTGGCGGGTAAATCTTTAGCTTGTCTCTCAGCTCCAAGTCATATTTACTCTTAACTGTGGCTAAAAGAGTTTTTATCCAGGTGTCTTTAAATTTACTATATTCAGGAAGCATTTTTACAGACTTATATGGCGAATCCTTCAAATAATTTTCAACATTTTCAGCGTGCCAGTATAGAACGTAGTACATTTTTTCTCCGATAAATGTAAGTAAGCAATAATTTCGATACAAGGGTATTGTTATTCTGTTTCTACAAATAATATAGAAAATTCGCAGGTGCTGATCTGGACGCCTCGATGCCAAAACTATACATACGCAACAAAATATAGCCAGTTTGACGCAAACGAAGCAAACAAAAAGAAAATACCCACCTTCATTGCATATATAGTAAACTGTTCTGACTATTTGTTCCATGTAAATCAGAATCTTTTATACTAACAAATGGCAGCATTAAAGTTCTATATAATTTCACAAAATAGCATCTCCTTAAAAGATAGTATCTTGCCAAAATTTTCATCGCTTAAAATATTACATTAAACATTTTTCAAAAAAAACAGTCTTTCAAGAAAAACACATTAACAACAAAGACTTCTGCAAAAACCAATATCTGTGATAATCAACAACAACCCGGAAAACGTTTGTCTTTACACTTTAAATTGTTTTAAAATTATTTAATCATTACTTAACCAGTTTTCATTTGCATTTATTCATAAGAATCTTATACTTATAAAGCTAAGTAAAAACAGAGAGGGTAATACGATGAAGATCAACTGTCCACATTGTGATTTAAAGCTTGAAGCTGGAGAAGAATTGTATGGAGAAGTAGTAGAATGTCCCAGCTGCCACCAGACGGTTGCTATACCTTTTTCAGAAGAAGACAGACAACTGCAGATAAAAACTAGATGTACATAATAATGAGACTGAAAAGCAACAAAAAGTCCCTAGACCTCCTATGAAAAAATCTGTTAAAAATGGATATAAAACTCCAATTCTTGCACTTATTTTCAAGGCACTTGCTTATATTTCAATAATCTTTTTAGTACTTTTTATCTTCTTGTTTTTCTTCAATAATCAATCTTTTAAAATATACGCACTGGCGCCGGTAATCAGCTCTTTCATAGCCGCAATAATTAATTTTGGAATAGCACAAATTCTGGAGTATTTTGCAAAAACTGCTTAACACAGAAAACATCAGTAAACGGCTGGATAAGATTATAATATCAAAAAAGTAAAGATATTCTGCATCAGTTAGATATGCAAAAGATAAAGCCCGGCAGTTTATAAGCTGCCGGGCAAAACCAAAAATTTTTAAATACCTAAAAAGGTTAACCTCTAACCATCAAAATCACCGATTTCAAATTTAACTCAAAGGCTTCAGAATTAAGTTAATCTAACATATTCTGAAGCCATAATTTATGACCCGGCATTAATTAAAATATAGCTATCTTAGTTCAAGATAGCCCATTTTTCATATTCATTCAGGAAGTCATGGATAATATTATCCTTAGTAAATTTCTTTAGTTCATGAATTTTCTTTCCACCGCTTCTCAGCATAACTTGAGCATAACACTTCACTTCGGAATCAGTTGGATCAAATGCAGGGAAGGTATAACCTAATTTATGGTATGCTTTGCCTCTGATACCATAATAAAGTTCTTCGATATCGCTTTTCATTACAATGACTGAAGCCTGATGCTCTGAGATACTAATCTTTACTGTACGGGAGTACTTGACCAACTCTTTTTCAATATCTATAAATGCCGGTTTTACTACGTCATTAATAAATGCTTTTAAGCGTTGATTTGCCTTTTTTAAATTATCATCATCAGTATGTTCATACTGATCTGCAAAGTATTCAGGATAATGTTTGCTCTTAAGCCTGGTGAGTCGTTTTTTCCAATCTTTGCTGTAGTCACCGTCAGAGGACATTTCTGAAATTTGGTCAATCACGCCAGAGCTAGGTAAAATACCTTCCACTTCTAACTCATAGGTCTCACTGATAGGGGTCACAACAGGCTGAATGCCGGGTACAGAAATGGAAGTTTTTGCCAAAAGAATATTTTGCTCCCAAACAGATTCCTTTGCCTCTTTTAAAGCTGTGTCTGTGCGCAATGCTTTCCATAAAGCGTAACAGATAAAAAGCATAACCACGGCAAACGGTAATGCAGTTGTAATTACAGCAGTTTGTAATGCCAGCAACCCGCCTGTGACCAGAAGAGCAATTGCGACAACTCCTTGAGCAAACGCCCAGAAGATTTTCTGCCATACAGGGGGATTCTTCTGATCTCCGGAAGTTATGATATCAATGACCAGAGATGCAGAATCAGATGAGGTGACAAAGAAAAATATAATTACAAAAATGGCTAAAGTACAGGATATTTTTTGAAACGGCAGATTTTCCAGCATTACAAACAAAGCAGTTGATACATCAGTTTTTACAGCTGCAACCATGCCGCCATTGCCAAAGAGTTCCATATGTATTGCTGTATTTCCGAAAACCGTCATCCATGTAAAAGTTAGAATTACCGGTACAAGCAGAACACAGCCAATAAATTCCCGAATAGTTCTTCCTTTGGAAATTCTGGCTATAAACATTCCGACAAATGGTGACCAACCAATCCACCATGCAAGATAAAACACAGTGGTATGAAACTGATTATTATTAAAAATATCAGTCTGGAATGTGGTCCCTACTATAGTTTGCAAGTAATTGCCAAGGTTCAAGGAAAAAGCCTTAAACAGAAAAGTAGTCGGTCCAACAAAAAAGACAAAAAGCAGTAAAAGCAGAGCCAGCAGCAGGTTAATTTCACTTAAGCGGCGGACGCCTTTATTTACTCCGGAAACTACTGAAAGTGTCGCAATAAGCGTAATGATGATAATCAGAATTATTTGATTTCCGGTGCTGTTATTTAAAACATTTAAATGTGCCATTCCTGAGTTTACCTGCATAACACCATATCCCAGAGATGTAGCAACCCCAAATAAAGTGCCTATTACGGCAAAAACCTCAACAGCATTGCCCCAGAAACCATAAATTTTTTCACCTAAAATAGGATACAGCACCGAGCGCAGAGTCAACGGAAGCTTATGACGATAACTGAAGTAAGCCATCGAAAGGCCTATAACAATATATATTCCCCACGCATGGAGTCCCCAATGGAAAAAAGTATAACGCATTGCGGCCGTCGCTGCTTCTGCGCTTTCTGGAACTATCGCTGAAGATGGAGGAGTACTAAAAATACCGATAGGCTCTGCTACACCATAAAATAACAGACCAATCCCTATGCCGGCACTGAAAAGCATGGCAAACCATGAGAAAAGGCTATATTCGGGCTCATCTCCATCCCGTCCGAGTTTTATTTTTCCATGCTTGCTGAACATAATCCAAAGAACAAACACCAGAAAAAAAGCTGCAGATAATAAATAAAACCAGCCAAGCTTGACTGTTATAAAAGTTTGCAGTTTTCCTAAAAATAGAGTTAAAGGGTCATCACCATTTTTTGAGCTTGTAAAGTACATGCTGGCAGCTAAAAAGATAGCTACTAATATTGCAGAAGGGAAAAATACATAGGGATTAATTTTTAAATACTTGTGTTTCAAAACAATTTCTCTTGTAATTAATTCATTAATTATTTTATATTAAAATTCTTATACCAGATATTCATACTTTCTATCTCTCCAGAAATGTTGGTATTATTCTTAAGACGGCCTCCAAATTTATAGCCACATTTTGCAAAAGTGATATTCATGCCATAACTTTCTGCACGTGCAATTGTATAAAAAGTTTTGATACTCTTTTCAAACAAAAAATCTTCCATTGCATTGAGCAGGTGCCCGGCAAAACCATTTCCTCTCCATTGCGGCAAAGTAGCAAAATCAGTCATTTCTGCATTAAATACCGATAAATCCTGTTCTGCAGAAGCAATGGCTAGAATTTGGTTGTCTGATTTTGATTCAACGCAGAAATAGTTGACATTGTCTTCCATCGTTTCTTTTATATATTCTGCCTTATGAATAGGAAATGGATAGGTGGCGAAAACCTCTTGATATATTTTAGCCATTTCAACAGAATCATCAGGATTACAATTTCTGATTTTAAATTTTTCAGAATCAAAATTATTTAAAGAGTTTTTAGCTTGTGAAACCGCGGTTTTTCTAATTTCATCCAATTTATCCACATTGGCTTCTGTGAACCGTTCTTTTTTTAAGTAATAACCCAACATGAAAGCATCTGTTTTACCATCGTAAAAACGAGGAATATAAGCCTCTATCTGATAACCAGCACCGATAAATTCCGGCAATCGATTGATTGGCACTTTCCCAAATATTTTGGAATAGCCATTCTGAGCAGCTTTTTGCACAAGTTTATCAGGTAAACTGACAGAATAATCTTTTCCAGTTTTGATCAAATAAATTCTATCATTAAATTTTCCGTGTTGCAGTATGCTTCCACAATCAAGCTCTTCTATGATATCTGATTCTTCAACTTTTGTTTTTGATAACGACATGTCAGACCCTTCGTTCAAGTCTTGAATTTTCTTCAGGAACCAGAGAAATAGCCTCGTCATAATCGGACAGTAACATTTCAATTCCAAGAGATTTTCTCTCATCCGCATCCTCAAGAGCCAACTCTAAGTCACATTCTGTGCATTTTCGGTCACAGCAGAGATTTTCATAATTATTCGGTTCTTGATAAGTCGTAATAACACCTTCATAATTGCGAAGAACAACTTTGTTTGTTGACCATGAAATAAGATAGTTGGGCATTACTGGTATTTTTCCACCTCCGCCTGGAGCATCAATGACATAGGTTGGAACACAAAAGCCGCTAGTATGTCCAATCAGGCTTTCAAGAATTTCAATGCCTTTTCCGACTGGCGTTCTAAAATGGCTTAGCCCCTCTGATAAATCACATTGGTAGATATAATAGGGGCGGATACGATTAGCAACCAATTTATGGACAAGAGAACGCATAATTCTAGGGCAGTCATTGATACCGGCCAGCAGTACAGACTGATTTCCTAAAGGAATGCCTGCATCAGCCAGCATTTTTATTGCTTTTCTTGAAGAAGCTGCCAGCTCTCGTGGATGATTGAAGTGAGTATTAATCCACAAAGGGTGATGCTTTTTAAGCATCTCAACCAGATTTGGCGTAATTCTTTGAGGCAAAACAACCGGAGTGCGGGTTCCTATTCTTATTACTTCAACATGTTCGATTGAGTTTAACTCAGTCAGTATCCAGTCAAGGTATTCGTCAGACAAAAGAAAAGGGTCACCGCCACTAAGTAAAACGTCACGGATATACGGTGTTTTTCGTATGTATTCTATGCCTTTACTGATTTGTTCACGATCAGGTATACTATCAGTATCTCCAACCCGACGCTTTCTAGTACAATGCCGACAATACATCGAGCATGTATTACTTACCAGCAGCAAAGCACGATCCGGATAGCGATGGGTCAAACCTTCAACTGGACTGTCTTCATCTTCATGAAGCGGATCCTCCATGTCAGACCCTTGAACATCAAGTTCATGTATTTCAGGAAAACCTTGCTTAAAAATTGGATCGTTTTCCAAATTTTCGGTATCGACTAGCGACAAGTAATAAGGCGTAATAGCCATCGGAAATGTTTGTGATATTTTCTCAAAATTTTTTCTGATATTATCAGGTAAATCTACACCTAAAAGTTTCTCCAGTAGATTAATATCTTTAACGCAGTGTTTAATCTGCCATTTCCAATCGGACCAATGGCTCTTATTGGCATTATCAAACTCATTCAGAATCTTTTGCTGGTTTGTGGTAATCAAGTGAACTCCTTCATCTTTTTATTCCGGATTAATTATTGTATCCCTGAAATTAAATTTGGAGAAGCATTTACATTTTCTGCTTCCATCATTTTTACAACTCTTTCAAGCGATTCTGCAATAATATCCTGTTCATTTTCAGCTAATTCAGACAGAGCTTCTGAAAGTCTGTCCTGAAGCAGAGAAGGAGCGGCTGCAACTACTTCTTTACCTGTATCGGTAGAATGTAGAAAAATTTTACGACGATCAACTAGGGAACGTTCTCTCTTTAGCAGTCCTTTACTTTCAAGGCGATCAACAATTCCTGTTATAGTGCTACCACTTAAGTTTACATTTGCAGTCAGTTGTGAAAGAGTACTACCATCATTTTCAACAACACACTGTAAGCAAAGCAACTGTGGCGTAGTCAAACCATATTTAGATTTTAACTTATTGGAATAAATATCAACCGACCTGATAATTCGTCGAAGCGAACACAAAATTCTGTATTCGAAGTCTTTAATTTTTTCATTCATTGTCTTTGATCTTTACTATTGAAAATATTCGTGATCGAATTATTATATCACAAATATTAAGAATAGCAAATATTTCGTCACTAAAAAAAATTAAATGTATTATATAATAATAATACATAAATCTCCAAATCCGTTCAGTGATAAGGCAGCTAATTCAGCCATATATTAAGTGTTATCAATCAGGGTACTGTGTGAGAGGTTAGCTCATTGGAATGGAGTCCAGTCACGAGGTTTAGGCAAATTTTTGAGTTTTTACTGATCAAATTGAACTTACGACAAATCTACTCTCAACAAAATAGGCTTATTTTGTGAATGAAAATGATTAATTACGTTAAAAAATTTAATTATTGTGTAACTATTTGCCGTTTTAAGCCGTCATATTATATGAGCCGTTATTTTGAATGTTCGCCGCGACATTTTCGGTCTTTTTTCTGTGTAAAACAATATTACCTTTGGTGATGCACAATAGATTGAGACTGTTATATGTTCACCGGTTGCCACTTTCTGCCTTAAAGGCTTTTCGCCCTGCTCTAACTCTGAACAAGAGCTTGGTGGCATCTGATCCATACCAGTGTAACGAAGAATGAGAAAACTACTCGTAAAATAGCGCGCCGGACGTAGTTAGCTTTGGGATGTTGTTAGCGGAAACGATTAAGTCGGCCCAATATTTTAATTGGGAAAAGTCGTTCTCCATGGAGAACTAAATCCTGTGAAGAAGCGTTTGGCCCCCACAATAACTGCAATGTTATAGTAGAGATTTTTCATTACGAACTGGGAATTGGCTGAAACTGCCTGGAGCAAACTGTCCGAAAAAAATTTCCCAGGTGTATTTGTCGGCTCTTGAAAAAATTATCACTTAACTTCCTTAGCTGTGGCTGCGGGCGCATCGCAGGTGAATGAGCATTCATCGCAAAGTCCCAAGGAAGGTAAATCATGAGAAAAACAAGAAAACCCTTACACTGTCTGACAATTCTACTTCTATCTCTAATTTCATTTACTGCATTGGGTGCCATCAAACGCGATAATTATGTTCATTTTAATAGAAGTTCTGACATACAGAGCCTTACAGTATCTTATGCAGGAGAATATTCCATCACAAGCGGGCAACCATTTGACACTCCTTCATGGGATGGTAATACTTCAGTTAAAGTACCTGCAGGCAGGAAAAAAACCTCAGGTGTAGCTAACTGGTTACTTGCCAGGTCTCACACAGCATTGATATACTGTCGCACTGCAGAAGGTAATAAACCTAAAGAGTTAAACTTTGCATTTACAGCTAATATTATAATAAATGGCACGATCTATTCA
Organism: Lentisphaerota bacterium; assembly: GCA_024225035.1. GTDB lineage: Bacteria > Verrucomicrobiota > Lentisphaeria > Victivallales > Victivallaceae > Zth2. The sequence continues at coordinate 18,465 of JAAEMX010000355.1, forward strand.
GCGGTTATTGGTCAAGGCTCTGATGGCTTATCTCATAATAATTGGTGGATTGGCAGTAGTGGTGGTTTTTACGGATATCCCTCCACGATGATAACTAAGGATGGGAAATACATCATCACTGCGGTTGAGAATGAGTCCAATATTTTTACTGTCTCAAAAAATTATCCTCCACAAATTGACTGGATGAAGAATGTAGATGATAACAAAAACCTCAAGGATATCTCTATTCCGGGTACTCATGACGCCTGTACATCAAATCTTTCCAAGACACTTGTATGGCCTGTACTGGGTTTAACACAATGTCAGGACTTCAGTGTTGGAGCACAGCTTATAATGGGAGTAAGATCTCTTGATGTCAGAGTTAAAAAGGATGGAGGAATATACCATGGCTCCTACTATTGCAATTTAACTTTAGATCACGTGTTCTGGGAATGTCTTAATTTTCTAAAGGAATACCCTACTGAAACTATTATTTTCACAGTTAAAAATGAGGGTAATGACGAAGAAAATCCGATTGTTCAGAATTTACTTAGAAGTGCAATAATAAATGAGGGTGCAGAACATTTTTGGACAAAAGATCAGCTCCCTACCCTTAGAGAGGTAAGAGGTAAAATTGTTATCATAAATAGAATGTTTCATTTTCAGAGCGAAGACGACATCGGAATAAAAGTCAATTGGCCGGATAACACAGTTGGAGAACTTACTACAGGTACGCAAAATACATTCTATATTCAGGATAAATATATAAATTGCAGCCCAAGTGAAAAAACTGAATACGTAATCAATAGCTTAAATTCTTATGAAATAGCTGATTACCCTAACTTTATATTCTCTTCACTTGCAGCCGAATTCCCGTCTTTAAACACACCAAGATACTATGCTGCCTCTATTAATAGCAGTTTAAAAGTATACCTTTCTGGGCAGCCTGACTTATCAAATACAGGATGGTTAATGATGGATTTTCCTAGTCAAAACCTGATAAATTTGATCATTCAATACAATTTCTAAGCTCAGCTGAACATGCGGTTTCCTCCAAAATGCGTCTAAGATTGCCAAATGGGAGGATATAGAGGGAAATCTTTTTCTGAGGTCTTTAAATTCATCAAAAAAGCAAATCACAACTTGCTGATTTATAGAAAGTTAAATGGTGGATCCGGTAGGACTCGAACCTACGACCCGGAGATTATGAGTCACCTGCTCTAACCAACTGAGCTACGGATCCACTTCAAAAGCAGAGTATAATTATACACACCATTCAGCGAAACGCAAATATTAAATGAATATTTTTACGCAAAAAATATTGATTCCATCTGCAATGTTCATATAATTTTTCTACAAACACGTTTTACTTTATTCCTTATTGATTATATGTTAATACCTTGTGGTTCAGCTAAACTCTTATTTTTAATACTGACCACGTTAAATCAAGCGTTCCAAGGGCAAACGGGTGGAATGCTTTTGTGTACAGCAAACTCATATGGGGTTTAATTTTTTTATGAGTACATTCTTGGGAATAGGGTTAGGACCGATTCAAACCGGCATCTTTATGGCTGGAGCTGACCATGGCGGTTTTAATAGAATCGTCATAGCCGAAGTTGATGACGATATCAAGAACGCCATCAACAACTCTGGCGGTAAAATCAGCATTAATATAGCTGCCGCGAATCACGTTTACTGTGAAACATATTCCAATGTTGAGGTCTATAATCCGCTAATTGACGCCGAGCTTGAAAAGCTTATTAACGCAGCTGCTGAAGCCGATGAGATAGCCACCGCACTGCCAAGCGTGAAATTCTTTGAAGTCACTGCAAAATGGCTGCGACAAGGTTTTCTGCGTAATCCGGCAAAACGTCGTTTCATTTATACGGCGGAAAACAATAATCATGCCGCTGAAGAACTTGAGAAAGCAATTGGAAAACCATTTGCAGATACTTATTACTTGAATACAGTTGTGGGGAAAATGAATGGTGTCGCCGACGCAGAGGAATGCGAAGCTCAAAACCTGAAACAGCTTTGCCCCGGAGCTGGGCGTGGACATTTGGTTGAGGAATTCAACAACATATTGATTTCAAACTGTGAGGGAATTGAGCTACGCAAAGTAAAGAATCTCTTTGTCAAAGATGACCTTTATCCATTTGAAGAAGCAAAACTTTACGGTCATAACGCCATTCATTTTCTACTGGGGACTCTTGGAAAGGCAGCCGGTAAAGAATTTATGAGCGAATTGCGTGACATACCGGAGCTCATGGAGAAAGCGCGCAAAGCATTTATAGAAGAATGCGGAGCAGCTTTAAATAAAAAATGGGCTGGTTTTGATGACTTGTTTACCGAGCAAGGCTTTAAGGAATATGCAGAAGACCTGCTTATCAGAATGACTAATCCGTTCCTCAAAGACGCAATAGCTCGTATCACTCGTGACGCTCCACGTAAACTTAGCTGGGAGGACAGAGTAATTGGAACTATGCGGGTGATTATCAGTCAAGACGTCAAACCTGAAATAATTGCTGAGGGAGCAGCGCTTGCAGCTGTCGAAGAATTCGGCAATGACAGAAGTAAAGTAAATTCAGAGTTGGCTGAATTATGGCCAACACCATGGACTGATGAACATCAAAAAGTGCTTGATTTAATTCTGAAAAAAGTCAAATAACTTTTGCAATTGGACCATTACTGAGTATATTAACTATCTGTTTGTCAAAAAACTACAGTGCTTTTTGAGTTTTTTTTATAATTAGATTTTACTTTTAAGGAGAGTAAAAACAATGAATCTTGTTCATGACAATGGTGCAGATCTTGCCGTTTTGAATGGTAAGACTGTTGCAGTTATCGGTTACGGCAGTCAGGGCAGTGCCCAGGCTTTGTGTATGAGGGACTCCGGGGTTAATGTCATCATCGGTTCTATCAAAGATGCTTCTTTTGATAAAGCTGCTCAAGATGGTTTTGAAGTGATGGACATTGCTTCTGCTGCTGAAAAAGCTGACATCATCCACATTCTTCTGCCTGATGAATTTCACGCTCCTGTATACAAAGGCGAAATTGAAAAATCCATGAAAGCCGGAAAAGTATTCTCCTGCTCACATGGTTTTAATATCATCTTTAAAGAAATCGTTCCTCCTGCTGACGTTGACGTCATCATGGTTGCTCCTAAGAGCCCGGCTACTGAAGAACGCAAAGCTTTCCTCGAAGGTTTTGGAGTTCCCGGCCTGGTCGCTGTTCACCAGAACGCCAGCGGCAACGCTCGCGAAATCGCTCTGGCTATGGCTAAATCCATGGGATTCACCCGCGCAGGTGTCCTTGAGTGTACCTTCGAGCAGGAAACTTATGAAGACCTATTCGGCGAACAGAACGTTCTCTGCGGTGGCCTTGTTGACATCATGAAATACGGTTTTGAAGTACTGACTGAAGCTGGCTACCCGGCTGAAATGGCTTACTTCGAATGCGTACATGAAGTAAAACTGATCGTTGACCTGATCTTCGAAGGCGGCATCCAGAAAATGAATGCTGTTATCTCCAACACTGCTGAGTGGGGCGAGTATGTTAACGGTCCTAGAATCATCACTCCTGATGTTAAAGAGCGCATGAAAGAGTCTCTGAAAGACATCGAAAGTGGTAAGTTCGCTAAAGAGTGGATGGAAGAAGCCCGCAATGGCGCTCCTACACTGCTCAAGAAGCGCGAAGAGCTTGGCAAACACGCTGTCGAAATCGTCGGCAACGAAATTCGCTCTCTCTTCGAAAAGAAATAATATTTCTTTCGCATTTCCAACCGCACCCATTTCGGGTGCGGTTTTTTATTGCCTAGACTTTTCCGCCAACAATATTTTGCAACTCAAGCCCCCGCCTTTAAAGCAAATACTTTTCAGCAGAACTCGTAAAACAGACTTGAATCAGGGCATAAAAAAAGCCGCTCCCATGTGGGAGCGGCTAATAAACAAAAACTATATATTATGGAGCGACAATAGCGAACATAAGCGAACATTCAAATACTTTTTTGTCGTTCACAGTAATAGTACCTTTGCCTTTACCAAAGCGAGATGAGCCTGGCGGAACCTTGATTTTACAAACCATTTGATCTCCAGGAAAAATTGGGGCAAAAGCTTCAGCATGGCCAATAGACATAAACAAGCCAAGCTTGCCTTTATTTTCAGGTCTGGATAAGACGCAAGCGCAACCAGCCTGAGCAATAATTTCACATTGAAGTGATTCTGGCAAAACTGCGTAGTCGTCCGGGCAGTTAGCAAAAATCTCTTCATTAATGGAAACATTCTTAATTGCAACAACCTGCTCATCTTCGATGGCAGCAATATTATCAATTAACAAAAATGGATAGCGGTGCGGAACAAGTTCTTTAATCTGGCTGACATCCATCAGAGTATTATCTGACTTATCATATTCATTCCACATTTCAGGCATAACTTCAGGAGCAGACTTAGGACGCACTGCCAAAGTAATTTTAGCCTGACATGTCAAGCCGGAGTTATTACTGGTTTTACATTCAACCACAGCCTCACCGTTGGCAACGTCAATGACTTTTGCTTCAACTTTAACTCGGTCGCCCGGAAGGTTTGGCTTACGGAATTTTACTTTCTCAACAATCCGCATGTAAATATCATTTTTGCCTTCAGGATCAAGCTGTTCACTGACTGCAACCTGAGCCAGCTGTTTCATGGCTTCAACTTGAAGTACTCCTGGCATAATCGGGTGGTCCGGGAAATGTCCCTTAAAGAACAATTCATTAATACTTAACGTTTTCAATCCAATATATTCAGTTTCACTAACGACACATACCCGGTCCAGCATCAGCATCGGGTAGCGCTGCGGAAGAATATTTTTCAAATCCTTTACGCTTAGCACCTTTCCTGACATAATATAACCCTTTCCTGAATTTTAATTTTATTTATTCATCATTTGTTTAATCATTTCACCAGCCAGCTGAACGTTAAAATAATGTCCAGGCTTGATAGCGATAATGTTCGCTTTAACGCGACGTCCACACAATAAAATATCACCAATAATATCCAAAATTTTGTGTCGGACAATTTCGTCGCGATAGCGTAATTCTTCTTTACATATAATAGCGCCGTCATGCAGAATAGCCGCATTATCCAAGCTACCGCCTTTTACCAATCCCATTGCCAAAAGCTGCTCCAGATCACGGAACAACACAAAGGTTCTGGCCGGAGCGATTTCATCACGATAAAAATCAGGAGTTATCGTTGCAGATAGATACTGTGGATCAAACGGACAACCTTCAAAAGAAGCCAGACAGCTTATTTTTAGCTCGTCGCTTGGAGTTACTACCAGCTTAGTATCATTACCTTCGACATATATTGGACTTTTACAGGTCCAGAATTCAGCCGGAGCATCCTGTTCAACAGTGCCTGCTTCTAATATCATTTTTAAATAAGGCTTGGCACTGCCGTCTGCAATGGGGGGCTCCTGCCCGTCCATTTCAACAACTGTGTTATCAACTCCACACACATGCAGAGCTGACATAATATGTTCAACGGTATAAACTACCGTATTCTGATTACCTATTGTGGTACCGCGTCGTGCATCGACAACATTTGTGGCCAGAGCTTTAACCTCAGGGTTTCCGGGCATATCAACGCGGCGAAAAGTTATACCTGAATTTGGTTCAGCAGGAAGGATCTTAAGTGTTGCTCTCGCCCCAGTGTGAAGTGCGATTCCCGAAAGAAATGCTTGATTTTTTAAAGTACGTTGCTTTTCCATATCCTGTAAACTAACTGTGTTTTATACTTGCATTATTTTGAAAGCTTTACTATAGTGCCTCAAAACGAAAATAAAAACAAAATAGATATCAAATTTATGGTTGATTGCACAAAAACAGTAATAGTCACAGGGCCAACAGCTACGGGAAAAACCGCACTGGCAATTAAACTGGCTGACAAATACGATGGCGAAATAGTAAGCATAGACTCACGACAAGTATATCGCGGCATGGATATCGGTACCGGAAAAGACCTTGATGAATATAATTTTCAAGGAAAAAGAATTCCCTACCATATGCTGGATATTGTTGAACCTGAATATCCTTATAACCTTATGGAATTCTGCCGTGATACATGGCAGGCCATAGAAGGCATAAACGTGTCCAAGCGCCTGCCCATTCTTTGCGGCGGCACCGCACTTTACCTTGATGCATTGATATCAGGCTACGAACTGCCGGGGGCTGAACCTGACTTTGAACGCCGGGAAAAGCTCAAAAGCAAAACAGTGGATGAGTTAGGACAGCTTCTGCAAACCGAATTTCCTGAAGCATACGATAAGCTTAAAGATAAGACAAATAAAACCCGTTTACTGCGAGCTCTGGAAAGAGCGGAAGCTCCGCAGAGAAAGCTGACAACTCCACCGGTTAAACTGCAGCCGTTGCTGCTCGGGGTTTATTTCCCGCGCAAAGAAGTACATAAGAGAATAGAGCTACGCCTTGACGGACGCCTCGATGCCGGCATGATAGAAGAAGTTCAGCATCTGCATGACAACGGCGTTTCATGGAAACGTCTGGACTTTTTCGGTCTTGAGTATCGCTATATCTCTGAATACCTTCAAGGGAAATGCAGTCGTGATGAAATGCGTGATAAACTGCTTATTAAGATACGTCAGTTCGCAAAACGTCAGGATATCTGGTTTAGAAAGCTGGAGCGTGAAGGCTGGGTAATCCACTGGGTCCCTGAAGGTGACTTCAAACAAGCGGCAAAACTGGTTGATGCTTTTATGAATAACGCTCCTTTGCCTTCTCCGGAAATTCAATTGAAAGACATTGATTACGGTAGAAAATAACATTTTATGTTGCACATAGAGCTAAATTGAGTGATTTTACATTAAAATTTATTTTTTTTGCTGGAAACCCATAATAATGAGTTTATATTTCTTCTCTGGTAGAAAGAGGAACTTTACTAGGCATAATATCTCCAGGAGAATTAAACATGGTTGAAAACCAAAAACAACCAACAGTACTTATTTGTGACGATGATGACGTATTCTTGAGTTTCTGCTCACGTATTATCAAGAAAGCAGGATTTCAGGTAATTACCGCTTCCAATGGAGACGATGCTATTGAGCAAATCAATACCGGAACTCCAATAAAGCTGGCCTTGATTGACCTGTTGATGCCGGTACGTTCCGGTTGGGAAGTAATTGAACACATGAAAAAAAATCAGGATACCCAGGACGTTCCTATCATTGCAATTACCGGCCTTGCACCCTCCCCTGAAGATTTGAAGCGGGTCAAAAATATTTGCAACGCGGTAATTCATAAAGGTGCGGACTTTAACCTTGAAGAGTTTTCAGGTCTGATTAATGAACTTACCAAAGGGTGATAATTAATGATTATTCCAGAAACAGCGACTTCCGCACTTATAGTCATTGACATGCAGGAACGCCTCATCAATGCAATGAAAGATGCTGACAAATGTCTGGCAAGAGCAAAAGTCCTGCTAAAGGGTGCCAACTTGCTGGGACTCGACACTTTGATGACAGAACAGTACCCCAAGGGGCTGGGACATGCTTCAGAATACTTGAGCGCCGTTGTTGATCAGAATAAAACACCTGTTGTTGAAAAAACCTCATTTTCATGTTTCGGCAGCCCCGAGTTTAATGCAGAGTTACAAAAAAAATCGCGCAAATCTCTTTTTATTTGCGGAATAGAATCTCATGTATGCGTCCTGCAAACGGTTATTGATGCAAAAAACTCCGGCTATAACGTCTTTGTTATAAGTGATGCGGTTGCTTCACGTAAGCAGGAAGATCTTGATAGAGCTCTGGAACTTATGCAGAAAAACGGCATCGACGTTATCTCTACTGAAACCATGCTGTTTATGCTGATGGGATCTTCTAAACATCCTGAATTCAAAAAAATATCTGAGCTCATCAAGTAGAATCAACTTCCATAATTTGATTCATAAAAAGTGCCTCATCATCATAATTGAGGCGCTCACAGTTTAATTACCTTCAAGGATCGCTCCTTGAGCCAGCAGCTTACATTCTCCTGCTTTACTGCTGTTTAGCAGAATATACTCTTTATACAATAGTACTCCACTAATCAGTGCACATATTGTACTTGAAATCGGTTCGGTCAGCCATATCCCAGTGATTCCCCATAAGCGACTGAAAACAAAGAGCATTGGTAAATACAGAAAAACTGGTTTAAGCGCAGTTAGAATATTTGCGATATGCGCTTTCCCTACGGCCTGAAAATACCTTATGGTAACAAGGTAAATTCCAGTAAACATAAAACCAGAAATAAATATCATTAATCCCGGTTGGGCAATTACTTCCAACCCACCCTTACCTGAACAAAAAACCTTGACAAACAATCCGGGAAACAGCTCAACAGGTATTGTTACCAGTAAGGCAAATCCACAGAAAAACAGCATTCCCAATTTCATGCATTCGATAACCCTGTCATTGCGTTTTGCACCAAAGTTATAACCTACAATTGGCTGTATTGCGTCAACAAGAGCAAAAAGCGGCATTAACAACAAAGTTTCTACAGCAAATATAATACCCATTGCAGCAAGGGCTTTTTCTCCTCCATGTAGCGTAAGTTGTTTATTCATAACAGCATTTTGAGCTCCAAGCATAACATCCATGATGAAGCTGGGAGTGCCCGCCACTAAAACACCTATCAACAGTCGGGGGACCGGAATAAAATCGCTTAAAGAAAGTAAAACATTTCCACGACAAGAAGCATAATGCCAGAACCCCATTACAGCAACCGCGGCTTCTGCGATAACCGTTGCTAAAGCAGCTCCTTTCACTCCCATCCCTAGAACGTATATAAATATTGGGTCAAGGACAATATTGACCAGCGATGAAATCAACATCATAGCCACAGCATACTTTGGGAAACCTTCCGCTCTGATCAGGAAATTGCAGCAAAACCCTGTTACCATAAACGGGGTACCGTAGCAAATTATAGAGGTATAATTCTGAGCTAGTTCAAGCGAATTTCCAGCTGCGGAAAATAGTTGCAAAGACTTGTCGCTTATAAAATCTCCCCCTGCCGCCACCAGCAATGCCACAAGGAAACCACCTATAATCACATTGCCTACTATTTTAGCCGCACCCTTTTTATCTCCTGCCCCTATTTTTAGAGAGAATAGAGCTGCACCACCTTCCCCAAACAACATAACAATTCCAAACAAAATCATCATCACCGGAAAAGCAAGAGTCAAAGCTGATAGCCCTGCCATGCCGATAAAATGACCAACAAATATCCTATCAACAATGTTGTAAAGTGATTGGGTCAACATGCCTATTACTGCAGGAACTAAAAATTCCAATAGTAATTTCAGAACAGGTTTGCTGCCTAAACGTTCGATATCATTTCCTTTCTGCATGCCTCAATTCCTTAATCGTCTGTTACAATCTCATTAATTTTCAGGCTTATTTTATACCACCATTCAAATTCCTCGGGTGACATTTTGCCGGCAATCTTATCAAGCAGAACAATTATTTCATCATCAACCTGTTTTATATACTTTTTAGTATCCGGCGTTGTGCTGATCACAACTTCACGTCGACATTCAGGGTTTTCCTGCCGGATGAGAATCTTTTTATTGACTAACTTGTTAACCATAGCTGATGCTGAAGGCTTGCTGATCTTTGCTTTGCGTGCAATATCAGTCAGTGAACAAGGTTCAAGGTCATAGACTTTCAAGACAAAATAGCACTGTGAACCAGTCAAAATCTCAAGTGGGTCAGCTATCTTAGTTCTTTCAGTAACATTTCTGATTGCCACATCGACCAAGTCATCCAATGTCACTCCGCTCTTAGAAATCACTTTAAGCTTTTTCTCTCTATTCATAAAATCAACCTCAATCTTTGATTGTTAGCTTGACTAACTGTTAAAATAACTAACAATACGAATTTGTCAATTTCATAAACATAAATTTCAGAATTTTTATTTTAAGGGTATTAGGAAATCCAATAGGAGAAGCATAAAGAAAGATTATGATGCACTAAATATCGAGCACCATAATCCATCTTAAATATTTATTCAGCTGGTATGATTTACACCAGCAGCATGCAGTCGCCATAGCTGTAAAAACGCATTTTTTCGCGCTTGGCAACCTCATAAGCTGCCATGACTTTTTCCCGGTCAGCAAAAGTCGACACTAACATCAGCAACGTGCTTTTAGGCAGGTGAAAATTTGTGAGCAGCATATCGACAGCCTGTGGTTTATAAGGCGGATAGAGAAATATATCAGTGCTGCCAAACTGCGGAACTACTCGTCCATTTTCGACACAACTTTCCAGCACTCGGACTGTAGTAGTACCGACAGCCAGAACACGTTTTCCGGAATCATGAATATTATTGATTAAGCCAGCGGTTTCCTGGCTTAAAACAAAGTTTTCGGTATGCATTTTATGCTCATCAACATTATCTACTGATACAGGTCGAAAAGTGCCGGGGCCGACGTGCAGAGTAACATTAGCTTCTGTTACGTCTTTATCTCTGATCTGTCTTCTGATTTCATCAGTGAAGTGCAATCCTGCAGTAGGAGCAGCCACAGCACCCTGCTCACGAGCAAAAACAGTTTGGTAGCGATCAATATCACCAGTTTCATCATCACGTTTAATGTATGGCGGAAGCGGCATATGACCATACAGGAGCTGTAGCCTGTCATGGTCTTCGGAAGAAAATTTTACTACAACTGAGCCATCATCACATTTCCCTATGACCTCAAACCAGTCATTATTATCATTCATGATACCATTTTTATCCAGAAGCTTTACTTTTGTTCCGGGAGGAACTCTGCGCCCAGGTTTGATAAGAGCATTCCAGCGGGTGCGCTGCTCATTTAAAGCGCTGATCAGAAGCAGCTCTACCTTTGCTGCCCCCTCGATGCCATTTTTGGTGCCATACATTCTGGCACTCATAACTTTAGTATCATTGAAAATAAGGCCGTCACCAGGGGTAAGGTATTCTACAATATCCCTGAAATTACGAACTTCGCATTTTCCGGTTTTACGTTCCATAACCAACATTCTTGAAGCATCACGGCTGGCTGCAGGATACTGTGCTATAAGTTCTTCAGGCAAGTCATAATCAAAAAGATCAGTGGAAAGTTTCATTTCGGTCCTTTTCTTAGCGGCGGCGCATTTGTTCTCGAGCCTTGCGCAAGGCTGACATTTCAGCTTTAGTCAGGCTGTTAATTCCGCTTCGGGAAACTTTATCAAGCAGGTGATCAAGCTCTTTCTGCGAAACCTGAGCATTCTCGTCTTTTTCATGCCGTTCAAAATTGACATCAGAGCTACCGGTCCCCCATGATTTCGTGTTATGGACTTTCCAGCCTTTAAAACGGGCATCATTCTGTGGCACACGTTTCTTTTTAGAAAACAGATCCCATATATCCCATAAAATAAGCTGCTTACAGAAGAGCCGCACATATAAATAACCACCAAAAAGACCGCCTAAATGAGCCAGATGAGCGACATTGCCGCCACCCTTTAGTTCCAGCAGTATTTCAAGAACAGCATAAACCATAACCAGAGTTTTGCATTTCATCGGCATAGGGAAAAACAGCATTATAAATTCACGGTTAGGATCCATCATTGCTGTGGCAATCAAGACACCAAATAAAGCTCCACTTGCTCCAACTACCGGACTATAAGAACTCCAGTTAAACAGCAGCCAGAGGAGGTTACCACTGATGCCGCTGATAAAGTACATTATCAAAAACCGCACCGTTCCCATACGAGGAGCAATCAGTGTTCCAAACAAATACAGTCCCCACATATTAAATAAGATATGAGTAAAACCGCCATGCAGGAACATTGCAGTTATCACCTGCCAGTACATACCTTCCTTAATGCCGATAGACGACATTGCAAGCCGCAAAAACAATTCAGAATTTATCGGCACCATCAAAAAGAAAATAACATTGATCCCAATCAGCCAGTAAACGACACTTTTACTGCCAAGGCCCATTCGGCCTGCCCTCTGACCTTTGGGGCTATTCATATAGTCTCTATCAGATAACATATTATAACACCTTTATAATGATTACAGGTCATCATTTACATTTGCTGCATCAGGCAATTATAAAGTATTTTACGGAAGCACAAAATACAGCAAAATATCGTATCAAAGTCCAAAACGTAATATAGCAACTATAGGCTGAAGTTCAATGTGGAATGGGAAAAGCGGCATTACTTAAGGAACTTCCCTTCGTTTGCTTTACGAACCTCATCACGTAATATTTTACTGATGGCCCGATTGGTGTAGGCAATAATTTCTTCATCGCTGGGCGTAACGAAGGGGCTTCCTTCCTTTTTCAACAACCCTTTGAAGAGCCCCTAAAACGGATGGTGTTTCCGGTTGACCATATCCAGCTCATAACTGACACGCTTTAACTGCTGCGACGGCTCGCGGCTGTGTCCAGTTGCCAACGCTTTGCGGTAATGGTACTTGGCCAGTTTACATTCGCGTAATACCGCCAGAGCTCGTGCCAAATAAACTCGATAGACAATATTGTGTGGTGACATTGTAACTGCGTTAATCAGAAATGATTTGGCCTGTCGGTAACGCTTACAGAAAAATAAGTTTTTTCCTTCACGAAAAGTCATTAAAACTTCAGTTTTCTCCAAGTCCATAAATAGACGTGCAAGAGTGGTGTTCCCAGGACGCTCATTACCAACAATTAGCTCCTCCAGTACATCATCAGATTGAGAATCCATGATAATTTCATCACACGGAGTGATTCCGGCGCTGAGACGTTCCTCCTCTGATTTAAATTTCAGGTCATAACGCTGGCGTTTACTGAAGTCTGAAAGTATGTCAAAAGCCTCAACCAGTTGTTTAAATTCTTCAGTTTTAACCGGGCTGTTTCTATAAAGATCAGGGTGGCACTCTTTAGACCGTTTGAAGTATGCGCGCTTAATATCCGCAAAACTGCAGTCGTGTTCCATCCTCAAAATGCTGTAATAATCCGCTAACAAGCCAGAAGTCCCTAAAATTTGCTGGTTACGATCTATTCATTATATATTAACCGACGGCGGCATTAATTCAACCTGAAAAAAACAAAGCGCCCTTCCGAAGAAAAGGCGCTTTGTACAAAACCCTGTAAATAATATTCAAATCTATATTTAAAGAACTATATTGGGATTAGCTCTTATAGAGTCAATTACTACATCTCTTATTTTTTTATTCATAACTTCTACTTTTTCTACAGGCTCACCCATTTCTGCTTTTGGAGCTTGAGAAACAAAGGTATTAGTAGCGACGGTATAAACTTTTTCAGGATCAATTTCCACGCCACGTTCGGTCAGGTCTTTCTTCATATCTCCGCCGATATTTTTACCTTTAATAGAAATTATTGATAACTGGTTATCAAAAGGCAGGGCAATCCAGATATCACGCTCCAGAACTTCAGGATAATACAGTTTATCCCTTACCCCCCCCTGATTCATATATCCAAAGTCAGTAGTGGCTTCTTCAGCAAGGTAATTTTCAATAATTTCTTTAAACTCAGCCCGTGAATACTCTCTTGGAACTTGACCGATTACTGAATATATCTCAGCAGGCAATTTGCTTTTCCAGAGATTAATAGCCCTTTCGATGACATCGTCTGATCCTTCAAGGTCAGCATCGCGAAGTTTCTTCCAGCTGAATTTAATGATATCTTTCTTTTCAGTGTCGTAAGTAAGGTTAATCTCACCGAGCGCCTTGCTAAATTCATGAGCTTGAACAACCCGGGCTCCAGTAACTGTGATAGTTGGTTTATTCAGGTCTGTATGAGAATGCCCGCCAACGACTATGTCAACATTTTTGACTTCACCGGCAATCCTGACATCTTCGTCATAACCGTTATGCGTAAGCAGCATAACAATATCACATTTTTTACGAAGTTTTGGCACCAGTTCATTCAGGGTTTTAACCTCATCACTGAACCATACTCCTTCGTTATTCTTATGAATAATATGATTTGGGGTGTCACAAGTCAAAAGCCCTATTATGCCGACCTTCAGGCCATTAACATTTTTGATAACGTATTTTCCGTCTGCCTGCAAAGCGTCTTCAGGAGTGTAGGCATTTGCGCAAACTAATGGGAATTTCGCAGCCGAAAGATGAGTATGAATATGCTCCCACCCTAAGTCATATTCATGGTTCCCCAGAGTGCCGGCATCATACCCTGCTTTTGACATGATATCGTAAATAGCAATTCCCTCTGTGAACTCTGAAAGCGGAGTCCCTGTCACAGCATCGCCTGCATTAAGCAGTAAAACTGAATGACCTTCTGCCTTAAGATTCTTTGCATAATAACTTATTTTGGCCATGCCTATGCTGCCACGTTTTTCGTCATTGAGTACATGCCCATGGACATCATTAGTATGAAGAATTACTAATTCTTTTATTGCAGCGTTTAGACCGATGCCCAGTATCATTATCACAGCAAATAAGCAGAGAGATAACTTTTTGGTCATAAAGTTCTTCCTTTAGATTAAGGGTTCCGATTTTTAAAAAACTTAATATCTATAGAATCTATAGACAGAAAAAGCTGGAGTTTGTTCTAACAAGCTGATTTATTACAAAAAAAAACAATATCACTTTCTTCAATACGCCAAAGATATAGTCTATGACAAAAATATATACTGAATAATATTTCTTAAAAGAATGGACTAATAACTATAAAAAATATGATATGACCTGAAGCCGAAGAACAATCTATCATGCATTTTTTCTATATACTGTAACGTTTTAATTAATTGATAATCATAATATAAAATTAACCTTAAAGGATAAAGATGCTTATAATAGGAAGCGTAGACAGCTCTATTCATGATATACTGGAATCACTTAATAAATTGTCTAAGGACAAACTGTATTTATTGGACAGACATGTGAGAGGAACTACAGACGGGGTTTTATATTTCCACTATAAGAATTTTTCAAACTGGTTTAGTGGAACTGAAAGAGCCAAGAAACGTGGACGTGGCACTGATTTTGCAAAGCAAATTTTTAAGGCAAAGTTTACCTCACAACATGATTTTCTTTTAAAAAGTTTTTTGCGGTATTTTCCTAACGGTCTTATTAAAGGTAGAAAATTAAAAGACCTTTGTATTATGTATAAAAATAATTACTTGCCACGTATGATTCCTAAAAATGATGCTAATGAGGTTCTCGAAGAGTTCTACGAACTTTATAAGAATTACAGTGTTTTTATGTTTGGTCAAGCTCATGGTAGAGACACTTGGCGTGGAGACAGTTTTATAACAGATTTTCTCAAATTTTTAACTACTAAAGGAGTAAATATTTTCAACGGACATAAGTTTTACGTTGAATGGGGAACCCGTCGCCAAGAAAGACCTTACAAAAGAAAAAACACAGCTTACTCTCGCTTTTTTGAGCCTTCACCAAATAATAATTACGATGAATCAAGAAATCGCCTGTATTATAACGATATATTGTATTTAAAGGATATATGGAAAAATCTGGGTATCTATAATAACTACTATGACCTTTGCAAATGGTATCTGGATAATATTCCTACGTATTATTATGACGACCCCCTTAACAAACGGATTATTCAGGGGTAACAATAGGACAATTCAACAAAATGAAATAGATTTTAATATTGTAAAAGGAATGACAAAAAAACTGGATCCTTCTATTAGAATTGACGATATAAACCCTGAAAGCAAACCAGGAAAGTACAAGTTTTCTAAAGATTTAAGGCTGTTTGCTAACGACCTTATTGCAAGAAGGATTTATCATGCTATGGGGCACACTTCCAAAAATTTTATGTCAATAGGAAGACAACATATTGATTTTTATAAATCTAAATATTTTGGGTATACAGCACCAGTTCAAAGATACCTAAGAAGGTATTTAGACGCAACATATAATAAGAAAAAAGTATTAGTAGTTTTAATGACAGAACAAAGTTACTATAAATTAGATTACATCAATTTACCGAACACTGGTAGTTTTGCAGAAATAAAACCTTGTGATCGTATCAATGTACAAATAGCCTGGCCAGCCTGGCCGGAAAGACATAAGCAACAAGTTCTCTTTTAAAGTTCCATTTCAAATAAAATTCATTTATTCTGGAGAGCTGAAAAATAGCCAGCCTCCAGAATAAAAAACTCCCACTAACCGTGCTGACCTGCTGCTTTTACCAGCGTCGCACAGAGTCTTTCAAATGACATTCCGGCTTTGCGGCAAGCCTTAGGTACCAGGCTGTCCGAGGTGAATCCCGGAATATTATTGCCCTCAAGCATGTAAGGCACTCCGTCTTTGCCGACCATGAAATCAACCCGCAGCAGATCACGGCTTCCGGTAACTTCATAGAATTTCAAAGCCTGCTTTGAAGCTTCGGCCTGAATTTCTTCTGATACGTGCTCAGGCGGACATAAATAATGGGTAGCACCGTTATTGTGCAAGTATTTCGCGTCGTAGTCATAAAAACCGTTTGGAGTAACAATTTCAATCGCCGGAAGTGCCTCTCCATTTATAATTCCAACAGTAATTTCCGGCCCTTCAATATACTCTTCAACAAGCAGCTCTTTGTCATATTCAAAGGCTTTCTTTAAGCAAGCTTCCAAACACTCACGAGTCAAGGCCTTATAAATACCAACAGTAGAACCTTCACGAGGCGGCTTTACTATAACCGGAAAATTAAAATCTTCAGATACGTTATGATCATCAGGAGTAACAACGCACCAGCGCGCCGTCGGAATAGAAGCCTCATCCATTATTTTCTTGCTCAAAAGCTTGTCAAAAACTTTTTGGCTGGCATCGCTGCCGCAGCCGACAAAGCAAATACTATCATTTTCAAGCAGCTTCTGCAATTCGCCATTTTCTCCCCAACCGCCATGCAGCGCTGGAAAAACAATATTGGCTTTTCTGATTCGGTCCGTAACTTCACAGTCAGTTACCCAAACCTCATCAACTTCATAACCACAGTTACGCAAGGCATCAGCAACCGCTGAACCAGACTGCAAAGAAACTTCTTTTTCGTTACTGCTGCCGCCCTTGAGCACAGCAATGCAAGGTGCCGGTGCTTCGGCACAAACCCGGTCCCTGCCCTGAGCATCAACAAAACAAACCTCAGGCCTCAGGTAAAGCCCAGTCTCTTCGGCAACGCAACGTCTAATCTGACTCATCAATTTGATGATATCATCCTCTGAAGCGCGTTTTGAATTTATTATATAATTGGCATGCTTTTCACTGACATAAGCATCACCACATTCTGTATTTTTCATTCCACAAAAGTCAATCAATCGACCAGCCGGCTCATCAGCACAGACATTTTTAAAAGCACAACCTGCACTGCGTCCTCTCGGTTCTCTAGCACGGCGGTGCTTAAGCTCGGTGCTGATTTTCTCAAGCTCTTCAGCAGTATCACAAGGCGGCAACTTTAAAATAGCGGCTGTAATAATAACATCTCTAGGCACTGATGAATTACGGTAAGTCCATTCGATTTCAGTCCCTGACGCAGACCAGGGGCTGCCTTCCATGTTGTACCCACACAGTTCAGCCACATAATCTCCAATAGATACGCCATGTGCCCCGGCATTCATACGGATTGCTCCGCCAACAGTTCCCGGGATCGCGGCCAAAGGAGCAATTCCTCCAAAACCACGCCTGGCACTGATACTCACCAAGTCAGAAAGACGCACCCCGGAACCAGCCGTCACATGCTGGCGTCCCGGTCTGACTCTGATAAAATCATTCTGACAGAGCCTGACTACAATACCTGTAAAAGGCTTGTCAGCACCAACAGTATCTGAGCCCCCGCCCAGAATATAAACTTTAATGTCGCGTTTATAGCAGAATTTTAATAACTGTGCTAAAGAAATATCGTCAGTAGGTTCGGCCAGAACCGGCACTTCGCCGCCAGCTCCAAGTGATGTGATTTCCCGCCACCCGACATTATATTTCAACGGTAAAAGCGGAAAGGCATTTTCGAATTCTTGATGGAATTGTGGAGAAGTGATGTCCGTCATCGGCTTTGCATCCTATTTATAAACTTCGTCCGGATTAAAAACAGGTTCGCCTACAGTAACCAGTTCGTCACCTTCGACCCTGCGATAAAAACATGTGCGGTAACCAACGTGACAGGCTGCCCCGCCAATCTGGTCAACTTTAAAAACAACTGTATCTTCATCACAGTCTACGAGAATTTCCTTAACCTTCTGGACGTTACCAGAGGACTCGCCTTTTTTCCAGAGCTTGCTTCTTGAACGTGACCAGTAAGTGGCGTTACCGCTCTTCAAAGTTTCTTCCCAGGACTCTTCATTAATGTAAGCCAGCATCAATACTTCGCCGGTTTTATAATCCTGAGCGATTGCGGGTATGAGTCCGTCACCTTTAGAAAAATCGAGTTTTACCATCTATAGCCCCAGTGTTTAAGGAATTTAATTATCGTTTTATGTGATTAGTTCAAAATACATCAAATATTTTAAAATTCACAATATTTGCAATAAATTTTTAAGAAAAGTTGCTAAAATCACAGCTCAAAACGATAATTCCCAAGCAAATCTATTTCTGCACTTGCATAGAGCAGCATGTTTGCCCCTTGAAATAAAGCGTCTGTAGAATTATAATTTTAAAACAAATTATTTTCATATCAGGGGAGATATTCAAGTGACCATCAAGCACATCATCAAACTTCTATCCTTTTCAATACTTGCTGGAATTGTAACAAGTTTCGGTGGCGGTGAACTAGCACTTGCAAAGGGTGTTACTTTAGCAGTTTGCCTTACATCCGCTATTATAATCATTACCAAATATATTGCTGATACCAAATTCGATGGACTCTTATTTTGTTCGTTCTTTGGCGGAATCAGTGCAATTCCATGCAGTATACTGACATATTTTCTACTTCCAACACCTCCTCCGGAAGTTCCCCTCTTTGTATATCTGTCAGCCCCAGTACTGTATGGAATACTCTTTACTCTCGGAATGTCAATTTACCACAGATATAAACTTAATGTTTTCTGGGGGTACAATATTGTCCTTATTCTTATGTACATTGGAGCTTTTTACCGCCTTTACCCTCTTTTTACTGATCCACAAACTGTCAATTATGATTTGATTGGCATACTTGTAACAGCCGCACCATTTACCACATAATGTTCTTAATTCAGCATAAATGGAACTGGAAGCATTTACAGCGACCAATTTCATCGTCACCATCTTCAGTTTTCGGCTGTGAAATAGTAGTATTGGGCATAGTTGTCCTTATTATGTCTTTTACTTTTGGAATGAGACGAAATGATATGTTTTTACAAATAGGAAGACATAATCCACACCTTATGAATGAAATAAGATATCCGATATTCATTCATAAGAATATCTACTTCAAGGGCCGTAAGTTTTCTATAAAGATTGAAGGAATAGATAAAAATTTTGCTGCAGTAAAATATAAAGAAGAAGCATGGGATATAATTGACTTAAACAATAAACGAAAAAAAGTAGTCCAAATCCATTATGAGTCATTTTATAAGCTATCCCCTGATTGCAGAAAAATGGCTTTTCGTTCCTTAGATTCTTTTATTTCTTATTCTGAAAGTGTAGCGGTCATTGATCTGTTAAGCAAAAGCAATAACGTTAAAACAAAACAGGGATTTGGGATGATTTTTTGTTGGACTTCTGAGGGCAATTTAATTCTCGAAGAGTACAAAAATGAAGAACCAAACGACAACCTGTTTTTATTTGATGTAAAGACGAAAAAACTAACTTCTTTCGCCAAAGGAGAAAGTCCTTCCTTGGCTCCTAAAAGCGGTAGAGTAACTTATGCGAGAAACAGTAAATTATTTTCTAACCATCCAAATGAGCTTAAAGGAAAATACATATGCGATTTTCATAAATCTGAAAATAGACACTTTAAAATGCTTTATCAATTATCACCAGACGAGAAGTTCTTACTTTATACCGTTTGTCGATATAACACGCTTTATTTCTCTTCAAGATATATAATCATCAAAAAGCTTTCGACGGGAGAAGAGCATATTTTACTATGTAAAAACCTACCGTGGTTGCCAACATGGCTCGAGCCGGAAACCGCCCAATACATCATCGATAATAACTTATAGAAAAATTTCCAAAGTTAAGAAATAACTTGATTATACTGGAAATTTCATAATTTGAAAGGTATATTCTAGAATATTATTTTGATAAATAATAAATCACAGGAGAGCAAGATGAAATTTACAGGGTTAATGCTGGCATTGGTCGTTTGCGCACTTATTTTTACAGGTTGCGGCCCACTCTAAATGAATAAATACCTTGCATGTGCAAAACTCAACTGGCAGATGTTCAAAAACGTTATTGCCGAACGCTGGCTCAATAACAGCGATTTTGAGAATGGTTATGACAGCCTTGCCGAACATTATGATTCAAACTGGCTGATTCATTTAAAATCGGTAACATCACAACTTCTTGATGGGCTGCCGCTGGAAACTCAAGGCTCAATTCTAGATTTGGGCTGTGGTACTGGTTACACTACACAATGGCTGGAACAAAATTTCCCTGACAATGAAATAGCTGCAGTCGATATTTCTAGCGGAATGCTGGATCAGGCAAAAAAGATATGCCAACGTTCTCGATTTTATCATGATGATATGCTTGATTTCATGCAGTCACAACCTAGCAATTCAGCAGGTATGATTGTTTCAGGATGGGCAGTAGGATACTCTAATCTTCCCAAGCTTCTTAATGAATGCGCCAGAGTCCTGACACCCGGTGGACGTTTTGCGTTTGTAGTTAATTACGCTGACACTCTTGAACCTGTTTTTTACGCCTACAAACATTGTATGGCTCAATTTCCCGGAAAAGTTAAAAAAGCTTTAAATGTACATTTTCCTCAAAATTGGCAATCTCTAGAAAAATTATTATCCCTCAGCTGCTTCACTACTGAATTCAAAAAAGAAGGATGCATAGCCATTGCACCTCCGACCGGAAAATCCTCAACGCTAAACTGGCTCCTCAAAACAGGTACTATAGCCGGTTTTGATAAGGTCTTACCTCTGGCCGAAGATAACGAAATAGCCGACTTCTTTGAACAGAAACTAAGAGAGTGCCCTGCCCCTTTAGAACATCAATACATAATATACAGTGGAGTCAAAAATTGAACAGACAGCTGCTAAATCTCTTAAAAATAATATTGGACAGAAAAATTACTTCTGTTCCGCTGAAAGTAATGCGTAAACTCCGCAAAAATGGCATAAAGCGCCTCCCCGACTGCAGCAAAGGATTAAAAGCGCAACTCAGCGCATTGAAGTTTGCCAAACAATGGTTAAGTGGTGAACGCTTAACACGCCACGCCAACCGATGGGTATTGAACTCATTTTTCCCGCCATTTCCTTCAAAAGCATTTAACCGAATGTTTGAAAATATGCTAAGCGGACGCAAATTCAGTCCAGTTTCGGCTTACATAGCAATAATTGACAAATGTCCGTTCAGCTGTCGACACTGCAGTGCAAAGATGCGTAAAAGCATCGATTTTTCAACAGGTCAAATCAAAGACATCATTTCTCAACTGCATGACCTCGGAGTAAGTGTGATAGGGTTAACAGGCGGCGAACCGCTGCTGCGTCATGATCTTTGTCAAATCATAAAGCACGCCTCCGACTTAGGCATAGAAACAGTAGTCTTCACTTCAGGTCACTGGCTGACACAGGAATATGCTTATAGCCTGAAAAATACCGGACTCTGGGGAGTATGCATCAGTCTGGACAGCTCAGATGCGGAATCTTTCAATAAATTCCGCAACAGCCAAAAAGCCTTTTCTACAGCAATTTCAGCTATTCACGCTTCAAAACAAATGGGCTTATACACCATGATTGGAGCTGTTGCCACCCCTGAATTCGTTGACAAAAAGCACTATAAATCATTATATAATTTCGCCGCATCAAAAAACATTGATGAATTACGTATCGTTGAGCCCATGCCAAGTGGACGACTTCGTGATTACCATTATCAATTTTTACTAAACAAACAACAAATCGATACACTTAAAAATTTTCATCAAAAGATGAATCAAGGCAAAGAATATACAAAAGTATGTGCTTTTAACCATATCGAAAGCCCGGAACTACTAGGCTGTGGCGGAGGAACTCAGCACATGTATATTGATGCAGGCGGTGAGGTTTGTCCCTGCTACTTCACAGCAATGAGCTTTGGTAATGTAACAAAAGAACCTTTATTTGATATCTGGCAACGCATGAATGAAGCCATGATCATGCCGCGCCGTAACTGTTTTGTCCAAACAAACTATGAGGCAATAAATCAGGCAGCAAAAGACACAGGAGAATATCCATTATCTCCAAAGTCCAGTTGTCAACTATGTCAAGAAACCGGGCAGGACGATTTACCGGATTATTTCAAAGTAGTCATGGAGCAGCAAGGTAATACTTGAAAAACTGCGCCTTAAGATAATAGATATAATTAATTAAAATTTGATCATACATGGGAGAATAATGGGACGTACTCTAATTGTCATTTTATGCTTACTCACAATTTCACTTTATGCTACTGACAGGCAAAAAATCTAATGGAATTACATTTAATGTTGATAAAGTAAAAATAGCTTCAAAGGCCTTACCGGAAAGTGAAGTAAAAAAATTCTTAGCATTAAAGTACGGAAAATTTGAATCATATTCCAGAAAACACAGACAATTAGTATGTTTTCTACATCACCCATTTATAATGACTGTTAATCATGCATTTTCTGATCATAGACCTATAGTTATAAGCCCAGATCATATCTGGCTGCTAATACTTCAAGGATTTGCAAATCATGTAAAATGCAACTCTGAAAAGTTACGATATGAACTTGTCAAACATTCAGGAAAAATTACTCATAAAGTCATAAGAAATGATTTCGTTATGGGAAAAATAGATAACCCTTGGGAAGAAGTTTTCTCACAATTTAGCAAAGAAATTAATCGACATATAAACCCTGAACTCTAAAATACCCTTATTCCAAAGTTTTCACCCACAACAATTGTCGAAAAGTCGGCTTTTAATATTTGTTTTATGAAAGCAATGGATAAATATTTTTCTTATGAGGCCATGACATTCTGCGGGTTTCCATCGATAACACTTGAAGGAACCACTCATGATTGGGAAGATATTTTAAAAAGAACTAAACAATTATCAAATATAATTTAAAATGGTGAACCGATAAACTGGAGCGGTCCTGCAGAAATTCGTCAACGCCTCTAAAGGACAACCTAACGTAAAGTTTTGGAAATCATTTTACAAGATAAAAGGAGAAAGTGGAGAACCCTATATTTCTGGCTGAATTTTAACGTTTTTTCCATATTTTAGTAAAAAAACAGATGGTAATACCGTAATGTTGCCCGGAATATATTTTAAACAAAACAACTCTAAAAATAGCATAGTAGGAATAAATGATTTTCCTAACCGAATGTATATAGTAGCATTTATATGGAATTATTATGGAAAAAAATATGACATGGACTTCATTGCCGGTTTCATTGCTACATCTCAAAACAAAAAAACACTTGCCCTAAGGCCGGAAATAGGCTGGATTGTGAGACATCGAGAAACATACAATGACTTAATGAAAAGAATAGAAGCTAATAGGGAAAAAACTGAAAAATATATCTTTGACGATTAAATAATTATCTACTGATAAAAAACGTTAAACAGGGAATTGTCCATACAGAGCAACTAAACCATTCATATATTATGTGTAATAATGAAAAATAAAGCTATAATTTACTCATTTTTATTCTATTTTACTTTGCCAATCTAAAAAAATACAACTAAGGCCGTAAAAGCAATTTCATCATTAGGAACTATTTTATGTTTGATTTATTATCTGATAATTCGCTTCGACTTTCCACTTCAAAACAAACAACCTACATTTAAAATAAGGTGTAAAAGTTCACAAAACTCCCAGGATAAGAATTAATAATTCCTGTTTAAACTTTTCAATTTGCTCCATTTCGCCATTGATACTATTTCTATTTAAAGTCGTTCAATTGGTAATTTTCGCAGTGACTTCCTTTTTTTCTCTAAGCAGTAACTGTCAGGCAAGACATCATTCCCTTGATAATCATTCTACCTTCCTCATCCCTCTTGCCTTTCTTGACAATTATCATCCTTATCATCACCAAACTTTGTAAAAATGCATCATTTTACTTCTATAAACACATTCGTTGTCCTGTCGAGCCAATACTCCTTTAAAGATTTTTACCTTCACATTTAAATTACCAGAGATTTTGACATTTTTCGTCATAAAATTTACTCTCATATGAGTTCCCAGTAATCCCCTCCCCAAATATAGCGCGGCAGGATTTTTACCTACATACGTTTTCCGTCGAACAGAGACACAGTGCAGTGGCGGAACGCTGGTTCGGGGTTTGTACGGTTGCAGTTTAT
>JAAEMX010000356.1 GCA_024225035.1 Lentisphaerota bacterium
ATCTCCCCTGTTGGTTTGTTTATCGCCTCTCTTATCACTGCTTCAAGGTTTTCATCAGGGAAAATAACTGATGATGAACAGTTATGCCCCACAGTTACCCCCCGATCCTGCAGCTGCGGGATATAAACTGTGCATGAAGTTGTGCTTAAGGGATTGCTTCCTTCAGTGTAACTGCTGTAAAACATGACAGTATCATTGCCGCCGATTCCGATGTTGTCAGCCAGAGGCTTTATATCACTTATCCGGTTCCCGAAAAGGTAAAGTTCTTCCAGATTATCAAGCCCTGCCAAGGCGCTTATGTCGCTTATCCCGTTGTCAGAAAGCCGAAGCTCTGTAAGATTGGTCAGACCTGCCACAGCGCTTATATCGCTTATCTCGTTGTTATGAAGGTTAAGCACTGTAAGATTGGCCAGACCTGCCACAGCGCTTATATCGCTTATCTCGTTGTTATGAAGCCGAAGCTCTGTAAGATTGGTCAGACCTGCCACAGCGATTATATCGCTTATCCGGTTGTTATAAAGCCGAAGCACTGTAAGATTGGTCAGACCTGCCACAGCACTTATGTCGCTTATCTCGTTGTTATACAGCCGAAGCTCTGTAAGATTGGTCAGACCTGCCACAGTGCTTATGTCGCTTATCCCGTTGCTGGAAAGGTCAAGCTGATCCAATTTTGTGCAATACTGCAAGCCTTCAATATTTTCTATGCCTTTCATACCGGCATCCAATTCAGTCAGCCCCTGTAAATCAGATTCCGGAATATCCCCTGTTGGTTTGTTTATCGCCTCTCTTATCACTGCTTCAAGGTTTTCATCCGGAAAACTGACAGACAGTTCTCTGATTCCGGCGGCAGCCTGCAAAATAAAAGCCGCTTCCTCCGTTCCTATTCTGGCGTCACCGTTAACATCCGCACTTACACTGACACCGGAAGCCGGATTCATTTCCGCACAGATTTGTAAAACAAGAACCGCATCTTTCAGATCAATATTTCCGGAACCGTCAGCATCTCCCGCAACTCCGTAAACATTTCCGGAACACAGAATAAAAAGTCCTGAAATAAGAATTAACATTAATATACTTTTTAACTTTTCCATTTCACAATCTCCTTTTTTAAGTTTTTTTTGTTACTTTGTTGGTTACTTTGTTGTTTTCTTCTGATATCACTTATCCGTTGCCAGAAATCAAGCTCGGAATCCAAAGCTCAGACAGAGGAGTTCAAAGCTTGCTTTGTGCGTGTTCCGGGTTCAGGCCGGAAACGTACAAAGCAGGCTTTGAAGTATGCAGCATAGTGTTTCAAACTTAAGCAGCCTATGTTTTATGGGCAGTCATGTACCACATCTGCTCCTCTGTCCTGCAACTGCGGGATATAAACTGTGCATGAAGTTGTGCTTAA
>JAAEMX010000357.1 GCA_024225035.1 Lentisphaerota bacterium
CCGGAACTGATAAGCAGGGCCAGCGCAAAAGGCACGATCATAATAGCTTTATTGATATTCATTTTTATCTCGCCTATAGTATTTAGTGCTGTTCTGTTCGAGAATAACGGCGATTCTGGCGAGCTGTTCCCGCACTGCAGCCACGTCCCGCCTAACGGACTTGATTTCCTCAGTAGTCTTTTCCAAGTGCTGAATCCTCACGCCATGAGCGGACATGGTAACTTCAGTATCCGCCATGCGATAATTCTGGTGCAGCTCAAAGCCGATAATGGCAATGATTACTGTACTCAAGAATGAAAATACTCCGATAATAATTTTAAATGATTTTTCCATAACGCCTCCTTTAATCCAGCCATGCTGACCAGCCAAGCCGAGCACAGGCCCGGTAAGCGGCGAATGCCTTTACTAGCCAATAAACGATATTATCCCAGTCGGATATTTTGCGCCAGCTGTAAATACCGAAGATGATTTTACGCATATTCCGCCACATACGCTTATTGGCCTCTTTAAAGCCTTCCTCGGTGTGATCACTGCAGGCATATTCAAAGTCGTGAACTAGAAACGCGGCTTCAAATAAGTCGAGCCGTGAGGTAAGTCTTTCTCTTCCCCATTCGCCCAGCCAGTCAGGACCCGCGCCATTGTACATCGCAGATAACTCTTTATCAGTACAGAGAAAAAAGTTATCCGGCGCTTCGAGATCATACTCATGAATGATATTTTTTAGTTTGCGGATATGTTTCACATCTGTCATAATTCAACCCTCCTTAGGTTCACATTCTATTGCTGTAGTCATACCGCTACTCGTTAAGCGGTGAGTAACCTTTTTTGCGCTCCATTTGCCATTAAATCCCTCACGCAGTCCTGTGATTAACAGGGGCGATTCTGCGGCGACTTCTGGTTTGCCCGGCATGTTTATATGCAAACTGGCATTTCGCCTGTTAAGTCGCTTTAACTGGCTAGTCGCGACAGCCTTCGCGGTCTCCTGATCTGTAAAATTGCGTCGTATCCGCCAGACTGGCTTGCCTTCACCAGCAGTTACAGTGATTTCTTTGCCTTGATTTTTATCGGTGTAAGTTGCCACCACTGAGGCGTAACGGTCACGATCGGGGATTTCCCCCCGCCATGAAGTAACTTCAGTATTTCTGATAATGATCATGGGTAACTCACGGCCGGAGCTGGATTTATTTTTACCGATATTGACCAACATTAAATAGTTACCATTGGGCTTGAGGACGGCGTTGTGTTCTGCTGCCAGTCGAGTCAGAAAATGCGCGTCAGACTCGTCGGTCTGGTCGGTATGCGGAATGTAAATATTTTCAAGATTATCCGGAATCTTAG
>JAAEMX010000358.1 GCA_024225035.1 Lentisphaerota bacterium
TGGCCCAGTCTTTCCAGAATTGAATAAATTGGTTCATAGGGTCGTGACTGTCCTATTTATAGTCATTAACAGAACAATATGGCACGCGCAAAATTATGAACATCTGCTGATACCAACCGAAAAACTTTTCAACAAACAGACCGAAACTTTCGGCCCATTTCAGGCAAAACTTTTCCAAATTCGATCTTCTCAACAATCGAAAAAAATAGTCCCATAACTTATTTTATGGTGTCCACTTATGGCATGTTTTATCGCTGTGTCTTGTGTCGCAATGTGAACATCTTCCATTGGTATATAACGTGGAAAAATCCGCGTTGCCGACCTTGGGCCATCGACATTTGAAATTTGATGGACGGCTGCTCCGAGCCCTCTCAAGACCCTGGGTGTTTGTCGCAACTCGACCAGAACGATAGACGGATTCAGTTAAATGATGCCCTTGAGCGGCCATTACCCGCTACAGCGTTTTCCCGCCTGGAGGGCATCCCGGCTCATCCCGCTACGGGTTCATCAAAGATCGTGGCAGGAATTGTAGCAAATCTAATATGGGTGATGGATTAGCGTTGCGACTTCGTTTAAGAAAGTAAGGAGCGAAAGATGGGTTATTTAGTGCGTTTAAGAGACTGCCAACGTAATCTCTGGCTTTATTGGTGCTGGATTTCTTGTTTCGCTGAGCAACCACTGGGTCGAGGCGGGTGATGGCATGAGTCTGAAGAAGAAATTGATATTGGTCGCAGGATTAGCATGTGTAACTGTATTGGGTGGCTATCTATATTTGTATTCCACAGATTTCTGTTTTGAGGAGAGGCGATATTTATCTGAGGCGGAATTTTGTGATCGCCTGGATCCACTATTGAGTTCGATTGGTAAAGAGACACTAATCTCGTGTTATTTGGATAAAAAAACGCCAGGTATTGCACTTACTGCTCGGTTTCGGTCTTCAAAAAAAGCACCAGGGACAGGGGGGTCACGTGTTTTTTACTTCTCCGCCTGTGGTAGCCCAATACACGTTCACTAGAAACAGAAAAGAAACATAAACAAATATAGAAGTTAAGGCGATAGTCATGTCTACAATAGATCAAACTTACAAGATTCCGACACTCGATTGGAATAATCTTTCCAACGAACAGATTTCATCACTTTTTCTTTATGGGACTTTAACCCCGCCAACCGATCTAA
>JAAEMX010000359.1 GCA_024225035.1 Lentisphaerota bacterium
ACCGATAGCTTTACCAAATTGTTTTCGCTCATGGATATAGGGTAAAACCAAATCCATACAGGCTCGCATGATCCCTGTGGGGCCTCCTGATAGTACCAGACGTTCATAATCAAGACCGCTCATAAGAACACCTACGCCCTGATTTAAACCACCGAGTATATTTTCTTCAGGCACCTGACAATTTTCAAACACCAGCTCACAGGTATTTGAGCCACGCATTCCAAATTTATCAAGCTTTTGGGCTGTTCGGAATCCTGGAAACTCTCTTTCTACGATAAAGGCTGTGATACCTTTGGGGCCGGCATCAGGGTCAGTTTTTGCATAAACGATTAAAACCCCGGCTTCAGGACCATTGGTTATCCACATTTTATTGCCATTAAGGATATAGTGATTACCCTGCTTATATGCTTTCAGACGCATACTGACGACATCTGAGCCTGCACCTGACTCACTCATTGCCAATGCTCCCACCTTCTCTCCAGAACAAAGATCAGGTAAATAGCGTAGCTTCTGTTCATGAGTGCCATTTTTACTCATCTGGTTAACACAGAGGTTA
The DNA here is from genome assembly GCA_024225035.1 of Lentisphaerota bacterium. Classification (GTDB taxonomy): domain Bacteria; phylum Verrucomicrobiota; class Lentisphaeria; order Victivallales; family Victivallaceae; genus Zth2. Next base: position 557 of record JAAEMX010000359.1, read on the forward strand.
GAATGGGCGCCATAACTTAAACCCACTGAGGCAGAAGCTCGACTAATTTCTTCCATTGCTATGACATGTTCCAGATAACCGAGTCCGGTTCCACCATAGGGTTCTTCTGCTGTCATACCAAGCAAACCAAGCTCGCCCATTTTCAGCCACAACTCAGCTGGAAACAGGTTTTCCTCATCAATCCTTTTGGCTATAGGAGCAATTTCTTTTCTTGCAAATCCCTCCACAGTATCCCGGATCATATCGGCAGTTTCACACTGTGAAAACTTCAAACTTGTATATAATTGCTTAATCATGTCACTGTTACCTTATCTTTATGTTACTCGTTGCTACTTATTCAGGTGTATTTCTATATCTTCCAGCTCAGACAACATTTTTTGAATATCTATTTGTTGCTCAAGCAACATTTGTCGACGTTCACTTATTTTTTCCAGCAAAAAGGATGTCTGTTTTTTTTCACCTTCCGGTAAATCATACATATTGATAATTTCTTTTATTTCGGCAAGGGAGAAGCCAATTCTTCTGCCTCTGAGTATTAGACCTAGTCGTACATGGTCTCTACTGGTGAATATTCGTTTTGTACCCTTTCTTGCAGGAGTTAACAGCCCTGTATCTTCGTAGTGACGTATTGTCCTTGAAGTAATGTCATAGTCTTTGGCTAAATCTGTAATTGAAAACTGCTGTTCCATGAATAAGACACCATTTATTATTATTAAAAACAAGTCAATAAATTCTACCTTACCTTTACGTAAACGTAAAGGTAATAATCAGAATTTCTGCACCCATAATTGAGGTACTAGAGTGGTGATTTTTATTATTATTAAAGGGTTGTCTTTCAATTCTCGGCTTAATTGAGCCTAAAAATAAAGGGAATCAGAAGGGGGTCAATATAACGAAATTGTCAAAACAGCACTTGTGTGTCACTGCAATAGAAAACGTTGGATTTTTGTACGGTAACTTCCTGGCACCCGTATGAGCTTCCAGGATTAGCATTCACTTAAATTTTAAAGGGTTCATGTTTTCTTAACCGTTTTTTCCGCTTTGGATATAATATCTTCCAGCAATGAAATTATTTCTTCATCTTTAAATCCAAATGCCAGTGCTCTGTAATGATCACAGAATGCTTTTAACTTTTCATCTTTTTGTTCTAACGCGTCAAGATATTCTGTGATCTTGTCTAAATAACCGTCCAGTGCCATTTCATAAAGTTCTTTTAAATCAGACAGCGGCGGTGAAACAATTTTTTCCGTACTAATATCCTTTTTAGCGATAGCTTCTTTCTCTTCTGTAAATGTCAGAAATTTTTGCATTTCTGTTATCAATGTAGACTGGGTGAGCGGTTTAGTCAGGTAACCATCACATTGTTGTTTTATGGTTTCCTTGTCCTGTTCCATTGCCGATGCCGTTACCGCAATAATGGGGATATCTTTGCTCCAATCTTCACACTTTAATTTTTTCGACGCATCGTAGCCATTCATCTCCGGCATTCTCATATCCATCAGGATCAGATCCGGTTTATGCTTTTGGGCTTGCTCTATCGCTACCTTTCCGTTTTCAGCAAAACAGAGTTCAAAATTAAACGGCTCCAGGTAAGCGGCCAACACAACACGATTGTAATCGATATCATCGGTGATCAACACTTTGGCCGGGGCAAATTTTAGTTCTTCAGGATTGAATTGTCGATCTTCTGTTTCACCAAGCATTTTGGCGGTTACTTCAACATCCTTCAATTCGATACGAAAGGTTGATCCCTTTCCTTTTTCGCTTTTTACCGAAATTGAACCCTTCATCAGTTTTACTATACTTTTGGTGATAGCCAGACCCAGACCGGTACCCTGGGCCTGAGCTTTCTCGCCCTTGACCTGCTCAAACTCACTAAATATTTTTTTCTGGTCTTCTTCGGTGATCCCACTGCCGCTATCGGCCACTTCAATTTCAAGGGTAACATGGCTGTGTATATCGGCTGCTGCTTCCATTGCCCTGACTGAAAGATGGATAAAGCCTTTGTCAGTGAATTTTATGGCGTTGCCAATCAGGTTTATAATCATCTGCCGTAGTCTTGTTTCATCCAGAAGCAATGATTTCGGAAGATTGGGATCTACCTGTACTTCAAAATCAATTCCTTTCTCGGTGATCCTGAGCCGGAAGATGGCGCTCATTTCCTTAAACAGGCTTTGTATAGAAACAGCCGAATACTGTAATTCTAATTTACCGGCTTCTATCTTGGAAAGATCAAGAACATCATTTATCAGACTTAAAAGTGATTTTCCACTAGACTGAATTGATCGCAGGTAACCTTTTTTCTTGATATCCTCTTCCTGAAGAGATAACACTTCTGAAAAACCCAATACAGCATTGAGCGGCGTGCGGATTTCGTGGCTCATATTGGCCAGGAACTCGCTCTTGGCCTGGTTGGCGACTTCGGCTTTTTGCCGTGAGTTGTGTAGTTCCTCTGCCTGAACTCTAAGTAGATTAGTTGCCTTTCGTCTTTGCGTTAAACTTCGCCACTCCAGTAAAACAAGCAGGGCCATAAGCATAAATCCGCCAATAAAAGCGTTACGGATTATAT
>JAAEMX010000360.1 GCA_024225035.1 Lentisphaerota bacterium
ACATGATATTTGCGTTGTATTTTTGCACTCGCTATTTTTTTGATTTCAAATAGTTGATCAGGATGATGCTTCTATATGGGTAGTGCGTGGGTGTGGAGAAAGTCCTGGCGGGTGCCTTACATTTTCTGATAGGGATTTGTGTTATGAAGATCAAGTTGCTTTCCAATAGCTTCATTCAAAGCCTGGGGACTATGGAATATTTCGTTTCTCAGAGGCCCATATATGCGCCAGTAAGCTATACCTACCCCACTTTCCACACTGGCTTTATCTTTGGGTTTTGCTACTCGGGCAGCTTGTAGATCTACTTGAAAATGAGCGCCCAATTGTTCACATAACTGGGTGAATTTTGGTTCGTATTTATCCGCTCGGGTAACGTAGGATTTTAGATTATCCGATAAAATCACATTAGGGACTCCTCTAAAAAACAGTAGCGCCTGGTTAAGACCATATACAAAATCAGCTATCTGCTGGCTGGGTAAAGCAATAACAAATGTGTACTGGCTGTGGGGAAATACAGCTACCAGGACTTCACAGGTGTACAGCTCTCCGGTATGTACATCTACCCAACCGAGCTTCTTGCCGGCAAAGTCCACCATCATTACTTCCCCGGCAGGGTGCTTCAAGTTTATAGTCAGTTCTTTACGGCCAATTTCTTTTTTCAAGCGTTCACAAAACTGGCTGTACCCATAGCCTTGTGGGTGTTTCAAGCGGTATTCTTCCCAAAGTAAATGTCGGGTGACACCTACTCGGCGTAATTCTTTGATCAGATAATCTGTCAGATCAGAGAAAATCTCTTGACGATCCTTGGTCTCTTTACTCTTAACAGGATAGATGATAAGCCGAAGTTGGTCGTCATCCAATTCAAGCAGTGAGCTTACATCATCATTGTGTTTCTTACAGCGACGCAGATAATCCCGTACCGTGTTTTTGGAAAGATTAAGTTGCCGGGCCGTAGCTTTTATCGACTGCGTAGATTCATAATTCTTGATAATCATTCTTACCTGATCCATACGTTTCATTTTTGCCATATTCTTTCGCTTTTTTCAAAGCAGTGAATATGGTTAATTTTACGTATGTATCCACAAAATCAGACAGGGGGGTCAGACCTCCGGAATGACCTAAAATCAACTCCCTAAAACAGGGGGGTCAAACCATCGGAATAGGGGGGTCAGATAAAATCGGAACAGGGGGGTCAGACCGATCGGAATACACACTAAACCCATAAAAGCTTTCTATTTCGGCAATGTAATCCATGAGATAGTCCTTGAAAACACGCACTTAGACGATTATGAGCTGGAAGCCAAAGAACGGGAAACAGCAGCAAGTATGTGTGAAAAATTGAAAAGAGAATTACCGGACGAACTGAAAGCCTATCAACACGAAACCACACACCTCTGGCAAGACCGGATAAGCGGCCTGATCTGCAAATGCAAACGAGACCTGTTCCATCCAGACCAATCCCACTTAATAGATCTCAAAACTACCCACGCCTGGAACGACTACAAATTTCAGGAACTATGCCTCAAATACGAATACGATCGTCAGGCTGCTTTCTACCTGGATGGCAGCAAAGCCAAACGATTCACCATCATAGGTATCCAGAAAGCCAAACCCTTCAACATCTATCGAATAGAATGGACAAGACGACAAAAAGTGATTGACAATGCCCGGAAAA
>JAAEMX010000361.1 GCA_024225035.1 Lentisphaerota bacterium
CGGTTGACTTAACCCCACCAGACCCAACCGCAACGGTATTTAGCATTGACGATATCACTGCGGACAACGTACTCAATGAAACCGAGTCTCTGTCGAGCAATGTGACCTTAACCGGTGTATTGACAGGTATCCCAGCGGATGCGACCAGCACAGTGGTGACGGTGAGTGTCAATGGTACCGATTACACGGCAACCGTTGATACCGTTGCAGGTACCTGGAGTGTTGATGTTGCAGGTAGCGACTTACTCAACGATCCAGACTTAACGGTTGATGCCAATGTGACCTTTATGGATGCAGCAGGCAACAGCAGCAGTGTGACTGATAGCCAAACCTATACCGTGGATACGGTCGCGCCAATGGTGAGCTTGAACGATCTAGACACCAATGACCAAACCCCAGAGTTAACGGGTACGATTGATGACCCAACCGCCACTGTGGTGGTCACAGTCGATGGTATCGATTACCCAGCGACCAACAATGGCGATGGCACATGGACGCTTGCGGATAACACCTTACCAAGCTTAGCGGAAGGCACCTATCCAATCACGGTCACGGCAACCGACCCAGCGGGCAATGTGGGTACAGACACTGGCAGCTTAACGGTTGACTTAACCCCACCAGACCCAA
>JAAEMX010000362.1 GCA_024225035.1 Lentisphaerota bacterium
ACAACGAGTCGTGGCGGGGCGAGATCCCCCTCATCGAAGAACACTACGACTTCATCGGTGAGCGCCTCCCGCCAGCCATGCGCGACGAGCTCCGCGAGCTCGAGAAGCGCCTGTCGGAGTAGATCCCCAGAACACGACGAAGGGGCGGGGCCTACGGGCCCCGCCCCTTTCGCGCCTGGCCAGATGAGGTGAGTGACCAGCTTCACAACCTTGAGTAGAAGACCTTTGTTGTCAAGTAGTCAGTTATCCCTTCAAGTAATCAGTCAACCCTTTGGACCTCTGGAGGTCAGACATACTGCTCCGATTCGATCCTTTCCGTGACTGGGCTTCCCCTGAGACCTCAGCGGCAGGACCTACGAAGCATCAACGGAAATTCGATGTCACACAGCAAACTCGTGTCCCGTTGTCATTGCGGTCTGGGGTTGGGACGGTGTCGCTCGCCAGTGGCATGGCGAGGGAAGTAAGGGCTACAACCTGTCGCCGTGGAGCTGGGGATCTATCAGCTTCAATGCAACGCTGGATCGGACGTACTCGAAGGTGAGATATGAGATCTACAACAATCACGTGCTCCGCCACGTGGACATCTTCGCCCCGAAACTGAAGAGAGTCTCATGAACGGGAGTTGGGGCGTGCAATTCCTCGCCCTCACCCTTTTCGGTGTAGGGCTGGCAGCCTGTTCCAACTCCGGCCCAGGAGTAGATTCTTCTCCGGCAGAGACAATCCCGGCTCTCACGTGGACGGAGCGTACGACCACGATGGACCCAGTGAGACGCGACTTCTACTTGCACGTCGACTCGGAACTCGGTTGCTTCTATCTCGAATCCGACGACCCACAGGTGGAAGGCCAACGCTACAGGGCGTTCTTGCGCGAAGGCTGGAGCGTCACAGCAGAGCCGTTGCAGATCCTGAAGGGCGATGGCTCCATCTATGCGGCCGAGGGTGATCGAATCGTCGTGGACGACTATGACACCGCGGAAGAGGAAACGACACTGCGTTGCGGGTCCACACACGATCTGTGGTTGGCTGAACGCGACAATGTGTTCATTGAAGACACGACCGACCTGAGGTCAAACGCAAGCGGCTAGATGTGGCCATTCGAAGCTGCGAGTCAACTCATCGACCGCACTGGACTCCTGGCTCCTGTGCGGTCGATGTCGCCTCTGGGGTCAGCGTGCTCCTTCACACTTGGTCGCTGCCTGTCCGCAGACTTCGCAGCGTTCGATCGAGTCGGGCCGGACTGCGGCAGTCAGTCCCGAGTTTGGCGGGGGTGTCGCGTAAGTCCTGGTGGTGGGGGCGCGGTGAAAGGGTGTTTCCCCTACATTCCGGTGTTTTGCCTGGTGAGGGGTTCAGGCGACGCGGGCGGTGTCCCATGCCTTGGTGTCGACGTTGAGG
>JAAEMX010000363.1 GCA_024225035.1 Lentisphaerota bacterium
AAAATGGCCTGTAAATGATGACTGGCTGAGTCATATTCCAGTTTAGCGCCATCGGCAAAAGTCATTTGGGTTATAGTTGGAGTTGCGGCACTGGCAGGAAAGGTCTGCTGGTATAGGGCTGGCATGACAATGCCTTGCGAAAGGTCTCCGCCGGGACTAATAACTAGCACCTGTTCACCAATTTCTGGTGGACACCACACTGTCACCAGTGCAGCCCGAAAACTGATAAAGTCCAACCAGTTAGTCAACAATTCCCCGATCTGAACTCGAACTTTGGCATTGTCATAATCCGCCTCGGCAATGGTGCCAATACGGATAATATTTGCCACATTTCTTTGCAGTTCAGTGATTTCATAATGGTTCATAATCAGCCTCGTTATCGGCTCCGACATCCGGTGTGTAGCCAAATTTTACTTCACTTGGTATAATCCCATCGCCAGTCCAGATATCTTCACCAACATAAACCGTCTGCTGCCATGTCACCGCCCAACAGATATAACCACTTTTACCGGGAGTAAAGTCTACACCTTCTGCGAAAAGATTCACTGGAATAGAAACGGTTTCCATGCCGAAGGAATTATGCCGTAACAGCGCTATAACTTTGGCGGCAAAACCTTTAATCGCCAGCTCATAATTTGAAGTGCAAATACTTAAGATACAGAAAGCGGCAAAAGAACACTCTAAAGGCAGCCGGCCATCGCCCTCATCTTCACCGATGTCGAGTTGTTCGATATCCAAGAGGATACCGGGAGCTGGTAATTCTTTCACCTCTCGCTTTAACCAATTGACGGAGGCCTGTTCATCGGCAAAATCCACTTCGAGAGCAGCCTTTAACTTGGTACAAAATTCTTGAAAATTACTCATGTCCCACCGCGAAGTTTAGTTCTTGTTTAAATATATCTTGAAATTTACGCTGTATCTGAGCTTGGTTGTAAAGGCCCGCCTGTTCTAATGCTCGATCTGCCATCGCATCAATCTTTAAATCTACTCGTTTAATGGGAAATCTGGCTTGGCTTTTGCGCTTGAAAACCAACCCATTATAAACGAATGCTCCCTTAGCAAAATTCTTCCCAGCTCTAACCCCACCTTTACTTTTTAACTGGTGCAATGCGCCTAAATGATGAAATGGAATCGGATTTGCGCCAAACCACAGCCGGGCTTTAACAGAACCATCTTTATTAAAGTGCAGATCAGAGAGTAAGCGTCGTTTAAGTTCTTTTTGTGGAACTTTCAAGTTGCGGGATAAACTGCGCTTAGCTTTGTAATTTAAATGGCGTAACAGTTTACGCACCGTACGCTTCAGCGCTTTCTGGGCAACAACACCGTAGTGTTCTAAAGCGTATTTAACTTGCTCATTACCTTCAATTTTTAAATCAACTATAGGCTGCATTTTAAATATCCGTCCAATCAGTATTTTCTGGAGCACTGCCGGAAGCTGAGTCAGTTAAAGGAATTCGTACCATGCCGCCACCGTCGTTGAATTTGTCAGCAACGCGATAAGTTTTGCCACACACGGTGACTTGACTGCCGATAGTTAAACTGGCGACCGCACCTTCCGCAGCCACAAGTTCCATTTTTGTATAATCTTTTTTAAAGCCGCCCAGCTTGCCGGAAACTTCCTCAAAGTCAACAATGGCAGTGAACAGGCCGGAATTGCTTCCGACCTGCTCGCCAAATGACAACAAGACAGCTTTGTTTAATTTTTCGAACATTACGCAGTTACCTTCGCGTCTTTAATCGCGGCAAAAGATTCTTTACGGGTTACCGCGACATCACAGGACTGCAATGCCCGGACATTGACTTGACCCGCGGCATAACCAGTTGCCCGGTCAACAACGATATCCAAGCCAGCCCAGAAACCAATTGCCAGTGAAGAGAAGTTACCGAAAAGAATCGCTGAGCAACTATTAGAGCTAGTACCTTTAGTCAGGTTCTTAGGAATCTGGTTGGTGCGGTAGGTTCTGTAACCGTTCATCTCACCACTGTTATCACTACCCACTTTCAGAATTGGGCGAGTGAAGGCTTCGGCAAACTCAGGAGTCTGCTTGAGCTGGCCAAACATCACTGAGTTAGTCAGGTAAGCCATAGTGCCAAAGTCAGCATTAGCGTCAGCCACTTTGGTTTCCAGTGCGATCAGATGTTTCAACAGCGGTGCGCCGCCGTTAGTGGCAATCGCTACAATCTGACTTGAAGTCAGACTAGTCAGAAGCCCGGTCGGTTGATTGCTGGAACCAGAGCCCAGCAGTGCGGCACGCTGGATTTCCAAGCCCATACTACGCATTAGCTTACTGCGAACAAAACCCTCTACCCAGTTGCCAGTCTGCAACAGCAACTCGCGAGACAGATTGATTAAAGAACCAACGGTATGTGGACGCATTGCCAGCTGTCCGATACTGAATTCAGACACACTGGGTTCGCCGTTTTCCTGCAGCCAGTAAGTATTAATGCCACCGTCATCGGTAGGAATGACCACATTACCAGTCAAGCCATGCAGCATTTTAACGCCGAGCTTGGGCAGCACCATGGCATCGTGCAACTCACTGACCATAGAGCCGATACGAAGATCAGTATCAATCAGGTTACCACCCTTAGCCGCATCACCCGCGATATTACCGCGCATATTAACTACGTCAGGCGGGACGTAAAAACCTTTGGCAGGTTTACTAATCTGTTGGGCGAGCTCATCGGAGCATTCTCTTTCGAGGCCATCTAATGGCTTACCCAAAGCAGCCAGCTGAATAGCTCTGAAAAGACTGTATTCTTTCTTTTCTTTTTTACTCATGCCGATCGCTTCAACTGGAGGCTGGTATTCAACTTGTGAGCTTCTGGCCTTAGAGTCAAGTACAATCTTGCGGAACTGATCAAGACTCGAACCGTCAGCGATAGCCCGATTGGCGGCATCTTCCATATTAAAAGCTTTACCCGTAGCGGCAATTTCGCTGATCCGGTGACGCTCGTCAGCAACAATTGCTTTAGTGTCTACAGGTTCAGTTACCATACTACGCTCTGGCGCAACTCCGATGTCC
>JAAEMX010000364.1 GCA_024225035.1 Lentisphaerota bacterium
AGTGGGGAAATTAAACGATATAGCCCTGGGTCTCCCTGATGCTCCGAATTCAACAATTTTCAATAACTTTATCAATTCTGTTGTTGTAATGCTCATTTTCTTCTCCAATTTATGAAAAAATATACCAATGCAAATTCACCGAACACAACGCCGATACCATTAACCACCCACATAAAAGCCTCTAAACTCATGATGCACCTCCAAGCGCAAGCGGCTCAAGCAGACTGATAGTGTTTTCATAGTCTTAGTCCCTTATATAGTTCAGTTGGTTAAATCCGCAGCAGCTTACCTTTATCGTTAGATTTCTACCCAATCCGGTATATATCCGCTCGCCATCCTTTTGGCGCAATCGTAATAATGTTGTTCCGGTGGCTCTGTATCATCAAGCTCATTCGCTGCATTTAACTCATCATCATTCATCCAATCTGGTCCGTAGGCTTCAGCGCAAATTGCCTGCCCGACATCCCATGCTTTGCCACACCTTTTGTCAATTATCGTGCTGCCCATG
>JAAEMX010000365.1 GCA_024225035.1 Lentisphaerota bacterium
AAGGTCTTTCGAGCGGCCGGACCGCACAGCGAGACGTGCGAGCAGGACCAGGAATCGGTAGAGGAAGCGAGACATGGGCTGCCACGATGGCGGGCGAACCACCTGGTCAGACACCATGACACAATTTTGGGCACCCACAGGGACGCCTCGGTCGTCACCCTGATACGCCGGTCAGGGATGCCTATGCCGCGTGTCTCACATGTCTCTCCAGCCGAGCAGCCAGCCTGCCAACGATGGTGGTCGGGTCATTCGGTGGAGCACTGTCCCCACTGATCGATCAAGCGGATCCCGGCCATACATTCGAGGAACTGATCCTCTCGCAGAGTGACATCGACAGGAGGTAGGCCATCGTGGATCGCCAACCGCCACGGGTATCGGGTATCCCAGATCAGCAAGGCAGCGATCTCTCCGTCGTGGTTCAACCCGCGACTCATTGGGAAGCCACCATCGCCGAACCCGTTCGAGAACACGAACGTGTCGAAACCGGCCACACCGTCATGGTCTCCGAGGTACCAGTTGTTGTCGTAGTCCCAGTCGAACAGCATGTCGTCGGGCCCGGTCCGGTCGGGGTCGTCGAGCACTGATTGCGCGGTGATACCCCCGACCCCTCCATCGGTCCCATAGGCGTACTCGAAGGGCTCCCACCCGACAACGACTTCACCTTCGACGTCGAGGCGGACGCCCAGGACTGACTCCCATGTCTGCCCCTCGTACTCTCCTGTCTCCAACACCACCGACAGCTGAAGGAGTTCGCGGGTTCCGAACTCCACCGCCTGCGCCTCATCAGCGAAGAACTGGGGCCCGACCTGTAGTGAGTTGCCGTCCATCGTGCGCACGTGACCACCCGGAATGAAGAGGTCGGCAACCTCTTCAACTCGCACGGTTCCGTCTTGCCAACCCCAGTCGGCGGCCACGTCATAGGGCCGCCCTTGCTCGTCAAGCACGACGCCAAGGTCTGCCGCGCCGGTTGGTTCCATTCGAGGGGGCACGGTCGATGCCGTGATCTGGGGGGATTGCGCCAGAGAACTCGCCCCCGCGCACCCGGCAACCACAGCGCCTGCCACGGCCAGAAGCCACCAGGGCAACAATGTCCGATCAGAACAACCCATGCAGCGACAATCGGCTCTCCCCCGGCACTATTTAGCCTCGATCCACCGTTCGTCGGCTGGTGGGTGTGGCGTGGGGGCGGGTTTGTCTGATTGGTGTGGTGCCGGGCTTGGGGCGGGTGTTGGGGCGCGCTGAACCCGGGGTCTGTGGTTGTGGTCGGGTTGTCGACGCTGGGTTTGGCGGGGGTGGGTCAGGTCCCGGGGGGTGGGTGTCAGCCCGACGGTGCGGGAAGCGCCCGCAGGGCGTTGAGTGTCTTGGTGGAGGCTTGGGCCCAGGGCCAGCGGGTCGGGAACCGCAGCAGGGTCCGGCCGGACCGGTTGGCGATGACCGCGGGGATCTGGATGAGGCGGGTGCGTCGGGTCCGGTTGGTGACGGCTGGTTGCCGGGCGAGCAGACCGGTCCAGGTGCCGAGGTTGTGGGCGAGGGTGGCGCAGGCGAGCCAGGCGGCGTTGGCGTGGTAGTGCCCGGAGGGGATGTGGTTGAGGCCGGCGCCTTCTTTCAAGTCGCGGATCGCGAGCTCGACTGTGGCGTGTTCACGGTGGAACCGGTCGGCGGCGATCGTGTCGAGTTCGGTGTTGGTGATGAAGGCGTGGTGTCGCCAGTCGGGCCACAGGCGGCGTTGGGCTGGTTCGACCAGGCGGGTGCGGCGCACGATGAGACGAACCGTCCGTTTCTTGGTTCCTTTGCCGGCGACATAGGTCGTTTCGGCGACTTGGGCTTGACCCCGGATCGTGTAGTCGATGTCGGCCCAGGCGTCTTCATCGATGCCGGCGATCACCGCTTTCACCTTGGGCACCAAGCGAACGGTGATCGACCACCCAATGCGGTGGGTATCGAGGCGGTCGCAGAGCTTCCAGGACCAGAACCCCGAATCGGCGCGCACCGTCATCTGACCAATGGCGCCAGCCCGGGCCAGGTTGGCGACCAGCTCATCCACGAAACGGACGACTCCGCGGGCGGTGTTGGCGGAGCCTTTGCGTATCCGGGCGAACAACACTTCACCGGTGCCGGCCCGGGTGGCCAACAAAGGGTGGTAGCCCAGCTGCTTGGTGTAGCCGTAGCCGGCGGCCTGTTTGTGTTTGCCGTGAACCTCACAGATCGTCGAGTCCAGGTCCACCACCAGCGGCCCGGCGCCGGGACCGGCGCCCGCCTCCCACGCCCGAGCCAGCGTTCGGCTCAACACGGCGTCGAGCTGGCGGATGTGACCGAAGGTGAAGGACCCCAAGAACGAACCGATCGTCGAGGGGGCCATCACTGTGAACGGCAACACCCGCTGGGTGGCACCGGCCCGCAGGATGTTGACGTGATCGATGTGGGTGGCCCCGGCGAGCATCGCCGCGACCAGCGTCAGAATCTTGCGGCCCGGACGTGACGAACCGGTCCGGACCCAGGTGTCGATCAGCGCCTCGAGCCCAAGGCGGGCCATCAACGTGGCCGGCACGATCAGACCAGCGTTGGCCACGATCCCGTCATGATCGAAGGTCGCTTGCAGCCGGTCGATTCTGCGCGAAGATGACGACACAGAAAGTGCCTCCCGAGATTGTGGACTTCGTGACTTCAGACATCACGAGACTCCCAGCTCAGGAGGCCTTTTTGGTGGACGCGACCCCGATCAGCCCCTCAACGGCTCAGTGGATCGAGGCTTA
>JAAEMX010000366.1 GCA_024225035.1 Lentisphaerota bacterium
ATTATACAAAGTTTAAAAGTCATTTGCACGGAAACCGGTTCGCTGGTTTCTGTGCAGGTTTAGCAGTTAATTTGAAAATGTTCAATTACCATAACTTATTCCCCAAAAAGTATCCCCGGCTTCAGTTTCATCATTCCATACAGCCCCATCTGTTGACGTCATAATACGGCCATTCAAACCCACAGCGACAAATGTTCCATTACCATAACTTATTCCGTAAAAAATATCCCCGGCTTCAGTTTCATCATTCCATACAGCCCCATCTGTTGACGTCATAATACGGCCACCCGCGCCCACAGCGACAAATGTTCCACTACCATAACTTATTCCGTAAAACCAAGCCCCGGCTTCAGTTTCATCATTCCATACAGCCCCATCTGTTGACGTCATAATACGGCCATTCACACCCACAGCGACAAATGTTCCATTACCATAACTTATTCCCCAAAAAGTATCCCCGGCCTCAGTTTCATCATTCCATACAGCCCCATCTGTTGACGTCATAATTCGGCCATTCAAACCCACAGCGACAAATGTTCCATTACCATAACTTATTCCCCAAAAATAATCCCCGGCCTCAGTTTCATCATTCCATACAGCCCCATCTGTTGACGTCATAATTCGGCCGCTATCGCCCACA
>JAAEMX010000367.1 GCA_024225035.1 Lentisphaerota bacterium
GCCGCCAAACAGGGTGATGCCGTTGCCATCATTGAAGCTAAAAGTATCTTCAGTTGAAACACCGCCATTGCGCACCAGGGTTACACTGGCACCATCATAATCGCCCAGACCACCGTTGAGCGCATCAAGTTCGACATCGCTGATATCGACATCGGCATCCAGCACCACCGCTGCGCCGCCTTCGGTGAAGGTGGGTGCGCCATCAAGCGTGGTAACCGCTGTGTTCTCATACCAGGCGATCTTGTTGTCAAAATACGATGCCGAAAGCACGTCCATGTCGCCATCGCCGTCTACATCCGCAGTGGTCACCGAGTGAGCGGCATTGGCCTGCGTGGTGATGGTGTGGGTGGTAAAGTTCTGGCTGCCATCGTTCTCATACCAGGTGATTGTGTCGCCAAACCACGATGTCGAGAGCACGTCCATATCGCCATCGCCGTCTACATCCGCAGTGGTCACCGACACTGCGCCGTCGGCCGCTGTGGTTATGGTGTGGGCGGTAAAGTTCTCGCTGCCATCGTTCTCATACCAGGCAATCTTGTCGTCAGTTACTGACGCCGAGAGCACGTCCAGATCACCATCACCGTCGACATCCGCCGTGGTTACCATGCGCGCGTTATCAGCCCCTGTGGTGATGGTGTGGACGGTAAAGTTCTCGCTACCGTCGTTCTCATACCAGGCGATCTTGTCGTCATGTCGCGATGCCGAGAGAACGTCCATGTCGCCATCGCCGTCTACATCCGCAGTGGTCACCGACCAAGCGCCACTAGCCCCTGTGGTGATGGTGTGAGCGGTGAAGTTCTCAGATCCGTCGTTCTCATACCAGGCGACTGTGTCGTCATTATGCGATGCCGAAAGCACGTCCAGGTCGCCATCGCCGTCCACGTCCGCTATGGCCACCGAAGTAACCCAATCAGCCCCAGTGGTGATGGTGTGGGCGGTGAAGGTTTCATTGCCATCGTTCTCATACCAGGCGATCTTGTCGTCATTATACGATGCCGATAGTACGTCCATGTCGCCATCGCCGTCTACATCCGCAGTGGTCACCGAGTAAGCTCCATCAGCCCCTGTGGTGATGACGTTCTCGCCGCTGAAGCTGGCGGTGTCGAAGTCGGGGGCGTCGTTGACAGCAGTGACGTCAATCGTCATGGTATAAGTCGAAGCACTGTCGGCCGTGCCGTCGTTGA
>JAAEMX010000368.1 GCA_024225035.1 Lentisphaerota bacterium
AAACAAAGTGTCATAACTATACTTTTAATGGTTTGAAGTAACCCCAGCAGTAGTGCGAAAAGTGTATTTTAGGTACCTTGCGAGGGCTCCAACCGCAATTTCAACATGGGCAACACCATCAAAACCATATGAGTGCATGCATATACCTCCTATGCATCCATTTATGCTGTTTTGGGCACCAAACAAAGTGTCATAACTATACTTTTAATGGTTTGAAGTAACCCCAGCAGTAGTGCGAAAAGTGTATTTTACGTACCTTGCGAGGGCTTCAACCGCAATTTCAACATGGGCAACACCATCAAAACCATATGAGTGCATGTATATACCTCCTATGCATCCATTTAAGCTGTTTTGGGCACCAAACAAAGTGTCATAACTATATTGGTAATGGTTTGAAGTAACCCCAGCAGTAGTGCGAAAAGTGTATTTTACGTACCTTGCGAGGGCTCCAACCGCAATTTCAACATGGGCAACACCATCAAAACCATATGAGTGCATGTATATACCTCCTATGCATCCATTTAAGCTGTTTTGGGCACCAAA
>JAAEMX010000369.1 GCA_024225035.1 Lentisphaerota bacterium
CAGCACGGCCAGGTCATCGACGTCTATGTGTCGAAACGACCCAACATTGCCGCCGCTAGGCACTTCTTCGAAACCGCGTTGACCGGCCACGGGCGACCGACCGAGGTCACCACCGATCTGGCCGCACCCTTGCTGAGCGTTGTCGATGAGCTGATCCCAGAAGCACTTCATGACACCGAGCAGTACGCGAACAACAGGATCGAGTGGGACCACGGCCGCCTCAAGGCGAGGCTGAAACCAATGCGCGGTCTGCTGACCGACCGGACCGCGTCGGTAGTGATCCGCGGTCACGCGTTCGTCCAGAACCTTTGACGCGGTCACTACGAACTCGGCGCCGAAGCCGACCGCGACTGTCTACGCCTGGCGGCCACTTTCGATGAGCTCGCCGACGTGATCTGACCGAACCCCGACACCAAGCCGGCCGAACCGCGCCCACCGATCGATCAACGCAACAGTGCCCCTGAAACGCACCATCAAACCCGCGGCGGGCCCTTTCGGTGCCATTCGCATCGCTCGGCTGGCGGTTTGGAAGGAAACCGGGGGCAGACCCCTGTTTGTCCAAACTGTCAGGTCAGATGCCGTTGCTCAAATGAGCCACACGTGCTCGATCGCCAGAAACAAGC
>JAAEMX010000370.1 GCA_024225035.1 Lentisphaerota bacterium
CTCTGCTTCAGCACGACCGGCCTTGTGTCCGCAATCAGCAGGGGGAATTCAAACCGTTCATACAGTCCGTTGCCCGGGTCACCGGCCTGATAAAGCTGCAGACCGAGATAATCTTCCGGTTCCAGGAGCGACATCGCGTTTTCAAGAACCATGCTCTTTCTCCCGGGCATCATGTCGACCAGGTCCTCAAGGTTCGGAAGTTCCGCATCATGCGCCAGTCCCGCGTATGCTCTGAATTCCCCGTATCCCATCCCGAACAGGAACTGCCGTTCCCCGCCGAATCTCTCCAGCGGATCAAGCGGTTCGGGCTTGTCCGGATCGGCAGGGGCCGGATTTTCGGGTATCAGCAGGTCATATTCGAATTCCAGAATCGTCCGGCCCCGGTTCATCGTATAATCATACTCCGTGCTGATCCTCACATCCCGGTATTTCCATCCGAACGTGCTGAACTGCATTTCCGGGCGGTACACAAAATCATACGCTCTTTCAATATTCCTGATCACCGGGGTCGGAGGCCGGCCCGCGGACAGATCGGACTTCCATTTCAGATTATTGACGAGCGCCGCGGCATAAGCATTTTTAAGGGTTTCCCTGCTGTTCAGGACAGGGACCAGCACAGGCACATACTTTTCAGGCCGGTACTTCAGAATATCATCTTCCTCATATTCGGGATTCGATGCAAAAACCGGGTTCCGGTGCCGCGGCCGGCCGCAGACCTGAACATAGAAATGGGCCCTGATGATGTCATCTTCCACCTTCAGGAGCTGGAGATGGCTGCCCGGGCTTATGTCGAAAAGCGCGGCATCGCTCCTGTCTGTTTCCAGTCTGCCGGTCATCACAATCTTTGCCAGTCTGCCTGTGTAACCCGGCAGGGCATCGGGCAGCGCGGTATTGTCATGATCCGACCATACCGTCTTCACAGCAATCATACTGTCCGATGTCAGGCCGCTGCCCTCGAAACCGATCAGGTTCTCCCGCTCTTTTCCTTCTGTCAGACCTTCCCGCACGTCATATGTCCGTTCCGTATGTATCTTCAGGTTCGGCGGCCTCAGCGCGATTTTTCCCAGGTAATAATCCAGGAAATTTCCTTTCCCGGACCCGGCTGTTCCTTTGACTGTCAGCACGGCGGTCCCGATGTAACCCGTGGCCCGGTTGATTACCACGGCCGTGACCTGTCCGCCGGTTAAAAGACCGTCGGTATTTTTCCGATGCTCAGGCAGTTCTGTCTCTGCTTCCGAATGAAAAGTCCATATGTCTTTCGGAATGCTGATTTTTTTATGAGTATTCCGGGC
>JAAEMX010000371.1 GCA_024225035.1 Lentisphaerota bacterium
CGGGCCCGCTCCGACCGTCCCCCTCCGACGACCGGCATTCTAGCCGGCGAGCGTCGGGTCGCTCCCCCACGCGGGTTCGGGTTCGCCCGTCCTGATGCGGCCCCACTCCCTCCGGCGCCCGGCACGCCGCCGTCCCCCCCCCTCGGATTACCCCACCCTGGCAGCCCCCCCCCCCCCCCCCCCCCCGGCTCACCATCAGGCCCCGCGAGACCGTAAGCCATCACCGACCCGCAGACGAACGCCCCGGCCAACAGGCCCGACCACAACGCAGCCCGGGACGCACACCCCGACCCAGACGCGCCAGGGGGCGACACGACAGCCGGATGCGGGCCCCACGAGTTCTCGACCATCCCCGCAGGCTAGAGACACCCGGCGACATTCGACGAAGCGCAATATCGAACTCGTTGTTGCGGTCGAACTGCCGATCAGGCGCCATGCGCCCCACCACCTCCACCGATCCGAGAATGCCGGTCTAGGTCGTGAAGGCCCAGACGTGGATCAGTTCAGACCCATCGGGTGTCTCGCCGCGCACATACAAGCGACTGATCGTCTGAGCAGATGGGTTCTGCCAGCGATCCTCGCTCGACTCGGGGTCAGCCAGCTCCTCCAGATCAACGCCAGGAAGCGACGGCTGAAACACCCCGACCCCGGGCGTCGGAGGTGTGGTGAACTCAGCCGCTGCGAGCGCGCGATCGACATCGTCAGCAGACCCTCGCAGCACGAAGGTAACGGCCGTGTCGATGCCCGACTCCTCCGCCAGATCGACGACGTCGAGTCCGGAGATCTCACCGAATCCAGCCCACTGAAGCTGTTCGCTGTCCACGACTTGGCCTCCCGTTGGCGGTGGCTGAATGGTTCGGGTGTCGCCCGAACCGCACGCCATCACTGCTGCACCAAAAAGGATCACGCAGGCTGCCGGGAGGGCCACTCGGCGACCGAGCGACCCCATCATCTTCGCCCTCCTGGCGGAGAGGGCCCGGATCCAGGAATGACAGTCGCCGGGCACGACTCGCCAAGAGCGCACCGGTAGGTGCGCGTATCGGAGGTCCCGACCACGTCGTACTCCGGGGCCACACCTGCTCGATGCAGCTTCGCGAGCGTCTCGTCCTCGATGGTGATTGGCCCGAGAGTGACAGCCTTCCCGGCGTCCCAGTTGTAGCGGTCCCAAAGGTGCGACTGATACGAGACATCGATCTCGGGCGGGCTGC
>JAAEMX010000372.1 GCA_024225035.1 Lentisphaerota bacterium
CCTCAACGTCGACACCAAGGCATGGGACACCGCCCGCGTCGCCTGAACCCCTCACCAGGCAAAACACCGGAATGTAGGGGAAACACCCTTTCACCGCGCCCCCACCACCAGGACTTACGCGACACCCCCGCCAAACTCGGGCCAGACACACCGCTGGCGACCGTCACGGTGCTGCGAACCAGCCGATGCGACGGACTCATACACGAATACCAAAACGCCGCCTGACCTGCGACGACAGACTTTCCGGGCGGCACACGCCCCGCGGACCCCCCGGTTCAGGTCACCCAACCCCACTCAAACCGGAAGCACCCTATGGTGGACCCAAACGCCGGAATAACTTCGATCCCAACGTCACGATAGCCGCTGCACAGCTGGCGCCCGCTACCGCGAGGATGACATCATCGATGTCTGCCACACGCTCGAAGAACACGAACTGTGATGCCTCGATAAGCAGGACCACGACTGCCGTCCAAAGCACGGCACTCCGCCACCCGCTCGCACAGGCCACCAAGCCCGCAAATGGCATGAAGAGGAGGAAGTTGCCTATGATGTTACGCCACACGAACCACCGGACGATCCCTGTCTCTTCAGCCAGGGACGACAAGAAGTACAGTGGAATGAGTTGAATTGACCGACCAGGGCCCGGACTTATTGCTGGGTGCAGTGTGAGGACTAAGACGAGCAGCAGCGCCATTGCTATACCGGCCCGGAGCACGATGCGAAGGGCTACGCTTGGATCAGTCCGATCTGACCCCGATTCATTCATGGAATCAGCCCTCCGCAAAGTAGTCAGCATAGTTGGCATTGATCAATTCAGCTACGACCTCTAGGCGTACTTCGTCCCATGCAGCGTCTGCATGCGGTCCACCAG
>JAAEMX010000373.1 GCA_024225035.1 Lentisphaerota bacterium
ACACCGATCTGTCAAAAGCCGTATTCGAGTTGCTGTAAGTAACCTGAGTATTAAGCAGAAAGTAAGTCCGGCAGACTGGGCCGAGGAAAATGTGGATTTTAAGCACGTGGTTTCAGCCCGTATCCGCAGCAAGCTTGATTTAAGTTTGACTCCTTATTTAAGAGGCCCAATTGACGCATGGGATTTTGCCGGAACTCGGCGAGAAGTTACGGTGTGTGCGCCCGAGCAGACCGGAAAAACTCTGGCTTGGGTGTGTGGTCTTTTGTGGACGTTTATTTTTCAGCAGTGTCTATCCTTAGTTTGCTATGAGTCTGATGACAAAGCTACTGAAATCAATACTGATAAATTCAAGCCACTAATGGAAGCTATTCCGGAACTGGCTGCGGAACTATCCGTTCCCAAGGCGGTTCGTGCTGACCG
The DNA here is from genome assembly GCA_024225035.1 of Lentisphaerota bacterium. Taxonomy (GTDB): domain Bacteria; phylum Verrucomicrobiota; class Lentisphaeria; order Victivallales; family Victivallaceae; genus Zth2. The sequence goes on from JAAEMX010000373.1 coordinate 421, forward strand.
CTACAAGTTTTCACAGCTGACCAGCTTTTTTCAGGGCTCAGGGCGACGGATTACTTCCAAGTCGGCTAAGATCAATGTCGCTGATGAGTTGGATGACTGGATAGACCATGCTGCCACGGTGGATAATCTTGAAGACATGCGCAAGCGTACCCGATCATTCGCCGAATCTATATTATATAAGGTATGCACAGTGAAAGGTTCTGATCGTAACAGTTCCACTGGAACTAAAGCCTCTAAAATCTGGCAGGAATTTAAAGGTTCAAGCATGGGCTTCTGGTATCTGCACTGTCAGAATCCGAAGTGTAAATCTTTAAAAGGTGAACACCCCGGTCTGACTATGCGTTCAGCGGATATCCATAATTTGCAATTTAAGACTGACACGGAAAAGAACCTGATTCTCGGCACTGCCAGATTAGTGTGTCCAGTGTGTAAATTTGAACATACTGAGGATATGAAACGGGCTATGAATTTACAGGGCGGCTATATTCATCGCCATCCGAAACGTTTAAAGGGCAAGAGCCCGCATTATGGTTTTCAGTGGGGAGTTTTAGCCAGTCAGTTTGAGGCATTTAAATGGGATAAAGTGGCGGCAGTACAACTTGAAGCAGGCCATACTGGAAGCCTAAAGAAGCAAATTCTCTTTGATAACTCTTGGCGGGGATTACCATTTCGAGAACGCAAAGTCAATTCTACCCAAGTCGATGCCATCCGGAGTCATTGCGCGGCTAAGTTGCCAGACCCGGATACTATTGAAGGGGTGTTTTTATCCGCTGATACTCAGGATTACGGCTGGAAGTGGGAAATCCGGGCATTGGACATTAACTGCAATCGCTGGCAGCTGGCTTATGGTTTTTGTGAATATCTGGAATTAACTGAAGAGGAGCGCGAACAATTTAACGAGCGGCGGCGGCTAGTTGCAAAACAGGCAAGTACTCAATTTGTTCCGGTGCGGACGCTTGAAGACGTATTGTATGCTGAATATTTAGGTATCCAGCCAATACTTGGAATAATTGACGAAGGCGGGCACCGCAAGCATGAAGTCGCCAGTTTTGTGAAAAAGCACCGCCGTTTGTATACTTACAAAGGTGAGAACCGGGGTAATGAGAAATTTCGAAAGTCAAAGAATCACAAAGACCTTATTCTTTTCCGCGAGAAAGAGTATAAGTCCAGTTTGCTTTATTACATTTACATTCAGGACAAAAAAGATAATTACTATTGGTATTTGCTGCCGGATAAGGAAATAACTGATGACTATGTTCGAGAAATTGCGGCTTTACGGCCTGATTACTCAAATAAAAAAGAAGGTAATATGTTTGAAAACTATGTCCACAATAACCGCATACATGACTACTTTGATACGAGTAAAATGTACTTGGCATTGGAAGATTTCGCTATCGCTAAACTAAAAAAACATTACTGGAGACATAGGAAAGCAGAGTGCCTCAAACCCAAGGCATCACCACCTGAAAATAATGTACAACCACAGGTACGCCCTAAGAGTAATTGGATGACTGGCTATGTCTAAGTTAACGGCAGCCCTACTTTTAAAGAGTGCAAGAATGTTGGAATGTCAGTATAGGCATAAATTATTGCATTCTAATAAATAACATGTTATAATTATATTATGGATAACATTCAAGGAGGAGAGTATGTTTACCCCTACTGATGTTAATACATACTTGTCTAGCATAGAGTCCAAACTGGCTACAACTTATGCAAGTGAACAGTCATACTCAAGTGATTTAGAAAAATTAGTCACAAGTATTGATGATGATATTAAAGCAATCCCACAACCCAAAAATATCGACTGTGGAATTCCAGACTATGCAGTTTTACGAAGTGAAATGCCATTTGGCTATATAGAGACAAAAGATATTGGGAGTGACTTATCAAGCAAGAAGTATAATGAGCAATTTTCACGTTACAGAAATAGCCTAGATAATTTGATAATCACTAATTATTTAGAGTTCAGACTTTATCGTTATGGTAACTTTATTGAAGAGGTAAAAATAGGCGAAAAAGTAGCCAATAAAGTTTTGCATTTTCCTAAGCGGTTTAATATTTTTCAAAAGTTAATTGATGATTTTTATGTTCATCGTGGAGCATTTATAAAATCCATAGAAAAGCTTTCTAGTATAATGGCTGAGAAAGCTAAAGTTTTTGAAATGGTAATTGAAGCTGCCTTAAAAAATAATAGTCTGAAAAATCAGGATAAACTAAGAAATCATTTTAACGTCTTTAAAAAGACTTTGACAGGTTGTATAACGGAAAGAGATTTTGCACATCAATATGCCCAAACTATTACCATGGGAATGTTTGTGGCGTTTATGAATAATCCTGAAAATAAATTCATATCACGCTATCAAATAGCAGATTTTATTTCTAAAAAAAGTCCATTTTTAAGAAATCTTCTTGGGTATATCACAAGAGGAGATATTGATGAGAATATAAAATTTGGTGTGGATTGGCTGCTTGAGTTTTTTAATAATGTTGACTTTAAAATAATCA
>JAAEMX010000374.1 GCA_024225035.1 Lentisphaerota bacterium
CGTTAAAACAATGCCAACGATTCTGGGAGCAAATTCATATTTCACGCATACTCTACAAAACGAAAAACCTAAAGAAATGGCAAAAAGCCAAGTTGCGGTTTTGGATATGATTCTTATGTGTCGTTGTTTCATAATATTTCCTCTTTCTCTGGGATAATAGTGGGCGGCGTTGCCACCGTCCGGTCGCGGGAAACGAAAGGAGTCATCATGGGAAATTCTATGCCAGAAGCAAATCGTCACGCTGCCACAAGCTTGTTATGTAGCGAGCTCCGGCTTCAAACCATTTAATGTATTGTGTAGTTTTATCCTCACTGATTTTGTGAACGACGATTTTAAACAGCTCACCGTTGCGATTCTGAATTTTGAATGCGGGCATTTTATCCTGTCGCAATATTCCTTTATATATAAGGAACTTGTTTAAGGACTGTGCTCCGGTGCCGAGACGCTTGGCAATCTGCGTAGTAGTGAACAGGCTTTCGCTGTCGCAGACCAGATCAGAGTGCGCCGCTTTAGGAATAAGTTTTTCTTTTTCTTTACGCTCCTGTTTTAGCGCAGTCAAAACTTTAATCATGCTGTCGGGGTCTGTTAGCATATTCTCAATTGTATCCGGTGTTGCATAGGCCCCATGCTTTCTGATCGATGGCAGCACTTCGCCAGTTACCCAGCGTTTAAACTTTTTGGCGTTAGGCTTCCGACTTCTTAAGATGAGAGAGTACAGGCCGGATTCGTTGATGATAGAAACATCACCGTTGGGGTTAGAGGTGAAGCTCGGATTATTAATCAGAGCTTTTTCTTCCTCATCCAAGTATTTTGTTGCGTCACTGGCATATTTGAATCCTAATACATCACACACATCCTTGGCAACAAACCACGGCTCTTCGTTCTTGTTAATAACTCGGACATTGGCATCTTCGAAATTAAACATGGCTACTGCTTGTGTCATATGAACCTCCATTATGCTAAAACTTGATTTCTTTGTTGCTGTATGTAGTTTTAGCGCTATTTGACGCTATTTACGTTGTACTTTTGCTTAGACGTGGTATCCTAATTCTGTAAGC
>JAAEMX010000375.1 GCA_024225035.1 Lentisphaerota bacterium
CCAGCCCACGACCTTGACGGGTGCGTTTGGCAGTGGTGTGGGTAGTGACCTGCACCTGGAGGTGACCCAGGGGGTGCCTGGTGAACTGGCTTACTTCCTGGTTGGCAATGAGGCGACTTCGGGTGTTGTAACCAGCAATGGTCTCAACTGCCTGGTCGGCACGGGAACGGCACAGGTGTTCCGGTACAACGTTGCTGGTGGCCTTTCGAACTCAGTGGGGCGCTTTGACAGCGCGGGTGTCTTTCAGAACTTGGTGGGTACCTCATCGACGGGCAGCGGCTTCGACGTGCCGGATACGATCCCAAGTTCCCCGTCAACCATGATCACGAGCGGAGCCACTTGGCACTTCCAGGTGTGGCACCGTGACCGGGCCGTGCAGACGAGCGATTCGAACTTTTCGAATGGTCTGAGCGTCACGTTTGATTACTCGCAGCCGGTTGCGGGCATGGTGTCGATTCCGGCGGGGTCGTTTGACATGGGGTCGAATGCGCCCAACGCGGCTCCGTACTACAACAACGCCAATCAGCAACCAGTTCACAACGTGACAATTAGCGAGGCGTTTTGGATGGGGGAGCATGAGGTGACCCAGGCGGAATACCAGGCGTTGATGGGTTCGAATCCGTCAAATTTCTCCGGTCCGAACTTGCCGGTGGAGCTAGTCAGCTGGAACGACGCTGTGGCGTACTGTACGGCCTTGACCGCGCAAGAGATGGCAGCGGGGAACCTGGCGACTGGCTACGAGTATCGCTTGCCGACGGAAGC
>JAAEMX010000376.1 GCA_024225035.1 Lentisphaerota bacterium
TGATAGTTTGATAACTAGTGATTACGAGGGTACTGAACAGTATCTTCATTTTATAAAACAAGTCGATATTTTAAGGGGTAAATAATGACAATAGCAGTTGACTTAGATGGAACTCTGGCTCTCTATGATAAATGGAGAGGCATAGAACACATAGGCAAGCCAATACCAGTGATGCTTGATAGAGTTAAGGATTTGACCAAGTGTGGTCACAAGGTTGTAATATTTACAGCAAGAGCCAATGATAAAGAAGCAATTCCTTTTATAGAAAGATGGCTAGTGGAAGCAGGGCTGCCGAAGTTAGAAATAACTTGCATCAAGCGGAAAGAATTTAAAGAGTTTTGGGATGACAGAGCAGTTAGCGTAAAGAAGAACACTGGGTTCTGTATGAGTGCTAATGCTAATGATCATAACTCTACTGATAAGCCTAGTAAGTCTGCTCTGGAAGACCAAGTTGGCGGTAGCCACTATAAGGATATGAAAATACAACCTGTAGAGTTCTGCCATGCTAACAAGATGGGCGGTATAGAATCCGCTGTTGTCAAGTATGTTAGTCGATACAAATTTAAGAATGGTAAGCAAGATATTGACAAAGCCATTCACCTTTTACAATTACTTAAACAATTGGAATACAACTCATGAAAAAAGAAATAATAGCTAATTTGTTCGATACTGAGACCACTGGCTTAGTAGTGCCCAAAGCAAATGATATGGATAAACAGCCATATATTGCTGAGCTATATGTAATGAAAGTAATACACCGCTCTGACGGTGTCATTGAAAAA
>JAAEMX010000377.1 GCA_024225035.1 Lentisphaerota bacterium
ATTCGTAACCATACCTGAAGACAGCATGTTTACAGTATGTACGGATGACATAACTAATATGCAAGATCCTATAGTTGATGTGAACATGTGTGATCAAGGAGACTTAGGTGTAGGTGCAGTAACTACAGCACCATGTGTTGAATACGTTGCCGATCCGAATGTTTATGGACAGGATACAATTTGTATTGTAAGTTGTACAGGAGCTGGTATCTGTGACACTTCAATTATAGTGATCACCATTGATCCAGTGAACGATCAACCAGTAGCGGTTGATGATGCTGTTACAGCATCAGAAGATACACCAATTGATATTGATGTAACTGCGAATGATAATGATGATCTTGATCCATTAGGAAATATTGATCCAACGACTGTAGAAGTAATTACAGATCCAAGTAATGGAACAGCAACTGTAAATACAGTGACAGGTGTAGTGACTTACACACCAGAGCTTGACTTTGTAGGAATTGACACCTTCGAATATGTAGTATGTGATGATG
>JAAEMX010000378.1 GCA_024225035.1 Lentisphaerota bacterium
AGAAAGCCGACAAGTAAGGAAGGATGTTGTCTTAAATCGGGACTGTAATTTAGAAACATAAACCATACCTGTGATGGAAATTAAAATGTTAACTTATGAGTTACAGATAGCAGAAAGAGCGAAGAAGTTCGAGCAAGAAGCCTTAACAAATCTGCATCAGTTTATAGATGTTGATTTTCTGCGGTCAAGTTTTGAAAGTCTGAACAAAAATAGTGCTTCGGGCGTTGATAATAAAACTTGGCATGATTATAATAAAGAGTTAGAAAATCGACTTCCAAAACTGCTGTCAGATTTTAAAAGCGGGAAGTATAAAGCACCCCCTGTTCGCAGGGTGTATCTTGACAAGGGTAAAAAAGGGAAACGTCCTTTGGGCATTCCTACCATTGAAGATAAAATACTTCAAGAGAGTGTGCGTCGAGTATTAAATCCGATATACGAAAATGACTTTAAAGATTTTTCATATGGTTTTAGGAAAGAACATTCAGCACATCAAGCCATTGATTTTATGTTTAAAGAAGTAAGTTTTAAAGGACTGCATAATATTATAGATGCAGATATAACGAACTTTTTCGGAACAATAAATCATGGAATATTGCGAGAATTTTTGAACTTACGGGTGAAAGACGGAGTGATACGCAAGATGTTAGATAAATGGTTAAAAGCAGGCATTTTTGAAAACGGACAACTAAGTTATCCGTCAGAAGGAACACCTCAAGGTGGTGTAATATCACCTTTATTAGCCAATATTTATTTACATCATGTTTTAGACAAATGGTTTTCAGAAGAGATACAACCATTACTATCAGGCAAAAGTTTTATAGTTCGTTATGCCGATGATTTCGTTTTAGGATTTGAAAATACTGATGATACAAAGCGAGTAATGTATGTTTTATCAAAGCGGTTTAAGAAATTTGACCTTGAATTGCACCCTGATAAGACAAAAGTTGTGAACTTAAACAGTAAACGAAATGAGGGCGACAGAAGTTTTGATTTTCTTGGATTTACTCATTATCTTGGTATAAGCCGTAAAGGTTACATGATTTTGATACGTAAGACAAGTAAAAAGAAACTTATTGTTGCATTTGATAAGATGAAAGATTTTATTAAAATTAATCGCAAAAGAAAACTGAAAGAGCTTATTGCTGAAATAAACGTGAAACTAAGAGGTCATTATAACTATTATGGCATTACATTCAATAGTAAAGGAATAAATTGTTATTTTGAAGGAGTGAAACGGCTATTACAAAAGTGGTTAAATAGGAGAGGAGGAAGACCAAAATGGAATTGGGAAAGGTTTAACAGACTTATAAAAGAATGGATGCCTTTACTTAAACCCAAGATTTA
>JAAEMX010000379.1 GCA_024225035.1 Lentisphaerota bacterium
AAAATGCCAGAAGGCTACAAAAGCTTTTCTTTTAGTAAACAAAACTCGAACTTTGACGACCGCTTTAGTGCTTACAGGCAAGCCGGATTGCCTGAAACAGACAATGGTAAGCGTCCTGGTTCGTATACCATTGGTGACCTCCATGGTAATGCTTTTAAGCTCTTCTGGATTCTCCTGTATGCAGGATATTGTATCGCTGACATAAAAGTACAAAACAGTATAAGCGCAGCTTATCAATCCCTGGATCACGATAATTTCAAGAAGATGCTGGATAAGCTTGTCTTTGTAAGTGGAGCCTGTCATTATCAAAAGCTTATTTTGCTTGGGGACACACTTTGCGATCGCGGTAATTCCGACTACATGACCCTGATGCTCTATGAAAAAATGGCTCAGGCAGGAATTAATTTCACAATTGTACTTTCAAACCACGGCCTTAGTTTTATCAATGCATGGGGAAATAGATATTACAGATGTGGATTCACTTCGATGGCCCAGCAGTCATGTTCCTTCAATTACCCAAGGCTTCTGCCCGAACAGCGTCAGGATTTTGAGCGTATTGCGACTGAAATTTACATACCTAGAATCAAAGCTTTTGAAGTGGAACGAGCCAGCGGGAAGTATTGTGTTTTTTCACATGCCCCCTTTGATGAAACTTTTTTGAGAAAGGCATACAAAAAAGCAACTGGCGATGAGCGAAAACGCGATATTTTGTATATGATTCGCAAAATAAATTACAACTTATCTCAGAAATTGCGCCATAATAGAGAAGACGTTTATCACTGGATTCAAGATACTCATCTTGAAGATTTGTGCAGGAATCGTCGCAAAGTTTTGAGTTTGCCGGAAGGTTATTACTGCATTTTCGGGCATATTCTGGATGATTATTATCTCGGGAAAAATCAAACTAATATTGACGGTGTTTTCGGCAGACCAAATACTCCTGCCGGGGCTTTCAGGATTTTTAAAATTCATAGAGATCATGATAAGCTGAGCTTCATGAAACAGCCGACTAAGGACAAAGCTGAGGAGCTGCACAAAGGTTTTATCGAAAAGCAGACTCATGATTTGCATGAAATAATAAATAATGCAGTTTACAACTATCTTGCCTGGATCAACAGTCACTCTGTAAAGGCTTTGTTTAACGGACAAAGGAGCGATAAAAAAAGATACGCTGAGCAACTGAGATCTGAAGTGAATACTTCTGATTCACCGCAGTTTATAATTCAATATATAAGAAAATTTTTCACTGAGGGGCACGCAGGTAAGAAGCAGCATTCATTTACTGGTTTCTTTTTGAACCAGCTAAAACTATATCCTGATTATTTTAAGCAGTTGGATTTAGATATTTCATCTGATACTGATTTTACAGAGGATGAAAGGTGGACAAATTCTGTAAGAGCTTCGGCTATAATGAACATCCAGAGAATGAGATGCCTTTTATAAATTTGTCTTAAACGATAGGTTTAGGATTATTTGAACGCATATCCTTCAATGAGAACAGAAAAATCAGGGCAAACGGTGCTAAAAGCATTTTTCTGAAAGCTTTAGGCTGATTACCTTCCTGTCAGCGTGGCAATGGGAATTCACTGACAATCTGCTTCGTCTTATGTCTGCCGTAGAGTTCATTGACTCGTTTTATAAGCTCCACATCGAAAAGCATGTTGGTCCTGAATGGCAGTCTTATAAGTTCGCGACAAAGCTTAGCATCAATAAGTTTGGCATGACATTGAGCATCATAAACCGGCAGTTTAAGGAAAAACGCAATCATTTTTGAGCTGACACGGCGACAGACATGCGAGAAAACCCGAGTGTGAATCTGACTTCCCAGTCTGGGCATCCTGGAACCCATTACCATACGCAGGTTGGTGTATTTCAGCATTTTCTCGAACTTGAACAGCACGCTCAGCGGAGTCGCCATTTCGGCATCCCAGTATCCTACATATCCCATGCTTTCGTCTTCAAACATTTTTTTCAATCCAAAATAAATTGCCCGGACAAAACTTAAATGACCTCCGGGTTGAAGAAATACCGTACGGGTTTCAAATCGGCTGCAGAAATCCTTTAGAATTGAGGAGGAGCGGTCAGTACTTCCGCGGTCAACAAAGCAAAGTGTCAACCCCGGTTCATCATTCAGCATTTCAGCAAGTGTACCTAACTGGATTTTACGTCCAGTGTTATAGAAAGGGATAACTAATGCTGTTTTTATGACGACTGTTTTTTCTGTCATGAACTACCGTTTCATTTCAAAAATATATTTTAGAGGCATTTGATTAAAATGCAGCTTGGCTTTTAATTGCTCTGCTGGTATCTTAATCAAGCTTTTGATACAATTCGAAAACAGGCAACATTAATTTTAATGCTACTAAATTAGAATAGCATTTTTGAGAACTTTTTCAAATATTATTCATTAAATATAGGTTAGGACTATGAATATTCGCGGTTTGCATCCATTTACACTGGTAGACTTTCCGGGCAGGATTGCCTGTATTATATTTGTTGGAGAGTGTAATTTTCGTTGTCCTTACTGCCATAATCCCTGCCTGGTTTTTGACCCTGAAAGCCAGCCTCGTGTTCCTGAAGAAAAGTTTTTTGAATTTTTAGAAAAACGTAAAGGCAAATTGGAAGGCGTAGTTATAAGCGGTGGTGAACCGATTCTGCAAAAAGATTTGCTGCCCTTTATCAAAAAAGTCAAAAAAATGGGATATCTGGTTAAGCTGGATACCAACGGCAGTATGCCTGAAAGAGTTTTTGCGATTCATAACGAAGCCGGCCTTGATGCTATGGGCGTTGACTACAAAGCTCCGGTAGAAAAGTACGTTGAGATTTCACGCAATAATATGGATGAGCTTGGAAACAAGGTGCTCAGTGTTATCAAATTCGCTCTGGACAATAATATTCAGATTGACGTCCGCACTACAGTGCATCGAGCATTATTGAGCATTGACGATTTACGCCAAATGCGGAGTGAATTAAATGCTATTGGGCTTGAGACATGGACATTACAGCAGTTTAATCCAGTTGAAACTATTGACGAAAACCTGCCCGAACTTCCTACTTTTACAGATCATGAGCTAGTCAGAATTGCCGAGAAACTCGGAAATGACACCCGGGTCAGAGGCCTCAAGAGTATGGTTATTAAAAGCTAAAAATATACTACAATGCTATTGTGGAGATTTTAAAGTGAGAAACTGAAAGATACATAGTTTTATCGGCACTTGTCGAATACTACCGAATTCAGTAAAATTATAAAAAGCTGATTAAACAACTTTCAGTTCAGGGAGTCTTATACTATGTCGTTTTTTACTTATAATTCACACGAAATTTTTTACAGAGCCCAGGGAAACGGGCCATTACTGATTATCTTACCGGGCAACACAGCTTCATCCGTCTGGATGAGGGGGAACTGGATTATTTCAGTTCTGATTACCAGACGGCAGCGTTGGATTTTTTAGGAACCGGGCAGTCGGACAGGTTAAAAGACTGGCCCGAAGACTGGTGGTATCATGGAGCTTGTCAGGCAAAAGCTCTGGCTGAGCACCTCGGGCAGGAAAAGTGTATTATCATGGGAACCAGCGGCGGTGCTGTTGCTGCATTACTGGTGGCTATACATTTTCCGCAAAATGTCACGGCTGTAATTGCCGATAGCTGCGTTGAGAAATTTTCTCCGGAACAGCTCCGGCATGGAGTTGAAGAGCGTAATAAATGCACAGATGAGCAGGTTTATTTCTGGTCAACTGCCAATGGCGCCGACTGGAAGCAAGTGGTAGAGGCTGACAGTGAAAACCTTATCCGCCTGGCTGAAAATGGAGGTGATTGTTTTCAAAGAAGGCTTAAAGAGATAAAGTGCCCGGTTCTCTTAACTGGCAGCCTGCAGGATTCTTTTTTGCCTGATATTGGTGGACAGCTGTGCAGGATGAGTCAGCAAATAGAGGGAAGTAGAGTATATATTTGCAATTCAGGAGATCACCCTCTCATGTGGAGTGAAGCGGATGATTTCAGAAGAATCTCCAGTGATTTTATGAGAAGCTTACCAGCTCTTTAAATTAAAAAAGGGGGCATAGTGCCCCCTTGATAAAGTTTAATTAGTTTTAAGGAACAGTTAAGAATAAAGAATTTTCCGCGACAAACCCCAGCAGGAATAAAATCAGTGAAAACGCAGCCAGTAATGGTGCGAATTCTTTATAATCAACATATTTGGGCTGTTCTACAGTAGTTTTTTCCATTTTGTTGATTTGGCTCATCACTTCGCGAAGTCCTTCGGCATCGGCCGCGCTGTAATACTGACCGTCGGAAAACTTGGCTATGTCTTTCAATAAAGGTGTATCATAAGCCCCTCTTACCGGTACAAACCTCGGGCCCATAAAGGTATCCGACATAACAAATGCATTGTTACTGCCGATGCCGACAGTGTAAATTACTACATTGAATTCCTTAGCTAGTTTAGAGGCCTGGCGGGGTGATACTCTAGCTGCGACATTATTTGCTCCGTCAGTGAAAAGAACCATGACACGACGCTTGGAGTCAGATTTTTTGAGCCTGTATACCGCGCTGGCGATAGGGCCGGATATTCCTGTCGCGTCCCCAATCATTCCTGGCTGGAGGCGTCCAAGGTGAGCCAGCAGCCAGGCATGGTCGAGGGTGGGAGGACAAATTGTATATGGCAGACGGGCAAAACCTATTAAACCGATTCTGTCATTGGGGCGCTGTTTTACAAAGTGTTTGATTTCCTGTTTCGCGACCTCAAGACGATCTTTAATTTTGCCGGTATTGATAGCGCTCTTCAGGCCGTTGGTAGTGCTGATGCCGTCTGGTACATCCATGGCCTGCATGCTGCCTGAGAGGTCGATTGCCAGTATTATGTCAATGCCTTTGGCACGAATGACAACTTTTTCAATGCTGCGCTGCGGGCGGGCAAGGGCCAGCAAAAGAACAGCTGAAGCGGCCAGATAAAGCAGCATTGGGATTCGTGAAACATGACCTTTGCTGTTGCCGTTGGCGGCTTTAAAGTTTTTTGTGGTTGATACTTGCAGAGATGGCTGCGGTTTTTTCTTCCAGACGTACCACGCTATTGCGAGCAGCGGAATGTAGCAAAAGAGTATCCAGGGATAAGCAAAAGTCATTTTTGACCTCCATCATTTTGTTCTTCCAGCCCGGGGCGGGTTTCAGTGACCAGCTTTTCAGCTTTATTCAGGGCATTGTCGAGGATATTTTGATCCGGTGGAAGTTTTGCAAATTTGACCAGATCAGCAGCTGTCATAAATTCTTCCAGGAAAGGCCGATGTTTGTCGGGCAAAGGGCCGCCGGATTGACGAAGGTCGTGCAGAAATTCATAAGTTGTCTGCTGCGTTGCTTTGGCTTTAAAGCGTTTTTCAAGATAACCGCGGACAATATCAGTTAGTTGTGAAAAGCATTTTTCAAGGCCGATAGAGCCGGATTTCATGCCGCTTCTGAGCTCTGTCAGATCTATCAGTGCCGCAGCCCACGGTGTGATGATTGTTTGTTTTTCCTTACGTTTTCTGAAAAGCATAATTATAAGAGCAATGACGATGAATATTAGGACAGCACCGCCAATGATTATATACTTGTGGTAAGTTTGCTCAAAGGTTTCCGGCTGAATTTCTCCCGCTATTTGTAGTTTTTGCTGAGCGTTAAGTTTTATAGCATTAACTTTCAGAGGAGGAATCATGAACTCGCTTTTGATCTCTTTGGTGGTTTTATCATAGCGATTAAACTCCATAAACAGTTTCCCGCTTGGAATAATGCCTGTGCGGTAAGGCTTCATATCAACAGTGACGTTCCAGACGCAGTACCCGACGCCGATCTTTTTGCGGGTAATGACTGGTTCTTCTACAAGGGTAGCACCTTTTCCGGTAGTTGCCTGAGCGGCAATCGGTTTTCGGTGCCAAGGGCATTTGAAGCTGATTACTGCTGTTACTTCCTGCCCGAGCTTTGTTTCTGGAGCAGAAAGTTTTACTGTGGTTATTGCTTCGACCGGCTGGTTTTTCTTTATGCTGTACCAGTAAAGGCCGCCGCAGGCTGCAGCTAATAAAGCTGCCAGCACAACCAAGCTGACGACCGTTATGCAAAGTGTCTTTTTCAGTCCTCCCTGGGCCATTTTATTCTCCCGGCTGTTGTCATAGTTTTATGCACAATTCACTTTTATGTTGCAATTGATTTGCTTAGCTGATTAATAATTAAACTTTGGCTATCTTCTACGCCGTCTGGTGTTAAAGAACTTAACTAATGGCTTGACCAGGTCATCGCCGCATCGAATGTCAATCATATCTACTTTAGCCCGGTCGCATAATTTCCGTTTTTTATCATGGAAGCCGCCGGATATTTTTTCAAATCCAGCTAATATTTTACGGTTGCGTCCGTTAAATGCGACGGTTTCCCCAGTTTCGGCATCTTCAACCATTATATTGACACCGGCTGGCCAGTAGAGTTCGTGCGGATCCAGAATGCGCACGGCTATAACGTCGTGCCTTCGGTTAACTATTTTTAGAGATTTTTCGAAATCGTTGTCATCAATCAAATCACTGATCAGGAATATTACAGTGCGTTTATTAAGTACTCTGATGGCTTCCTGAAGAACCGAATCAATATTAGTTCCTTTGCGGCTTGGTTTAAACGCCATAAGTTCACGAATTAACCGCAGACCGTGCTTACGGCCTGAGCGCGGCGGCAAGTAAAGTTCGGTCTGATCGCTGAACATTATCAGTCCGACACGGTCGTTGTTGCGAATTGCGCTGAAGGCGAGCAGGGCAGCGGTCTCAACGGCATGGTTGCGCTTTGATTTCTGTCCGCTTCCAAAGGCACTGGAGGCGGAAACATCAACCAGCAGCATGACGTTGAGTTCACGTTCTTCGACGTACTTTTTGATATACGGCGTACCCATTCTGGCAGTAACGTTCCAGTCGATATTGCGTACGTCATCTTCCTCGGTGTATTCCCGCACTTCATCGAACTCGATACCACTGCCTTTAAAAACACTGTGGTAGGCGCCGCCGATGATGTCATCCACCATTCGGCGAGTGCGGATCTCTATTTTTCTGACTTGAGCTATAAGTTCAGATGGCAGCATGTTTCTTCCCGTTTTTATTTTGCTGTGACACAAAAGGTTATTTCAAGCGTGATACTCCGTTTACGGGGTGCGCAGTTCGTTCAACAGCATTTGGATAATGTCGTCGGAGTCAAGGTTTTCGGCCTCAGCCTCGTATGTCAGCATGATACGATGGCGCATAATATCAGCAGCCACATCTTTGACATCCTGTGGAACGACATAAGCACGACCAGCCATAAAAGCGTTTGCTTTGGCGGCGAGCGCCATGTTGATGCCGGCACGTGGAGACGCTCCGTATTCAATCAAATCCTTGAATTTGTCGAGCTTGGCGGATGATTGACGTGATGACAATTCATTGAGGCGTGCCGGACGGGTGGCGATGGTCATGTCAAGAATGTATTCGATTATTTTTTCATCGATATAAATTTTGTCTACCCATTTACGTGCTGTTTCAATATCCGCAAGTTCCCCGACGCCGATAGCCTTCAGGTCAAGTTCAGGATGGGCCATGCGATCAAGGATAATTCTTTCTTCGTCACGTTTAGGATAGTCAACGCGAAGCTTGAACATAAAGCGGTCGACTTGAGCTTCCGGCAGCGGGTAAGTACCTTCCTGTTCAATCGGGTTTTGAGTTGCCATTACCAGAAATGGCTTGGGCATCTCAAATCTTTCACCTGCGATTGTAACTTGTTTTTCCTGCATGCACTCCAAAAGCGCGCTTTGGACTTTTGCCGGTGCACGGTTGATTTCGTCAGCCAGAACAATATTTGCAAAAACCGGCCCCAGGCGGGTACTGAAAGTATGTTCTTCAGCGTTGTAAATTCTGGTACCGATAACGTCAGCCGGGAGCAGGTCAGGGGTGAACTGTACACGGGAGTAACTGCCGTTGATTGCTTGAGCCAGAGTTTTAACCATCATGGTTTTAGCCAGTCCGGGAACGCCTTCGAGAAGGACATGCCCATCGGCAATTAAAGACATGAGTAAACGGTTTACCAAGTGTTCCTGCCCTACAATAATACGACCTATCTCGGTTTTTAAAGGCTGTAGAAAAGCCGAGATTTCACGGATTTTGTTCTGGAGTTCTTGTATTTCATGTTGCTCCATAAGAGAGTTCTCCTACTTTCTACTGGTATTATTTGCTATGCTTTGCTACAATTTTAGACATTAAAATTAATTGAATGTTCGACCAAAATCAAATTTTTTATTATTCAAGATAAATGGTTGCGGCAGTATATATGTTGCTGAAAATGCTGATGTTGAGCGTAGTTCAGGTAATATATTTGAGTTATAATTAAATGATCATACCGGTTAGTTTTTTTCCCCTGAAAGTCCTTTGGCGGAGCGTACTTTTCTAAAGAAATCCTGCACCAGACAGCGGCATTCGTGTTCAAGGACACCGGATTTTACCTCTACATTCCACAGCATCTGTTTGAATCCGGTAATATCCATAGCTGAACCGCAAGCCCCTGTTTTGAGATCAGGCATTCCGAAAATGACTCTTCTGACACGTGAGTTGACCATAGCACCGGCACACATGGCGCAAGGCTCTTTGGTTACATAAATGTCGACGTTATCCAGTCGCCAGTCACCGATAGCTCTGGCTGCTTCTGTAATGACGAGTATTTCGGCGTGAGCAGTGGCGTCTTTAAGAAGTTCCACCTGATTTGAAGCGCGGGCTATGACCCTGCCGTTCATGACTGCAACGGCTCCGACTGGTACTTCTCCGCCATCAAAAGCTATTTCAGCTTGGGCCAGAGCCCTGCGCATGAAGCGTTCATCATCAAATATAATCATGTTAAAGCTGTAATTACTCCAGTAAGTAAACGTCTCCAGTGAACTCGCGATCAGCGTATGGTGTTCAGCATGGATCAATTTTTGATTTTAATTTCAGACTTGATAATTGCATTTTTGTAACGCTGAAAGACAAAGCGGATGCTTTTGGCTTTGTACTGATAGTAAAAAATGATAACCTGCATGTTGTTAACATAGTCACCAAGTTTAGCATCATGTTTGCCGCCAAATATTTTGTCAAGAGTTTTTACTTCGCGGCAATAACTGAAGTCAATCCCCTTGGCTATTGTCAGTGCTGCCTCGTATTTTTCCTGAGTGTTGGACCTAAGTTGTTTGTCATGCAGAATGCTTATTTGTCTGGCGTATTTAGTGTAAGTATCAATATCGCCTGCAGGAAGCTTAGCTGTTGCGCAGCCGGTTGCAAACCAGACTGAAAAACAGGTGACTGTAGCAAATGCACAGAGTTTTACAAGTCGCAGCATATCAAGTTGTCTCCATTAATTTAACACTTATGAAGACATATTATCCGCTTTCGGCTTGTTTTTCAATCATTTAACTGGATTATTTCATGTCAAAACAAATCAGGCCCTTGACGGAATCTTAAAAATTGGTATATTAATAGAAAATGTCTATTAAATTAGTTTAACATTATTTCAAGGAGAGACCGATGAGACCGTTAAGCAAAGTGGCACCCGATTGGTGGGACTATACGACCCTTGACCATGCGATTCTGGACGAAGCCGCAAAATAAATATTGATAATCTTAAAGATTTTGAGCGTCCCGGTTTCAAAATAAATATTTACGATACTGTTCAGGAATTTTACTGCGCGGAAGCACTTGAATATATCAATGCATGGCAACAGTCGACTCCTGAAAATCCAGCCGGTATTTGCGGTCCGATCGGGCCAACTGAACAACTGCCTCTAGTGGCTCAGATGGTTAACGAAATGAATCTCAGCCTGAAAAACTGCCATTTCTGGGGAATGGATGAATGGATTATAGACGAAAAAGCTGCTGATATGGACTTTGCGCTCGGCTTTGCCAAAGCAGATATGGAGATGTGTTTCAATCACATTAAGCCTGAGCTGCGGATGCCAATGGAGAATTTGCATTTTCCGACAGAGACCCCCAAAGAATATATCGAGTCATGGAATAATGCTCGCTGCGTTGTTATGCAGGGAGGTCAGGGCGAAGTTAAGCACTGGGCTTTCAATGACCCGCTTAAGCGTGAAGGCAAATACAAAGACAACCTCCTGACACCTGAGGAATACCGCCAGTTTTCAACTCGTCAGGTAGAGCTGCCCCCTATTACTTTGATGCAGAACGCCCGGACTTCTGGTGGCGGAACAGTGCAAAATATACCTTCATCAGCGGTTACAGTGGGCCCGGTCCAAACCTGGCAGGCTGAAAAAGTTTCAATCTGGCATCCCGGGCATCATGACAACCCGTTCGGAATGAGGTTGACAACTTATATGATTTCTCAACAAATCGCTGATTCAGCGGTTCCTATGTCATTACTTTCGGATCACGACTGTATTCAGTTCAGTTTTCTACGCAGCGTCTTTGGCGTCTGCGATGTTGAAATGCACTAAACAGGTGAAATTATGCCAAAAACAGCAATAGCCATCGCCTGCCATCCTGATGATATTGAATTCATGATGGTCGGCACCTTGATAAAACTCAAGGAGGCTGGATACGAAATTCATTACCTGAATATAGCCAACGGCTCACTGGATACTAATCAATATGACTATGAAACAATAGTCAGAATACGGCGCGAGGAAGCAATAGCTGCCTGCAAAGTTATCGGAGCGCATTTCCATGAAAGCATTTCTGATGATATGGAAGTAGCTTATAACCTGGACCAACTGTCCAAAGTGGTTGGCGTTATCCGCAGAGTTAAACCGGAAATAGTTTTGACGCATGGCCCTTATGATTATATGGAAGATCATGTGTCTGCAGGGCGCTTGGCTGTCTCCGCTGCTTTCTCCCGCGGAATGGTTAACTTCAAGTGCACCCAGCCCGCAATTGACGGCAAAGTGACGGTTTATCATTCAATGCCGCATAGCCTGACTGATCAGCTGCGCCGCCCGGTTATTCCCGGTTTATTTGTGGATATCAGTACTACGATTGAACTGAAAAAACAGATGCTTTCGTGCCACCGCAGTCAAAAAGAGTGGCTTGACGTAAGTCAGGGTAACGACGCTTACCTGATTGACATGGTGAAACGCGGCTGTTATTTCGGCAAGATGTCAGAACGCTACGAATATGCCGAAGGTTGGATACGCCATAGCCCGGTTGGTTTCTGTGCTGATGACGATAACCCGTTGATTGACGTTCTTGGTGATGACGCATTTGTAAATACGGACTTTGAAGAGGCAATCAAGCTGAATTTTTCTTGAAGAAAGTAAGTATTTTTCTGTATAAAGCGGCAGACTTTCCAGCGTTCCGCCGCTGGATCGCGTCCGGCAATGGTGCCGGTGCCGTATAATGGAGTTGCTTTGGTCTGAATTATATTCAGCCTCAAAGCAACGCCATGGTGGCAACTATAGCTCACGCCTTGTTCAACGTTGCTGATGTTTAGAAACGGGATGTATTTATTTTACCAACCTTTGATTGGCACGGCAAAGCCGGGAACGCCGCTGTCAGTCGTGCTGACCAGCTGAACGATCGAAACAAGAAAATAGCCGTTGATTTTCATTTGTGATAAGTTTTATTGTTTTTTAGAACCTGAGTGTCTTCTGAATTTTGCTTTATATTTTTAAAGATTACCCTGTTTTATTTTCCTCATTTATACAGTAATTGGCAGTCTCTTTACGGTTTATATTTATTGTAAGTGCTTTGGAGATAGCTTTTTTTGCTTTTGCCATTCCAAAGGATGAATATATGGCTGTAGCTGGTTTCGGCAGCTAACAGTCTGATATGAAATTTGAAACAATTCATTCTTTGCTGCGCTGTCGGTTAGCTAAACTCTTGCTTATGCTGATGAATTATAGTATTTTTATTTAAAGTAATACAATATTTCGTAATAGTTTTAAAAATATTGAATTTAGAGAGAGTTGCAAATGCGTTTGAGAAAAGGTTTACAAAGGCTTGTTGGGCAGAAAGACCGGGTTCTAAACAGAAAATACAATAGTAAATTTCATCATGCGGATAATAACAATATCAACCTTGATGTTCCGTTTGTGTTTCAGGGACATATTAATCTCTGTGTTGATGCTTGTCTTTATATGATGAAGCTGTACTTCAATGACAACAAGTACCGCGATTATCTTGATAAAGACCTGATCCGGCTGCCTAATCA
Source organism: Lentisphaerota bacterium (assembly GCA_024225035.1). Classification (GTDB taxonomy): domain Bacteria; phylum Verrucomicrobiota; class Lentisphaeria; order Victivallales; family Victivallaceae; genus Zth2. The sequence goes on from JAAEMX010000379.1 coordinate 12,160, forward strand.
GCTAAGTTCATATCGAATTAGAAATAATCCTCGAGGTATTTTGACCGGTCTTGACACAAGCGATGCTATTAGGACGAAAGGGGAAGAACTTGACCTGGAATTATCCTGCAGGTGTTTCCCAGAAGATGATTTTCGCGATCAATTATACCATATATTGTGTAAAAACGGCCCGGTTACAGCTTTCTTTAAGCTGCATGGAGTGCTTATAAAAGGAATAATAGACGATACTATAATTGTGCATGACAGCTGGCATGGCGGAAATATGGTTTATAAAGTCGACGATTTCTGTAAAAAGCTTGCAGAGTCGGAGTACTATTTTAAACATTTGGGTAATGTTAAAAAAAATCACATGGAAGACGATGAAAATGCAAGTGAGGTTTACCGACTGAAATGTTTAATTCTGGATTCTGTCGACAGCTATCTTACTAATTATAAGCACAAGAAAAACCGCGGATTTTTGACCTATCATGGTGAAAGCGGATCTTTGCGAATGATCACGTTTTCAGTAGCTATATTATATATGAATAGCGCAGATCAGATTATGTTTGAGGTTGAGGATTTGATCAACAAAAGAGGAAAGTATGCTGAGTTTTCCGGCAAGATAAGGATAGAGAATTCATCCGGACTGTCCTATGTATTGCACGGGTTTATGTGCTTCTTTGACAAAATACCTCACCCCAAAGACCCGGTTTTACAAAAAGTTAAACTGCTTTTCTTTCACTCGGCACCAAAAGCTTTTGAAGAGGACTGGGTATTTTGTCACAGAAGAAGAATCAGCGACGTTCTCGGTACGTATCATGTCTGGGGATAGATCATGCGGTATCCTGCTGCCAGGTAACTTTTCCACTCTTCCATACTGTGTGAATGCCGCTGCATAAAGTATGTGGGTTGGCAAAAGTTGCATTATCAGAAAGTTTTTCAGGATCAAATAACACAAGGTCAGCAATTTTGCCAGTTTCGATCGTTCCCCGGCCTGGTATGCTGAATATTTCAGCTGGCAATGCCGTGATACGGTGAATGATTTGCGGCATTGGCAGTCTGGCTTCAAGCAGCAGTTTTATAAACCTTGGAAACGAGCCGAAACCTCGAGGGTGTGAACGCCCTAATGTATAAGCTTCCGGCCTTGCTGTTTCATCTGTACCGCATGCAACATACGGTTTAAGCAGAATTTTTTGCATGTTGTCCGGGTTCATTCCTTGAAACGCTCCCATAGCGCCAGTGGCGTCTTCGCGCAGTATCTGAGCACATATTTCTGCAGGAGGCCTCTTAAACCTGGAGGCAATATCTGAAAATGCCATTCCCTGATAATCCGTCATGCCGGATGCTGATGTTGAAACCAGCCGTACAGTCTGCCAGCGTTCCGGCGGTAAATCATGCAGGGCAGTTTGCAGCTTTTTAAATTCGGCATTGTCAAGCACAAGAGCTTCAAGAGCGACATCATCAAGTGTATTGTACGGAGCTGGGAGCACAACGCTAAGCTGGGTCATTGATTCTGTATATGGGTAGCGGTCTGCCGTAACCTTTAATCCCATTGACCTGGCATGAGCAAGAGTATTGAATACTTCCTTTATCTTATGCCAGTTGTCACATCCGGCTATTTTTAAATGACTGATGTGTACCTTTTCCAACCCTGCCACAAGTGCAGCGCTGAATGTTTCTTCAAGTGATTCGAGGATGCCGTTACCTTCACTGCGGAGGTGAGTAGTGTATGGTTTGTGATGCATGGCTGCGACATCAAGAAGAGCTGTTATTTCCGTGGCGTCTGAGAAAATCCCGGGAACATAAAGCAAGCCGGAGGATAGGCCGAAGGCTCCCTGATGGAAGGTCTTATCAAGCAGTTTTTGAGCTTTGGCGAGCTCTTCATGACTGAGTTTATGTTCTTCGTAGCCGCAGACTGCAGCCCGCAGTGTATTGTGACCGGTCAGCGGAAAAATATTTATAAAAGGATTACGTTTTTTTACTTCCTTATAATAACCATTCAGATCGTTCCAGGTTATTTTAACATTATATCGGCGGTACAGTTCCTGGAGATGTTCGCGATTGAGGTCTGTTACTGGAAATGGAGAAAGTCCGCAGTTCCCACAGATTTCAGAAGTGACACCCTGAGATACTTTCCCAGTTGCTTCCGGAGCAGCGAGTATTGACATGTCTGAGTGTCCATGCGCGTCTATAAAGCCGGGAGCCAGAGCGTTGCCTTTTGCATCAATTACACTATCATATTTTACCCCAGTTGGTTGTTCCGGTCCACAGAAGCTGATGAAACCGTCAGTAACCACGACAGAGCCGGTATATGGAGCAGTTGTGCTGCCATTGTAAATCAATGCGTTTTTGATAATGAAATTCATAGTTCCTCCGTTTGGAGAGCAAAATACATCAGGTGAGATACTATAACAAACGCAAAAAGCAGCCGAAAAGGTTTTTAATAACAAATAATAACATACATTAGTTAAAATTTGGTTATTTTTTTGATAAATTTGGGCAGTAGACAAAAAAATATTCGAATCAGCTCTTGCTTTAGTAGTTTCTAGAAGTAGCTTATAAAACGACAAGAGAGAAAAAAACAAGTTAAGAGTGTAATATTCTCATTTTTAATAAGAAAAAGAAAGACTTGCAACATTTTTTTTGAAAAACCTCTTGGAAAAATGTAAGGTACCGAACTTTTCGCGAAATATTACTGTCTATTGAGAGTGTAGAACCCATGAGTTTGAACAAGGAGGGCGACCGTCAGTTGGTCGCCGAATTTAAAAACGGCAATACGAAGGTCTTTGATGAATTGATGAGCCGTTATTCCGTCAGATTATATCAGACGGCATACGGACTACTATCAAACCATCATGACGCCGAGGAGGTAGTTCAGGACACTTTCGTTAGAGCATTTCGCGGATTGAAACAATTTCGTGGGGACTCGAATATCGAAACTTGGCTGCAGCGGATTACTATTAATCTGGCTAGAAACAAGTATCATTGGAACCGGCGTAGAGGCGCTGGTGTCAACATAAGTTTGTTTCAGGCATCCAGTGGCCTAGGTGACGGCGATCAGGAAGAAGAGATCCCACTTCCTGATAGAAGCCTTGGGCCGGAACGAACCGTACAAGGAGCCGAAACTGAAAAGAAAATTGCTGAAAGTTTCGAAGAGTTACCAGAGTCCCTGAGAGAAACTATGATTCTCAGGCATGTACATGATATGCCTTACGAGGAGATTTCAAAAATTTTAAAGTGTAAAATAGGCACAGTCAAGTCCCGACTGGCCAGAGGCCGCGAGATGCTTAAGAAAGTTCTGAAACGGAGCGGAGTCTTGTGAAACACTAAGGAAAACGGTATTATGAATTTAAACGAGAACAATCTTAAGCAGTGTCCGACATTTGAAGAAATCAGTTTGTATTTCGACGGAATCAATGAGGTTCCGGGTATTGACCTGCACATCGAAGATTGCGCTGCATGCCGGAAGACCCTGCAGGAAATAGCCGACATGGATGCCGCAATCAAATCACGCGTGAATATGAACGAAGAGGATATCTCTCAGCTCACGGCTAGAATCAAAGACGGTTTTCACCGCAAAAATGAATTTGAACCTGCTAAATACGGCATGCCTTTTCCGCGTGTTGTACTCCATTTGGCTGCCGCTCTTGCTATCTGCAGTGCAGTAGTTTATGTCGCGGTTCAAGGTCTGGCTGATGATATGAAGAATTCCAACATCGCTGATCCCGCACAAGCTGCTGTTGAAGCATCTCAGGTTGACAAATTTCCCTATTACACCAGTAATGCAAGTGGAATCCTGAGCAGCTCTGGCGAAGAAAACTCTGTTGCGGTTGAAAATCTTATTCCCGCAAGCTTCAGTGACAGCCAACCTGTTATGTTCAATGACAAGATTGCAACAGGAATATCCAAAACAACTCCGGTTAGAATCCGTCCAAAAGTTGATCATGTATGGGTTGTCAAGAATATTGCCAAAGCTGATGACGCTCTGAAGAATTTGATCAAGGGCTCTGGAGCACCAATGCAGCTCCATCAGGAAGGCAGTGTTTTGACCATGAACGGCAAACTCAATAAATTGCAGCTCGTCAAACTTGTACGTGCATGCAGTAACGCTGGGTTTGAACTCGTTTCTCCTGTCGCACCGCAACCCGAACAACACTACTTCAAGGGTAGCAGCGAAGAACCGGTCAATTATCAGGCTCAATTCCTGGTAAATAACGGATCAAGATAACATCACATTTTCACCTACTAGATTTGCGCATTTTGGCTGATTTGATTTGAACTGCAGCCAAAATGCGTTTAACGTATATACCTGATTGTTTTAAACAGACTATAAGATTTATATAAAATATACGAGGTATTTATGGCTGGTCATAGTAAATGGGCTAATATCAAACACAAAAAAGCCGCAGCTGATAAGAAAAAAGGTAAAGTTTTCTCACGTATAGCAAAAGAAATTATGGTTGCCGCTAAAATGGGCGGTGGAGATGCTGATTCCAACCCAAGACTGCGTTCAGCTCTGACTTCGGCCAAAGGCGTGAACATGCCGAATGTCAATATTGACCGTGCTATAAAAAAAGGTCTTGGTGAACTCGGTGATGTTGTCTTCGAAGAACTTACTTATGAAGGCTATGGCCCTGCAGGAGTTGCAGTTCTGGTTGAATGCCTGACAGAGAACCGTAACCGTTCAGCCAGTGAAGTACGCATGGTTTTTGACCGCAGCGGCGGTAACTTAGCCAGCAGTGGCGCTGTTGCCTGGATGTTCCACCGTAAAGCTCACTTCGTAATTACCGGTGAAAATGCCGATGAAGATAAATTGATGGAAATCGTGCTTGATGCTGGTGCCGAGGATATTGAAGTCGATGGTGAAGTTGCCGATATCTGGGGCCCGCCTGAGTCTTTTGAAGATATTATGAAAGCTCTGGAAGAAGCCGGAGTTGCCACTGATGAAGCAGCGGTAGAGCGTCAGCCGGAAAATACTGTTGAACTCAAAGAGGTAAAAGAAGGCAACAGCGTTCTGAGAATGATCGACAAACTAGAAGATCTCGATGACGTTCAGGCAGTTACAGCAAACTTTGAGATCGCGGACGAAATTGCAGATCAGATTGAAGCTGATTAAGCTTTTTTTCATATAAATTTAGCAGCAGGTCTCAGGGCTTGCTGCATTACTTTTGTACAGGTTAGTCATGTCAGGAGGAGGTTCAATGATTATTCTTGGTTTAGACCCTGCTATCAGGTGTACTGGTTACGGTATCATTAATATGCATTCAGTAGACGACCTTGAAATCCTTGACTGTGGCGTAATTAAGAACAAGCCTAAAATGCCTCATACCGAATGTCTGCGCCGTATTGCGGGCGGTATCCGTGAACTGGTCAAGTCCTTCAGGCCAGACGTCGCTTCTATCGAAGAGCCTTTCGTTGGACGCAATGCCAAAACCGCGATTATACTGGGAATGGCGCGCGGCGCTATTTTATCTGAATTGGCTATGCAGGATGTCGCTGTTTACCCTTATGCGCCGACCAGCGCCAAAAAAGCCGCAGTCGGAACAGGCAAAGCTACAAAAGAGCAGATAGCCGTAATGATGGCGGCTCAATTTGACATAGACACCTCAAATATCCTTCTGGATTCAACTGATGCCCTTGCGCTGGCGGTTTGTCACGGCAGGTATGCTGTACGTCCTGATTTGAAAATGTTAATGCCAAAAGCATTATAATTATTTATCTAAAGTTTTTCTCCGCAATGAGGACAGTATTCTTCTGTTTTTTTTTGTCACTTTTTCTTTTCTTAATTTCTTCAACAAAGCCGGCACCAATGATGCCGGTGGGCAAAGCAAACATTCCGATCCCGGTTATTGCGATAAGCGCAGCGATTATTTTCCCAAGGAAGGTAACCGGATAGGTATCTCCGTATCCCACAGTTGTAAGTGTAATTGTAGCCCACCACATTGACTTTGGAATGCTGGAAAAAGCCTCAGGCTGTGCCTGGTTTTCAGCATAGTAAATCAAAGATGATGACATAAACAGGATGAATACCAATATTACAGTAGTTAAAATCAACTCTTCTTTTTTGTTTTGAAAGACGTTCCTCATTATTGAGAGCGATGAGTAGTATCTGCCCATTTTAAATACTCGTAGTATCCTGAACAATCTTAATGCCCTTAAGGTGACAAGGTTTATTCTGCCCAGGCTTATGAAAAACGGCAGTATAGCAAGGATATCGACTACTGCCATAGGAGAAAATATAAACTTTATTCTGCCGGTAATTGGAGAAGAGTACTTCTTGTTTTCAACGCATGTCCATACCCTTAGGCAATACTCAAAGGTGAATACATTTCGAAATAATATAAAGGTTGTCTATAAACTGCCCAAAAACTTTTTACTGTGGCAAGAACAGCAGCAACTACATTCAATGCAATCAGCGACATAATGAATATGTTGAAAGACTTACTTGAAAGATGCCCCTGTTTAGGAATAGATAAAATGTCGAAACATATTTTTCGCAGGGTTTTATGTTTTTGAGAGTTCATAGTTATAAATAAATTCGCATGATTTTCTAAAGCTTTAGGTAGAGCAGCTTTAGTTGTTTGAGAACACCTTGCTGCTTCTTAGATTTGTTGTCTTGTTGTCTTCTTCTTTTTTCTTTTCTTTCTTTTTGGCACTTCTGGTCTGTGCCTTGTTCAAAATAGTATCATAGAACTCGACTTCTGCTGAGTTTTTCTCAATATCCTCATTAAAAAATTTAACATTGCATTCGGGGTTTTGCTTAAGGCGCTCAATCTTTTTATTTATTCTCTCGGTGAGTTTATCAATACTTCTGCTGAGTTTTTCGGAATAGCGGTCGATTTTCTTTTCAAGAGTGATTATGTATTTGGTATTTGGGCGCTTACGTGCCTGGGCTGTCTTAAGGTCTTTTTTGTATTGTTCTATTTTTTGGGTAGTTTGTTCGTAGCGGTTTTTAAACTTGTATTTTTTATCACCTTTCTTGGCTGCTTCACCATAGACACAAAAAGCGGAGATAGCCGTCACAAAAATAAACGTCAGAATGTATTTCACTTAAGTCCTTCCTTTCCCGAGTTGGCACAAAATAGTATTGCGCAGAAATTAATATAGCGTCTTTTTGTGAACTTGGCAATTATTTATCTATATAATCAGTTTGCAGAGTTTAACTGAGCAAGGAGCTGGGCAATTGTAAGGTCAAATCCCGGTGCGATCCAATCCGGTGCTATTTCCGCCAACGGCTCAAGGACGAAAGTGCGGGTATGAAAACGTGGATGCGGTACTGTTAGATTTGGCAGATTAAGCTGCATGTCATCAAAAATAATAATGTCAATGTCCAACGTTCGCGGTGCATTGAAGCCATGTTCTTCAGGTCGTCCAGCGTTAATTTCAATCTTTTGGCAAAGCTTGTGAAGCGCCTCTGGAGAATCATGCCAGACTCCAGTGAGAGCTGCGTTAACAAAGTCAGCTGACCCATCAGGACAGTTTACAGGTTTAGTGTGGTAATTGGAAGAGCACACGATGTTCTGCAGGCCGCCTGCACTAAGGGTTTTGCGCGCTGATTCAAAAAAAGCGGCTGTATTTCCTATATTTCCGCCCAATGCAAGGGCAATTTTATACGATTTTAAATACATTTAACCTTTACCGGGTCGAAATTAGTGTTACCTGCATCTATATTTTAGCGTAAATCTAATAATTTTAAAGTCGAAATCATTATAATTTGTAATATGAGCGAAAAGATAAAAGTATATTTCATGGGTTCCGGCAAGATTGCGGTACCTGTGTTAAAGGCACTAATGGATGCGCCGCAAATTGAATTGCAGGGTGTTACGACCCAGATTGACCAGCGAGCCGGACGTAAAAAGCGTTTGACACCTACGCCGGTTGGAGCTTTTGCTGCCAAAAACGGGATCGATGTCGTCAAGGCTCCGTGTGTAAATGACGGTGATTATCTTTGTATGCTCAAGGTATTTGAGCCTGATTTCATTGTAGTGGTTTCTTTTGGGCAGATTCTGCGTCAGGCTTTATTGGATATTCCTGAAAAATGTTGTCTTAACGTACATGCTTCTATTTTACCTCTTTACCGAGGGGCATCACCGATTGCTGCCGCCATCCTCAACCGTGATCACAAGACAGGAGTCACTTTGATGCAAATGGAAAAGGGGCTTGACACTGGCGATATTTACCGGATAGTAGAAATGGAGTTGTCAGACACAGAAAACGCTGATGAACTGGAGCTGGAACTTGGAAGGCTTGCCGCGGAAAGTATTGCGGATTCAATTGCGGATATTCACAGCGGTGTTTGCAGACCGGTTCCGCAGGATAACGAACGTGCTTCCTTGACCAGAAAAATCAAGAAATGCGACTGCATTATTGACTGGGACAAGTCAGCAGAACATCTTGACGCTATGGTCAGGGCATTTCATCCGTGGCCTGGCACTTCGTTTATTTTCAAAAGCAAAAAAGACGAGCTTAAAATAAATGTTACAGCAGCCGAAGTAGTTAATATGGAAGGCGCAGCCGGTGAAGTTTTGCAGGCCGACAAGAAAGCATTGATTGTAGGCTGCGGCAAAAAGGCTTTGAAGTTAAAACAGCTAATTCCTCAAGGTAAAAAGGAAATGAGTGGGTCGGCCTTTCTTAATGGGCATAGACTCGAAAAAGGCGCCATTCTTGGGAACTAGCGTTGTATCTAATCGATTTCCGTGATAGTTTGTTTTCAAACAAGCGGAATTGCACTTTAAATTTTAAAAATTTCTTTTCGTAAGGAACGACTGAACCACAATGGAGAACAAAAAGAAACAAATTATCCTCAATTGCGAACAACTCGAGGCCAGATGTGCCATCGTAAATAACAATAAGCTTGAGGAATATCAGATAGAGCGTACCTATGAAGGTCCGAAGGTCGGATCCGTCTATCTGGCAAAAATCGTCAACCTGGAACCAGCTCTCCATGCCGCCTTTGTTAATATAGGCGCCAATAAAAACGCTTTTCTGCATTACTGGGACATGATCCCAGCCAGCTATGAGCTCCAGGATAAAATCTCGGATCAGGAAAAAAGTGTTCCTGAAAACCGTAAAAGCAGCAGCTTCTCTAAGAAACTGCGCTCTATGATCACCCAGGGTGAAAAATCCAAAAAAATTCGCGAACAGGAAAATAAACTCCGCCGTAAAAAAATTACAACTAATGACATTCCGAACTTATTCCCTCCTGGAACTGAGCTTCTGGTGCAGGTCGTCAAAGAACCGATCGGCACAAAAGGAGCTCGCCTGACTACAAATATTAGTATTCCCGGACGGTATCTTGTTTTACTGCCGTATTCTGATCATATCGGACTGTCTTCAAAAATTGACAATTCGCAGGAACGAAACCGCATTAAGAAAATACTAGGCAGCCTCGATATCCCTGAAGGCATGGGGGTTATTTGCCGTACTGTTGGTGAAGGCCGTAAAGCCATTTTCTTCAAACGTGACCTCGATATGCTGCTTGACTACTGGCATCAGGTGGAAGAAGCTCTTGAGAAGCATAAAGTTCCTTCGGTTATTTATGACGAACCGACCCTCATTGAGCGCACTGTCAGAGACTTTATGACAGAGGATATCGATGAGATTATAGTTGATAATGACAAAGCTTTTGATAAGATATACAAAACCCTCCGCAAATTCGGCGGTATGCGCATGGCTGCCAAGGTTATTCAGTATAACCGTGCTCAGCCCGTATTCGAACATTTCCGTGTCAAAGAGCAGCTGGACAAAATATTCGGGCGTCAGGTGCCGTTGCCGAGCGGCGGTTATATCTGTATTGATGAGACGGAAGCGCTTATCGCTATTGACGTAAATACCGGAAAGGGAAAGCGTTCCGGCGATCATCCTGAAGTCATTCTGCAGACCAATCTGGAAGCTGCTGAAGAAGTTGCCCGTCAACTACGTCTGCGTAATATTGGCGGACTTGTAGTTATTGACTTTATTGATATGCGCAGTGCACGTGACCGCGAGAAGATTTTCAAGCATATGCGTAAACTGGTCAAGAACGACCGGGCTAAGTCTAAGATATTGCCTCTCAGTAAGCTGGGGCTAATGGAAATGACTCGTCAGCGTGAGCATGAAAGCCTGCAGGCGACCGTTTTTGACAACTGTCCATATTGCGGTGGAAGCGGGAACATCAAGTCTCCGCTGACAATGAGTGTGGAAATTCAGCGCCGTTTACGTTCAGTGCTGAAAGCCAGACATCAGAAGAAAATTGCGATACGTGTATTTATGCATCCTGAAATTTTGGCCCGGTTGAAAAACGAAGATGCCGAGCTCCTGAATGAAATGGAGGAAGCTTTTGGCCGTGACTTGAGTTTCCGTGCTGATAGTACCCTGCATCATGAAGAATTCAGACTGGTTGACCCGGTAACAGGCGCCGAGCTTAAATGATTCATGTTTCCAGAAATATCGTCATTCCTGACGAGTGCCTGAAGGAAGAGTTTTTTCTTGCTTCAGGCCCCGGCGGTCAACACGTTAACAAAGTAGCGACCGCCGTACGCCTCCGCTTCAACTTAGCTGCCTGTGAAACCATTCCGCAAGATGTTAAAAACCGCCTTATAAGCATGCTTGGAAGCCGTTTAACGATTGACGGCGAGCTGTTGATAGAATCCAGACGCCACCGCTCCCGTGAAATGAACCGTGAAGCAGCTACAGAGCGTTTGCTTAATCTGATTCGCCCGGCTATTACCCCGCCTCGCAAGCGCAAGCCGACCCGGCCGACAAAAGGATCGGTAGAACGCCGCATTAAACAGAAAAAACAGCGCGGCAGTATCAAAAAAATGCGTTCTCGTTCTCCTAACGACGATTAGATTCCCGTTTGCAATTCAGGCTCTTTTTGATATATTAAATTTTTGATATAGCAAAAGGACTAATTTATGACTGACGAGAGACTTCCCCTGAGCGGAGAGCGACGCCTGCTGAACCCGTGGCTTACAATGTGGTTTAAACCCCGAGAAACAATTCAGCAAATCATCGATATAAACCCCGGCAAGCATTTGTATGTGCTTGGAATTGTGGTTTGCCAGCTGGTTTGTTGGAGCTTCATTTAAATTTAAATTTTCATACAAATTTCTGCTATTTTTTTCTGTTGTAACTTTTATTATAGTGGCAGTAGGTATTTTTATCTTCCCGTGGCTTTTGCGGATTTGCGGAAAAGCTTTTGATGGTAAGGCAAAGAAAAAGGAAGTTCGTCCAGCCTTTTTATGGGCGTGTCTGCCATTAATAATCCTGATACCTGTTTTTTTGCTTTTGCTGTTGGTACAGACAGATAACTTTACTACCCCGGTAATGGTGTCTTTTCTATTGACAGGATTTCTGGCAACCCAGCTTTGGGCATTTATCTTGTTGCTTAAGACTCTCAGTCAAGTGCAGGGTTTTTCTCTCTGGAAGGCGTTTCAAAATCTGTTTCTGACATTCTCTCTAGTAGTTTATTGTATTGCCATTCCCATAGGAATAATTGTACTAATAGTTAACGCGTTATAAAATTAATAGCATTATAAAACGGCAAAAGTATTAACATATGACTGACGAGCAAATTGTTGATGCTGCTCCCAACCTGGCTTCCAATCCATGGAAGTTGATGTTGTTTAAACCTCGTGCTACAATCCAGCAAATTATCGATTCAAACCCTGGTAAACATGTTATTACTCTGGCATTCTTGTATGGGATAAGTTTGGGCTTGTTTGGCTTTGCTACAGGTCACTTGAAGTATAATTTCTTAACGATTTTACTGATGATATCAATAGGTGGTCTGCTTGGAATGGTACAGCTTTTTATTTATGCGTGGTTTGTTGATGCATTTAGTGAGTCAATGCGTGGTAAAGCAACAAGAAAAGAGATTAGAGCTGCTTTAGCCTGGGGTAGGCTGCCTTGGGTGTGTGGACAGCTTTTTATCGTTCCTATGTCATTTGTCTTTATGTACAAAACTGTTGCTACAGTCTGTGTTATAGTTGACGCAATTATTTTTGCCTGGTCTTTTATTAATACTGTCATAAGCGTAAGTCAGGTACAAGGTTTTTCCATTTGGAATACCGTTAAAAATATAATTTTGGCATATATTTTCGGTAGTATTGTTCTAGTTATAATTTTATTACCGGTAGTTTTTCTTATTGTCTATATTGAATTAATTTTAAAATTTTAAGGTAACAATCATCATTCTGGCTTGACGTGATATTTTGTCATTTTATGAAGTACTGGTGATACCAATTTGCTCTTTTATTAGTATAAAATACCATATTTTATTTAATGTTGTTAATAAATGTTTTTCTGCTGTAACGAAGGTAAAAAATATTGCGTCTCTTAAGTTAGTAAGGCTGTAAATGAGGGAGCATTTGTCATAAAAAGCGGGTATAATATTAAATGAAGGGACTTTTCTACAATGCTCATTTGGGTACCATACGGAATGATAAATCTAATATATTCTTATGTCTAGATAAAATACCATAAATTCTTCCATTCACTTTTTTATTTCATATCAAAATTAAATGCAGTCTGGCTGTAAGCAAATTCATTGTGTTTTGACTGGATAAGCGTATGAATTCCAGGTTCTGCTTTCATTACAGGCAAATCACTCTTGCGCTCTAATCAATAAATATTAACTAAAGATAACTGCAACTGTTTGCGGGTAATATATATATGCCTACTTTTAGAAAAGTTTTTTACATGAATTTCAACATCTCCAACCTCTATTTTAACAAAACGAATGTTCAGAAAAATATTCAGAAAAATTCCAGCCAGAGCAGCCTTCTGGATAACAACAATGATTATGATCCATATCCGGGTTACGAAACGGATTCAGATTCTGACGATGAAATTGAATTTAATTATGGTAAGAGGAAAAGGTCCAGTTCAACTCCAAGATATAATAAATCCGAATTTCTAAAAGATGAAAAGAATCCCGATGAGTATCTCATGGGGACGCAAACATCATACATAAACTGTGAGAAAAGCATAATTAATGCACCTTTTCTAATTGGCAGGCGCAGAAAACTGCATCGTAGAACATATCAGAATAGAATTAAAATGTGCCTGATCAACCTGCCTTATGTTGATAATGACAGCACAGAAGAGGCCAAAAAATTAACAAAATGGGCTCTTCAGTATTACGACCATAAAAAGAATATGGATGTGATCAACTCGAATCTAAACCATTATTTGCAGGATGTCGTTCCGCATAGCGTCATCTATTTGAATCTTCACGGCTCCACAAAAGGAGACCTTTCACAGGAAATTTACTGGTTTGAGAATTCTATGTACAGAGGGGGTAAACCTCATTCTATATTCTATCATATTCCGATAAAAGTAGAGCAGATTGGAAAGATTTTCTGCAAATTCATTCCTCAAAAATGTCATAATAACTTAAAAATTCACCTTACTGTTTGTCATGGAGCCAAAGTCGTTACTGAATTAATGAATTATTTGCACAAGCACGGCTTCAAAAGAACCTCTGTTGTCGGCTATAAAGAGGTGGTGGCAACTCAGCATGGCCCCTGTGTTGGAGGGATTATCGGTGATATTTACCAGCATGACCGAAATGTAAATGAAACATTTGCTCAAACTGATTCAGCCCAGTTTGATAATTACGTGGAACTGACGCACTACGATCATATGCAAGTTTCTATGGAGTTAAAAGAGTATAGAGAAGAAGCAAAAAAGAAAAAGAATCCTAACTACAAAAAGGACAATAAGCTTGCTGCACATAACTACGACAGCTCAGGAAAGGTAATTACCGAGGAATATTTCTCTTTTAAAAATAAACACTTACTGCCCGGATTAAACCAATATTACAAGAATATTAGAGATCGAAAGCTTAAAAAGAAAAATGAACAAAGGGCAAGGTGGAAACTTGAACATGATATTCATGAAAAAAGTCATGATATGATTATTCTGCTCATTGTGAACATCCTTGAAGAAATTAAGATTTATAAAGAGAAAAGATCACTGACAAGAGAAAGATGTTTTTCAAGCCTTGGCACCGAAAGAGTGGAAATGCTTAAGTCAAGGTTGGAAGAAATTAATGTCTCAACGGTGTATTGTCTCAATCGTGCCCGCAGGCGTCCTGCATATTTGGAAGCCAGATTGATAATTGAGATGATTAATTTTGCCAACCAGAGTGACTGTTATTCCAAATATAAATACTATAAATTGTTTAGGTACACTAAAGAGGTGCAAATTGGGTTGCAGAAAGATTCATTCTTTACTCGTCTGCTGACAATATTAGATCTTTTTTTCCAAACGTACCATAAAGATATTGATTCTGTTGTTTTTAGTGAGTTTGCCAAGTATTTATCCGGAAGCCATTTGAAAAGATGTCCGGCAACGATTTTTCCTGTAAAAAATAACTTTTCTAAAATTTACGATGCGTTTGATAAGGTCAGAAGCTTAAAACTCCATTCAGTCGAGATTTGGCGAAGGCGTGATGTTGAACGCGTACAATTAGTATTAGGAAATCGATATTAATAAACTAACCTTTGTGTCCCGTTCTGAATAATGAACGGGGCACAAACACGCTTATTCCTGTTGAACGTAGACTCGATAGAACATTATACTGGAGAAGAAACTTTAAAATTTATCAGGGAACGTGACGAGTCAAGGCCGTTTTTTATTCATATGAGTTTTCAGCGTCCGCATGCGCCGATAAGCCCGTCTGAAGAGTTTTACAATATGTATGATCCAGACAAAATAACTTTGCCGGACAGTTCTATTGACTGGATAGAGAATAAGTTCGCGGGGAAACCAGAAGTATTAAGAAAACACCTGATGAGTGCGGTTATCCATTGGCGACTGGTGAACAGCGTTTGCGTCGCTGTATTGCCAGTTATTACGGGTTGATTACTGCTATTGATATGGAAATAGGAATGGTTATTGATTACCTCGAAAAAACTGGTGAGCTTGATAATACCATTATTTTTAATACTGCTGACCACGGAGATTTTGCTGGGGAGCATGGTTTGTTTCACAAGAATCTAGGGCTTTATGAATCCATTCAGCGGATTCCTTTTCTGTTGTTGTGGCCCAGCGGACCTAAAGGCGAAAAGTGCGATAGACTGGTAGAATCAGTAAACTTGTTTCCAACTTTATGCGAGCTGTGTAACGTTCCATTGCCGGAGAATCGGGATGGTGTCAGTTTGATTGATACTTATAACAGGAAAATAGAAAAAGAAGCGGTTTTTTGTGAGTGGGAAATGTTCAGTAAAGAGCCTCGCAAGCTTTCCTTGATACGAACAGAACGGTACAGGCTGGTATATTATTCCGGTGTAAACGAAGGCGAGCTCTATGACCGATCTCAAGACCCCGATGAAATAAATAACCTCTGGGATAATCCGCAATACAAAGGTATTAGACTGGAACTGCTTCAGAGGTTGATAGATTTTACCTTGAAATACAAGGCGGAAACTGATGTGGAGTCTGATAGAGCAATTGACCAATCTCTTCGTAATTCACCTTCAAGGCTCTTGCACAAGCATAAGGTATATTGGAGCGATTTGGAAAAAGTATATTACACTTCAAGTAAATGGCCACAAAGATGTTAGTTTTTGCTAGGGTGTGGATTGCCACTTCTTTTCCGGAAGTGAGTTAATTCCTTTCCGGTAACAGGATTCTGCTGCCGAGCAGGATCAAGGCTACGCCTGAAAAGCATCTGATTTTTTTGGTGAAGCTTTCCCTGGTGCGGAGCCAGCCGCCTATGAAACCTGAAAATATGCCGAGTGTTCCCAGGTATATTATTGTCAATATGGTAAAAGCACATCCTAGAACAATTACGCGCAAGCTGTAATTCGGGTGATTTGAACTGACAAACTGCGGCAGGAAAGCGACAAAAAATAACGCAACTTTCGGGTTCAAAACATTAGTGAGAAAGCCTTGGAGAAAGCATTTTTTTATGTCGAAACAGTTGGTGCTGAAATCGAGATTCAAGGCATTTTTGTCTCTAAGCATTTTAAATCCAAGATAGATCAGGTAAACTCCACCCAGTATCTTCAATGCCCAAAAAGCAATAACTGAAGTTTTGAGCAGAATAGCCAGACCGAGAGCAGCCGCCAGAGTATGGACGAGGAGGCCGGATGATACACCGAGCGCGGATATTATGCCTGCAGACCTGCCTTCTGCGACTCCACGAGTTAAAACGTAGATACTGTCAGGGCCGGGGCTGATGATTAAAGCCATCGATGCGATAATAAATAAAAATATCATTTCCATTATTCACCACCATTATTTTTAGCGAATATATAATCAACTATTATATTAGCAAGCCGCATTACACTTATGGACAGCAGTTTTTTGTAATTTTCCTTTATGCAACGGAATAAGGAAGCCTATTCCCAGAAAAATATTGACAAGCAGCATGATAGCAGAAAAGATAATAGGTATTGCTATTGCACTGCTGACAGTGAATCCAAATGAAATAAGGATTGTTTTAATGACTATGTCTCTTGTGCCGAAACCTGAAGGAGTAATCGGCAAAAGTCCTGCCGTGCTGCCGAAGGACATAGCAAGCAGCAGGGGCGCGATATAAGCAGGATCAGCTTTTATTCCACAAGCGATGAAATATAAAATGACACCTGAAACTACTTGAATAGGGAATATACTGATTAAAACAGCGTAAAACATTTCTTTTTTTCTGCAGACATAGCTGTCAACTATATCAGACAGTCTGCTGACAAAACCTTTAGTTATTTTATCTCCGAATTGAAAAAGGCCTCGAAAAACAAAGAAACGTTCAAGTTTTCTGTGGATCAAAAGCGCCGCGCCGCAAGCCAGTCCAGCCATGCTTACAAGAAAAAGTATAAGCATCAGATACATGGCATTGGTGTTTGTTTTTGAAATCTCGCTGTAGAGAACCAAAGCCATAAGAACTCCTAAAACAAACTGCCCGATCATTCCAAAAAACCTGTCAATCAGAACAGTGGATAAAGCTGTCAGCCTTTCCCCTTTCTTGTTGCTGTTCAGGAGGTAACCAATCTTAAAAACGTCGCCGCTTATAGCTCCCAATGGAATAACCAACGAGAAAAATAGTGATCTGGCAGACAGGATCAAGACAGATAAGAAGCTTATGTTTATTTTTTGAATTCTTATAAATATATGCCAGCGCCATGCATTTGAAAAAATGGTAACCAGATACAGAACTACAGCTCCGATAAACCATATGGAATCAATACCTAACAGCATAGATTTAAAGTTCTCATAGTTGCCCCTGAGAAGCCAGAAAATCAACCCTGATGTGATGAGAAATTTAATTAAAATTATAAAAGTTTTTTTATAGCCTAATGATATCATCTGATAAAACAATCTGTAATACGTTTTTGGTAATTATTATTGCACTTTGACTGAAAGTGCAGTTCACTTGCTGGCGTTCGCTTTTTTTTGTTTAGCATCAGCTCTTACGAAGTTGATGTGATTATTTTCGTCAAATGAAATATAATATTTGGGGTTTTTATCGTTTATATACTGATTAAACAAAAGTGAGAGAGAGTATTTTTCATTTTTACCCATTTTTCTTTTTACATTGTTGAGCCATTGATTTATCTCTGGATTGTTTCCGTAATTTAAAAATGAAAAAGAAAAATCCTCTGAATTTTTATGTCTGTCTATTATCTTGCCAATAGTGTAATATTGATCATAATATTGTTTATAATGCCTACTCAAACGTGATGAAAATAAATGTAGATTAATAATATTTAAAATAATAATCAAGCTTAATGCTAAAAATATTATCCTGTTAATAATCTTTTTGTAATTTGACTTTATTTCAAGAAAATTTATTTTCTTTAAATAACATATTGTGACAATAGCAAAGAACCAGAACATATATGAATAGTAAATTGATATATTTACATAACTTGGACCATTAACTATCATTCTTAATGCAATAATTAAGGCCACAGATAAAAGCATTATCACGTTTAAGCAGACAAAGCTTAAATGATTGTAATTTTTTAGTGCAGGTAGATTAAACTTGATTTTTTTGATAATTAGCAACAAAATCAAGCTTAATATAATAACAACCACGAAAATTATTTCAAAGTGATGATGGATATCAAAAACAAATCGGCTGCCGATATGAGACCTTTGAGTAAACGGTAAAATTGCAGCGCAAATCCATAGAGATATTGTATAAAGCAAGCTTACTGTACATTCAAATATTTTGTATATGTAGCCGCTGTAAAGAGAAATAAAACCTTTGGCTCCGCCTGCGCTGTAATAATTAAAATCCAGAAAATTTACCAGAATATATAAAGGTATTGGTATACTTACTAAGTAAAAAGAAAAACTCTTTGACGACTTATTTCTTTTTATATTATCTATTAGAAGGTAAATAAAGATTAGAAAAGAAAAAATAACTCCAAGTTCATGGGTGAAAATGGCGAGCAAATTAAATAAAAATATAGCTAATATTACTGATTTGCTCCTCAATTTCTCCTGTACATATCTATATGATAAATATAAACTAGAAGCCATAAAAATCATAAATAGTATATAACCGTTAATATGTTGCCATGTAACCATTTCAAAATTAGTTGACAGGAATACGAAAAATGTGCACAACATAAAAGATAAGATTGATTTGTCGATTTTCAGCAAGAAAACCAATAATATCCAAGCAAATACCAAGTATAATACAACACCTGTTATTTGCCAATAAATTTGGTGATATCCAAAAAAGAATTTTTCTGTTCCTAATAAAATAAAAAGGATAGGTCTAAAGAGAAACACATCCCCACTATTATATACTCGGACCCTATTGTACGAATAAAATTTAGTTACTAAATCGAACCAACTATTACAATTATTTGTATCAGCCCAGTAGCACCATTGGTCTGCTCTGAAAGTTGTAAAAAATGTAGGATAGTAAGCAAATATTGTAATAGCTGAAATCAGTAAATAAATTATTATGGTTTTGTGTGTTGTACTCAAAGACACAAATTTATCATAGATAAAAGAAAAATGATTTTTAAATCCACTTAATCTTTCTATTATTTCCACAAAAACAACTCCCTGAAAAACTGGAAGTAATATGCTGCACCCCACTTGAAAATCTTCAATTTTCTTTCGCCGCCGATTCTGGCAGGCTCGTCACCGGGTATCTCACCGATTTTGAGCTTACGTTTTGCCGCTC
>JAAEMX010000380.1 GCA_024225035.1 Lentisphaerota bacterium
AAGGTCGAGTCGACCAGTGCGCTGGTGGCATTGGTGTTGAAGCCCAGTATCAGTGTGCCGCCGCTGTTGGTGGTGACTGTGCCAATCGTCGTACCGTTGTAGACGAGTGCGCCGCTTTCAGTCAGGGCGCTGAGCAGGCCGGAGTTGCTGAAGACATCATCAGCATTAGCGCCGCCGTTGCGTACCAGGGTCAGACTGGCGCCATTGTAGTTGCCCAGACCACCGTTGAGGGCGTCAAGTTCTGGATCGCTGATAGTCACATCGGCATCGAGCACCTCGGCCGCGGCGCCTTCAGTGAAGGCCACTTCGCCCATCACACCAGATGTGTATTGAATCGAGATATTGTCTAGAAAGCCATCAACGGCAACTGTTCCACTTGCCAGCCCGGATGTATCGGAGGTGTCGGTAAATGTGATGGTTGCGCTACTGGAATCGGCCGTGAACGAATAGGTATAGCGCGCAAAGGTGTTGCCGATGATATCGGTAACAATCTCGCCGGTTGTCAAAAGGTTGCTGGAGCCGTCAACACTTACCTGCAATGACTGGTTGCGGGCTGAACTATCATCCCTGTAGTCAAAGGTGAGTTCATAGGTCCCTCCGGCGACTGTGGTGATGGATTGCGATGCCGTATGGGGTCCAACGATATTACCTCCTCCAAAGCGGAGTGAATTTAGTTCGGCCGTTACTCGGCCCGTTGTTGTCCAGTTGCTAAGATCAGTATCGAATGTACCGTTCGTTACCAATTCAGGCTGGCTTAGAACCGGCGCATCGTTGACGGCGGTGATGGTCACCGTGGTGCTGCCGGTTGCCTGCAATGCTCCGCCGGTGCCCTGGCTATTGGTGGTGTTGCCGTCGTCGAAGCTCCAGTCGATCTGGGCGCTGGCCGGTGGCGTGTCACTGGAGTTGGAATAGGCAATGGATTGCAGGGTCGAATCAACCAGCGCGCTGGTGGCATTGGTATTGAAGGTCAGCACCAGGGTGCCGCCGCTGTTGGTGGTGACTGTTCCGATGGTGGTGCCGTTGTAGACGAGATCCCCGCCCTGGGTCAGGGTGCTGAGCAGACCGTCATTGCTGAACACATCCTCGGCACTGGCACCACCATTGCGCACCAGCGTCAGACTGGCGCCGTCGTAGTTGCCCAGGCCTCCGTTCAGTGCATCGAGTTCGCTATCGCTGATATCGACGTCGACATCCAGCACCACCGCCGTACCGCCTTCAATGAAGGTGGGGGTGCCGTCGAGGGTACTGCCATATGTGCCGTAGGTGGTATCGAGCGTGCCGTCTGAATTGTAGCGCCGCAGCTCAAAGTCGTTACTGTCATTGCCCACCACCAGAATCTTGCCGTCGGACTGCACGGCCGCGCTGTAGGCGTAATCGGCACCGCCGAGTACTTTGTTGTTGACGACACCATTGCTGCCAAAGCCGGTATCCCGCGAGCCATCACTGTCATAGCGGACCAGCATAAACTCCTGATTACCCGCACCGGCGTTGCCGTAACCCGTCACAAGGATCTTGCCATCGGATTGCACGGTGACGTCGTAGGCGTATGCATCCGCGTTTCCAGGCGCCACGTCGGTGGTGACGATGCCATCGGTATCGAAACTTGTATCCAGTGTGCCGTCGGTGTTGTAACGCACCAGGGCGAAATCGCGACCGCCGGCCTTGTCACTCCATCCCGCTACCAGAATCTTGCCGTCGGACTGAAGGGTGATACTCCGGCCATGATCCTCGTCGTCCGTTGTCCCGACGGCCACGCCGATATCCGTGGTGACGATGCCGTTGCCGGTGCCCGTGTCGCCATCAAAATCAACATCCAGCGTACCGTCGCTGTTGTAGCGCACTACCGCGAAGTCGTAATCAGTACCGTTGAAGTGGGAGCCCGCCACCAGGATCTTGCCGTCGGACTGCACAGTGACGCTATAGCCGTAGTTTTCCGCCGACCCAATGTCGGTGGTGACGATGCCGTTGCCGGTACCGGTGTCACCATCAAAATCAACATCCAGGGAACCATCGCTGTTGTAGCGCACCAGGGCGAGGTCGTTATCGATGCCGTTGTGAGAGTATCCCGCCACCAGGATCTTGCCGTCGTCCTGCAACGTGACGCTGTAGGCCTGGTCTTCGGTATTGGTCCCGATCGGTGTGCTGACCTTGCCCGTTGTATTAAAGGTCGTATCAAGGCCACCATTGCTGTTATATCGCACCAGCGCGAAGTCGTTATCACCGCCGCCGTTCAGGCCGTATCCCGCAATCAGGATCTTGCCGTCGGATTGCACGGTAACGCTGTGGGCAAAGGCGTCCGCGGTTCCTGACGCCATATCCGTGGTGACTATGCCGTCGGTATCAAAAGTAGTATCCAGCGTGCCATCCGGGTTGAAGCGCACCAGGGAGAATTCGTATCCGTTGCCGCTGTCGCTCCACCCGGCTACCACGACCTTGCCGTCATCCTGCAGGGTGATGCTTCGCGCTTGAGCGTCCACGCCCGTCCCGACCGGCGTGGTGACGACGCCGTCGCCCGCGATGAAGGTCGGGGCGCTGTTAACCTGCGTATCACCAGAAATAGTCCAGCCATCATCATCAATCAGCGACTGGCGATCGGCAGCGGACAGGCTGTATTGCAGACCGGTCGCACCCAGCGTCACGCCGCTTTGCACTGTTTGTGCGGCCCAGCCCGACAGGGTTGCATCATAGTTGCTGATCGAGAGGTTGGTATTGTTGAGCATGTCTACCATGCTGGTGACGCCAGATATATCCCAGCCGCCGATGTCCTGATTGAAAGCGGTCGCACCGGCGAACATGTTCGACGTATTGGTGACGCTGGAGGTGCCCCAGCCGCTGATGTCCTGATCAAAGGCGGTGGCCAAGCGGAACATGAACGACATATTGTTGACATTGGAGGTGTCCCAGGCGCTGATGTCCTGATTGAAGGCGGTCGCACGGTAGAACATGTACGACATATTGGTGACAATGGAGGTGTCCCAGGCGCTGATGTCCTGATTGAAGACGTCTGCATTGTAGAACATGGCATACATACTGGTGACGATTGAGGTTTCCCAGCCACTGATGTCCTGATTGAAGGATGTGGCAGTGTTGAACATGTATGACATATCGGTGACGCTCGAGGTATCCCAGGCGCTGATGTCCTGATTGAAGGCGGTGGCATTTCTGAACATGCCAGACATTGTGGTGACACTGGAGGTGACCCAGCCGCTGATGTCCCCATTGAAGGTAGTGGCAAGGTAGAACATGCGTGACATATTGGTGACATTGGAGGTGTCCCAGGCGCTGATGTCCCCATTGAAGGCGTTGGCATTGAAGAACATGTACGTCATATTGGTGACACTGGAGGTGTCCCAGGCGCTCAGGTCCTGATTGAAGGCGTCGGCACCATAAAACATGTACGACATATTGGTGACACTGGAGGTATCCCAGCCGCTGATGTCCTGATTGATGCTGGTAGCACCTCTGAACATCTGCGACAAACTGGTGACACCGCTGAGATCAGGTGCGTCCGAGGCGTTGATGACGAGATTTTCTGCACCTTCAAAGGCTTCATCCAAGTCTTGCCAGGCAATATTGCCCCATTGTTCGACCGACAACAGCTTGTCGCCATCACCGCCATCAGCGAAATTAACCCCCGGAAAATCACCAACAATGGCGACCGTATAAGTGCCCGCAATGGCATAGGTGTGAGTTACCGTATCGTCGGTGTAATCGGTTGAGGTTCCGTCTCCCCAAAATACCGTGAAGTCGGTGGTGCCGACGCCAATCGGGAAGGTGATGGTTTCGCCGGCGGATGTGGTCTGCCAGGTAGTGACAAAGCCTGTGGCCTCTGCGGTGGCCTGGTCATTGCCGACGGTAAGGGTAATGGTGGCGGTGTCGGTGCCGCCATTGCCATCGTCAATGGTGTAGTCGAAGCTCTCTGATGCGGCTGAATCGACTTTGAGCCGGCCGTCGGCGCGCAGCTCGATTACCGTACCACTGAGCAGGGTTGCCGTGTCGCCCGGGTTGTTAAGAACGGTTGTTGCATTGCCGTTATTCGTGTCGATGATGCTGATCAGCAGAGAATCGTTATCCGTGTTGGTATCATTGGCTACCGGATCAATGGTAACCGGCACTCCGGCAGAAATAGTAAAAGCATCGGCCACGGTCACTGGCGCACCGTCATCGACGCCTGTAATGCTCACCGTGGTGCTGCCATAGTCGCGCATGGGTTCGCCACCCATTCCCTGACTGCCAGCCGTATTGCCGTCAGCAAAGGTCCAGTCGATTTGTACACTGGCTGGCGGTCCGTCGGAGCTGTTTTCATAGGTGATCTGTTGCAGGATGTTATCGACGTCAGCCGATGTCGGAGTCTCGGTGTTGGCATTGGTGAAGGTGATGACCAGCTCGCCCGGTGTGGTGGTAATATCGAAGCTGGCGATGGTCTGAGCGTTCTTGATCAGGTTGCTGCCGGACAGACTGATACCGTTGGCTGTGGTGAATGAGAAGACATCGTCGGTTGAAACACCACCGTTGCGTACCAGTGTGACACTGGCGCCGTTGTAATCG
>JAAEMX010000381.1 GCA_024225035.1 Lentisphaerota bacterium
AATAAATGTGTAAACATTAGACACTATAAAGCAGACGAAATACTAAAAGCTATGTGGATCCCCCCAACTGGATTGGAAAACTATATTGATATTGGATATACCCATTTTAAGTTATTGGATAGACTAGCAACAACTAATTGGAATATAAAGTGCTTGGACGCGTATATAAAACAAGCTCCAGTGGCAAACTTTGAAGAGATTGCTGGTACATATGGAGACATATGTACGAATAAGGTTCCTGCGGAGTATCACCCAAAAGATGATGAGATATATCCGCGCAGTAAGCTCGAAATTATTCCTAAAATAGATTCCTCAAAGGGATCGTCAGTTGAGAGTCAAAAGTATTATATTAGTCCTCAGCATCCTAATTCTTGTGCTGGTTGTGATATATGTAAAAATGTTACTAAAGAGATAATTTTTTTTGATTCGAAGAAAAGATTACAGGCAATAAAAAATAATAAAAAATGGCAGAATTATATAACAAAGAGAGAATTTATAGAGAGGCTAAATGGTGATTATGAGCAACATATTAAATACCAATAAATATATGGTTCCATATTTTAAAAATATGGACCTTGCTAGTCTTCTAAGCAAAATAAATGGAAAAATAGAAATATTAATGACAAATTTTGATGATGATTTCCAGAAGAATTATCTAAAAAATATGTGTAGTAAGCATAATGCAGTAACAAAAAAAGATATTGAATGTTTAAAGAAAAATTATAAACTTTGTTATTATTATGAGACTCTAGATTTCGAAAATATTGAGTTTACAATACAAGGATACGATGCTATCAGAAAAGATATTCATCGTATTATTGACTCTGGATTTACCTATATTATGTTATCTAATCCATATATTATTGAACTTATTTGCAATGAATACAGTAACGATATTAAAATTATAGTTTCATCCCAATTAGAATTTAATTCTGAAAGAGCTAAAATATTTTTTGAGGTTATAAATGATACTAGTTGCATAGAAAGTATTGTTATTTCACAAAAACATTTGTCAGTTGAGAAATTTAAAAGAATGAAAAATTGTTTTAAAGGATTGAACTTAATTAGCGAAATAGATAGGTTTTCTTCAGAAATTCAAATGGTTCATGAGCAGTATTATAATACTATTTATGGTTATTATAATGAAAATGCGGTGAAATATTTAAAAGAGCTTACCCTAAAGATTACAGAAGATAATAATAAATATGGAATTAAGGATGTATCTAAAATAATATTTGATAATGAATCAATTATAAAATTTGGTTCTCCGTGTTCAACCTATGAATTATTAGAACATAATATTACTTCTTTTGAATCGGGCAATATAGAAAATATTAAATGTTGTGATTTGTTGATGTGGTAAAAAAAGGGATGGAAAAATGAGAACAAAAAAATATGAGTTATTAATTTTTGATTTTGATGGAACGTTATGCGCTACACATAATGCTATTATAGAGGCCATGAAGCAAACTTTTGAATTCTATAAACAACCTATTTTGGATATAGATAAAATAACAACTACAATCGGTAAATCGCTTGAGGATACTTTGTTCATCCTTTCAGATGGTAAGCTTATAAAAAATGAAGCAGTGGTAAAGGAATGGATAAAGACATATAGAGATTTTTACTCTAGCATTTGGAAAGAGCATACTTCTTTATTTGATAATGTAAAAGAAATATGTGCTGATTATATACAAAAAGGTATTAAGATAGTTGTAATAAGTAATAAGGGATTAGATGCAATAAATGGTGCGTTAAATTATTATGGAATTATGGAGTATGTTTCTTTTGTCGTAGGAGATGAGAAAGGCATTAATAAAAAGCCAGATTCAATGCCGTACGATAAAATAATTGAACCTAACTTTCCTGAAATAAAAAAAGAAAATATTTTGATGATAGGTGATACTGATGCAGACCTGGAATTTGCAAAGAATATAAATGTAGATGCTTGCTGGTGTAAGTATGGCTATGGAAATATTAAAAAATGTGAAGAACTTAAGCCAAAGTATTCAATCACTTCATTCAATGAATTAATTAAAGTTGTAGGATAGAATAAAATTATACTAGAAGGCTACGCTATATATAATAATACAAGACAATCTTGGGTAATAATTATCTCTGCATCGTTGTTCTTTTTTTATTCATTTATTCAAATGAATATGATAAACTCGATGGGGCAGTTCTTTATTATAAAATATAGTTTAAATAACATCATAGAATTGAGTTTGTTTTCTAGTGTTTATTTATATTCAAATATGTTATTTCTTCTTATAACAGGTTATTTATTTGATGTTTTTCCTGTTAGAAGAGTACTTTTGTCTGCAATTATTATATCAATTATTGGTGGCGTGATTCTTTGGTATAGTGATAATTTAATATGTGGAATTATTGCACGGTTTTTGATGGGAGTTGGTGCTTCAGGTTCATTTATTAGTTGTAGAAAATTGGCTGACGGCTGTTTTAATAAAAAAAATCTAGGATTTGTTATTAGTATTGTCGTATTTATAGCAATGCTTGGAGGCGCATTTGCACAAGCTCCTATCAGTTTATTGGTTAGCACATTCGGTGGAAGTATTACGTTATTAATAAATCTACTATTAGGAATGGCCATTTTTATTTTGATATATTTTCTAGTAAAGCCTAAAGATATTTTGCCTCTTACAAAAAATAATATATTTTCTGTGACTAAAAGTGTAGTTAAAAATCCTTATAATTGGCTGTCTGGGGGGTATATCAGTCTTTTAAACTTACCATTAATGATATTAGGTGCGATTTGGGGTAATTTATTTTTAACTTATACATATAAAATCTCAACTGAGAAAGCCTCTGTTATAATATTATTAATGTTTGCTGGCATTATGGTAGGAACTCCTTTTTTTGGCTGGTTTTCAGATAAGTGTAATAATAGAGTCGGATTTATGCTAATAGCCTCGATTGCTGCATTATTACTAAGTTTTATTTTATTATTTGCAAATGACAATATATACTTATTGTCATTTCTTTTTATCTCTATAGGATTTGTCTCTGGGGCCCAAGTTTTAGGATATCCTATAATAGCTGAACATAATTCATATGAAACAAATGGAATGGCAAATGCCATAGCTTCAATTATTATTTATGGTGTTGGCGGAAGCTTGCAGTTACTGTTTGGTGTAATTTTAAACTTGCTATCGAAAAGTACTCATGTTTCATCAATAACATTTACTGCTAGTAGTTTACATTATGCAATGTATCTTTTCCCTATATGTATGTTTATCAATATATTATTAATTTTTATCCTTAAATATCTACCCTTTAAAGGCTTTGTTGTGTGGTTTATCCCGAAAGCTGGACAGTTTGAGTAGGTGTGAAAGTGTAGTGCTGCCATTGATAAATGGGGTGCACTATGCGCTTCCCCTCGCGCCTGGACCACTTAATTTAGCATTTTCTTAGATGGGAGCAATATAAAAAGTTCCCTTATCTACCTGCGAAAGCTGGAAATCTTTCGCCCGAATCCGGTCTGCATTCCGACTTCGAGAGATGGCTGTAAAAATTCGCTCCAGAAAAACCTTATTACCAATATGCCCACAATGGTTATGAATATAACGCTGATGCTCAACTCAAACGTTCAATTATGGGACGCGAAGTTGTAGTCGCTGTAACTCAAGGAAAACTAGACTTTGGGCCATGGGAACAAATCTTCTGCGGAGAGTTTGATGGAAAGCGTTCAAAAAGAATCTTTGTGAAAATTATTGGCGAATAACGTTGACATTGCCCGACTTTTGTCTATATTAATCGATTATCAAAATATCAGACACAGATGTATGCTACCAGCTTACCGGCGCTTAGTATTCTGAACAGTAATATTTTGGCGCTAACAATATAATCATATAAAAGCAAAGGGACGCGACAATGAACAAATATCTTGAAGAATTTATGGATTCTTTTAAATTCGAAGGTCTTACTTTTGACGACATCTCTCTGGTAACTCAATATGCTGATTTCCTACCAGATGATGCCTGTGTCGCATCTCGTTTCACTAGAAATGTCAGCCTGAATATTCCTTTTGTCAGCGCTGCCATGGACACTGTTACCGAAAGCAAAATGGCTATCGAAATGGCTTGTCTCGGCGGACTGGGAGTTATTCACAAGAACCTTTCCGTAGAGCGTCAGGCCGAAGAGGTATGGAACGTCAAAACGTACCTGAACGGAATTATCAAAACTCCAGTAACATTTCACCAGGACATTACCGTTTCTGAAATGCTGGGTATAAAACGTGCCAAAAAATATTCCTTTTCAGGTTTTCCGATCGTAGATAACGACGGAAAACTAGTAGGTATCCTCACCGCTCGCGACATCAAATTTTTGACCAATTATAATGTAACAATTAAAGATGTGATGTCAAAATCACCGGTTACCGCCAAACACGGCGTTAATATGCAGTCTGCCTACAAGCTTATGATTGACGCAAAAGTAGGTAAACTGCCGACCATCGACAAAAACGGAAAACTGACAGGTCTTTACAGCTTCCACGATGTAAAAAGCCTGATTGATAATGAAAATCCGGATTACAACCGCGATGCTGACCACAAACTGCGTGCTGCTGCCGGCGTTGGTCCCTACGATGAAGAACGTATTGAAGCGCTTATCAACGCAGGCGTTGACGTCCTCGTTGTTGACACAGCTCATGGTGACAGCAAAGGCGTTATTGAAACTGTAGCCTTAATTAAGAAAACCTACGGTGACAAAGTTGACGTTGTCGGCGGCAATATCGCCACTGCAGAAGCCTCAAAATCACTTTCTGATGCCGGTGCTGACGCTATCAAAGTCGGTATTGGACCTGGCTCTATCTGCACAACTAGAGTTGTTGCCGGTGTAGGAATACCTCAGATTACAGCTGTTTATCAAGTTAGAAAAGCTGCCCCATCAGACGTTCCAATTATCGCTGACGGTGGCATTAAGCAATCCGGTGATGTTGCGAAAGCAATGTCTGTCGGTGCTGAATCAGTAATGATGGGTTCAGCTCTTGCTGGAACTTCCGAAAGTACCGGAGAAATTACCCTGCATCACGGTCGCCGTTATGTTATCTATCGTGCCATGGGCAGTCTGGAAGCCATGAAAACCGGAAAAGCTTCCCGTGAACGCTACGGTCAGGCCGATGTTGAAGATGAAAAGAAACTCGTACCCCAAGGCATTGAAGGTCTGGTTCCATTCCGTGGTCCAGTCAGCGACGTCATCCATCAGTTCATCGGCGGCCTCAAGTACTCATTCGGCTACTGCGGAGCCCGCACAATGAACGAATTCCAAAGCAAAGCAAAAATGATTCGCGTTAGCCAAGCCGGACTGCGTGAGGCGCATCCACACGACATTACAATACTTAAGGATGCTCCCAACTACATGGCAGAAGGCTGAACCTGAAGCTTTATACTAAAAAGCCCACTCCATAAAGGTGCGGGCTTTTTTAAAGTTAAACTGAACAATCAAGTATGATATTCAGCGTTTACATACTCATACGAGATATCGCATGTCGACCCCCCAGCCCTGCATGCATTAAAGGGGGGCCTTTAATGCTATATTTGCTGGCAAGATTGATACAGCGTTATTTTTGGCTCAGCTTAACTAAAAAAAGAGGTGCAAGAGTCTTGACAACAAACAAAGAGCTAATACGACCTAAGGAAGTTTAAATCTTCCCCCCAAAAAACTAGATATAAAGATATATCAAAGTCCAGGATGAGGCAATGGCATTTATTAAAAACCACATCTGTGCGATTAGCCTCAACTAACCAATTAATAAAACTTGAACAAAAAAATAAAAACGTTGATCAATAAATTTGCCAAGCGTTGGACTCTGATCTACGTTTCAAAATGTTAAAATAACACTTATTTTTATAATTGATAGTAGGAGAATCCTTATTAATATTGAATTAGATAAATTTTCTGATTGGTGTGGAAAGGTTGATAAAACATTTCTTATTGCCGGTCCTTGTAGCGCAGAATCTGAATGTCAAGTTCTTTCTACAATAAAAGCTTTAAAAGGATTAGATATTAAAATAAATTATTTTAGAGCTGGGGTATGGAAGCCAAGAACAAGGCCAAATTCTTTTGAAGGAGTTGGAGTAAAAGGATTGAAATGGTTGCAAGGAGTAAGAGAAATATATAGAACACCTGTATGTGTTGAAGTGGCAACAACAGCACATGTGGAAGAATCATTAAAGCACGACATTGATGCTTTATGGCTGGGGGCAAGAACGACATCAAATCCTATTATAATGCAGGAAATAGCGAATTCATTGCAGGGAGTCGACAAACCTATCTTTGTAAAAAATCCGATAAATCCAGATATTGGACTTTGGGTCGGAGCATTCGAAAGGTTAAATAATTCAGGGGTAACAAAGTTAAGCGCTATTCACAGAGGGTTTTCAACGTATAACAAAAATATGCACCGTAATGATCCAATATGGGAAATGCCTATGGAACTGAAAAGAATCCTCCCTAGGTTACCCTTGCTTTGTGATCCCAGTCATATAAGCGGCAATAGAGAAATGGTTTTTTCTGTTTCTCAAAATGCACTAGACTTCCTCTTTGATGGATTAATGGTAGAGGTGCATGTTGATCCGAAAAAGGCCTTTACCGATAGAGAACAACAATTAGGGCCAAGGCAACTTCGTGATATGTTGAACAAATTAACCCTGAAAAAAAATTCTATAAATAAGCCCAGCTACTTGACACAAATTGAAATTCTGAGGGAGGAAATTGACAAATGTGACAAACACTTACTTGACACATTAGCAAAAAGATCTGGAATCTCAAAAAAGATTGGTGCTTTGAAAAGCAAAAATAAGATTTCAATATCAACCTAATCGCTGGAATAGCATTATAAAAAATCGGATTAAACACGGAATAAATTTAGGTTTGTCTGCAAGATTTATAAAAAAATATGGGTAGGGTGTATGTATCCCTGCCTCATGCTAACAATACCCTGCTTTTTTAATGTTAAGAATCTTTTTTGCAGGTTCTCGAAGTTCACCTTTCGGGGAAACATATCTATATATAGTTGCCCTTGAAATGGCAAGTTCATTTGCCAGCTCTTGTATGTTAGTTTCGGGCTTGCCTACTGAAGCTTGGAGTAATCTTACTTGAGCTTTAGTCAGGGCATGTTTGCGTCCTCCTTTGCGTCCTCTGGCCCGTGCAGCTGCCAGGCCAGCCTTGGTTCTTTCTGATATGAGGTCTCGTTCAAATTCTGCGAGGGCAGCAAAAATAGAAAATATTAATTTTCCGGCAGCTGATGTCGTGTCAATGTTGGCACCTTGTCCGGAAAGCACTTTTAAGCCAATGCCTTTGGTTGCCAAATCTTCCACAATATGTATTAGGTGTTTAAGATTACGGCCAAGACGGTCAAGTTTCCAGATTATAAGAACGTCATCAGGTCTTAACGCCTTTAAACAAGTTTCAAGTCCTGGTCTATCAACTTTAGCGCCAGAGGCCATGTCTTCATAAATGTGATCATGATCAACCCCGGCTTTTAAAAGAGCATCATATTGAAGATCCATTACTTGGGAGCCGTCACTTTTAGAAACTCTCATATATCCTATTTTCATATGTCTTACAAACGCCCGTTTTTTTTACAGTTTAAAAAAGAAGCTATTTTTGCCTGTTATGTGTAACATAACTCATAAAATAATCAATGTAAAATAAAGGTGTTATGTA
>JAAEMX010000382.1 GCA_024225035.1 Lentisphaerota bacterium
GGACTTCGGTACACCACTATCAGATTTGCTAATACACATTTTCAACTTTTTCAATTATTAAACTATAAGTTAAACATTATGTCTAGTCATTTTTTCTTCTTATGTCGCATAATAGCAAATCTGTTAAGCAGTTTAAAAGTCGTAAGTTGTTGTAAATTATGATATTATAAAAATCGGCAAAATTATACCCTCCCCTAAAAAAAGTAAAACCACAATATGTTGCGGTACGGTGTGACAAAATCTGCTTTTGAGTACTGTTTATTATTTATTTGCTTTTTGTATACATAGGTGTATATATATAGTACATAAAGGTTCGCTTATATATTACGTAAAAGTTCTTTTATGTAATACAGAAAGGAGTATGCTATGACAAAAATCATTACCGTTTGTACCCCAAAAGGTGGAGTCGGAAAAACAACACTTGCTTATTATTACACAAGGTATTGTTCTACGAAAGGGAAAACTTTAGCTATTGATACGGATTCGCAGGGCAACTTAACTCGCTTCTTAGTTGGAGATGAAAATAGTGAACTTGATGAAAAACATAGTTTTGTTGCCCTTTTTAGCAAGAAAAAGGCTGAGCCTATTAAAGTATCTGATACTATCAGCTTGTTAGGTAGCGATATTAGACTTTCAAAGTATGATGCTAAAAATGAATTGGATTATTTTTTCCTATTAACAAAGTTTCTAAAAAATTATAAAAACAACTATGACTATGTGGTTATAGATACCCCCCCTAACCTTGGGATGTTTACTTTTAATGCCCTTTTGACAACTGAATTTGTACTAGCTCCTTTTGACCCTTCTGTAGATGCATTACGAGGTATTGAAGTATTGTTTGAAGCAATTAAAAAGATCAAGGCAGATTACAATGATAAAATAAAAATGGCTGGCTTGGTTATAAATTCTTGTGATTTTAGAAACTCAAATGACAAAAATATCTATAATGACGCAAAAGCAAAATATCCCGAATATCTCTTAGAAAGTGTTATTCCAAGAACAACTAAAATTCGTGATGCAAGAGTGCGGTTTGAAAGCGTTGTAAACTTGCTTCCAAAGCACAAAGTAAGCTTGGCTTTTAAGTCCCTTTTTGAAGAAGTAGACAAGGTCGTTGAAAAGGATAACAGTATATAAATATATATTATATAAATATTCTTATATATATTATATAAAGGTGTATTTATATATTATTCTAATGCGTAATTACATATTACATAAAGGTGTGTTTATATATTATTCTAATGCGTAATTACATATTACATAAAAACATATTTACATATTACATAAAGGTGTGTTTATATATTATTCTAATGCGTAATTACATATTACATAAAAACATATTTATATATTACATAACTACATAAATTTTGAGGTGAAAAAATGGAAATTGGCGCTTTTGATAATATTAAGGAAGCTCACAAAAAAGCAAAAGTAAAACTTGGCGTAGTGATGACAAAAAAAATATGGACTGCGTTTCGTCAACTGGCGTTAGAAAAAGACATTTCAGCAAGTCAATATCTAGAGAACTTGGCGATTAAAGAACTCAAGAAAAATGACAAGTTCCCTAACGATTAATTTGCATTGAATAGGGGAGGGGGGTGTATATTTTCATGTGCGGATAGTTCTGGGTCGCTCCCGGAATGATAAAGGGGTTGCCTCTGCGCCCTTCCGCACACTAATTTTAAAATAGAGGCGTAACATTGCAGAGGGGAAAATGACAGAAAAAGATAAATCCAGAAAAATTCACACAGTTTCTAAGACTGCAAAGACTAGATTGTCTAACGAAACTACAATACCTCAAGTTTGGGGCAAGAATCCAATATTTGCAGCTACGAGGCTAAATGAGCCCAGGGAAGTTGTCATTGCAGACGGGACAACTTGGGTGATGGGAGTTCAACCCCCATTTGGGGAAACTACCAATCCTGAATACCTCAGAGGGTTTGATGTAAGGCATGCAGAAGTAATTTTTAGATTATTAGCGTTTTTTCGAGACAATGATATCGACTTTTACCACAAAGTTGATATATCATATTACAGACTTCTTGAGATAATAGGTTGGGAAAGGTCTAAAAAAAGCCTGGCTGTTTTAAAAGACATTCTTGCTGATCTCAGCAGTATATGGACGCAAATCAGAGCATTAGATATAAATCGTGGCTTTAGATTTAGAGTTCTTTCTGCTTCTGTTGATGAAGCTCTTGACCGCCCTGAAAGTGAGCACCTCAAATATATTGTTTTCGATCCTACCTTCATAGAATATATGGGGAATATAGAACAGTTTCTTAGCATACGTTTAGATGTTTTTAATGGGCTTTCAAGCAAAATTGCCAAAGCAATGTATTTATACTTGCCTTCCAGAGCCTTAAAAGCCACCAACGCCACCCCTTTTAAGATCACTTTGACAAAGCTTTTTGAACAAATTGGGATTAAAATTCCTAAATATAAGTCCCTTCGCTTTAAGACTATTAATCAAAGCAAAAATCCCGTTATGAAACAGCTCGATCACTGCCTAATTAGCTTCAAAGAGAAGTTACGAGTCAGCCTTGAAGATACTAGCGATGATAAAGATTATAATCTGTGTTGTTGGGTTGAACAGCTTGCTGATCGTGACATATCAATAAGCCGTACTGACTCACTGCGCAGTTGGTTTCTTACAGGAAAAAATGGAAGCGCTGCTGATTTTAAATTAAAGCTAGAAAATTTATCAGAATTGAGTATTTATGAGCACAATGCCCTAGAGATCGCGAATATTAATTTAAAACGCAGCATGGAGTTTTTGTTGCAGAGTAAAGCTTTGCTTGGGGCAGGGTGTTTTGAAGAACTGTGCGGTGTCCTCAAGGATGCGGTTTTAACGCGTGATATCAAAATCCCTACCGGCTATCTTATTTCTCTGGTGAAGTCACAATTGTTACATGAGTTGCCTCTTTACTAAACCTTCAGGTTTTTAGTTGCGAGCAAAAGCGTGTACTTTTAGAAAGTGAGACGTGTACTTTTAGAAAATGGGCGTGTACTTTTAGAAAGCAAAAGCGTGTACTTTTAGAAAGCAAAAGCGGAAATAGGCCAATAATTTATACTAATTTAGCCTCAAAAGGCCTAATATAAAGTTAAAAAGTGTTATGTTGAGAAAGCGTGTACTTTTAGAAAGTGGACGTGTACTTTCAGAAAGTGCTGTTTTTATAAGAGCTTAATTTACAACAACTTAAATGGCCATTTTTTTTGCCCTCTTATAGACTCTCTAGGTTTTCTCTAATAGATTTCTCTATACGCGCACGAAGAGCCTGTTAATAACTTTTTTTGACAAGTCTGCGAAGGGAATAAAAATCCCCCCTCTTTTGCATCCGCAAAATTCACCGCCACACCCGAGCCATACATGGATAGGGGAAGGATCCCCTATAACCCCTCATACTTAACGAATCCGTCAAAAGCCGGATTCTCAAAACTCTAAATTCAAAGCTTA
>JAAEMX010000383.1 GCA_024225035.1 Lentisphaerota bacterium
CATAAAAATAACTTCTATTGCTGACGCAGACCCAGAGAAAGCATTAAAGATGCTGCAAGAGCCAAGCAACACTAAAAATATGCCTGTACAGAAGCTTTTACAGTTAACTCAGTACGCCTCAAGAAAATCATCGGAGCAGGACGCGGCATACATAGCGCAACAACGAAAGTTTGATAAATTAGCTGACGATAGAGAAAAGTTTATTGAAGAGTCAACCGCTAAAGACTTGTTTGACAAGCAAGCAGCTAATGAGCTTACGTTGGATGATGTTCAGGGCAATAGAGATAACCTATCGCAAACAGATTACAAATACTTTTTAGGTGAAGCAAGCGGCACAGTATCAAAGCCAACAACAAATATTAATGAGTATGGCAGGCTTTATAGTTTAGCTGAAACAAGCCCGCAAGAAGCGATATCAGATGCAAAAAACGCTTTATTAAAAAGAGATTTAACTATAAGTGATTTTAATAAAATAGTTGGTCTTGCACAGACGGAAGAGAAGGGAGAGCTGCCAACTCCATACAAACAAGCAACTAACTACTTGAGAAATGTATCAAGAACTAATGAACTCAATCCGCCAGAAGGCGCTGGGGAAAGGTACGCGAAATC
>JAAEMX010000384.1 GCA_024225035.1 Lentisphaerota bacterium
TGGCAGATTCAACAAGACCGGATCATACCAGTATCATGCTGTGGATCATCCACCCTACTTTATTGCAGGCTTGAGAGGAGAGGTAACAACCGATTCTCCATCCAGTGCACCTGAAGATCAGATAATACCTCAGGCCAGAACGCATCCGGTACGAACGAAACAATACGGGCCACTGGTCGGAGCCAGCATTACAAATCTGACCAGGATTTCTGCCAACTCATATTCTCTGGAATATGTTGTCAAAAACCGAAAAAACTATGTCAACTACAGCTGGGATCAAAATGGGCGTTACAAGTTCGTCTATATTGATGCAAATAACAACAAGACTACTGAATTTTTTGACAAAAATGCCAGATTACGCAACCAGCCACCAATCAGAAAATCCAATCGCGGACAACGAAAATACTGTGGAGACGGTATTTGTGACAACACGGAGTCACGCGCACGATGCCCTGCGGATTGTTCGTAGGTAAAATGAGATTGTGCATATGGCACTGCAATCAACAGGCGATAAAATGAGAATCCAAAATAGAGGGTGAAATTCTACCCAAATGATCTCCAAAGAAATGAAATGAATAGGTCTTTATGTTAGATGTCGCTCCTAAACAAATGATAGGGTTTTTAAATTTGTAGTAAGACCCAATTGCTAACTTAGATAGATGATAAAACTCAATCTTGTAAAGAGTAAGAAAATAGCTGCAAATCTAATTGGTGTGACCGTTCTTGCTGGAATTCTCACTGCATGTAGCAGTGATTATTCTGGAGAAAGGCACATAAATAAAGATGGAAGTATTACTTATATTCTGAAATCATCAAATGTAATTGAAGGAAAATATAATTACTACTACGGAAAATTGACATTCAATTTTTCAGGCATGATTCAGTGTTCATTGAATTTGTTCAGTAAAGTTTGCTTGCGGCACACAAACAAGCAAGTAACACCAGCTATCTACAAAAGTCGCCTCAAGGCTTATGAAGAACTCATATTGGTTCTCAATTTCCCCAGCATGGAACTTCCAGCTGTAAAAGATAAATCTAAGTGGCCCCGAAAAGTTACGATCAAAATTAGCTCATTATACGAGCCCTACAGGCTTAAAAGATGGTACAGAGTCCAGCCCGGCATCAAGGTTATGTCAAATGGAGGGTTTGGCGCAACACACAAGATGGAAAAAGAATTGAGATGCAGGAAAATTGCTGAAATCTCTCCAAAGTTTATCGTGTTGAGAAAGCCATCTCAAGAAGCAATTCTTGCAACAGAAAATAACCCGAAAGAAACGAACTGCACGATCTACAGGCCGCCAAGAAAGCATACGCATTTTCTGTTCAAAGACAGAGCAATGCTGAACCCTCTTGCCAAGGGTAATTGCCAAGATTCGGACTCCAAATATGACGAATGTGAGTTCGATGTTTGGTTACCGCAGCAAAGAATAGCAAATGTCAAGTTTTACAAACAGCACCTGAAAAAATTTCCAAAGATGTATGAACAAATAGTGTCATATCTAACTGACAAAATTGTCGAGGAAGCATCGTTCAACAGAGTAGAAAGTAAGTTGGAAGGAACAAAGACCAAAAACAGGATTACAATGCACTTTGAGCCAAAGGACCTACCGAAATCCATGGATAAACGACTCCACGAGGTTGATCAACGCAGACTGTAAGCAAGATCAGGATACCGGACGCCATTTCAGGTTGGTTGATTTTTCAATGACTGTTGCATCATTGATTTTTCGAGTTATCCCTTTGTAAATGTTGGGAAGATTGTCAATGTGAAGAGCGTCAAAGTAAATATAGGCTACCCGCCTTTGGGGAAGCCAGATTTGGAAACGGCAAATATTTCTATGCTTGTCTTTTAAGGCTCCAGGTTTTTGACATTCACCATAAGCTACTGGTGTGTCCTCAGGCTGGAAATAAACGAAATAGTTTTTCATTCCGGAATATCCGCAATATTCTTCGAACACGTGTCGATATCTGCCTATATCGTAAGCCTGTCGTTCAACCTCAGTAATGTCTCGTAGAATGAAAAAACCGGTGTCTATTTCTTCGCCAAGACCACAATTCACCCCGTAGCTACGTATATAAGAACCCGTGAATCCAAATGGCTTTTTCTCTCCGGCAATGTTCTCTATGCCAAGATATTTATGGCTATGTTGGATGGATACGCTGATTTCGCTTTTATCATGCTCCTCTTGTTTCAATTTTGCGAATTTTAAATCAGGCATTTTCAGATAGAGAGTTAGACTGCGATTATAAGTTTTTGTTGGTCCAAGCTTGGTGCCATTAACGATGGCAGGGCCTGACTTGCTTAATTCGTCAGGCTTCCAATACTGAGCGCTCGGCGGGAGTTTCAAAACCAAATGCTCAAAATATTCTTTGTCCCTGAATATCCAGTCAATTAGAGTGTGCTCGGTGGAACCGTCTACTAGTGTTAACGTTGGAATTGGATCAGGAACTATACGACCGTTCCAAGTTCTTTGCTTGAAAAAACCAATATATACGCCAAGCGCTAAAATACCACAAATTGAAAACAGAGCCATTTTTTTGATGTTCATGCGAATAATTTATGGCTAACCCGCCGTACCACTGCTTGATAACTCTTTGCCATAAAATGTCGTTGCATTCTCTTTTGATGATAGCGGGTCTGGACCAAACCTATTGGGCCCGTCTGCTCCCTTAACAAACCCTTGAATAGTCAATGTAAGAACTAGACCTAAGTATGGAATCAAGTTTAGTAAACACCACCAACCAGACAAGCCCATGTCATGAAAACGTTTTGTTCCAAGGCAAAAGGCTGGCCAACATAATACTAATATTAGAAAAATATCCAAGTTCTGATTTAATTGATTCATTCGGTAGGCAGGGGTTGATGAAAACGTATAATTGAAAATAGCAAATACCGACAATTCGATAAGTAAGATGGGTAGCAATCCAAGCCAGAATTTTTTTCTGCTTATTCTTCCATGATAATTCCAGTAAAGTTTCACTGCCAAATATCCCTCAAAAGTTCTATTCGGTTATATATATATACTTCTAAATTTCCCTTAAATGTTTTTGCTAATATTTATATTGTCAATACATCCACACGGCTTAGCTTAAATTCATTCAGGATTGAATGTTGAAGTGTATCTAAATTTCAACAAAATTTTAACAATAACTGAGTTAGATAAGTTTAGACTTCTACAAGATAGGCTCAATGTGAGAGATTCAAGCATGACAAAAAGTAAAATCTGCATCCAATATTCATTATATTCAATCATGGTGATTGCGGTCATTTTTGTATTTAGCTGGATATTTGAAGGCTTTATCGGGAAACAGAGCGGCTCAAGCACAGGTGCCCTGGGAGCCCTTATTGCAGCATATATCACGGGTCAATACTACTATAAACATGCCGGCGAAGCTTCACCGAAAAGCGAACGGTGGACATATGCATTGTACTTTACGGGTATTCAGGCACTTCTTGCGCTGATTATTTTGCCTATCATTGCGTTTGCATTACCCGAATCATTTAACCTATCCATTCCAGTCATTCTATTGGCATTCTGCATGATGATAGTTATGTCTTTGGTTGCAAACAGAATTGGATTTGGCTGGGGGTTGAATGACGCCGAAAAGGCGTCTGCCAAAGCACCTTAAGCCTTAAATCATCGCTGTTCTTGTCGGTATAAGAGATTAGTCCGTGTGGTCGGATTTGATCAAAACGAAAGTTGCAGCCAATGCAACAATTGAGCGCAGGATTTAACCCTTAGCCTCGCTGTCATTTTATCATACAATGGTATCACGTAAATAATTATACCTACGCTTTCATACATTAGCGCGAGTAGATGCTGATTGGAAACAATCAAAAGAATTGGGGTTACTATCACCATAATTCAAATCACAAATTGTGTGGCTTCAACACCTATGGAACAAATTGCCGGTAATTGCATAAGGAGGGTTTTAGGCTCATCGTAACCACTAAAGAGTGAAGATGAGACAGAAACCCGGGACACGAGCACCTTCTTCTAAGAGGGTCATTAAGGACATTCACCGTAATTCCGACAAGTGCTGCCGATGCAACAAATGCCGTGACCATTGCTGCAATAGCCTCCACAGACGGGCATGTTTGGGAAACCATTTCATCATGCTGGCATCTGCTGAGTTGCACAGTGAATGCCACCACCAACCTCGCCAAGCACATCAATATTGAGCGTAACAACTTCCCGACCCGGATAGTGTTTCTTAAGTGCCTTTAGTGCAATCTTATCGCCTTCCCTATCGCCAAACTGGGCTGCAACCACACCGCCATTGCAGACATAGTAGTTGGCGTAGGAAGCGACGAAATCGATACTTTTTACACGCCTTCGTTCCGGTTCTGGAATAACTTCAACTTCCAATTTCGCTGCAACCAGCTTGTCGTGAGTATCTAGTGCTGCAATGTGGAATGGGTCTTTCATATCTGGCTTATCCGGGAGGTTGATTAGAACACGTCCTGGTCCAGTAAATCGCGCCAGACTGTCAATGTGGTAGTCGGTGATATCTTCGCCCCAAACGCCAGGAGACCAGATCATTCGTTCAGCACCGTAGGCCGCCAACAACCGTTTTTCGATCTCACCCCGAGACATGCCCGGATTACGGTTTTTGTTCACCCACGAACTTTCATGTGCCATGAGCAATCCATGGCCATCATGTTCCACCCCCCCGGCTTCGCCCTTAAGGCCACTTGCCAATAGTGGAATGCCAAGACGTTCTGCAATCTCAACTGCTACTCGTCCATCACGTTTGTGGACTTGTTTGGCCCCCCAACCATTAAACTGTAAATGGCTGACGACCCGCTTGCCATTTGGTAGTTTGGCAAACAACGGACCTGAATCCCTGCACCACAAATCCTCGGTTGGAGTGTTCCAAATTTCCACGGCTTCTGAAATCAATGAGCGTGCCCGCTTTTGATCTTCTTTCGCCATCAACAGCGTCACCGGTTCGAATTCAACAATCGTGTTTGCAATGTCCGCAATAGTTTGTTGAAGAATATCAAGGAATGCTCTCTCAGGATGAACCTGCCTGTTGACCGGCCATTGCATGAAAGTTCTTTCATGCCGATCCTCTTCTGGTGGTACGAATAAGCCTGCTGGTGTCTTCGTCAATGCTGTGTTTCCCAACGCACTCGTCGCACATATTGCTGCGCCACCTGCAATTAAATGTCTTCTATTCAATGGAAATCCTCAAATTTGTGGGCTTCCAGCAATACAACAAAAATCCTGTCGCTGGAAGACCGGAAGTTCCCTGATGGTGGCTATATTTGTGTGTTTCATATGTCGCAGAAAACCAGAACAATGGGACAACCATAGACACATTGTCCCGCATACCTGCCATCCAGCCTGTTACTCACGCTTTGTTGTATTAGCGTGACAAAATCCCCTGCCCTATCTTGTTGATTCTATGCGGTTTTTACATATGTATTGAAATGGAGAGATTTGGTACTTTCGGTTCTGTGTGGGCACTCCAGAATTTTCGTCAGGTGCGAGCCAATTCCGGAAAGTAGTCATTCGTTCTGTGTAGTGTCTGAAGGGTGATATAGCAGAACACCTTTAATATGATCATGCAATCAGGGGCGAAGAGCGACCGGCGCCGGTGCGCCGCCCTGGCCCAGGCCGGGCGCAAGCCCGAACAGCCGTGAGCAAAAAAAATCAGACTGAATCAAAATAATGATGTTCTGCTATATCCTGACAAAACAATGTTTTTATAGCCGAGAATTATTTAGATGGCGATTTAGGCATATTAATTGATTTGGGCCAGTAATCATCAGATTACATGTATGCCCAAACATACGGCATCAGCGTTACCAAACCTGTCAGTACCGCACCGCAGGCACATATTAGTACCGCACCTGCGGCGATGTCTTTCGCATGTTTCACGGATGTATTGTGGTGTGGAGAAACAACATCGCACAAA
>JAAEMX010000385.1 GCA_024225035.1 Lentisphaerota bacterium
CACCGATCACCACACCCGTCCCCAACAGCACGAACGCCCGATCTGTCGAATACGACTATCGGCGATTATGTATGGGAAGAGCTGAATGGCAACGGCCTTCAGGATGCCGGAGAGCCCGGCATAGAAAATGTGAATGTGACATTGACGGGGACGACAGGCAATGGTACGCCTGTGACAGAACTGGCAACTACAGATGTAGATGGCCTATACCTATTTGAGAATATATACCCTGGAGATTATACGGTACATTTCGATTTGCCTGCTGGTTTTGCATTCACCTATCAAAGCGAGGGAAGTGATGACACAATAGATTCGGATGCCGACGAAACGACTGGCGATGTGACCGGCATCGTGCTGATTTCGAGCATACCGAATCTGACTATTGACGCCGGGATGCTCAATTTGTCGAATACGACTATCGGAGATTATGTATGGGAAGATCTGAATGGCAACGGCCTTCAGGATGCTGGAGAGCCCGGCATAGAAAATGTGACAGTGACATTGACGGGAACGACCGGCAATGGTACGCCTGTGACAGAACTGACAACTACAGATGTAGATGGCCTATACCTTTTTGAGAATATATATCCTGGAGATTATACGGTACATTTCGATTTGCCTGCTGGTTTTGCATTCACCTATCAAAGCGAGGGAAGTGATGACACAATAG
>JAAEMX010000386.1 GCA_024225035.1 Lentisphaerota bacterium
CTGAACGCTTGCATGCGGTTACAATTCTGGACGGCCCGAATACTAATGATGCTGAAGCCATTACTTTCAGAGAAACCATTAATAGCCGTAGAGCTTATATCATTGATCCACAAGTCAAAATCTGGGATACCGAAGCCGATGTTGAAGTTAATGACCCAGCAAGTTCGCGTGTAGCTGGTATGATT
The DNA here is from genome assembly GCA_024225035.1 of Lentisphaerota bacterium. Taxonomy (GTDB): domain Bacteria; phylum Verrucomicrobiota; class Lentisphaeria; order Victivallales; family Victivallaceae; genus Zth2. Next base: position 186 of record JAAEMX010000386.1, read on the forward strand.
GCCAAAAGCGACAATGAACGTGGTTTTTGGTGGAGTCCATCTAACCAACCTATTTATGGTATTACTGGAACTGTTCGACCCGTCGACTTTAAATTGGGTGACACCAATTGCCGGGCTAATCATCTGAATGAAAATGAAGTAACTACCATTATTCAGGAAGACGGTTACCGCCTCTGGGGAAATCGTACTTGCAGTAGCGACCCGAAGTGGGCGTTCTTGAATGTAGTAAGAACTGCTGATTTGATTCAGGACAGCTTGCAACGAGCCCACCTCTGGGCGGTCGATCGCAATATCACTAAAACTTACATTGAAGATATGACTGCAGGTGTAAATGCCTACTTAAGACACCTTACTCAGATTGGAGCCATACTTGGCGGTGAATGCTGGGCTGACCCGGAACTAAATACTCCGACACAGCTGCAGGCAGGAAAAGTCTATTTTGATTTTGACTTTACCCCGCCAGCTCCGGCGGAACATATCACCTTCCGCAGTCACCTCGTCAATAGTTACTTTGAACAGATTTTTAAATAAGGAGTATTTGATATGTTGGACAACATTCTGAC
>JAAEMX010000387.1 GCA_024225035.1 Lentisphaerota bacterium
CTGAACGCTTGCATGCGGTTACAATTCTGGACGGCCCGAATACTAATGATGCTGAAGCCATTACTTTCAGAGAAACCATTAATAGCCGTAGAGCTTATATCATTGATCCACAAGTCAAAATCTGGGATACCGAAGCCGATGCTGAAGTTAATGACCCAGCAAGTTCGCGTGTAGCTGGTATGATTGCCAAAAGCGACAATGAACGTGGTTTTTGGTGGAGTCCATCTAACCAGCCAATTTATGGTATTACTGGAACTGTTCGACCAGTCGATTTTAAACTTGGTGACACCAACTGCCGGGCTAATCATCTCAATGAAAACGAAGTTACTACCATTATTCAAGAAGACGGTTACCGTCTCTGGGGAAATCGTACTTGCAGTAGTGATCCTAAATGGGCATTCCTTAATGTAGTAAGAACTGCTGATTTGATTCAGGATAGCTTGCAACGAGCCCACCTCTGGGCGGTCGATCGCAATATCACCAAAACTTACATTGAAGATGTAACTGCAGGTGTAAATGCTTATCTGCGGCACCTCACTCAGATTGGCGCCATACTCGGCGGTGAATGCTGGGCTGACCCGGAACTCAATACCCCAACGCAGCTGCAGGCTGGAAAAGTTTATTTTGATTTTGACTTTACCCCGCCAGCTCCGGCAGAACATATCACCTTCCGCAGTCACCTCGTTAACAGTTACTTTGAACAGATTTTTAAATAAGGAGTATTTGATATGTTGGACAACATTCTGAC
>JAAEMX010000388.1 GCA_024225035.1 Lentisphaerota bacterium
ACAACCGGAATCCAAACCCAACGAATCGTCGCTCGCCAACCTGAGCCAGATTGACCAACGCCTTGCCGCCGTTGACCGTGGACGGATGCTACTCATCCCCAGAGGTCACGATGCATTCGACACTCAAGCCTTGGCAGCTCTGCCTATTTATCCTTGCTGGTTGGGTTAACCGTGAGCAGCAGGAGCTCATCGAGTATCTGACCGCCGAGAACAAGGTGCTCAAAGAGAAGCTCGGCAAGAGACGCATTCTGTTGAGCGACGGTCAGCGGCGCCGCTTGGCGGTGAAGGGCAAAGTCCTTGGGCGCAAACGCCTGCGAGAGATCCAAACGATGTTCACGCCCGACACGATTCTTCGCTGGCATCGACAGCTCGTCGCCAAGAAGTGGGACTACAGCGATCGCCGCAAGAGCACGGTAGGCCGACCAAGAGTTCGACAGGTCATCGTCGATCTAGCGATCAAGTTTGCCAAAGCGAACTCAACCTGGGGTTATGACCGCATCCAAGGCGCTTTGGCAAATGTCGGCTACCACATCACCGATACTACCGTGGGCAACATTCTCAAAGCGCAGGGCATCGAACCAGCGCCAGACCGCAAGCGAAGCATGTCTTGGTCCACGTTCCTCAAAGCCCATTGGGACGTTCTCGCAGCGATTGACTTCACGACCGTCGAGGTCTGGACGAAAAACGGCCTATCCACTTTCTATTTGCTCTTCGCCATGGAGCTCAAATCGCGTCGCGTTCATTTCGTTGGTTGCACGGCCAATCCAAACGAAGCCTGGATGAAACAAGCTGCCCGGGAACTGACAGCGTGCGACGATGGGTTCCTCAACGGCAAGAAACGGTTGATCATGGATCGCGACGCGTCGTTCTGCGAGTCATTCCGCACGCTACTTGCCGACGAAGGCGTTGAGCCTGTACAGTTGCCGCCACGAAGCCCAAATCTCAACGCGTACATCGAGCGTTTCTTTCGCTCACTAAAATCCGAGTGCTTGGAGCGACTGATCTTCTTTGGCGAGCGGTCGCTGCGAAATGCTGTTCGTGAATTCGTCGCTCATTATCACGCTGAAAGGAATCATCAAGGGCTGGCGAATGAGCTTATCGACGCGGGTGATGAGACGGAAGAGCTGGATGGCGAGATTCAAACTCGCGAGCGCCTCGGTGGAATGCTCCGTTACTACCATCGCGCGGCGTAACGACATTCTCGGTTCCGCGTGGCGAGCGCGACCGGTGCGCGCCGAAAGCCGAATTTGTCCAAAAAGTGACGGGACTGGCCTGACTTGCGCGCCGTA
>JAAEMX010000389.1 GCA_024225035.1 Lentisphaerota bacterium
CATCGCCTCTTCAATCAGCCGCACAGCGTTGGCCAGTGCTGGCGATTCTTCGCAGAGATCGTGGCGCGTGTCATTCGGCAGCCCTTCCCATGCGTCGAGCAATGGCCCTATTTGCGGCATCACATCTCTAGCCTGCTGTTCACGCAGCGCTTGGCGTTCGTACTCCTGCCAGAATTGCGGCGTCCGGCAAGCGCACCCTGGCCAGCCCTGGCAATCAACCTCATTGCAATAATTTATTCGGTCTTCGCTCATGTGTATACTTTCCATACCAGTAAGTTTTCTTTACATATCCCAATGTCCATCTGCTATCTCCCGCAAAGCTATCGCCCGCTCGTCATATTTAACCAAGCGGCATAATCCCCTGTTATATTTTTTCTATTTTTACGTGCTTTTGAATATCTCTACACACCTTTATCATCAGTTTTCCATTTGGTGTGTGGGCCTTAAAAACCTTGGTTTCGTCTTTGGTTTCGTACCCAAATTCAGGAGCGTGTTTTTCATATAGTTCATGGAACAAAATAGCTAATTTAATTGCGTTCATAAATACCTCCAAAACATAACCAGTCGTTTAACCTGACCAGAAGAAGCGCTGCGCTTCGCGGTCAGTCCGTGGC
>JAAEMX010000390.1 GCA_024225035.1 Lentisphaerota bacterium
ATCTCCGCGGCGCTCACCTTGATCCGCACCTTGTAATCCGTCGGAGCACGGAACGTCACAACCTCCGCCTTTGTCTCGCCGATGCGAGGCGATCGGCGCCGGGTCTTCTTGATCTTCTCGACGTCTTCAGGCGTGAAGTCGGCGGACTCGAAGTCGTCGGCGATTGCCTCGATCTCTTCGTCGGTGAGGGCCTTGCCGTTCTTGGCTTTTCGGGTCATACGTCTTCTCCGGTCAGGTAGGTCCGGAACACTGGTCGTAGGGGCATTGCGTGGATGATCAGTTCGTCGTCTGCTAGTTCCAGGAAGAGCAGCTCGAGCAGGTTGCCAGCGGCGTCGGGGCCGATGCAGAGGCTCTTGGTTGGTTCGTGGTCGGTGTCGATGGCATAGAAGGCAAGGGCGTTGATCCATGCGTGTTGAATGTCGTCGTCGGCGAGGCCATGGCGGTACGCCGACGGATGGATCTCCATCGGCTTAAGTGTAATACGTTTAAGCCGGAGTTGGAAGCGGTGGTTCTTGGGGTCAAGGGACCGCCGAAGGCGGAGGTGAGGACACGGAGCGAAGCGGAGTCCCGCAACCGACCCTTGACGCCGGCTCTTCGACACAATCGATCTTGCTCCGCCCGGTGGGCGGCGCTTGGCAGCGTCACCGTCCGATGCGCATGACGTTGTCGTGGCTGATGCCGTTGTCCCGGGTGAGGCTGTTCGCTGTCGAGGCGGCGAGCGTACGGCTGTGCAGGAACGCTCTCGTGACAGTCGGGCCTTGGGTCGGTCCGAGGCCAGCAGTCAGACCGTGGGCGGCCTGGTGCTGATCGAGGTAGCCGGCCGCGTTGTCCCATGCTCGGATGCGATCGCCTTTCACGGGTCGTTGACCGATGGTGCCGGCGACGCGCTCGGGAGGGTTGCGTCGGAGTTGGCGGGTGCGGATGCGTCGGTCGTCAGCCAGTTGCGAATCGACGTCCTGCAGGCGGGTCTCCATCTCCGGTCGTCGAGCGTTGAGCCGGCGGGCATCTGCGAGGTCGTGCCGCAGCTCGTCGAGCCGGCCGGTCTCGTCGTGGATTGTCTTCTCGTGTTGGTCGATGTGGCCGGGTAGGCGTTCGATCTTCGAGCGGGCGTTGGTGATCTCGTCCTCGTGCCGTCGTCGCCGGAGCGGGCGGTCGTAGGTATCGAGGACCTCGGTGGCCTCGACGAGTGCCGCGACTGCGGCGTCGCGGCGTTCGGTTGCTGAGTTGATTCGCGCTGTCGAAGCGTCGATCGCTGTGGATAGGTGGCGGAGGTCGATGTCGAGCTGCTGAAGGGTGTCGATGAGCTGTGCCTGCTCGCTGAATCGCGCCCGGAGTTGGTCGGGCGGGAGCGTGCCGGGGCGGTGACGCTCGGTTCCGGCGAGTTCTGCTTGCAGGGCGATGGCGGGTTGGTCGATCCAGCTTCGGGCGATGGACTCGGCGAAGACATCGACGGCGGTCTGTTCGCCGGTGGTGGTGATGTAGGCGTCGTTGTGGTGACGCCCCCGGGTGAGGGGGACGTAGATGCCTCGGACGTCGCTGGGTCCGTCGAGGACGAGGATGGATCGGTCGACGGTGCGGCCTTGGGTGGCGTGGCTGGTTTGGGCGTAGCCGAGTTCGACGTGATCGGTAACGTAGTCGGCCGGGAGGCGGACGGTGCCGCTGGTCCCGGTGGCGGTGATGTCGCCGTTGCGGTGGAGGGCGGTGATGGTCCACTGGTCGCGGTCACGGACCATGTGGTGCTGGTCGGTGAGGAGCTGTCGTTGGTTGCGGCGTGTGACGATCTCGTCGCCGACGAAGAGCCGGCCGTCGCCGACAGCGAGGTGACGATGGGTGTCGAGCTCCCCCGCGTCGACCCGGCGTTGTTGAGCCGTCCGGTTGAGGGCGGCGACGGTCTCGTTGGTTGAAGCAGTCAGTAGGACGGTCTCGCCCGCCTGACGCGCGGCGTCCCAGGTATCGAGTGCATCTCGTTGCATCCGGCTGGCGGTGCCGCCGTGAAGCCGGCCGTGGTCGTCGTAGATGCTCGCGACCGCTGGGTCGCCTCGGCGGAGCTGGAGCGATGCGGCTCGTTCCCACTCGTTGCTGAAACGGTGGACCTGGTCGAGCTCGATCGCTCCGCAGGTGTCGATGAGGTACTCGAACATGCCGCCTCGGCCGACGGCGGAGAACTGCATCGGATCGCCGACCAACACGACTCGCCAAGCTCGGTCGTCGGCGAGGGTGGCGAGCTGGTGGAGCTTGTCGGTCGAGACCATCCCGGCTTCGTCGACGATCACAGTCGTGCCGCGTGGCAGGTTGTAGGTGTGGGTCGGTGGCCGGTCGGCCGAGTGTTCGAAGAGCAACTTGTCGATCGTGTCGGCGGTCGCCGCGGCTTCGGTGGCGAGAACCTCGGCCGCCACCGCAGACGGTGCGAGGCCGAACACGGCTCGGCCCTCGGCGTGGAGCTGATCGACTGCGGGTTTGAGTGCAGTGGTCTTGCCGGTCCCGGCTGGTCCGACGACGAG
>JAAEMX010000391.1 GCA_024225035.1 Lentisphaerota bacterium
GATACACCTTTCCGCAAGCCTCGCATGTGTAATTAACACGCTCTCTAACAAGCTTAGAAAAGATAGTATCTACTTTATCGCGTTTCGTTCTCACTGCTGGAACTCCATACTTAAACTCTCGTCGCTGGGCCACGCAACGCTGACCCCTGTTCTTTCTGAAATCACACGATCAACTTGACGATAGACTTCCTTGATCTCGACAGTAGATAGCTGCGATGTCGTCTTGTCATACATCGCCAGAGCCACCGGATTTACAATTGCGTCTTTGATGTAGAACTCTGTAAATTGGATGGGCAGCTTGATAACAATACCATCCTGAACCTCGAACCCGGCATCGTTCAGCTTTTCGGCAAGATCTCGCATCCACTTATGAACCGACCTGTTTTGTAGTAGTGTTCTATCCATGTTCTTACTATGCCGCCAGCTTCCGCAAAGCACATACCCTGTCAGCGTTTTTGTCGTATATATGCCACAAAGCCTTATAACGCCGTCTAAGCTCCAAAACATGCTCCCCCTTAGGGCTTCCCTTGGTTACCTGCCGATAAGCGTCTGACAGTGCCATATCAAGCCCTGGGGCTATTGGTGCGCTCATGTATCCCCCTTCATTTTGGTTATTGCCGCTTTTCCTACCGCTTTGTCTCGTTTTGGTCCCGGCAGTGCCTGATTAATCTTATGCGCTGCGTGTTGCTTTGGCTTGCATGCTCGCTTAAATTCCGGAAGTGTTGGCGGCCAATCGCTTTCCCATGTGTCCAAGCCGTGCTTAATTTCCTCTGCTTCTAGCCCCGCTAATCTCTCACCCCACTCAGAAGCTGCCAGCTTTAGCAATTCTGGCGTTGGATAGCTGCTCGTCCATTTGTGGCCGTAGCGCGCCTGTAGTTTGCTGAAAAGTAGAGCAATCCATTTTGTCGGAAGCTGCGATTTCTTTGAGTGTTTCATGGAACTCCTCGGCTCGGTTCGGTTTACCAGTTCGCTTATGTGTTCCATTTCCGTCGCCTCTGTGTTTGTCTGGAAAAAGACCTTTCCATCGATTTTGTATTGTTTGGTCAATGCATGATTGTTGCTGTTCGTGGTTCAGGTTTTTAATGCTGTTTGCTGCTTTGGTTTTTGCAAGATCTGAAAGCGGCTCCCTCATTTCTTTTCGATGCTGCTCGAATTCACTCCATGCGGCTTGGTTTATCCATGCCGGAATCTGCCATTTTTTAGCCCTTCCACTGGTCTGTTCATTGGTCTGTTCATTGGTCTGTTCTATGCCCCTCACCGGATCGGTTACCGTTTTAGTAACCGAACTGGTTACCGTTTTAGTAACCGAACTGGTTACGGTTACCGGATCGGTTACGGTTACCGGATCGGTTACCGTTTCCGACCTACTTTCTTGCTCATAAACGGTAACCAGATCGGGCACGGTTATCTCGTATCTTGAAGCCTTCGATCTGCCGCCTGTTCCCTCTTTTTTTATCCACCCCAAACCTGATAATTCTGTTGTTGTTGTGCTTATTTTTTGAACTGAATAACCGGTCAATTCTGATAGCGCATCACGGCCTGGGAATACAATATTAGATTTCTTACCTCGGTATCTAAATAGGGCAATCAATACCCTTGTTTGAATGAGTGTGAGCCGTCTGTCTCTAATAACCTCATCTGGAATGATTGCAAATTTACTCATTTATTCATGTTCATAGCAGAAAAAAAAGCCCGACCAAAACAAAACAGTCGGGCAAAACCAAGCCTATCGCTTGGAGAGGAAACCATCACGCCGCTTTGAATACTTCAGGCCGTGCCAACTTCAAATACATTAGCCTAGCCTTCGGAATGCCGTTGTTTCGCCACTGTGACACTGCCTGTGAGCGTACCTCGCATAATTTAGCTACTGCGTTAGTGCCGCCCAGTGTGTCAATAATCTCTGATTGCTTTTTAATATTCATGAGTAGATAGTAAAACATCTTACCAAAGATAACAAGACTAAATTTATTTTTTGTAATTGGGCTTGACTTACTGCTTAAGATAGCTTACTATAGCAGCAGATAGAGAAAAACACACAAAGAGGAAAGGGAAATGACTATCGAGATTTTTGTAAATGCCATAAACGAAGATGCAGGCTTTGAATACACATCAATAGCAGCAGAACAAAACAGCGTAGTGGAAACACTAGATACAGTTGAAGATTTTAAGCAGCATCAGAAGCATGTTGAAACACGCAAGACATCGTATGGCAATATTGAAGTTTTTGAATTACAAGGAAGTAAAGAATTGCTAGTTATGGATTTTGGTGAATACAGACTGTCAATTATAGACTAGAAGAAATTTTGAGGTGAAATCAGGGTAGCTGGGGGTCACAGATTGGCGGGCAACCTAATAAATGGAGTTATGTTTTTTTGTTGTCGCCCCTTCGTTGGGGTTTTTGGGTGCCAACAGTGGTTAATTTGACGAAACCCAACCGAGGACAGAGAAATGCTACCGCAGGGGTAACGCCCCTAGATCGCAAATCAGCAAGCAGGACTATGGCAACTGTGAGCTGAAAACAGATCCCTCACGGCCCCTTAATTGGGGCTTTGTTGGTAGAAACATAACGCTGAATTAACTGGAGAGGAAAGATGAGCGAAGCGAAGAATGACGAGTCCACGTTAAATGACTTGTTATGTTTTGATGATGCGCTAAATATGGCGAAAGGTTGTTATGACTACAAGGGCGGGTATCATAACAAGGCTGATTTGGAGGTATACCATCACGGTATTCAAACTGTAATCAATGTGCTGGAGGCTGCGCAGAAAAGGGGGCTGGATGATTTGCAGGTGGCGACTGTCCATAGAATTGGCAAAGACATATAAGCACAGGAGTTTTAAATGAGAACTGATATTAGATTTAAACTGGTTTGCTCTAAATGTGGCAATGATCTAGAAGCAGATAATGACCGCTCTGCAATGGAGTATAATTCCGCATTTATGGCTGTTACTAAGATTGCTATTAAGCCATGCTCAGAGTGTTACAGGAAAGCGCGGCAACCACTGGAAATGATAAGCAATGCGCTGAAGCAGATTGATGCATAACAGGGGATTATGCCGCTTGGTTAAATATGACGAGCGGGCAGGAACGCCAGCCCTTGGGATAAATTTAGATTGCCGGGATCGGAGAAAAATTGTGGATAAATTAATACAAGCGGCAACATTGGTTATTTTAGTAATTATAGTTTTACTTGTAGGTATTACTTTTGTTGGGCTTCTGCCCCTGATTGTTTTTGAAGACAGTATAAATGATGCGATCTCGAAACTATCGAGAAAAATAGCGGAATGAAATATAACGATTAAGTATTAACTGGCGGTGCAGCCGTCCAAGCGTAGCGGGTTTAATTGCTGGTTATGCGTTTGGAGGAAAAAATGGGAATTCATGCTTATTGTGACTTTGATTGTGGTGCGACCGATTGCGATGCGCCTGAACGACAGTACACAGCAACAGATAAAAGCGATTGCATTGTTTATATATCGGATCGCGGAATTGAATATAAAACTGTAAAAGAGGCCGCAATTGATGACATTAAACATCAACCTTTTTACGCATAAC
>JAAEMX010000392.1 GCA_024225035.1 Lentisphaerota bacterium
ATATCAATGTCATTGCCTGAAACCTATAATGCTTTGGTTGCGGGCAAAGTCGATGCTGGAGTGTTGAGCACGATTGAAATGTTAGAGGCCAAGAAACGAGGTGCAAGAGTCTTGACAACAGCAAAAGGGCTCATGCGAGGAAAGTTAGTTGTTGCGGTTAGTGAATCTTTTGCTAAAAATCATCCAGACTGGGTCGGAAGATATGTAAAAGTTCAAAATGAGGCGATGGAATTTATTAAACATAATAAATGTGAAGCTTTACAGTTAGCAGCTGAAGATCAGGGTATTTCCTATAAGCAAGCTGAATGGTTATATAAAAACACCGCTTTAATAAATGCCTTAAACAAAGATGATATAATGAGTTTAAAAGACGACATTGAGTTCTTATTTCAACAAAAAATTATCCCTAGAAAAGTAGATATTATGTCAAGAGATGCGGCAATAGATATAATTTTTGAGAACTTTGTAAGAGGCCAAATTAGCATTGGTGCAGTTAGTGATCGTAGTATTCTTGACGCTTTTAATAAGCCAAAAGATAAGTATTTACGATATAATTGATAAAACTGAAAAAGGACACAAAGTTTTCGCCTTAATTTATAAACTTTAATAATGACTTTTAGAGTACAAATAATGTATACTCCAAAAGTCATTATTTATAATTGAAAATACATTTTTAAAGATTATTATACTTAATCGTTTTAAGAGGAAAATTAATTATAATTATGAGGTCGAAATGAGAGTTTTGTTCTGTATCCTGTCTTTATTCATAACTTTGAATCTTTTGGGTAAAGAAATAAATGTAACTTACCCCAGAGATCCATTTAGTCTTCAATTGATAGTTATGAAAAAGAAGGGATTGCTTCAAAAAGAGTTTGCAAAAGATGGGATTAAAATAAAATTTCATGATATAACCATGGGGCAAGAACAAACTAGAGCCGTAGCTGCTGGCAAAATTGATATATGTGGTAGTCTAAATACTAGCAGCATAATTGTAGCAGCAGGCAAAAATATAAAACTAAATATAGTAAGAGCGGTTTGCAATTCGACTGGCACCATTGCCTTAATGACTACTAATCCAAATATCAAGTCAATCAAAGATTTGAAGGGTAAAACTATTGCCAGCGTAAAAGGAGGAAACTTTCAGCAACTGATACTCGAAGCATTTGTGAGGCATAATATGACCATAAAAGACGTAAATTATATATCAATGTCATTGCCTGAAACCTATAATGCTTTGGTTGCGGGCAAAGTCGATGCTGGAGTGTTGAGCACAATTGAAATGTTAGAGGCCAAGAAACGAGGCGCAAGAGTCTTGACAACAGCAAAAGGGCTCATGCAAGGTAAGTTAGTTGTTGCGGTCAGTGAATCTTTCGCCAAGAACCATCCAGACTGGGTTAAAAGATATATCAAAGTCCAGGATGAGGCGATGGAATTTATTAAAAACCATAAACATGAAGCCTTAGAGCTAGCGGCAGAAGACTTGGGTATATCCTATCAAGATGCTGAATGGTTGTACAATAACACTAAATTAATAAATACCTTTAACAAAGATGACATTATAAGTTTAAAAAAGGATATTGACTTTTTGTATGAACAAAAACTTATCCCTAGAAAAGTAAATATTCTGGCAAAAGGTGCTGGTATAGAGATAGCTTTTGAGAACTTTGTAAGAAACCACATTAGTCTCTGTGCAGTTAGCTGTAAGTAGCTGATAATAAAATTTGGAATTTTTAATACTTTTTTTTAGTGCCGTCAACCCAAATCGGCCTATTTTTGACGTTTTAAGCTCAAGCAAAATGGGTTGACATCAACCTTGGACTCTAATTATTTTCGACTTTTTTTGAAAATCATTGTTTTTTACATCAAAAATAGGCATATTTAAGGGTTGTAATTCTTATTATTCCAGACTAGCCCGGCTAATTCGACTCTAGCCGGGCACTTCTCATCACCTTTTCCCCATAATGTCAATCAATGCCTCAACCCACGGGTATTTTTCTGCAACCCACCGTATTTGCTTCCAGACTGCGGATTTAGATACGCCGCGCCTGTCTGCAATCTGAGCATAGC
>JAAEMX010000393.1 GCA_024225035.1 Lentisphaerota bacterium
TAAAAATGAAACTATTCTATATACCGGGATGCTAGGCTCCTTATAAAAAAGCTTTAAGAAACCCCTTTTCAATGCATTACAACGGACATATAAATCCTTGTTACCACCACCCGCAAACAAAGAATATTGTTCTAATATTAAGAAAAAATGGACAATATTATTCTAATACAACTTTCCCTTTTAGAATTTAAATCTAAAATCGTTGCAGTTTTTCTTATTTCTTCTCTAAATTCAAAAATAACAATAAAATCACACATAAACAACTATCCATAAAGCAATTAAGACTAAAACACTTATTCATGAAGATTTGAAAATAATTTCAATTTTCATTTTTTTTACAAAAAATACGACTCACAACGGAACAAAACAACAAAACCACTGTCTTTAAGGCTGAATTTGAGAGACTAAGTTGTCTTTCATATAATTTATGAAACTTGGAAAATATTAATATATTAGAGGTGGTTGAAATGAACAAAAAAATTTCAAGGTTGCAACACAAATTGCACAACATTATTGACAAGACTATCAAAGGTCACAACAAAATAAACGAAGCTATCAGCGAAGTTTATTACGACAACTTTAGGGTCTTGGACAAAGACTATTACAAAAAAGACAAACGAAACATTCACTAGTCTTTTTTAACCGATTTCAAGGGCAGGCTGTTTTTCGAAACAGTCTGCCTTTTTTTTGAACGACAAAGCAAATTCACCCCTGAAGCTAAAATAACACTGAACAGCTGTCCAGTAAACAAAAAACTTTCAATTTAATAATAGTTGTTATTAGTAAAGAATATGATAGATTAACTTATACAAAATTCGAACTACTTCCTTACTTTACAACATATAAAAATTAGATTTGTACTCTATTAATTCTATAAACAGTAAATACAGCAATGAGAACCATATTTAAAACATTATCTTTTTTCATATTCATAAACTGCCTCAATTTCAACATGCTCTCCCAAAATACTAATACTGCACTATCGACGGCAAGCTATACGATAAGAGCTCAGGCAAAGTTTGCAAAAGATATCAGAGGAGAGAGTGATGAAGTTGAACAATTATACCAACGATCACACCTGACAAATACTCTTACCAAAGAGGATTTAAAGACATTTGAGGATGATATAAATTTTTTACTGGCAAGCAAGCTTATATCTAAAAAAGTCGATATATCTAAACTTATAGAGCCAACCCTCCTGAACGAATAAACTTCATTTGGTATTATAAAAAAATAGGCTAATGTTATTATATAATTTTAATTATGTAACTTAAAATTTATATAGTAGCAAAAAAATGAAGATAATTAGCCTTAGACATAATCCGAAAAAAATAGAACACTTCATTGAATATTTCGTGCGGCATTGGCACGCTGATAAAATCTACCGTAACTGCATGACAGCATTGCTTGATTCTGACTCTGTGCTTCCTCAATGGTATCTGCTTATCGATGATGATAAAATTATCGGAGGGGTCGGTTTAATAACCAATGATTTTATAAGCCGCATGGATTTGTGGCCCTGGCTATGTGCTTTGTTTATAGAAGAAAGCTGTCGCGGTAAAAATTTAGGAAAACTGCTGATTGAGCACGCTAAGAAGGAAAGTTATCGGCTTGGCTTTGAGAACCTCTATCTCTGCACTGATCACACTGGGTATTATGAGAAATTCAACTTTGAATATATTGGTGATGGCTTCCACCCATGGAATGAGTCTTCACGAATTTACAAGTGTTCTACATAGTATAAAAGGAGCGCTCCGCCGGGGGCACGACGGAGCGCTTACTCTTCTCCAAGTTCAAGGAGAGGTATCCTCGGAAATTATATTAACTCAAGCGCATCGTCCAACGCTTCAATTATATCGTCAACGTATTCAAGCCCAATGGACAGCCTGATCAATTCAGGAGTCAGTCCGCTGGCACGCTGCTGCTCTTCTGAAAGCTGTGCATGCGATGTGCTGGCAGGATGCAAAATAAGACTTCTAGCATCACCAACGTTAGCCAGGTGGCTGAACAAATCAATATTATTGATGACTTTTTCAGCAGCAGCAGAACCTCCATTCACGCCAAACACAACCATACCGCCAAAACCTTCTTTCAAATAGCGCGACGCAACCGGATAACTTGGGTCACTCTCAAGTCCAGGATAACGCACCCATGCAACTTTGGGGTGCTTTTCAAGATGTCTGGCGACAGCCAAAGCATTTTCTGAATGCTTTCTTATGCGAAGCGGAAGAGTTTCAACGCCTTGTATAAATATCCATGCTGAATCAGGCGACAAAGTCGGCCCGACGTTACGCAGCCCAACAATTCGCAGCCTTATGATAAAAGCTAAATGATTCATTTCACCTAAATCATGAGCAAATCGCAGACCATGATAACCTTCGTCAGGTTCATTGAAAAGTGAAAACTTCGAATCAGTCCAGTCAAACTTTCCTGAGTCAACAACAATACCGCCAATAGCGGCACCGTGTCCACCCAGCCATTTAGTTAAGCTGTGCACTACAATATCAGCACCGTGTTCAATCGGGCGCAGCAAAGTCGGAGGTGAAAATGTTGAATCTACTATCAAAGGCAAGTTATACCTTTTGGCCAGCTCTGAGTATTTCTCAATATCAGCACAATCCAGAACCGGGTTTCCGATAGTTTCGATATATATGGCTTTAGTTTTCTCGTTGACCTGTGCCTCGGCAGCTTCAAGGTCATTAACCGGCACAAATCTGGCTTTCATGCCAAACTGCGGCAGGATTGTATCAAACTGAGTGTATGTACCTCCGTACAAATTATTGGCAGCAATAATTTCATCACCAGCCTGCAGAATATTTGTAACGGCAAAAAATATTGCTGAAGTGCCGGATGAAAAAGCTAAGGCTGCAGCTCCGCCTTCCAATTCCGCAATACGTTGTTCAAGCACATCATTAGTCGGGTTCATCAGTCTTGAGTAAATATTTCCCGGCTCTTTCAGCGCAAAAAGGTCCGCACCATGTTTGGTATCTCTAAACACATAGGAACTGGTACGGTAAACCGGCACCCCACGTGATAAGGTTGCAGAATCAGGCGACTGCCCGGCATGAATAGCCAGCGTTTCGTGATGATATCGTTTAGGATTACTCACTATATATTACTCCTCTTAAATTTTATCGTCAAATAACCAAGTCGAAACATAACGCTCACCAGAATCAGGCATCATTACAACGATTGTTTTGCCCGAATACTCCGGCTGCTTAGCAAGCTCTAAAGCAGCAGCAAGAGCTGCTCCTGATGATATTCCAACCAGAATACCTTCTTCTTTAGCTAACAGCCTGGCTGCCTTGCCGGCATCATCTGACTTTATGTCAACAACTTCATCAATAATTTTCCGATCGAGCACTTCCGGAATAAATCCGGCACCAATGCCCTGAATCTTATGCGATCCAGGTTTGCCGCCAACCAGCACGGCTGACTCACTAGGCTCAACAGCAACAATTATGATGTCTTTATTATGTTCTTTAAGCCCTTTACCGACACCTGTTATAGTGCCGCCAGTACCAACTCCGGCAACGAAAACATCAACTTTACCGTCAGTATCACGCCAAATTTCTCTGGCTGTAACTGCACGATGGTATTCTGGATTGGCAGGATTAACGAACTGTCCCAGGATGTGAGCTCCGGGCAATTCTTCTTTGAGTTCACCAGCCTTTTGTACAGCACCAGTCATTCCCAAGCGACCTTCTGTCAGGACAATTTCAGCACCCAAGGCAGTTAACAGCCGGCGGCGCTCCTGACTCATAGTCTCAGGCATTGTAATTATCAGCTTATATCCCTTATAGGCAGCAACAAAAGCAAGACCTATACCGGTATTTCCACTGGTTGGTTCTATCAAAGTATCTCCAGGCTTGATTCTGCCTTTTTTCTCAGCATCATCAATGAGGGCAATTCCAAGACGATCCTTAACACTTGAAAGTGGATTAAACTGTTCCAGCTTCAAGACAATACGAGCTGATCCGTTGTAAATCTTAGAGATTTCAACTAGCGGAGTATTACCAATCAACTCTGTTATATTTTTAGCAATATTCTCCATTATTTACTCCCTTAATTTTGGAATTTATCAGCAAAATCAATATATGCAGTTCATATTTAAATGACGTATTCCGGCTGCTCTTCAGCCTCGGCACTCTCTTTTAGAATAGACGCAAGTGTAACTTGTGCCAATTCTTTTCTAATTGTTTTTGAAAGATTGCTCCAAACAGATTGAGCATCACAGTCATTATGCCTTGAGCAAAGGGAAGATCCTTTTCTGCATTTTACCAGCTCAATAGGCCCTTCAAATATTTCTACGATTTCAAGCAGTGATATAGTTTCAGGAGAACGATTAAGCAAGTAGCCACCGTTACACCCTCTAATTGTCTTAACTAATGTGCTTGCTTTTAGTTTAATAATAATTTGTTCAAAATATGGTTCAGTGAGTCCTTGATCACGAGCGATATCTTTACCTTTCTGTGGTATCCCTGTGCCGTAAGTCTTAGACAGGCAAATCAATATCCTTAATCCGTAGCGGCTTTTGGTCGAAAGGTTCATTGTTTTTTCATCCTGTTATCAAAATATTAATTGTTTATCTCTTTAGTATACTTTATAGTCACAAAAAAAGAAATAACAAGCATTCAAGCTCATTAATTTTGATTTATTTTATACTATTTAAGTAGACATTGCTTGAAAACAACTTGTTCCACAATTATATATTATGTAATTATTAAGGATGAAGTGGTTTATGAAGATATATCTCGACTATAACTCAACAACACCAGTACTGCCAGAAGCCGCTGCTGCAATGCAGCCATATCTGAGCAATATATTTGGCAACCCTTCTAACACTCATTCCGCCGGTATAGCAGCAGCCGCAAGCATTGAGAAAGCGCGTGAACAAATTGCATCACTTATCGGCGCGAAACATAAAGAAGAAATTATTTTTACCGGCAGCGCTACTGAGTCCATAAATCTGGCGATTTCCGGTGTGATGAGAAGTCAAGACAATAAGCGCCGTAAACTGCTTATCAGTTCAGTTGAACATGCTGCAGCTAGAGGAACGGCGCTGGCCTTAGAGAAATCAGGTTATGAACTTGAAATTATACCAGTCAATAAAAAAGGCCAACTGGATATAAAAGCTCTAAAGAAACAGTTGGATAATACGGTTGCACTTGTTTCACTGATTTGGGCTAATAATGAAACTGGAACAATTTTAAAGCTGGACGAAATACCTGAACTTGTTCACAGCCATGGAGCGCTTTTGCACCTTGACGCTGTGCAGGCAATGGGGAAAATTACTGTTAACATAGGAAACATTGACGCTGATTTGTTGTCAATATCTGGACATAAAATATATGGTCCCAAGGGAATTGGAGCTTTATTTATTAAAAAAGGCATCGAGCTGGAGCCCCTTATTTATGGCGGTGGTCAAGAAAGAAATTTACGTTCCGGCACCCAGAATGTTTCTGGTGCAATAGGTTTTGGTGCAGCTGCATTTTTGGCTGAAACCAGAATAGACGAGTATATTAAACATACAAAAGAGTTGCGAGATCGCTTAGAAAGCGGATTGCGATCTGGAGCAAAGCATATACAAGTAAATGGAGATGCTGATAGCAAGATTCCTAATACGTTAAATATAAGCATTCCAGATAAAAATGCAGAAAAAATAGCGCTGCAGTTGAATGAAGCAGGCATAGCTGTATCCACTGGCTCAGCCTGCTCCAGCAGTAAAGGCACCTCAGGAGTACTGGCAGCCATGGGCTGTTCAATTCCAGAGGTGAATGGAGCAATAAGATTTTCTGTTGGCTGGGATAATACAGCTGCTGAAATTGATTATACGATAGAAAAATTGCTGGAATTGATTAACAAACAAGTCGGCAGCAAATTTACAAAAATTATTAAGGTATAGTAAATATGGATATGCAGGAAAAAATAACCAGAATTGATAAACTCAGAAAAAAACGTAACGCAGTTATCCTAGCACACAATTACGTACTGCCTGAAATTCAAGATATTGCCGATTTTGTTGGAGATTCGCTGGAGCTTTCAATCAAAGCTCAACAGTCCGATGCCCCGATAATTGTTTTCTGTGGAGTCAGTTTCATGGCAGAAACTGCAAAAATCCTTTCACCTGAAAGTATGGTACTGCATCCTAACCCTGCCTCAGGATGCCCCATGGCTGATATGATCGATGCTCAAAAAGTACGCAGCTTGAAAAAAGAATTCCCCCATGCTGTTACCGTTTGCTATGTCAACAGTACAGCAGCGGTAAAAGCTGAAGTCGATATTTGCTGCACCTCTGCAAACGCTGAAAAAATTGTATCTTCAATTCCGGAAAACCAGGAAGTTATTTTTATGCCGGACAAAAACCTCGGTGCCAATGTTGCTAATGAGCTGCAACGTGAAATCACCTTGTTTCCAGGTTACTGCCCAACTCACGACCGCATTTTACCCAGAATGCTTGCTGACATAAAACAACAATATCCTCATGCGGAAGCGCTTGTTCATCCAGAATGTTCTCCTGAAGTTGTTGAGCTTGCCGATTATGCATTAAGCACAGGCGGAATTCTTCGCTATGCAAGACAATCAAACAAAAGGCAGTTCATTATTGGAACAGAAGAAGACATCCTGCATCGTCTTCGTAAAGAAAATCCGGGAAAAGAGTTTATCCTCTTGAATACGGCATTGATCTGCCCAAATATGAAAAAAATCTCAATAGATGATGTACTTAAATCACTGGAAAATCTCCAGTATGAAGTTGATCTCTCTCCGGAGTTGATTGAAAAAGCCAGACGCCCTATAGAAAAAATGCTGGAACTCAGTTGAGCTCCAGCATAAATTTCAATATTCAGATGTTTACTAGTAGTTCTAAAAAATTGGAATATAGCCAGATTTTAAGACTAAGTTCAGTTTGTCAGGTGTCAATTTAGCAACATCTGCTGTAATCTTTAAACTATGCCCTGCATATTCTTTAGTATTCAATTTCCTATCATATCCTAATAAATCCATTCTACAGTCAATCGGAATAGAGTTCAGGCAGTCTTTCATCAACGCAATAGTTCTCGTCCTGAATTGATCAAATTTCTTTTGCGATTTAACTGCCGGCTTGGAATCTGCTAAATAAAGCACGGATTTAAAAGCTGAACTTATGTAATTATAGGCATCTTTGTAATTATATGATGAGGTAAAAACAGAGTCCTTATATTGCTTAACGGCAATAGCGAAGGTCGAAAAAGGCATCATATAAGGTTTATAGTATTTCTTTGAGGATTTTGATTCCTTAGAAAAGAAATCTTCTAACGCCGCCAAAGCGCACACATAATCCATTCTCCACATTTCGCCCAAGTCAATATTTTTACTTTTTTTATGCTCGCTTTTCCAGTACTTATATGGCTCTCCTATTACAACGCTGCCGGCCTTATAATAAATAGTACGAGTATCGTTTTCTGGAGTAGGCGGAAGAGTTACTCCATTAACAGGATCATTTCTAGTCTCTTCTAAATGCAAAGAACTGAACACCCCTGAAGAAGGTTCACCATCAGAGTATGTCAACATTGAGTTTATGGTAGCGATACCATACATTTTTACAAAATTTTCAGGAATTGTCTTAATAAAATTTGCAGCAAAATGAGTAGCTTGGCAACACATAAAATGAAAATGAATTTCTCTTTCTTGTTCTGAGCGTCCACGAGCAGGAAGGTCAACAGGCAAAGCATATGTAAATATTTCCGATAACCTGGTAAAGGAAAGAAATGCCTCAAACCCAGTCCATTCATCTCTTGGAAGCACTGGGTCATAAACTTCAAAACGCTGCATTATAGAATCACAACCTGCAACAGAATGGGCATTTATAATAATTTTGGCAGGCAACTTTATTCCTGCCAGAAATTTTTTCAAATCATTCTTAATTCTGGCGATGGGTTCATTTGATTCAATAAGGTTCCAATTGAATCTTATCATTGGAATTGCCATTCCCGGATAAGATTTATGACTTGGCTTTAAAACCATATGCTCTCGAGGTGTTTCAACTGGTTCTTGAAGCACCTGCATACGATAACCTTTTTCATTAGAAGGACCTGGAGCATCACCATGAAAACTAATAAAGTAAACTGACCTAAACATAATTTACCCTTTGTGTAGATATACCCTAACCGTAATTGTCTTACAATTAATGACACCATTATAGGCATAGTTGTTCTCAAGATTGGCACAAAATGTATTATTTTATTAAAATGGCAAAATATATATAAAAAAACCGTGCTCAAACAAATTGAGCACGGCAGGTATTTCAAATATAAACTTTATTCGATTTCGCTGATAGAATCAACAAGCAAGTTAGAAATCCCCATTAAAACTCCCGCATCGCGATGAGCTTTAGTTGCCCTAATCTCACATTCGCTATATCCAGGGGCCATAGCATATTTTGCAGCCTTCTCCCGAGCAATATCAACAGCTTTAGGAATCATTTCAAAAATGCGTCCGTTAAGCAAGATTAATCCAGGATTTAAAATATTGATTGTCATCGATATAGCACGGCCGAGATAATCCATCATTTCGTCAATATCCTCACTGACGTCAACAGAACCATTCTGCAGCATTTTTTCTAATTCAGTAAAGCTAACATCGTATCCGACTTTTTCACTAACTTTTTTCTGCAGTACAAAATCCGAAACGACAGTTTCAAAACAACCATGCTTGCCGCAGCCACAAAGCGGTCCATCAGGATTGACCACTACATGACCAATTTCCCCGGCATAACCACATCGCCCAGTGAATTGACCACCCTCACTCATGATTCCCATGCCCATGCCGTTTGAAAGGTCTATCACGACAAAGTTGCCGCATCCATCTGTGTTTCCAGCATTTTGTTCCGCAAGGCACAAAGCTAACTGTTCCTGCAAAGTTAAAGTTTGCAATTCAAGACCTTCAGCCATATCCCTAGCTGGGAAAGAACCATCAAGACAATGAATATTAGGACTTACAATAACATTTTGTTCGTTAGTATTTACCAAACCTGGAATACTTATACCAAGTCCCAGAAATGAAATATTCTGAGATGCCTGCTTTAACATGAACTGACGAAACTCAGTAATCAAATCATCATAATTATCAGGCGTTGGAAATTTATATTCAGCAATTTTGCGCAGTTCAAGCGACAATGGAGCTGTAAATATACGGCAGGTAGTAACTCCAACTACCGCTCCAAAAACCTGTATTTTGCGACCCGAAAGAGTGTAACTCTTACTCGGGCGCCCCCTGCCCTCTACTTCTGATTCAACTTCACGAATAAGGCCGCTGTCCAGCAAAACTGTTAACAGTTTCTGCATTGTAGGCGCACTTACTCCAGTCAAACGTGTCAGTTCAGCCCTAGACAAAGGAGACTTACGTCTCAAGTGATCCAGAACCTCCCTGATATTAATTTGGCGAGCTAAAGAAGGAGTGGCACCACGCCTTTTCCCCTTAGCTCCATCGACGTTAAAAATTTTAACCATGACCCGTTCCTGTATAACCCATTCCTGTATAACTCATTTAGTAAAAAATATACTGAACCAGAGATTTTTCAAACAAACGTAATAAATGGTTTTAATATTTCTTTATCAGAACCTTTACTTTACCTGAAATATCAAGGCTATTAAATTATATAAAAATAAATTTAATTCAATACACAATAAAGTGCATCACTATTTTTCACTACTACCCTGTACAATATGATTGCACTGAAAATTCTCCAATTCTCAGTGCAACATAGTTTAATTACCACTTCAAATAATAATTTCAATAATTATGATGAAAAACGTTGCGCAATTCTAACCGAATCCATTGCGTCGGCTGCATAAGCATCAGCTCCAATCTGGTCAGCAAAATTCTGATCCACCACTGCTCCGCCAATCAGGAACCGAACATCATCCAACCCTTTTTCTTTAGCAAGAGAAATGACGTCTTCCATACGTACCATAGTAGTAGTCATCAATGCAGACAGACCAACAATTTTAGCATCATGTTCTTTAACTGCTGAAATAATTTTAGCAGCAGAGACATCTTTACCCAAATCAACTACGTCAAAACCATAATTTCTCAGCATAAGGGAAACAATATTTTTCCCGATATCATGAATATCTCCTTCAACAGTCGCCATGATTACTACAGCCTTTTTGTCTGCTGTATCTTCCTTGCTGACCAAGTACGGCTCCAGAACGTCAAATCCTTTGCGCATAGTGTCAGCTCCCATGATTAGCTGTGGGAGAAAATATTTTTTACAGTCGTAAAGGTCACCCACTTTATTAATCGCAGGAATTAACCCTTCATCAACAACTTCTTTTGCAGTTTTTCCGGAAGCCATTGCTTCAGCAATGCATGATTCAATACTTTCCTCGTCACCTTCAACTACACAGTTGAAGATTTTAGTTAGCGGTGGAATAGATTTTTGTGAATTACTCCTGACTTTGACAGGACTACCGGAATCTCCTCCGTATTGCTCAACATAGCGTCGCATACGATGATCACGCCCGGTAATCACATCTGCAGCCGCAATCAACCCCATCAGCATTTCAGAGGAAGGATTAGCTATTGCCATATTCAACCCTTTACCGAAAGCCATCCCCAGGAATCCAGCATTTATCCATTTCCGCTCCGGCATGCCAAAACTAACGTTTGACAAACCGCATGCTGTACTTACCCCGAATTCATTAGCACACCAGTCAATTACCTCCAGAGAAACCTTTGCCGCCTCCTGATTCGACGAAATTGTCATAATCAAAGCATCTACAGTTATATCCTCACGTTGATAACCATATTTCTGGGCTTCAGCAAAGACTTCCTTTATTACTCCAATACGTTTAGCGGAAGTATCAGGAATCCCTTCATCTGTCAGCGGTAACAGTATAAACATTGCACCATACTTGGCTGCAACCGGGAGTGTCTCAAGTATCCTGTCTTTTTCCAATGAAATAGAGTTGACCAGCGCACGTCCTGGATAAAGCCTGAGTGCGGCCTCAATGACATCAGACCTGGTCGAGTCAACACAAAGCGGAAGTGAAGAAGTTTGTGCCAACATGGATATTGATTTTATCATCATATCTTTTTCGTCAATACCGGATAACCCCATGTTGACATCTAAAATCGCCGCTCCGCCAGATTCCTGTTCAATGGCATACTTCTTTACCATCGCCAGATTTCCTTCACGCAATTCGGCCTGAAGCTTCTTCTTTCCAGTTGGATTTATGCGTTCGCCAATCACACGAAACGGTTGATCTTTACCCATAACACATGTGCCACGAGCTCCGGAAACTGCACTAACAGCTTTTTTCAGCGGCTGAGTTGGTGTAAGCCTTGAAGCTGCGGCAGCTTGAGCCGCAATATGTTCGGGGGTGGTACCGCAACATCCACCAATAATATTTGCACCTGCAGCAATCAAACCTTCAGCATATCCGGCAAATTCGTCAGGAGTCATATCAAATACAGTTTTATTATTTACCAGCTTAGGCATTCCTGCATTAGGCTTAGCCAAGAGCGGAATAGTCGCATACGGTTTGATTTCAGAAATCAACTCAATCATATTTTCAGGGCCAGTCGAACAATTACAACCGAAGACGTCGGCACCTAAAGCCTGCAATGTAACTAAAGCTGATAACGGATCATTACCGGTAAGAGTCCGCTGATCCTCATCAAAAGTCATTGTAACCAGCACCGGCAAATCACAAGTTTCCTTGATTGCAATAAGCGCAGCTCTGGCTTCCTGAATATCCATCATGGTTTCTACAGCAAAACCGTCAACACCGCCTTCGATAAGAGCCTTCACCTGTTCTTTATAAACATCAACAGCTTTTTCAAACGCCAAGTCACCGAACGGTTCAACAAATTGGCCTGTTGGAGCCAAATCCCCAAAAGCGAGAGTAGCTCTGCCAGCCAGATTCTTTCTGACAGACTGAGCCAGCGAACGATTTATTTCAACCACCCGGTCAGCCAATCCAAATTCTTCGAGCTTCAAGCGGTTTGCACCAAAACTCGGCACATAAACAATATCAGTCCCGGCATCCGCATATGCGTTATGAATTTCATTTACGGCTTGCGGGTTTTCCAAAGCCCATAATTCCGGACAAACCCCCTGCGGCATACCGCGTTTAATAAATTCGGTTCCGGTAGCACCGTCAAGAATGACTGCTTTCTTTTTAACAATCTCATTAAATACTGAATGGCTCATTAAATACTCCGTACTATTTATTAATTTACTTTCAAAATTCCAGCGACGGCAGTTACTGTTTTTTCAGGAATCATCAAATACTGTGGGGTCAACTCCACGCCAAGTTTGCCGAGGTCAAGAATTTTGTAAATTTCTTTCTGATTTTCCAGTCCAAAATCACCATAGCCGGCAGAAAAGCGCCGTCTTGTAAGGTGCTCGTTTGATCTTTTGAAAAGCTGATTCAAATAATTCTGCATCCAATCCATTGCTGCGTCAGCGGTTTCACTGCCGACTGCATCATAAACTAAAGCGGTCACTCCATCACCGGAAGCAACTATTTCTGAGGTTTTCTCCATTATCTCTTTTCCGGCAGTAGCCCCAAATACAGCCAGGGCACTACACCCCTGAACAAGCTTCAAAAGCTTCTCGCTTTCAAAAACCGTACCGTTTTCGAGTGTGAAAGATGATTTGCCAAATTCAATAATATTCAGCCTTATCCAAGTACCTTTCAGATCACAACAGGCACTGGCTGCATTCATTGCACTGACAAGTTTGCGACGCTGAGCTGCAGATATTTCGTTTAAATGTCTGTTGTGGCCCAAGCGACTGTAAATTTTACGTTCCGGCATTGGTAACGGTATATTGTTAACTAATATCGGATTATATTTTTTTTTGCAATTATTATCCATAATTTTATATATATTAAAATCAAGTTTGTATTTTTATAAAAACATAATATAATGCAGAATAATTTAGACCTTTGCATAAAAAAAACAACTTACTTCCGTACAGCTATCGCTTTTTTATGGAAAGTATCACAATTTTCACTGGTATTTTTCAAAAACCGTTTTATTATGCAATAGTTAGCGGTCATTAAACCAATAATTACAACAGGTAGTAAATTTGACTGAACTTTTACTGAACTATTAACAGGTATATCCTATAAGACTCTATTTTTAAACATATTACAAATAACTTTATTTTCATTAACATCCAGTCGGAAGTTTTCCCTGTTCTTTTTGCTGTTTTGGGAAAACAAACCAAGCTAACACAAACTAACTTCAACGAAAGGATCAAAATGCCTATGCCTACTACACCATTAAAAATCAAGTTGGGCAAACTTATCAAAAGCGGTCTTCAAGCTGCAGGATTAAGGCAATTGGATCTAGCACGTCACCTGAACATCTCAACTTCAGCCGTGTCGCAAATGCTAAACGGAAAAACCGCTCCTGATGCCGCACATCTTGAAAAAGTATTCAGCCTGCTGAACTGCAGTCGTAATCAAATTTTCATCATGCGCGACCTGCTGGCTAAAATTCGTTCCGGAGTACACGAACTCCGCTCTCCACTGAATGACCTCTTGCGCGAAGCAAGAAAAGCCAGAAACCTCACTTATGCCGGTCTTTCCAGCCTTACTTCCATTTCTACTGCAGAACTGCGGGCCTTTGAATCTTGCTCTACCGCACTTCCAAGTAAAGAGCAAATGGAAAAGCTATCTGAAGCTCTGGAAATTCAAGGTTCTGTTTTTCAGGAAGAAATCTCCCGCTACATGAATGTAGTTCAAGATAATGCTCCATGTGAGGTACAGGAACAACAAGCCGGTTTTACAACAGTCACAAAAGACGTAAAATCAATTCCTGTTGTTTCCGGTAAAAGCATGCTGGAGTTTAACCCCGCATTTGAAGACATCAAAAACTTCGTCTGGCGTCAATACGAGCAGATTATTTCAAACCCTGCTTTATCTACTGATGACGAAGAGGTATTCGCTATTAATGATGCTGGAAGCCGTTTTGACCCAGCACTTCCCGGCTCAGCCCTTCTTCATGTCACGCTTAAAAAATATCCCGAAAACGACGATATTGTAGTTGTAAAATTGAAGAATAATGACAAATTACTTCTTAGAACACTGCAACGTCAAGACAATGAGAATGTTTTCTCCTCTTTCCTTGAAAAAGGATCAAGCGAAAAAACAACCATTGAAGACCCAAGGGATATCGAATGGATCAGGAGGATTCTTAAAGTCGAAATTAAGGACCTTTAAATTTCGTTTTCCTTTGATCTCGGGGGAGAGAGAAAGCGCAAGCTTAAGGGAGAACAATGGAGAAGGACATTGTTGCGCTGTTTGCTGTCGAAAATTTCAGAAAATTCGGCAAACGGCTCGAATCCTTGCGTAAAAGCAGGAATTTGACGCAAAGCAAATTGTGTCTCAGAAGCGGGGTATCAAGAAATTCCATCTCCGCTTATGAATGCAACAAAAGGACACCGCAGACTGCCACTTTAGAAAAACTGGCATCTGCATTACAGGTTGAATGCGTTGTTCTTGATGACCATCAGTCATTTAACCGAGACGCACATGAACATTTGTGCAATTTCGATTCTGAAACAGGACAATTCTACCTGTTCAGAGAAGATTAGTTCTTCAAAGGCCGGCTCAAAGCCGGCTTTTTTTGTTTGCAATTAAGAGTGTCCGGCAATATATTGGCCTGTCAAATCTAAATAAAATATTAGGGTATTTAACCAGGGAATAATTATGACAGCCAGAAAATCAGAAGGGAAAAACGATCCCGATTCAAAACGTACCGGCGGTACTTGTGGTGAATTTATCGGTTGCCTTGTTATTCTGATTGCTGTTCTTGGTGTGATCTTCTGGGTAATAATCAAGCCCAAGCTCGAAGAAGCCGGCTACAACATGGATGATCTACTTGGCAGCGCTAAAAATATCAAGAATAAAATTTCTGATACAGTTGAGACTATCAAGGACAAATATGATTCTGCTCAAGATACTATTGATACCGTAAAAGATAAAGCCAGCGACATCAAAGACAACTTAAATGATAATTATGATAACATAAAAGATAAAGCGGAAGACCTGAAAGACAAAGCTCAGGATACCGTAAATAACTCTGACCCGCAACTAATACCTGGATAATATATTATTATGTCGAATTCTTCAAAAACAGTGCTGGTGACAGGCGGCAGCAAAGGCATTGGGCTGGCAATAGTCAAACGCTTTGTAAAAGCCGATATGCAGGTAATAACATGCGCTCGTGATAAAGACTACTGGGAAGACATTGTAAAAAATGATTCGACATTGAAAAAAGTAGGTTTTCAGCAGGTGGATCTGAGCAGCCAGCAGGAAATTAAACAGCTATTTGACTACATAAAAGACAGCTACAGGAAACTTGATATAGCAATCAATAACGCGGCGATGCCTATTCTCGCCGCAGGAAAGTTCCGAACGCTTAACTTGGAGGACATCAGACAAAATATAGAAAATGACCTGTTGATGCCCATTGAATGCATGCACAAAGAACTCGAACTAATGTCTGCTGGCGCCAATATTGTAAACATTACATCTATCAGTGGTTTTGTAGCAACAACTCAAGCATCAATATATACGGCGGCAAAACACGGAGTTGAAGGCTTGAGTAAAACACTAGCTCTTGAGCTCAGCAGTCAGAAGATAAGAGTAAACTGCGTTGCTCCTGGACTGACAATGACCCCACGCTGGAACAAACGCTTTGCCACAAAAGACAGTTCTGCTGACCTTGCAAAAATTGAACAACAGCTTCCAGCAGGACGCTTTGCAAAGCCTGAAGAAATCGCTGCTGCTGCATTCTGGCTGGCTTCAGACGAAGCAAGTTATATAAACGGACATACGCTAGTTGTTGATGGCGGTTTTTCTATTGCTGATTCCAGAACTTGCCAATATGAATAACCTTTAGCCTTGAAAATAACATTTAAGCTTATAATAATTTGAATAAAAATAAGGTTTGAGGTTTGACGTGATTTTATTGCGGTGTAATGTTGCAGTTTAAGAATCACATCAAAGATTTTGGAGCTGATACAAAATGGAAGCCTCACTTTTTCAAGTTGTAATTTTAGCCATCATTCAGGGAGTGGCAGAATTTTTACCTATAAGTTCATCTGGTCACCTTACGGTTCTCAGCAATATTTTTAGCTTTGACCCGGAGTGCAGTTTATTTCTAACACTAATCCTGCACGCAGGAACTTTAGCAGCAATTGTTATTTTTTACTTCAATGAATTGTTGAAAATGATCTATCCTGAAAATTTCAGAACCATTTTACTGCTGATTATAACTACCATCCCAGTCGGAATAACTGGAATTCTCATTTCCAAGCTTGGATTTGAAGAAACCATTTTTAACAATCTTTTTGTTCCCGGAGCCGGCTTCCTGATAACAGCGTCTCTTTTACGCTGGGGCCTTCAGGATAATAAAAAGGAAGAAGATTGTATTCCAATGGAAAAAATGAGTTTAAAAACCTGTCTATACATTGGATTGGCTCAGGCGTTTGCAATACTGCCGGGTGTTTCCAGATCTGGATCTACAATTTCGGCTGCCCTGAAACTTGGGATAAAGAAAGCTGATGCCGCTAGTTTTTCATTCCTTATGGCAATACCGGCTATCGGCGGAGCGGTCGGCTACAAACTGTTATCAGCCTTGACAAAGCATAAATTACAAGTAGGTTCTATTAGTTCCGGTGAACTGGTGATTGGATTTTTTGTATCCGCTATTGTCGGCTATTTTTCGTTATGGCTGCTGCTCGACATGCTGAAAAAAGGCAAACTGCAAACCTTTTCATGGTATTTATATTGCCTCGGCGGAGCGGTTTTAATCTGGGCTTTTATAAGACTATTTATATAACATTGAGTAATAGAGGTGAATCATGAGAGAAAACAACATTCTTTTTATCGGAGCAGGCAAAATGGCAACTGCAATCGCAGGAGGCATGGTAGCCAGTGATTTCAGCACAGGCCAAATTCAGGCTTTTGATATATCAAAAGAAGCAGCAGAGACCTTTACGCTCAAAACTGGAGCAAAAACTGAATGCTGTAATATCAAACCAATGCTTAAAGCTGCCGATACTGTTATAATTGCCGTAAAGCCGCAGCACCTGGCTCATGTGTTCAAGGCCTCAGGGCTTTCACTTAAAGGAAAACTTGCAATTTCTATTGCCGCAGGAGTTAAAATCGAACATCTTGTTGAACTAACAGGAACTTCCAAAATAGTCAGAGTCATGCCAAACACACCTGCAACGGTAAATGCCGGAGCCAGCGCCTACTCTATGTCAGATGCGGTTTCCGAAGCTGACGAAGACCTTGTTACAGCGATTCTAGGTTCAATTGGCATATATACAAAAATTCCGGAAAACCTGATGGATGCAGTTACCGGAGTCAGCGGCAGCGGGCCAGCTTATGTTTTTGACTTTATTCAAGCTATGGCTGATGGCGGAGTTAATGCCGGCCTTCCTCGTGATGCAGCAATGAAACTTGCCGCACAGACCGTCATGGGAGCTGCTAAACTGATGCTGAAAAGCGGAGAGCACCCGGCAGTTCTGCGTGACCAGGTCACATCCCCCGGCGGCACCACTACAAAAGCCCTGGCTGTACTTGAAAGTAACTCATTTAAAGGTATTGTTATCGAAGCAGTTCTGGCATCAGTCGAGCACTCGATTGAGCTGGGCAATAAATAATGGAATCTTTTAAAGGCTGAAAATACCTGCTTAAAATTATCCAATACAAAATTATAAGGCACAAAATGGAACTTAAGAATCGTTTAAGCGTAATAATTCCTGTATATAATGAAGGGGAAACTATAAAAGCGGTTATCGAACGTGTTCAGGCACGCCCGGAAACCGGTGAGATTATTATTGTCGAGGACGCCTCTACAGATAATACCAAGGAAAGCTTAAAGGATTTTGAAGGCCAGCCAAATATAAAAATCTTTTATCAGGAATGCAATAAGGGCAAAGGAGCTGCAGTAACTCGCGGCATTGCGGAAGCGACAAAAGACTTTATTATTATTCAGGATGCTGACTTTGAGTATACCCCTGAAGACTGGCCGGCAGTAATTGCACCGCTAGCCGAAGGTAAAGCCGATGTAGTGTACGGCTCAAGATTCATGGGAACTCCGGGAATGGCTAGATACTTCCGCCATGAGATGGGTAACAAATTTCTGACGTTTGTCTCAAATTTATTTTCTGATATCCATCTCAGTGATATGGAAACGTGCTACAAAGCCTTTCGTAGAGAGGTCATTCAAAATCTTAACCTCGAGTCAAACCGTTTTGGCATTGAGGTCGAGTTTACAGCCAAGCTTGCTAAGGCAAGAATAATCAGGATATGGGAAGTCCCGATTTCATACAACCCACGCCGCTACAGCGAAGGCAAAAAGATTACCTGGAAGGACGGAATTTCAGCGCTTTATCATATAGTTAAATTCAATGTTTTTGCAAAGCGTGACAAGTTTTACAAAAAGCCATGGGAAGAACTTCTCGGACGCGACACACGCTAAATCCAGCTCAGCTTTGTTCTATCTTTTTTGAAGATATTGCATCTATAGACTAACCACTATGGACGCACCTTGTCTTCTATGCAAAACGGGGAAACAGCAAACAAGACATATACAATGTAAGGTAACTTTAAAGGGAAGCTTTTATCCGATCAGTTTTGCTTTCAATGTATTGACTTTAGGATATTTATTCAAATATGGGGAGGCAATATCAAAGTGCTATCGTTTAGATAAATTATTTTATTCAGTTTCATCTTTTCTATTTTTTTATTCTTTAATGAAAGAGTCTTGGCATTAAAGAAAGATGAGTCTCATGATAAACTGATAGGCAGCTCAAAAGATATACTTTTAGAATTTGCCAATAACGATGGCATAAGAGCTCAAAAGTGGTTTGGGGTTAAGTCTCCTGGTTGCAAAAGAGTTTTAACAGTTATTCGATCATACTTCTACCTTTTAAGTAAGCTTGAAAAAATTAATAGCTTAAAGAGAATAAACGATAAGCTGGTAACTATTAATGCTACCTTTTTGAATGGTAGTGCAAAAATCATCATTTTATGGGACTATTTAACAAAAACTCCCCTAATTGCCTCTTTCAGAATACCCCCCTGTGTTTACCTCTTTAAAAAACAAATATCTGTTAAATTATTATTATGAATTGATAAAAGCGACAACAGGTGATGTCAAGGCACAAACAAAAATTGCATCTTGGACTTACTATGGAACGTGTAATGGATTACGTAATAAAAAGCTATCATTAGAATGGTACAAAATTGCTGCGAGTAATAATGATGTTGAATCAACGTATATAGTAGGCAAAATACTATATTTTGATAAAGGCAATCTAAATGATAGAAGTGAAGGAATTAAATACATAAAAAGAGCAGCTTTAAAGAATAATGTTGAAGCTAATTCAGCAATGGGATATATTTTAGAGAATAAAGAGAATCTTTCTGCAGCATTTAAATATTTCATGAAAGCAGCAAAAGCAGGAGACCTTGACTCTGAGTATAAAGTAGCTTTTTACTATTTACTGGGCCTAGGAGTTAAAAAGAATATTACGAAAGCAAAAGAATGGGCACAAAAAGCCGCAGAAAAGAAATCAATCTCCTCGCAAAATTTACTTGTAAATATACTTTTAGAAGCAGAAAATAAACTTGATTCTGCCGAGCAACTTATCAATAATATATTAAAACAAAAACCTAGAAATTCAATTTATATTGATACTTATGGGACTGTTCTTCTCAAACAAAAGAAATATAATGACGCTCTAGAAAAATTTCTCCTGAAAATCCATTTATAATAGATCATATTGGCGATGTATATTTCGCATTAAATAAAAAAAGACAAGCCACACATTACTGGAGTCAGGCTCTGAGTATATTTCGAGAGAGAGAAAATAAAAATGTAAAACAAAAGGCATCTATCAAAAATATTATTTTAAAACTAAAAATTTCAGATAAGAAAACAAGCAAACAGATTTAAGAACTTGAAGAGAAGTCCATATCTTTCAGGTTGACATAATGAATGCTAAGTTAAGTTACTCTTGTTCGAATTAACATAATACAATAGGATACTTATAATATCAATTCAGTAAAAATATTGCGTTTGAATATTTTGTAACAACATATATTGACAAAGCTTTTACAATGTTTCTTTTTCCAAATAAAGGAAAGTATTATTACTTTTTCTTATTATATTAACCTCCAAATTATAAGTAAAATTATCGCAACCAGCTTGGAGATACACACAGTGCATTGTATTTATTAAAATTTGTGTGTTCCTTGCTGATAATTAGGCTATTTTTCGACTCATAAAATTCACCACTATCAAAAACTATAATCCCTCTTGATAATACGGTTTGAGCTTTAAAAGCAACAGGATCCACGATAGCGATATCTGCGTCGAACCCAACTTTAACAGCACCTTTTCTACCTTGCAGCCCTAACATTACGGCAGGGTTCCAGCAAGCTTTGCGGATAAAGTCGTGAATAGAAAAAGCTCCAAATTTAACTAAAGACAAGCCCTTTTCCAGTGTGCAGTTTCTTGGAATATTTCCCCCATCCGTACTTAAGGCTTGAACAATGTATTCTGTATTCTCTGTTTTAGCCAATGCAATAGCAATTTGTGCAGCAGCGGAATTAACAGGAAAGCTTAACATTATTTTACCACGACTCTTTTGAAAATATTTAACTCCTTTTTCTGGAGAAAGCAAAACTATCTCTTTACCGGAAAGTCCGTGAACTTTAGCCCATCCAGCTTCAATCGCATTTTTCATCCCTTGGGCATTAGCTCTGAAACCACCCTTTTCAAGACATCTTCTTGTAACATTACTAACCGGCTCACCTTTTTCATTTAACCTGCCTGAACAGCCGTTTATATCAGCAAGATAAGATTCAGCAACATAATTATCTACATCTTTAATCAATTTTATGGCCTCTACAGCTTCGGCAACGGGATCTCCAAGCACATCTCCCCGACAATATGAATTCACATGAGCAATATGCACCGGGTTTGATCCTGCAAAATCAACTAGTTCCTTGAGTCCATCCAAATTGCTGCCATTTTCAGTTGTTCCAGCATGAACTGCACACCAGCATTTTTTTGCAGCACAGATCTCAATACACAGAGCAGTAGCTTCGGGGGTTAAAGGGTAATGCCCTCCAACTATTTTTATGCCGATAGCTCCACCTTGAAGAGCTTTCTCAATAACTTGTGTTATTTCCTGCGCAGATGGAGCAGCTGAACTTACTGTTCGTTCTGGTATTAACGGATAAAGGTAAGCAACATTCAGACCAGTAGGAGCAGACTCAAAACCTTTAAAGAAGGCATCTGTTTCCCCCATCATATCAAGAGCAGTAGTTACCCCGGCTCTTGCCAGCATATAATAGCCACGAGCACTTCCTGCAACATGAACATGTGTATCAACCAGGCCAGGGATAACAAATTTTCCGGCAGCGTTAATCTCTTTGCCATTTTGCGGGATACTTTCTCCGATATTAGAAACTAAACCGTTAGATATCTCTACATCGCAAACGCAATCCATACCGAAGGCATCTACTACCCTTCCCTGCCTTATAACCAAAGTACCTGAAACCATAAAAACCTTTTACTTCATAAAATGACGAATGAATTTAATAGTTTCCTGCCCTTCGTCTTCAAGCAGGTATTGGCCAGCATTATCTAGTTCAAGCACCTCGGCCTGAGGGTAATAAAGCTTCCAACGCATCAAATATCGATGACTATACAGCCAGTCGCGCATCCCCCAGACAATACAAACTGGCATTTCGCGGAACATCCATAAGCCATGCTCAATTTCAAGCAGCACTTCATAAGATATATGCTCGGGGTCCAAAGGAATGTCTTGAACGAATCTTAAAAGCGCGATTCTATCATCGGATGACTGATAGGGAAGTTTATATCCCTTTTTTACCATCGGTGACATATTTTTCACCGAGTTGATCAGGTTGGAAGCCCAAACAAACAGGCCGGAGCGCCGTATAATTTTATCATCCAGCCATGGAATTTTGCACAGAGCAAGTCTGAACGGAAGCCATTCGACAGAGAATGCGGCTGAATTCAAAATAATCAGCCTGGAAATCATTTCAGGATGACGGACAGCAAAGCCCATCCCTATGGTAGCACCGCTATCATGCAGAACCAGAGTAATATTCCTTAAATTCAGAGAAAAAATCAGAGATTCAAGGTTGTCAATATGAGTTTCAATGCGATACTGGAAATCCAGCGGCTTTTCAGATAACCCACAGCCCAAATGGTCAGGAGCAATAACTCTGAAGTCACGGCTGAATTCAGTGATCAGGTCTCGATACATAAAGGACCACGTTGGATTTCCATGAATCATGAGCATAGGCTGATCGCCCTGCCCTTCATCAATGTAATGGTACCGGTATCCTTTTACCTTCAAAAAGTTTGACTTAAATGGATACAACTCTTTTATATCGGATAAATTGATCAAGTGTCCTCCCGGAACTCCTGTCTTAACCTAGATTCACAAAATGTACTTTTACAAATCTCTCATGAAAATACCATTCAGACTTAAAATGGCATAAATAAAACCAATGGGATAAGTTTACTTGTCTTACTCCACAGTTTCAACCTCATTAACAAGTTAAAATCTAATACTGCTTAATATCAAAATCAAGTCTCAATAAGAGCCAATTAAGCTCATTTATTCATAGTCACTCTAAATCATTAGCTATAATTTTATTAAAATTGGTCAACAATTAGTCAACAAATCCTTTCGGAAAGCTGATCATAGGAATGCTCATCATATTGTTGCTGAGAACTCCCGATGTCAAGAAACTCAGTTCTATCGTACAGCTTGGAAAAAAATTTGACTAGACCATCCAGGTACATGTCACTGCTGTTCTTTAAGTAGTCCGGATTTCGCGCAATTATTTCTGTTGCTGCCTTGAAAACTGCATCTTGAATAAATTCATTTCTTTGCTTTAGCATGTTCCTCTCCTCTTAGAATGAATCCTATAAAACTATACACAACTGAAATAACAAAATCAATAAGTTAAGTACAATTAATTAATACGGAATCATCTCCCAAGCATGCCTTATTACATTTTATACTTTAATAGCCAATGATTTACCAAGATTAATTTGAAAGTTAATTTTGAGTTAATTACTTCATTTGAACACTTTTAAATACGTTAAAAACGTCCATAGTTTAACTCATTTTACATTTGCAAGCAGATTAATTTACTGCGCACAAGACAACATTTCATTTTTTACGACACCAAAGGCAAGTTCAGCAAGTAATTCGTTACCATCTTCAGTCAAATGAACACCATCATCTAAAGTAAACCGCTCTGGACATTGATCCTGAGACATTATTTCAGAAAAATCAATTAACGGTAAGTCATAATTTTCTGCGAAATCCCTACACTTTTCACGATATTTTTCGATTAAAGCGTTTGAGCCGCCATATTCTTTATAGTGCTCAAAGTAATCCTCGATAGATTTTCCGGACTTTTCAGAAATATACGCGGCATGGTGTTTCTCAATAATCCTTGGCAAAGTTATTATTGCAATTCTAGTTTTCCGCCCTATTTCTTCGCGAATTTGTTCAAGATATTCGTAAGTTTGCTCAGGTGATACATAACGTTCCGGATTAAGAAACTTACCGTTATTGCCTCCAAACTCAAGAAAAAGCAAGTCAGGCTGATGTTTTAGAACATGTGAGTCAAAATACTGCATTTTTTCACGGTCAGAGTGTCCACCAAACCCGGAGTTATGCACTTCGAACTCCCAACTTGGATACTCTGTGTTCAACTTATTTTCAAGAACGTTCAACCAACGCTTGGAAGCATCAGGCATTTGCGTTATTGCTTCAGTTATCGAATCTCCAAAGCCGACAACTATCAACTTCTTTTCATTTCTACACATCTTAGATGTTTCCTTTCTACTATATCCCTTTATTTGACCTTATGTATTAATACTTAACCTTGCCAATGATTACATGTATTTCTTTG
The DNA here is from genome assembly GCA_024225035.1 of Lentisphaerota bacterium. Lineage (GTDB taxonomy): Bacteria > Verrucomicrobiota > Lentisphaeria > Victivallales > Victivallaceae > Zth2. The sequence continues at coordinate 23,988 of JAAEMX010000393.1, forward strand.
GGGCTGATTATTTTTATACTTTGTATCTGATTCAGGTAATTTCTAGTCCATTCTCGACGAGAAGTCATATCCCAGATAACATCAAATATTTTATCTTTAAATTTCAAAGGCATAGGCAAATGACCGAGCTTTACAGAAATAGGCTCCCAAGTCAATTTCCTGGTTTCATTTTCGCCTTCACCTTCTACAATAACCTTGGGTTTACCAACCATTTCAATACGATAGGGGATATATTCAAGAGCCTTTCCATAGAAAACAATGACCATATTGCGGTCTTTATTTATATTGATGGAGTATTTGACTGTATATGGAGGCTTCTTGGATTATTCTTCCTCTTTACGTAACTTTTTACGGGCTTCATGAATGTTAGGCTTTACCCTGCTGGCATCGCGTGCAGTAGAAACCGTATTATTTGAGCTTGTTTTTGGTGTATTCAACCCTCTACTAGAGCCCGTATTAGTTTTACTAAGCCCACCACTGCTGCCCATGCCGGACTTGCCAAGCGAGCTTTTGCCACCCATACTGACTTTGCCAAGTCCTCCTCTGGAGTTGAAGGCATTTACAAAAGTAGCCACGGCTTTCTTTTCGACTTTGGGCATAGCGTGCTGTTCAGACAAAAAGTTAGCAGCATAGGTTGCTTGAGCCGGTGTAATTTTGAAAAGGTTACTTTCTTCTTTCAGGATAGTTATATCAATATTATTGCAGAGTTCATCGGCCTTTTCCATTTGCTCAGTACCTTTTACTTCAGGGTACCCGGATAATCCCCACGGAATAAAAATCATGCCGATAACTACTACTATAGCAAGAAAAATTGCAAGCTTCAGGAAACGGATAAAAATCTTACCTATTTTTCCTTCTTTTTTTATTCCAAACTCTTTTTCTGAAAACTTCAACTTGGCTCCGCAGTTTCTACAAAACACAGCTCCGAATTGATTAGGACATCGACACTTATGACAGACAACCTGTTTCATATAAAATATCCTTTGTTAAATTCCAAGGGTCAATTTATTTTTCTTTTTTGTTCTTTGTCTTGGAATCTGCAGGTTTAGTTTTCGACTCTTTTGCTTTTCCTTTATTATAATTCTCGGAACGATAATCTGTACAGTAAAAACCATTTCCTTTGAATAAAATTCCGGCCCCTGTACCGATAAGTCTCTTTAACGCAGCTTTGCCACACTCCGGACATATTTTCAAAGTCTCATCTTTCATTCCTTGAAAAAATTCAAACCGATGGCTGCAGAAACTGCATTCATAGTCATATGTAGGCATTTAAAACCTCCGAATACTGCTATTTAACTGAGTAATGTAGTAATAAAATAGCAGTATTCAGAATAAACTCAAATAAATTATTTACTGAAAAATAAATCTTAACTCTTCTATGGAAAGCTTATCGCCATACGAAGCAGGATTTTCAATAATATTATCAAATATTTCCTGTTTACGTGTTTGCAGGGCCAAAATCTTTTCCTCAATAGAATCTTTGACAACCAGCTTCAAGCTGTTAACCGCCCTAGTCTGCCCAATACGGTGAGTTCTGTCAGCTGCCTGCAGCTCAACCGCGGGATTCCACCACGGGTCATATATTATAACTGTATCAGCAGAAGTCAGGTTAAGACCAGTACCGCCAGCTTTCAAGCTTAACAGAAAAACAGGTATATCTTCATTTTCATTGAAGTTATCTACCCGCTGCTGCCGGTTTCTAGTAGCACCATCAAGATATTCGTAAACAATACTTTGCTCATCCATCCAGCCTCTAACTAGATGCAGCAGAGATGTAAACTGACTGAAGAACAGCATCTTATGTCCACTATCAATATTTTGAAGTACCAGTTCCTTCATCAAATCGGACTTAGCTGAAGAAACTCCTTTGCCTGCATCATCAGGAAGCAAGTGTGGGTTACAGCAAATCTGTCTTAGTCTTAACAAAGTAGTAAGTATCTCGAAGTTTGCTTTGCCCGAGCTGCCTTTTTCAATTCTGTTAAGCTGTTTTCTGCCACCTTCAATAACTTTATCATATAGTTTACGCTGGTCTGCCGACATATCACAGAACAAAGTCTGTTCCTGTTTAGGAGGGAGTTCCTTACATACAGCAGATTTAGTCCTTCTTTTGATAAAAGGAGCGACTTTAGCAGCCAGGTCGCCAGCCAGTCTGCCTTTGCAGGCAGAACCATATAGCTTTTTAAAACTATTGAAAGTTCCTAACATTCCGGGATGCAGGAAGTCAAAGATACTCCAGAGATCCTCTGAGGAGTTTTCCAGAGGAGTACCAGTGAGAACCACACGCCGTTCAGCTTTTACAGCTTTGCAACTTAGTGCGTTAACCGTGCTGGGGTTTTTAATATGCTGAGCTTCATCAAGAATTAAATAGCTGAATTTTATATTTCTAATCTGCTCCAGATCGCGGCGGGCAACTGCATAGGAGCATATAATCAGGTCATACGTACTGGACTTTTCCCAGTGAACACTACGGCCATTACCTACCAGAGATATAACATTAAATTCAGGAACAAATTTATTACATTCCCGTTTCCAGTTCTCTGTCAAACTGGCTGGGCAAATAATCATGGCAGGGCCATCTTTGTCATGTTTTCTGGCAGCTAAAAGTGCCAAAGTCTGAACAGTTTTCCCCAGCCCCATTTCATCAGCAAGGATTACGTTAAATCCGTTGTCTGTAAGGCGGCTTAACCAATTAACTCCCTCTTCCTGATAAGATCGTAAATTTCCCGCAAAACGGTTTTTGTAATCTCCATCACCATGCTCAAGGCCGACATTTAACAGCTCTGGATCAAGAACAGTCCCGCTGTGAAATTCCGGCGGCACCGCCATAGGAACCTTTTCACCAAGGAACTTCCAGTAATGAACAGAACAACGTAATAATTCGAATGTGCCGGTCTTATCATCGACTTTTTGAATAGTCTGTGATGCGGCCAACATAAAATGTCTTAAATCTGGAGGTATTACAACAATTAAATTTGGAGCAGCCAAATAATAATGACGTCCGGCTTTAAGTGTTTTTATAACCTGCTGCCAGCTTAAATCTAAATCTACAGCTTTTAACGAGTAAGATAAAACAAATTTATCTTTAAGTTTTTTATAAACAGAACATTTGAGTTGAGCTTCCGGCACACCGTTACCGCCACTACATAACTGTGAGGCAGAACTGCTAAGATAAATATTACCGCGCTCTTTTAACCAGTCCGGCAGCATTTTGTCCAGAAAAACTCCTGTAGCCTCAACATCTTTAAGCTGCATATAACCATCTTTGCCGGAAAAGCCAAAACATGAAAGGTCCTGCTGAACCTGTTTTTCAAAAGCTTCTTCACGACTCCAAAAATTATCAGCACCAACAGCCAATCGTCCTTGATCGGCACGGAAAACCTGCCCGTCATACATGAATTCAAGTTTGATCTTGAAATTATTGGTTCTTCCAAACTTACCGTCCAGCATAATACTGCATTCATGGGAATTAATGTCTGAACGATTCATATCTACAACCTGAACAGGAAATGCGCCTTGCGACATCAATTTTTCCATGCCTTTGTCGCCGGCAATCTGCTCATTTGAACGGAAGAAATTTCTGAGCCAACCTACATCCAGAGTAGCCGGAACCCACCAGTATTCACCTTTAGTACCAAGCCAACAGCCTGCTCTACCAGTTATGACCTTAGCTGCTCTGACCGGCAGGAGAGCCTCACCAATTTTTACCCCAGGAGAAAGTACCCATTTACCTTCTTCAAACCGACGCAAAACAATCGGTTCAGCAGGGTTACGATGAATAATCAAACGTTTTTTGTCGCGATAAAAATTATCAAACCCAACCATACAGTGAAACAATTCAGCTGTCTGTTCGGAGTTTAAAAGTAACTTTGAACTGTCCGGTTCGGAATTAATGGCTAGAAAACGTATAATCTGCCTGTCCTGAAGCGAAAATTGCTCCAGTCTCAGGGAGACTGATAAAGTTTTATTGAAATAAAGCTGTCGGATATTATTAAGATTTCCGACATATTCTTTTTTGCTGTTTTTCAATTTTACAGCCAATACCGCATTCTCCCATTTGCTTGGGACATGTGGAAATGCTGCTTCTGTTGAAATTATGACGTGAGCTTCCGGTTGAAAATTTTCCTGCTTTGCCAAATCATCAAAATTCTGATATTTAAGGCCAGCATACTTGGCTTTTTCTTCCTTGATAGGGGCTTCTTTCACCATCCGAAAACGACCATAATACATAATCGCCGCAATCGCATGTTCACAAAGTTTTTTGCCATACCCACCGCAAGAACAATCAGCCTTGTTGTTTTCACCGGTTGCTACAGATACATATTCATATCGGTTTTTGTTTTCAAAAACCGCATTAAAATTTCCATCCTGATCCCGATGCCCACAAAGCAAAAGCTTTTTTTTGAGCAACAGTTTGGCTGCACTGAGAGTCTCAGGACTGGATACCTCAATCAATCTTGCTTCAAAACCCTTTACCATCGGCTCCTCATCTTTTTACAAATGTGTATAATCAAACTAATAAGATAGCATTAATTAGGGTTGTATCCAAACAAAAACTATAATAATTCTCTAATAATTAAGCATGGATACGCAATAAAAAACTCCTTTGGGAAGTGTCTCTCCTATTATGTTATATTAGCCTATTACAATAGTAAAAACAAGATTGCTTTAACATTGTTTTGAAAAATATACAATTTAATCCTAACAAACCTGCCGCAAAAAACAATCCTAATCTTTAACAAACAATAACTTACAAGAATAGTTATTAATTTCTGATCCTTGATTTGTTTTCCCTATATGTTATAACTTTTAAAATGAAATGGTCTAAAAACAAATAGAATAAGAGCTTAAAGTGATTTTGTAATGAAAAGACCATAAGAAATTCTCAGGCATAATCGATTCTCAAAAAAATCAGCTCTGTGAGCCAGATTGTTTTAACAGTTGTTCATTATAGTTAAGAAACTATGGATACTTAGTTTTTTGGTATACCTGTAAAATTTGTGTTTTGGTAGGTTTTATTGGTGGATATTAAAAAAATGCCCCACCATAAAGGCGGGGCGGGAGAAAAGAAGGAACAGGGTTTCATCAATTATGATAACAGAAAAGAACGAGAAAGGCAAACCCTTTTTTGCTATAGTTTGAAAAAAATTTAAACACCAAGATCAATGATGGCATCAGCGACCTTTTTGAAGCCCGCAACATTAGCGCCAAGAACATAGTTATCGGGCTCACCAGATTCTTCTGCAGCAACACGGCTGACAGCATGGATATTATGCATTATTCCCTTGAGTTTTGCGTCAACTTCTTCCGCCAACCAGCCCATGCGCATGGCATTCTGGCTCATCTCGAGACCTGAAGTAGCTACACCACCTGCATTGGCGGCTTTACCAGGACCAAACAGGATATCGTTTGCATGGCAGAATTCAACCGCTTCAGGGGTGCTAGGCATATTAGCACCTTCTGAAATACATACACAACCATTTTTAACCAGCTCTTTGGCGTCATCAAGGTTCAACTCATTCTGAGTTGCACTTGGCAGAGCCACATCTGCAGAAGCCAGCTGCCATGGCTTAGAACCTTCAAAGAAAGTAACACTTGGGTATTCGTCAGCGAATTTGCTGATTCTTCCGCGGCGGACGTTCTTGAGTTCCATAATAAATTCAAGTTTTTCGTGATCAATACCATCTTTATCAATAACAGTACCACTTGAGTCAGACAGACTGATAACTTTTCCGCCTTCGTTAATAACTTTCTGAGCAGTAAACTGTGCAACATTACCAGAACCTGAAATCAATACTTTACGGCCATCAAAAGAGATACCACGGGTTTTCAGCATTTCTGATGCAAAATAAACATTACCATAACCGGTAGCTTCAGGACGAATCAAGCTGCCGCCCCAGTTGAGGCTTTTACCGGTAAGTACGCTTTGATGGGCATTAACAATTTTCTTGTACATGCCGAAAAGATAACCGATTTCACGACCACCGACACCAATATCGCCAGCCGGAACGTCAGTATCAGGACCAATATGGCTGTAAAGCTCACGCATGAAGCTCTGACAAAATGCCATTACTTCGCGATCACTTTTGTCCTTAGGATCAAAGTTACTTCCACCTTTACCACCGCCAAGAGGCAGAGTAGTCAGACTATTTTTAAAAATCTGTTCAAAACCTAGAAATTTCAGAATGCTGAGGTTTACTGAAGGATGGAAACGCAAGCCGCCTTTGTAAGGACCGATGGCACTGTTAAACTGAACACGATATCCTTGATTAACCTGTACATTTCCTTTGTCATCTACCCATGGAACCTGAAACATAATAACACGTTCAGGAATAGTAATTCTTTCAAGAATGCAATTTTTCTCGTATTTCCTGTCTCTCTCAAGCATCTTGCCTAAAGACTCAAAAACCTCAAATACACTCTGAAGAAATTCCTTTTCCCAAGGGGTTTTTGCTTTGATGTCTTCAAACACTCGCGCAGCATAGTTGTTCATATGCTTCTTCCTTTTCTTTTTAATAATTATTTAGCAAAACTAAAAAACAAGGTTTCACTAGCAAAAAGCATGCCATGTTTGTATTACATTTATATAGACGCTCATTAAAGGACTAATACTCATAGCGTTAATATTTTTGTAATACCCAGGCATACTTTCTAACCAAAAACTAACAATTACATTTTTGTGACAACAATTAATCAAAAAAAACATTATTGTAAGATTACGACTATTCCTGTCGTTGTTTTAAGAAAACAAGCCGTATTATACCTAAACACTCCCGCAAAAATAACAAAAGTGTTATTACGCAACCCGAAAAGATCCCTTTTTAAAATATTTTTTAGAAAGATTTAACTCTTGGTTCACAGATATAATAACATGCAAACAAATCTACATCCTGTTATTTATTACCCAAAAAATGACTTTGTCAATAAAAGAATATAATATTTCTTATAAAAAAATCAGAAAATAATGATTTTTCTATTAATAATAAAAGGAATAAATAAAAACCCCTGAATGATCCAATTTATCATTCAGGGGAATTTTATTTAAAGACCAAGCATAAACTTGGCAGTTGTGAAGTAGATCAACAGACCTGTGATATCAACAATTGTAGTCAACGCTGGACTGGCACTAACTGCCGGATCCATTTTAAGTTTTGTAGCAATCATCGGCAGCAAACAGCCAATTACAGCTGAACTGACAACTTGAATGCTAAGTGCAACAGCAATGCAAGTACCTATTCCCATGAGGGAAAATCCAGCTGGAATTACTGAATTCTGAGAAAGAAACATCACTTTCCCCAAAGAAACAAAGCCCAGTATTACTGCAAGAATCATTGCTACGGATGTTTCTTTGAAGATTACTTTTAAAAAATCACGAATGGTAATCTCACCAGTAGCAAGGCCTCTAACTACAATTGTTGCAGACTGGCTGCCAATATTACCGCCTGTATCTGTCAGCATCGGCATATACATGGCAAGAATCATGCAGTTAGCGAGCTGTCCCTGAAAGCTATGGATGATCGATCCTGATACCAACTCAAACAATGAAAGAGTTACTATCCATCCCACTCGTGAACGGACATTACCCAATACCGTGGTTTTTTTGTATTCTACACGTTCTTCTTTTTTTGCAACCGGCTTTGCGACTGTCGGTTTACCACTGAGAACTGGCAAAAGGTCGTTAAGCTCTATAATTCCTGCAAATACGCCTTTAGCATTCAGTACAGGAACAGATGTCAGTCCTGAGCTGCGGAAAAGCTTCAAGGCCTGTCCGCAATTATCATTGATATTAAGTGCCACGTTTACTTTTTGTACAAGTAAGCCGAGAGTTTCGAGGAACCGTGCTCTGAGAAGCCTGGAAGAAGCAACAAAGCCGGCAACTTTCTGATTATCATCGGTAACCCATACAACAGTAGCGGGTTTGACGGCAAGTTTCTGTAACGCTTCAGACACAGTAGTAGAAACACTGAAAGCGATGCTTTCGGTGGTCATTATATCTGTTACCGGCACTGCAGCTAACAGTGAACGGTTGCGAACGCGAACTTCGATTTGATTATCTGCTTGTGTATTTTGATTACTGCAGTCTGCTTTTTCCCAGAAATTTAACTGGCGGGCAGCAGTCAAAATACCTGCAAATGGAAGTTGGAGTATCTTTTTCATTGTACACCTCCATGATGCCGCGCTCAACGGCAACATCGTGGCATACAACCTTATCAGCAGTGTGAGTCAGGCTGCGTCCATAGCATTGACGCATCAGCGCGACAGTTTACGGTTTTTCTGTCCAGATTGAAACGTAAACTTCGACCTATGTCTTCTGGCTCATTCATTCTGAATTCTTCTCCAAAATAATTGATATATACGGCAGGCGGACTATCCGCCACGGCATAATCTCTGCACAAAAAGCTTTCTTAACATCTACGCTTATCGCACAGCGATTTCATTATTAATGACAAAGATTAATTGCTAAGTGTTCATTTTGAGGCAATTTTTTTCGAAAAAAAATATTCATACAGCAGGGAAAAGACCATAAAATCACCCTCAAAAAAACATAATCTGTATGCGGTTTAATACAAAATTCCTGAATTATCATGTTATATATCATTCAGGCATACTAATCATTCCAAAATCATAGTTCTCTAAATAGAACTTAATAATGTATCAGCATGCCTGAAGTTCAGGAAAATTTTTATCCTAGAATATCTGATTGAACAGGTTTAACATTTTCTGCATCAGCCTGTTTTTTTATGGTGCCAGCGCCATTATTGTACGGCCAGTTAATACTTGGGGTCAAGTTAGCAATATTCTTTTGCTCCCATGCCCTTACCTTGAGGTTTGCTTCATTAAAAATGCGCTCATAGTTTTTGAATTTGACTTGCTCCTGAACGTTCTTCGGCAAAACATTCCAGAGTTTATCGTACATATGTATTTCGCGGCTGTATTTTTCCAGTGACGGAGCTACTGAGTCAGTCCCGAACAAAAATCTGTCCGGATATTTTTTCATAATATCCGCCCATTTAGCAAGTGACTTTTCATCCCTGGTAACTTTTTCAGCTACTTCATCCCAGGAAATGTCAAACATTACATTCGGACAATTCTTCAGAATCATTTTAAGACATTCAAAATGATAAGAAGAAGGATGAACTGACCTGCCCAGACCGGTATGAGCCCAAATAATTCTGGTATTCGGGTGCTTTTGTAAAAGAGTGTACATAGCGCGGAAATAGCGAGGCATTCTATCAGTAGTTTTTCCAAAGTTTGGGCTATCAATATCGCAATGAATAGTAACAACCAAGCCAATCTCAGCGGCACATTCCAAAAGCTTGCCCAGGGCCGGATTGCTTAATGTTGCACTGTTTCCCGGAATCTTGCCGGAAACATTTTCTTTATATATACTAAATTCGCCAATACCGGAAAAAACTCCCGGATACATTGTGATAATCTGTTTAATGTGACTCACGCCATTGGCATCAGCTGGATTAAATCCGCAGATCATAGGGTCAAATCTTTTCTGATCTTTCCACGGAAGAGCCAAATACTCTCGAGCAATAATTGAATCAACAGCACTGTAATAATAAAGTTTGGCATTAGTATCAAGATAATAGGAGGGCTGTTTATCGCCATCCATATTAACATTCCACTCCAGTTGCAACGGCAAACCGCAAATTGCGCTGCGTTTTACACCGTTCTTGTTCATTCTATCTAGAAAGTATTTCAGTTTCGGTCCACTTTGAACATAATTTGTCAGATGGATATGTGCATCATTGAACTCGTATTTATCGGATGAAAAAGAAATTAATGGCAGTAAAAAAGCACACAGCAAGACAACATTCAAAAGAAATTTTTTCATTATTTGTGCAGGTATCCTGTAAATTGTTTAAATGGATATTTTATAAATTCATAAAAACCAAGATTCATTCGGACTGGAATGAATCGGGAAGATCAACGTTTAAATATATTTCTTTACGAAACATAACATAAGCACAATTCCCTTCAGTTATTAACATAATTACTCCTGAATTGTCCAAGGGATAGAGAACATTAATTCCCAACGCAACATTACCCAAGGGCCACTCTACTAGATCAATTAGTAAGCTAAATATAGTAATATGTTCAATTAATAAATAGTCTTTTTTATTAAAAAATTTTAATTGCCTATAAAAGCAAAAATAAAGTGAATAATTATGATATCAAACAACTCAAACAGACAGGGATCAAACCAAATATAAATTATATCATAATTTTTACGCTAACACTTTTATCAATGTGTAGTTGAGTATTGCTGTAATTGTTCATAAGTAATTGATTTACAGGTAAAGTCAGTTGCTATAGAACTACCTATTATTATTTTTATTCTCATATTACCATTAATTTGACCAAGGCAAACTTTGCCGGATTTAGTCTGTTTACTGATGCCTATAGGATTTCTAACTTTTAATGCGGCTTCTATTATTTTTTTAAGTAAAATCTCATACAGCAAGAAACCAGCAACTCTAATTCGAGAACACCATTACTGACAATCTGGTCTCTATTATCATTCATGTCCGGAATGTCAAAAGCCTGAAGAAGGCTCAACGGAGCCTGATTGCGGAAATAACCGGATATTCTGTTATCGCCAGCTTTAAAATGATTATTTAGCCTGTATGGCTCCCATATTTCTGAAATAGAATGCCTGCCTATGTATCTGCAATAATTCTTTAAAAAAAACAAAGACTTCAACCATGGATCACATACAATAGCCTTAGACCTTTGCAATCCTGGGTCACTGCTGGTTATTTTTTTCGGTAACGGTCCCTCCCCCCCCCAAGGAGAAATTACAAGGAAAACGTGATCTTTTTTAGGAAGTTCGTAAATTCTAAGATCACCAATACGGATCATGCCTAAGCAAAACGCGTAGTGGAAAAGCAGATATGAAAAAAAAGCCATCTCCAGACAGTTGGCTATAGAATATTTTAGACAATGCAGAACAATATTTTCCAAGTTGGTTAAAGGATTATCACTTCCAACTGATTTACCAGTATAGAGTTCTGGTTCACGCAAAATATTGTGAGCGACTTTGAGGTATTTTCTTGCTTTCTCTTTCGTTTCATAAAAATCTTTATTATAATCACAATAGTAGTTGATTCTAGAAGATGATACAGGGAAAAACGCATTTGCCTTTTTGATACAATGCCTGCTCAACCGTGCTGCCTTGCGAACAAATATTGAATCGTGCAAAAAATCGTCCTCTAAGTAAAGCACATCCGGTGATTTTGCACAATAATTGCATATAGTAACATGAGCCTCCTGCGGATTATAATTCTTTGACGCAGGAATATTCTCAAGAACCGGAATATATGGCCTTTTGTTTGTGCAGCAATCCATGCATACCACCTGCCCGCATTTGCGGCATATACGACTGATATTTCTTTTACTACACAACGGACATGACACAATATAGGGAATTTCCCTGGGCCATTCAGGCATAAATATCTCCTCAACATAAACAGCTTCTCTTCCTTATACGCATTAAAATACATGAACAATACCGCCGGCTTAATTATTCATATATAAATAATAAAGTGCATGGCTTTCTTTTTACAATCTCATATTTATTAGAATACACAAAATCTTTAAGGCCTGTTTTTTAAGCCAATCGGTAATCATTATGTATTTAAAGGTTGAGGAGTCCTGGTGGCAATAAAATTTGCAAGGCAATATTCTTTTACAAATAGCGTTTTTGCATAAAAGTCATTCACATCATCAGCAACATCCCAGCCTTGAGAACTATATTCGTTTTCTAAAATGCTGGTGAGGTAAACAAAATTTTCAGTTACCGCTTCAAAATTTTTAATTGCCTTTATAGAAGGAAGTTTTTGCATATCCTGAAATTCTCTTACAAAACGAAAATGGTCAATTGCCAAATACAAGTTCAGCATCAGGGTTTCCCATCTCTCTTGCTGTTTGTCACCTAATTCGAATGAACGAGACGCTCTATACAACTCTGCCATCTTTTTTAAATCTAAAAACGCATCTTGCAATTTTTGCTGTTCGCTCTTGTTGTATTTACTGCTGATCGCATTATAGAAAAACTTATAATCAAACAGTGACAGTTCTTCTTTTGCGGAACTGCTTGAATCATAAACATAATCACGTTGACCGATTACATGGATCTCGGTAGAATCATTATAAAAATCGTACTTTACATTATAGTCCTGTACTTGCTCTATCAGATCTTCTAAACTTGTCCATTGCTTTTCAACTCTCAAATATGGAATTTTCTCGTCCAGTATTTCCATGAAACTCTGAGATTTTTCAATAGCCTTATTCCTTTCTGAATTACTATACCCAAAGACCAAATTTGGAGCATTCTGTCCTGCTTGATAGACATCATATAATATGGAAGTGTTATTCTGATAGCTGTATTGAGCCAATCCTTCATTTAAAGGCAAATGTCGATTTTTCATATTTGTCATAGCTATTTCAGCAGCCAATTCCGGGGTATGACTGTTGTTTTTCAAATCATAAACTACAACTGTAATGTTATCAGGAATTATAATATTTGAAAATCCGTTAAAAGAATTAGTCAGGCAAGTAAGTATTTCTCTTTTCATCATAATCACCTCAAATGAATTTAAGCAAGCTTTTAGCGTTAACGTACGCTGTAACAAAAATCTCTTAATAATTTCATCTTGTGAAATAAACGACAATCAACTTATTTTATTTTGACAATATAGACAAATTATCCAAGTTTTTTCTTAAAAGAGGTACTATTAGTATTTTAGTTACTTTGCTATATAAATAGACAATATTTTCCCCCTCAAAGTTCATATATTGAATGGCATTTAAGTGCGAATTTCAGCTAACCCCTTTTCATAAAACACTTAGGGCCATCACAATTATAATAACCGGAAACAAATAATTGTATTACTGACTTTATCGGCTAAATTAACGAAAGGCTAATTTAAACTGATAATTGCGTTAAACTCAGTATTTAATTACTAGGGGATCATTATGAGAAAATTACCTTTAGCTGAATATCTATTACTTCGTCTTAGAGAGTTAAATATTGACCATATTTTTGGAGTTCCGGGTGATTATAACCTGTCCTTTCTGGACAAAATCGTTGAGTACCCGGACATCGAATGGGTTGGCAACTGTAATGAATTAAACGCAGCCTATGCTGCTGACGGCTATGCCAGAGTACGCGGAGCCGCGGCCCTCGTAACCACCTTCGGGGTTGGTGAACTCAGTGCTATAAATGGACTAGCAGGAGCCTTTTCTGAACATATACCTTTAGTCAGTATTGTCGGAATGCCATCTTCTTCAACTCAGCATGCTCATGTAATAGTTCATCATACACTCGGGAATACCGACTTTCGCGTTTTCGCTGAAATGGCAGGGAAAATCACCTGTGGTCAAGCCATTTTGAACAAATCGAATGCAGTTAATGCTATCAACGAACTGTTGATCCGGGCAGTACGGTATAAACGTCCTGTTTACCTTGGAATTCCGAGTGATATGTTCATGACTGAACTTGAAACTGAAATAACACCTCTAAAACTGGAAACGCCTAAGTCAGACCCTAACGCCTTAGACGAAGCAGCAAATGCCGCCGCTGAGCTGATCATGCAGTCAAGACGCCCAGTGATGCTTATTGACCTTGACTCCGAACGCTTTAACATGAAGTACCTTATAAAAGAATTTCTGGAAGCAACAAACTTTCCGGCGGTAACCCGCCCTATGGGCAAAGGCGTGCTTGATGAATCATACACGAATTTTCTGGGATTTGACTGTGGTGATTTCAGCGCTCCTGAATTGCGCGCACGCCTGGAAAGTTCAGATTGTGTTGTATCCGTGGGGACTAAACAGTCAGACTTTAACACCGGAAACTTCACCTCAACCTTGAATTTGAATACCGTAATTGATATTCAAAGCAATCATGTTCGTGTTAGACATGCGGTTTTTGACAATGTTTTTTACTCTGATTTTCTTATGTACCTTAAAGATAAAATTAATAAGAAAATTGATACTGAAAAACTACCACATCCTGATATTATAAAGTACAAAGCGGAAAATCGGCAATTATCTCAAGAACGTTTCTGGCAGCGTGCTGCTGATTTTATCAAATCCGATTCCATTTTAGTTTGCGAAACAGGAACCTCGCTTTTTGGAATTTTTCAGCAGAAACTACCGGAAAATATAAAATTTATTGGGCAGGCGCTCTGGGCATCCATTGGCTACTCAGTTGGAGCAGCCCTGGGAGCCGCAGTCGCGGCACCGAAAAAAGATGTAGTATTGTTTGTAGGTGACGGCTCTCTTCAGCTTACAGCCCAAGCAATTTCAACAATGCTGCGGCTCAAACTCAACCCTATAATTTTTGTTATCAATAATGATGGCTACACTGTGGAAAGGTTAATTCATGGTGCACATCAACCTTTCAATGATATAATGAACTGGCAATACACCAAACTCCCTGAAACATTTAACGGAGAAAGCTGGACTGTTCGTGTCAGCACTGAAACTGAGCTGGAAAAAGCATTAAGTGAAATACATGAGCACAGAGACAAACTTCGTATGGTTGAAGTAGTCATGGATAAATTCGATGCGCCAGAGCTTCTTGAAAAAATTGGAGGGGCTTGCGCGGATTTAAACCGTTATTAATTGAAATTCATTAATATGTAAACTATTGTTTCTATATATACAATGTCGAGAAATTTGTGAGGATGATATGAATAAACAATCTTTTTTTGTTGCTGTCACGTCGTTAGCCGGTACTTTAATGCTTTGCTCGTGTTCAAGTACACCTGAGTACAATACTGATAACAAAGACAGCAAAAAGCAGCTTCCGGCTCTTGAGAAAGCCATTGCTTTAGGACAAAGTAAGTCCGTAGAAACAATGCTCAAAAACGGCGCTCCTGTAAACGCGCGCAATCCGCAAAGTGGCTGGTCCCCACTGATTTCCTCAATATACTTTGGCAACTGGAAAGTTTCTGAAGAATTGATTAAAGGCGGAGCAGATGTCAATCTCACAGATAAAATGCAGCGCACTCCGCTAATGTGGTGTGCCATGCGCGGCGACAAAAATATTGCAAAACTGCTGATTGAAAGCGGCGCCAAAGTAAATGACCGGGATATGTATGGACGTAACGCTTTCCAATACGCTATAGCTTATAAAAAAGATGACTTAGCTCTTTTCCTCATTCGTGCCGGACGCAAACCGCACACTCTAAGAATTAATACTGAAAAATATGAGAAGATACAGACTGAAAAGCGCAAAAAGGAAGAACTGGAACAAGAAAAAGCCAAACAAGCTGAAACAGTATCTTCAACAGCTAAACAGCAACCTCAGGCAAGTCAAAATACTCCTGAAAAAGCTAAGTTCATTTTACAGGATTCAACGAAAACTCAGACTAAAAACTGACCTCAGAGGCCCCGTTTTTAAGTAAAATATCACGCACAAATTTGTGACAGGTCAACATGATAACTTGACGCTTTTCTGCAAATTTGTTCAGAGTCTTAACAGCAGTCTGCAGCCGTTGCTGGTCAAAATTGACAAGGATATCGTCAAAAACAACTGGCAACGCTTCAGTTTGCTGTTCATATTGTTCAATAAGCCCCAAACGCATAGCCAAGTAAAGCTGTTCACGAGTACCACGGCTTAGCTGGGTTACATTCATCATAGTTTTGTTTGAAGTTAAAATCTGCAGTTCGTCTGACTCTAAAGGTTTACTGATCCCAATATAACGTCCACTGGTAAAGTTCTTGAAAATCTCTGAAGCCTGTCGCAGCACTTCCGGCTGTTTTTCCCGCTCATATCTCGCAATAGATTTATTTAAAATTGTATTGGCAGTAACATAAACAGCCCATTCCCCAGCGGCATCACGTACTTGCTGAATAACTCTTTCACGTTCATTCCGCAACTGGATTAATTGATCGTCAGAAGTTATATTTTGCAGTTCATTCTCTATACTGCCACGCTTTGCGTTCAACTCATCAATCTTCTGTCCGAGTTGATTTTTATCTGATTTCACCTCTGCAATCTGCTCTTCCAGCACATCCAAAGATAAATCGTTCAACAAATTATTCAATTTATTAGTATCCAGCTCTTCACAGAATATTTCGCACAATCTCTCAAAATGCCTGCTTTGAGCATCTTTCAAACTTTCACGCTTTTTGCTTAGGTTATGAGCTTCTTTAAATGAAAGAAACGAATCTAAATTATATTTTTTAAGGTATTCAGAATAAGTTTTACTCGCAGCAGCATATCGTTTTTGAAGTTCAACAACATTATTTTTTGTTTCTGAACATCGCTTATTGAGACTGTTTTTTTCAGTATTTAATGCCTCATTTGCTCTGGCTGCACTAGCTATCACATTAATATCTGCAGGAATATCACCACTAGGCAATACCGAAGGAATCATGGCAGAAATTACCCTAACTCTTTGCTTAATTCCTTCCTGCCATCCATTAGCAACTTCAACTTCTTTCTCAAGACCCTGTTTTTCCGTTTCAAGTTTGGATAAATTTTGACATTTTTCAGAGTACTTTAATACGGTATCAGGCTGCATTTTTCGGCTAAGACTAGCTGAATCAAGCCAGTCTGCCCAATCTTTCTCAAGCTGGTTATCTTCTTCTTTCGCGTCAACATCATTTTCATGACCCTTGTTACACATCAAAACGGCTATAATCGAAATAAAAGTAATAACCCACAGCGCGTATGCGTTGTTTTTCATGCCAATTTCCAGGAAGACTCCGCCGGCAATTAAAGAAATAATAGCTGCAGCAAGGCATATCTTCTTGAGAACCTTATTATCAAAACGCATTTTAGATTGTTGCTGAAGCACCTGCTCCAAATTTTGAGAGGCAATTTCTTCCTGGCGCTGAATATCAAAGCGCTGCCTGAATACCTCCAAATCACTTTGTTGTTTTAAAGTGAGCGGAGAATTTATCCCGTTTAACGCTATTCCTGTTACCTCTTCTTTCGCAAACATTATATCGCTATTCAAGCGCTCAATACTTTTTTCACGAGCCTTAATCGCACCTGTTTCCATGCGATAACGCTCAATACTTCCCTGCAGAGCAATAACTTCAGAAGCATTTGCTAGAAGTTCGTTATTTATAACTATTTCTTCATACTCTAAATTAAGTTTTTCGCATTCAACTTTATGATCGGCAAGCTTATTCTCAGACAGGTCTAATCTCGTTTTCAACTCACGTAATTCTTCCAGCTCGCTGTCACCAACCTCAGGAGTATCCGGGAAGTTTTTCAACTGCCCCTGACATGTTTTAAATTTAAGGTATTCTCCTGAAGCATCGCGTTTACGTTCATACCCCCGCAACTGGTTGCCAAGCTTTTTGTCCTGCTCCCGCAATTTATTTAATTCTGCAGAAACAGCTTCCTGTTGTCCAATAAGCTCTTCATACTGATCTATTGACGAACCAGCTTCGGTTATTTTACTGTTCAAATCAGACAGTTGTTTCTTTAAGGATGCAAAAATCTGATTCTGCCCCCTTGGCTTAAAAATATCATCGGCACTTGCTGCAAACCGTTTTTTTATCACAGCTAGAGACACTCCGTCAATATCCATTCCTGCGCCGTAAATCCGGCTTTTGATATCATCGTCGGAAAGAGAGTCCACGGAATAAAGTTCTTCAATAGAAACTGCAAAAACATTGCGGTAAAAGATTTCACCGGCACGTAAAATAGTTTTTAAATCTTCAGGATTTTTAGAAGTTCTACCGTCATGCCATGTAATCAGAACATCCCCACCCTTGCGCCAGTTTTTGCGCTCTATGATAACATCTTCACCATTATCAAGTACACACTCCAGTCTACCTCCGGGGGCATTCCCGTTTACAGGCTCAAATCTATTAAAATTCTTTTTTTTAGGAGGAAACCCGAAAAGAATACGACGAACAAACTCAAAAAGGGTTGTCTTGCCATGTTCGTTTGGCCCGTACAGGACATTAATGCCTTTGCCGAGCCCATTGCTTTTACGATCGCTTAAGCTGCCGTAATTATCTATAAATATTGCCTTAATAATCAATGTTCAACATCTCCAACCAGGCGGTCAAGTAGCAAATCCTCAGCCTTTAATAAAATATGCTCAAGTTCATCATCAGAAAATGTATCAAGCTCACGACAGCTTCTGCTAATGGTGGACAACTCACTTTTCAATGATTGCAGGTTTTCTAAAGATCGTAATTTTTCCGTTTCCTCAAGGACTTCAGCCGGGAATCCACTTGAGTTACGCAAAGAGTCTTTATCAATATCATTTCGAGTGTCAATGCTGATCCTGTCAACAAAACATCCCTGAAGACATACATTGCAAAGGTCATCCAAGTCTTCTTTACCAGCAGAACGCAACTCTCTATGCAGAGCGGTACGTCCAGTTAAGATAAGGCGCAAAATAATCTCCCTGCCCTCTGCTTCTTTCAACACCGCACTTCTAAGGACATCAAGTCTTTCTTGCACTTCTCTTATTTCAGTACATCCGCTTATATCCAAATTTTCCTGAAAGTAACGCACTTTATCTACTGCTACAAATTTAATTTCTGGCTCAGCATTGGCTTCAAGCCGTACTAAGCAGCATCCTTTTGCACCGGTTTCACGCGGGCTGGTACCTTGAGAACACCCCGGGTAAACCACTGCAGGTGAAAAAAAAATCAAAACATTAAAAGAGTGTACATGGCCGATAGCCCAATAATCAAAATCTGTCTTTTCAAGGTCTTTCAACTGACATGGCGCATAAGATTTTATGTCCAAAGAGCCAACGTCTGTATGCAGTAATGCTATAGAAGGCAAATTATCTTCAGGGGCTTTAAAACTTTTAGCCAGATTCTTTTTGACATTGGCGGTAGGAAAGCTGACACCGGTAATAGTTGCCAGAGGCTCTCCCCCATTCTCAAAGACTTCAGTCTGCGGTTCTCCAGCTTCAAAAATACAAACAGAGTCAGGGAGTTTCACCGTCTGCGACCAATTATCAAGCGGGTCATGGTTTCCGCAAACTATATAACTTTTAATCTTATGAGAATCCAACCTGATCAGTTGATCTCGTAGAAATAGACGGCTTTTCAAACTGCGGTCTTCGGTATCAAAAAGGTCTCCGGCAATCAATACAAAGTCAACATTGTTATCAATTGCCAGATTAATTATGGACGCAAAAGCATCGAAAGTGGCTGCAGTAAGTTTTCCGGCAAGCCCGGTATCATTTGAGGCTACTCCTTTGAACGAGCAGCCTAAATGAATGTCTGAGCAGTGAACAAACCGGATCGGGCGCATTATACCTCCCGCTTACGTTTACCGAGCAGCAGCAAGTCTCTAACCTGCTTTTCTGTTCTGGCAGCCATCCAGGCCGCGTCAAAACGCTGATTCTGAATGATTTGAGCAATTGCAGCCAAAGCTTTGAGGTGGCGGTTACGCTGATCGCGAGTACCAATCAATACAAAAATTGCACCGACATTACTGTTATTTCCACCAAAATCAGCTCCTTTAATACATTTAACGATAAAGAGTTTAAAGCGATTTTCGCCTTCCAGGATAATATGTGGAATAGCCACTGTAGGGGTGATTGCTGTACTACTTTCCAACTCACGTTCCTTGATAAGTCCGTGCATTTTAACAGGATCCATGTCAAACATTGGCCCTATGTCTTCAGCTATCTTTTTAAACAGATCATCAGAAGTCATAGCTTCTTCATAAGTAAAAACCGGAGCCATTTCAACCAGCATATCAAAGTCATCCTTAACCAGTTCATCTCGCTGGCGTATAATTTCACGCAGTTCTCCCTCAAGGCCGTGTGTGTCAAGACGCTTGTTTTTCATCCTTCCAACAAGGTGGAGCAGCGCAAACTCACGGCTTACTTTTCGTCCGAAGAAAACATATATAATTAAGGCAAGACCAATAATTATCAGAGAAATTTCAACAGCCTCCATTCCCATCTTGACAATCATAAAGATAAACACACCAAGATTGAGAAACGGCAGGAACGGATAAAGCGGCATTTTAAAGGAAGGACGATAATTCTGAATAC
Organism: Lentisphaerota bacterium; assembly: GCA_024225035.1. Classification (GTDB taxonomy): domain Bacteria; phylum Verrucomicrobiota; class Lentisphaeria; order Victivallales; family Victivallaceae; genus Zth2. Next base: position 43,994 of record JAAEMX010000393.1, read on the forward strand.
GGCTTTCGCGCAGAATAATAACCGCCAGATTTGTTAAAACATAAGACAACAGAATTACTGTTGACGCGGCTTTTACCAACGTATCAATCTTTAATAAAAGTGAAAGGATAATGAATGTACCTGTCACCAGAATAGCATTTAAAGGAGTTTTCAGCCTGCCATTTACAGTACTCATAAATCTCGGCAAAAGTTCATCACGACTCAATGCCAATGGGAAACGGGATGACGCCATAATACCGGCATTTGCGGTAGTAATAAAAGCAAGCAGAGCTCCTACTGTAACTACATAATACCCAAAATTACCATGGTAAATTCTCGCTGCATCAGCAAGTGGAGTCATGGAGCCGGTAAGTTTTTCTGCCGGCATAATACCAACAGTAACCATTAGAATTAAGGTATACAGTAATGTAACGACAAATACCGAAGCAATCATGCCAAGCGGAATATTGCGCCGCGGCTTTTTCACTTCCTCAGAAATACTTGATACGTTCAGCAAGCCTCCAAAGGAAACAAAAACAAACGCTGCTACACTAAAAAGTGCAGCTCCTGATTGCCCCTCATTAACAAATGGCTCAAACTGCAGTACAGATACTTTCGGCATCAGAAATATCACATACCCACCCAGGATAACCATCAGGGCAGCAACCATAACTATTTCCAGCCAGGCGGCTTCTTTGGTTCCTACTATGTTTATGCCTACAAAAAGAATAGCTGCTATAATAGCGCATAGTGTGAGGTTCCAGCCGAACATCACACGGGCAACCTCAGCTAAACCGAATATGGCAAAAGACGTTTTTAGAGATAAAGCGAACCAGCTGAGAAAACCCGAAATAGTTCCAGCCAGCGGCCCAAGGCTTCGTTCAATGTAGTAATAACTGCCGCCCGCCTTAGGCATGGCTGTCGACAGCTCTATCACGGCAAGCGTACCGAGTAATGCAAAAATACCCGCAATCAGGTAAGATACAAAAACTCCGGGGCCAACTTCTCTAAAGGCAAGCCCAGGAAGAATAAATATACCGGAACTGATCATCGCACCGGATGAAATACAGAATACATCCAACGCGCCCAGATTTTTGATAAGCTTGTGCTTGGTCATAATCTCGCTCTTTTCATTAGAATTGCTAGTTATTCCTACCCTGTGGAACAATATCACCACCCCAAGATTATGCAAACTTTGTAATATAAAAAAAAGAGCAGGCAATACATGCTTCACCTGTTCAATACAAACGCAGAACATCCCATACCAACGTGGGGTACAGGATGTTGCGACAAATAATAGATATTTTAATTTTTAGGCGTTTTGCCGATATATATCTGGCGTGGACGCGTGATTTTTGAATTGGATTTAATCATCTCCTTCCAATGAGCAATCCATCCCGGCAAGCGGGCAAGTGCAAACATAACGGTAAACATGTTCTCCGGAATTCCCATCGCACGATAAATAATACCGCTGTAAAAGTCAACGTTTGGATAAAGGTTACGCTTGATGAAGTATTCATCTTTAAGCGCCTCTTCTTCCAGTTCACGCGCAACATTCAGCATAGGATCATCCATATTCATTACATCAAGGAAATCATGACACTGCTGTTTGATAATTTTAGCACGAGGATCGTAGGTTTTGTAAACCCGGTGTCCAAAACCCATCAGCCTGAAGCTTGAGTTTTTATCCTTGGCCTTATCAATGTATTTCTTAACATTGCCATCTTTAGCTATTCTGTTGAGCATATCAACAACCGCTTGATTAGCACCACCGTGCAAAGGTCCAGACAATGCCGCAATACCGGCAGAAATAGTAGCATAGAGATTTACCTGAGCGCTGCCGACAGTACGCACTGCAGTGGTCGAACAGTTCTGCTCGTGGTCAGCATGCAGGATTAACAGGCTATTCAATATCCTGACCATTTCAGGTTTCATTTCATACGGTTTAACCGGAGAATCAAACATCATATTGAGGAAGTTCGCGCAAAAAGGCAAATCATGGCGCGGATATACAACCGGTTCACCAATTGAACGCTTATAAGCAAATGCCGCAAGCGTCCTGAAAGTTGATATAATTCTGGCAGCAGACGTATCAACAGCTTCACGCAATGACAGAGTATCCACATTTGGATAAAAAGTTGATAAGGCATTTACCATGGTTGCCATTATTGACATAGGATGCGCTCCACGCGGAAAGCGGTCGAAGAAATGGCGCATGTCTTCATGCAAGAGTGAATTCTCTGTCAGAAGAGTTGAAAATTTATTGCCCTGGTCTTCGTTAGGAAGCTTACCGTGCAGCAAAAGGTATGCAGTTTCAATAAAACGAGTTTTTTCTACCAGTTCATCCACTGGAATTCCACGGTAACGCAAAACTCCTTTTTCTCCGTCAATGAATGTAATTTTGCTGAAACATGCAGCTGTATTCATGAAACTAGGGTCAATAGTTACCATGCCGGTTTCTTTTCGTAAAGTACCGATATCAATTGCAACTTCGCCTTCCGTTCCAACTACTAAAGGTAGCTTTATTTCCTTACCATCATAATTTAGTGTTGCAAATTCTTTCGTCATGTGTACCTCTTAGTAATATATTAATGCTTCTATTTGCTGATTCATGTAAAACAATACTTCTGATAAATAATGTCTGCTACGCGGCCACAAAGGTATAATAAATCATATCGATATTCCTAGGCTGTTTACTATAAAACACTTAAATAACAATAAACAGATTTCGACAAGTTATTATTACTAAACACTGTGTCTCTGGAAGCTTGCTTTGTGCATTCAAATTTATAAGATACACCAATTTCACGTTTTTTCAATATTTCTTTTTATTTCATCAAGCACGAAATGTCATTTACTCATCAAATTTAAATAAACCTATTGATATTAATACAAAAATATAGATAAAAAAATATCGATACTCTCTTGACTTTTACGAATTTCTGTATATAATGTCCGTGTAGTAATAGATAAAAAAATATCTATATAAAAGGATTAAATGGGATTTATGGGTAACAAAAAAGTACAAAAGCTGCCATCGATAAGGCGTATGCCAACGTATTTGCACAAGTTGACGCAGATGCGCAAAAACGGTCTGGATACTGTTTCCACAACGATTATGGCGCGTTACATGAACCTCGAGCCGATTGTGGTCCGCAAAGATCTCGAGTTAACAGGTGTGACAGGGCAACCGGGTGTCGGATACAAAATTAAGGACCTTATTGATGCAATCAAGTCATTCCTCAACTGGCACAACACTGCAGAAGCAGTTTTGATAGGAGCTGGTTCGCTTGGCAGAGCATTGCTGGGTTATGAAGGGTTCGAAGATTATGGACTTAATATTATTGCCGCTTTTGATGCTGATCCGTCCAAGATCGGCTCCGAAATTCATGACCGCGAAGTCTTTGACATCATACGACTTCCTGAGCTGGCATCGCGCCTGCAGGTAAATATGGGTATTCTCTGCGTGCCGAATGAATATGCACAGGGATCTGCTGATATGATGATTGAAGGTGGAATCAACGCTATCTGGAATTTTACCAACGTAAGTCTTGATGTCCCTGAACATGTTGTCGTCCAGAGAGAAGTTATCGCCAGTGGTCTGGCTGTGCTTTCGGTAAAACTTAACCAGCGGATTATGGAAGAATAAAAAACGGAGAAAAGAATGGCTGCGAAAATCATTATCTGTATGGGTAGTTCGTGCTTTGCACGAGGCAATGAGGAAAACCTCAAAATCATCGAACAGTATATATCGGAAAACAAACTTGAAACTGAAGTTGATTTAAAAGGCAGCTGTTGCGAGGGGAAATGCTCGGAAGGTCCGAATCTGAATATTAACGGAGAAATGTTTCACGGAGTAGAAAAAGGGACTTTGATTGACCTGCTGAATGACAAGTTGAAATAATACAGTAAAATCATCGTCCGGGGAGTTATTAGGGTTATGAATCACAGCTATCCAATTTATACGGTCAAAACCGAGTGTCAGGACTGCTACAAATGCGTGCGGCATTGCCCGGTTAAGGCCATTAAAATCGAAGACGGCAGAGCAGCCGTTATTCCTGAGCTTTGCGTGGCCTGTGGCAAATGCGTGGAAGTCTGCCCGGCTCATGCTAAGAAAGTACGGGATGATTCCGGAAGAGTCAAACATTTACTGGAAACCGGTCAGAAAACCTATGTCTCACTCGCTCCATCATGGGTGAGTGAATTTCGGGGCGTCACTGCGGACAAGATGATCGCAGCATTACGCCAGCTGGGTTTTACCGGAGTCAGTGAAACCGCACTTGGAGCACAAACGGTAAGTGCTCAAACAGCAAAACTTCTGAGAAATCATCAAACCGGAGTTCTATTGTCATCTGCCTGTCCGGTTATTGTAGATTACGTTCGTAAATATCAACCGGAGTTTACTGAAACTATAACTGCCCTGTTCTCCCCTGCCCTGTCTCACGCAAAAATGCTTAAGGCAAGCTACGGGAAAGATACAGCTGTTGTATTTATTGGACCATGTATTGCTAAGAAAAATGAGGCTGACCGTCAGCCTGATTTAATTAATATCGCCCTGACCTTTAACGAACTGCGTCAGCTTTTCGCGGCAGAAGGTATAAATCTATTCAAAGTAAAAACAAGTGAAGATGACCACTTTGTACCTGACGAGGCTGAAGAAGGAGCCGTTTATCCTATTGAAGGCGGAATGAACAAAACCATTAAAATAATTGATGGCTGCAATCATATTAACTTTGCTGAGTTAACCGGACTTCAGAACATGGAACAGGCCTTTGAAGGCTTACGTCCTCAGGATGTCAAAGATCCGGTTTTTATTGAAACACTAGCTTGTTTCGGCGGATGCGTTCATGGTCCCTGTACCAGACACGAATCCCCCGGACTGCTCGAAAGGCTGCGAATTCTGAACCATATAGAGATTCCGGAAAAAGTTCCAGAACGCAATACGGATTTCGATATAAAAGATGTAATCACTGCTGACCGGCGTAATGACAAGGCTCAAGTCAGCCTTTCACAGTTGCAGAAAGCCTTGCGCTCTATCGGCAAAGTGAAACCAGAAGATGAACTCAACTGTGGTGGCTGCGGCTACGACACTTGCCGTAACTTTGCGACAGCTCTGATAAATAATAAGGCTGAGCCCTCAATGTGTGTGTCATACATGCGCAAACAGGCTCAAAAGAAAGCCAATGCACTGCTCCGCTGTATCCCATCAGGAGTAGTAATTATAGACAAAGATTTGCAAGTAGTAGAATGTAACCGCCGTTTTGCTGAGCTGCTGGGCAAAGACACAGTTATGGCATTTGAAGCTAAGCCCGGTTTATCCGGAGCTGATTTGACCAGACTGGTGCCCTTCAGCCATCTTTTCAAAACTTCACTGGCCAGCGGTCGCGATATTCATCGCGATTCACACCGGGAAGGCAATCGGCTGTTCAATATCACAATTTTCACGATTGAACCTAACGAAACCATCGGCGCGGTAATTATGGATGTTACCAATACTGAACTGCGCCGCGAACAAATCGCCGAACGGGCACGGGAAGTTATAAATAAAAATCTCGTTACCGTACAGGACATTGCCTGTAAACTTGGCGAACATATGGCTGAAACGGAAATATTGCTCCGTTCTATCAGCGAAGACTATGCAGACGAAAAATTGCTGCAGGATATCAAGAAAGAGTATAAATACGAAAAATGACCATGAACACTCAACCGCTATTCATTGATCTAGGATTCAGTCAGTGCCAGAAGCACGGGCAGGATATCTGCGGGGATGCCTTCAAATTCAAGAAGATTCCCGAAGAAAACCGGCTCGTAGCTGTTCTGTCTGACGGACTTGGCAGCGGAGTAAAGGCCAATATTCTGGCTTCCATGACTGCGACAATGGCGGTAAAATTTGTTTCTGAAAATACTGAGCTGCTGCGCTCTGCTGAAATTATGATGAGCGCATTACCCATTTGTCAGGTTCGAAAGATAAGCTACGCTACTTTCACTATTGTTGATACCGCACTGGACGGCAAAACCAGAATAATTGAAATGGGCAACCCACAGTTCATACTGTTGCGCAATGGAACTCCGGTAGACGTGCCTTTTACTGAAATAGAAAGTAAGCAGCACCAGAACCGCACCATGCGTGTTTATGACTTGGAAGTCGGTGTTGACGACCGTTTGGTATTTTTCTCCGACGGTATAAGCCAGGCTGGACTTGGTACAAACGCATATCCGCTTGGCTGGAGAGTTGACGGCTGCCGTAAATATCTGGAAAACACCCTTTGCGAAAAACTTGAGGCATCAGCTCACGAAGTAGCGGACAGCGTTATCCGTGAGGCTCTGCACAAAGAGCCCGGTTATTCATGCAAAGATGATATGACTTGTGCGGTCATGTACTTCCGAAAACCACGTAGGATGCTGCTGTTTACAGGCCCTCCCTTTGACCGTGAGCGTGACACCGAATGCTCGGTAATAGTTGATGCTTTTGAAGGAGATAAAGTTATTTGTGGCGGAACTACTGCTGAAATCGTCAGTCGCGAACTCAAACAGGAGTTGACCATGGATCTGACAACAGCAACCCCGGATCTGCCTCCAGTATCCTACATGGATGGAATTGATTTGATAACTGAAGGGATATTCACTTTAACCCGCACAGCACAGCTGCTTGAGAAGAAAAATAATGATGAACGTTTCTCTCCCGCGGGACGTCTTGTTGAAGTCATTCTGCAAAATGACATCATTGAATTTCTGGTCGGCACCAGAATCAACGAGGCGCATCAGGATCCAAACTTGCCGATTGATCTGGAGTTAAGAAGAAACATAGTCCAGCGCATCGCTGAAACTTTGCGCAAAGACTATTTAAAAGAAGTAACAATTAAATACGTATAAAAACATCATAAAAATTCGTGAGGTAAACAATGCAGGCAACAATGGAAAAAACTCAGAATATGGTCGACCATCTAGCGGCCGTAAATAAAATTCTGGAGAAATACGACTTCAAAGAAGCGAAGCTCATTCCGATTCTTCAGGAAGTACAGGAAGAATATAAATATTTGTCCAAAGATGTTATTAGCTACGTTGCTACCTCGCTGGATATTCCTCCGGCTAAAGTCTACGGTGTAGCTACCTTTTACGCACACTTCTCTCTGAAACCCAAAGGGAAATATATTTTCAAACTGTGTGACGGCACCGCATGCCACGTTAAAAAGTCACACTCTATTCTTGACACGTTATACAACAAGCTTGAACTGTCTGAAGACAAAAACACTTCAGATGACATGATGTTCACAGTTGAAACCGTTAGCTGTCTGGGAGCATGCGGCCTTGCTCCGGTCATGGTTGTGAACGAAGAAGTTTACGGTCAAGTCACCCCGCAGAAGGCGGAAGAAATCATTGATGAGATTCTTGAACGCGAAAAGAATGCTGAATAACCGGATTATCAGGAGTACAAAATGATCGCAAAGAAAAATGTAGATATTAAAGCTATGGCGGCTCAATACAAGGCTGGTATTGAAGCTGTGGAACGCCGCATCGTCCTCTGCGCCGGCACCGGCTGCGTGGCTAACGGTTCGCTCGATGTCCGCGACAAACTGGTCAAAGAGCTTAAAGCTGCCGGAGTTGACACAAAAATTGAACTCAATGTGCACGACGATAATGAAAAAGATTTTACTGGCACCTACGTCTCCAAGAGCGGATGCCAGGGTTTCTGCCAGATGGGTCCTCTTCTCCACATCGAGCCGGACGGCATCCTTTATACCAAGGTTAAAGTTGATGATGTCAAGGAAATCGTTGAGAAAACTATCCTTGGTGGCACAGTTATCGAGCGCTTGCTCTATCATGATCCTGCCACAGGCCAAACCTGTCGCGGCGACTCTGATTTGCCGTTCTACAAACGCCAGCAGCGTGTAGTTCTGGCTAACTGCATGATCGAGCCTGAAAACATCTTTGAATACGTTTACAAAGGTGGATACGAAGGTGCTGAAAAAGCTGTTACCGCAATGACTCCGGCAGAAGTTTGCCAGAATGTCCTCGAATCTGGTATCCGCGGTCGCGGTGGTGGTGGTTTCCCGACCGGATTGAAATGGAAGTTTACTCTGGCTTCTGAAAACGAAAAGAAATATGTTATCTGTAATGGTGACGAGGGTGACCCGGGAGCATTCATGGACCGCTCCGTTATGGAAGGTAACCCGCATGCCGTTATCGAAGGCATGATGATCGCCGCTAAAGCCATCGGCGCGGATGAAGGTTATGTTTACGTGCGTGCCGAGTATCCTCTGGCTGTAACCAGAATGCGCCGTGCAGTGGAAGACGCTGTTGAAAACGGCTTACTTGGTAATAACCTCTTTGGCACTGACTTCAGCTTTACTCTGCATGTCATGGAAGGTGCCGGAGCATTTGTATGTGGTGAAGAAACTGCTCTTATCGCTTCTATTGAAGGTAAACGCGGTATGCCGATGCCGAAACCGCCATTTCCGGCGCAAAGCGGCCTCTGGGGCAAGCCTACAGTTATCAATAACGTTGAAACTCTAGCCTCTATTCCTTTGATTCTGCGCAATGGCGTTGAAGTTTACAAAGGCATTGGTACTGAAAAATCACCGGGCACTAAGACTTTCGCTTTGACAGGTCACGTTGCCAACACTGGACTTATTGAAGTTCCGTTCGGCACTACTCTGCGCGAAATCGTTTATAACATAGGTGGCGGTGTTACCAACAATGCTGGCGAAGTTCTCGGTGAAGACTTCAAGTCAGTGCAAATCGGTGGACCGTCAGGCGGTTGCCTTACTCCTGAAATGCTTGATATGCCGCTCGACTTCGACTCTCTCAAGGAAGTCGGTGCGATGGTCGGTTCCGGTGGTCTCGTTGTTATGAACAATGAAACCTGTATGGTTCAAGTTGCCCGCTTCTTCATGCAGTTCACTCAGAATGAGTCTTGCGGCAAATGCGTACCATGTCGTGAAGGTACCAAACAGATGCTGGCACTGCTCGACGATATTATTGAAGGCAACGCCGATGCTTCAACTCTGAAACTACTCGAACAGACCGCCAAAGCTGTGCAGCTCGGCTCACTTTGCGGACTGGGTAAAACTGCCCCGAATCCGATACTTTCAACAATGAAGTATTTCCGTGAAGAATACGAAGCACACGTCTTTGACAAATTCTGCGATACAGGCGAATGCCGCAAACTGACCCGTCCGGAAATTGTTGCAGAAAAATGCAAAGGCTGCACAGCCTGTAAACGCAAATGTCCGGTTGACGCTATTACGGGCGATGTCAAACAGCCGCACGTCATCGACGTTGAAAAATGCATTAAATGCGGTGCCTGCAAAGATGTATGCCGCTTCGACGCCGTAGTCGGTCTTTAATCAAATACTATAACAGGAGTTACAACATATAATGAAGACAGAAAACACAATTTTCGTCAACGGCCGGGAGGTTGCATTCGGCGATGAGCGCAACCTGCTGGAGGTGATCCGCAATGCCGGAATTGAAATCCCGACATTCTGCTATCACTCTGAGTTAAGTATTTACGGCGCCTGCCGCCTGTGTATAGTCGATGTCGACGGACGTGGCATTATGGCTTCCTGCTCAACCAAGCCGGAACCCGGTATGGTTGTTAAAACAGATACTAAAGATATTCGCGAAATGCGTAAAATTAACGTGGAACTGCTTCTCGCCAACCACAAACGTGAGTGCCCATCCTGTACTCGCAGCGCCACCTGTACATTACAAGATCTGGCCCGTCGTCTCGGCGTTGAGGAAATCCGCTATAAACAGCTTGAAACTGAAGAAGAAATCGATAAATCTTCTCCTTCTCTCGAGCGTGATCCTAATAAATGTGTCCTCTGCGGTGACTGTGTCCGTGTCTGCGAAGAAGTTCAAGGCATCGGAGCAATCGGCTTTGTTAACCGTGGCGCTAACGCTAAAGTTGCCCCGGCTTTCGATCAGAACCTGAATGAAGTCGAATGTGTTAACTGTGGTCAGTGTGCCGCGGTTTGTCCGACAGGCGCAATTGTACCGCGTCAGACTCGTGACGAAGTCTGGGCTGACATTTACAACCCGAACAAAAAGGTTGTCGTTCAGATCGCCCCGGCAGTACGTGTTGCCCTCGGCGAGTACTTCGGTTTTGAGCCGGGCGTAAATATTGCTGGGAAACTGGTCAATGCTCTTAAGATGATGGGCTTTAATCAAGTATACGATACATGTTTTGCCGCTGATATGACTATTTTTGAAGAAGCGACTGAGTTTATCCATCGTTTCACTAAAGGCGAAAACCTGCCGCTGTTCACCAGCTGCTGCCCAGCTTGGGTCAAGTACGCCGAAATCTACTACCCTGAAATGCTGGCCAATGTTTCAAGCTGCCGCTCTCCGCAGCAGATGTTCGGTTCAGTTGCCAAGAAAGTTCTGCCGGAACAGCTTGATGTGGACAAACGCGATCTCGTGGTTGTTTCGATCATGCCCTGTACCGCTAAAAAATACGAGGCTCAGCTTGAGAAATTCAAAGAAGAGGGCATGCCTGAAGTCGATCACGTTCTGACCACTGTTGAAATCGGTCGCATGATCAATTCTATGGGAATCAACTTTGCTGACCTCGAACCGGAAGCATTTGATATGCCAATGGGCTTCAGCACAGGAGCTGGCGTTATCTTCGGCACAACCGGCGGTGTTATGGAAGCTGCCCTGCGTTACGCAGTTGAAAAGATTGAAGACCGCAGACTTGACAAGGTTGATTTCAAAGCTGTCCGCGGACTGGAAGCCGTCAAAGACGCCACTCTGGAAGTAGCCGGGCAGGAAGTAAAAGTAGCTATTGTTCACGGTCTCCAGAAGGCTAAAGAGCTGGTTGAAAAGATTAAATCAGGCGAAGTAAAATACGACTTCATCGAAGTTATGGCCTGCCCCGGCGGCTGTATCTCCGGTGCCGGTCAGCCGATCGCTCACAGCGAACTCGTGCGCCGCATGCGTGCCAAAGGTATTTACAACGCTGACAAACAACAGCAACTGCAGAAGTCTCAGGACAACTACATGGTTGCCAAGTGCTACGACCAGCACCTCGGCGGTGAGCCTGGTTCGCACGAAGCACACCATACGCTGCATACCAAATACGTCAATCGCAGTCAGCTGTTTGACGCCAAGATTCCGGTAGTGCGCGGAACTGAAGACAACCGTCTGCCTATTATCGTGACAATCTGCGCAAAACAGCAGGATTGCCCCGGACAAAAGCTTCTCGCTCTGATAGTCGACTACGTCAAGAAAAACGGATACGGCGAAAAAGTTGACATTGACGCGGCATTCAGCTCACGTCCTGAAGCTGACGGTACCATCTGTGTAACGGTTGGCAATCAGGTTGTTGACCGCTGTAACTTCATCAACGCGGTTAATACTGAAGAACAGTTACAGAACCACGTTGAATTTGAAAATATCAAAAAGGCTATAGACGCCGTCCTGAAATAAGTCGAAAGGGCCCCCAAACGGGGGCCCAGTCCCTCTTTTGCCGAGCAGCGATTATATAATCGCTGCCGCAAAGAGGAATCCATTTGGTGGTATAAAAGATTTGATGATTGAGAGATATTCTATTTAATTATCGGGGCGTAATGCCCCGGTAAGTTCTTTAAAAAGTTTAGCCTGTGATCTGGAAAAACAGGCTTTTATAAGTTTACCCATATACCCTACTCCCCTATCCGCCGGGCTGTCATCCGACGGCCCGGCTCTTCCTTTAACAAATTGGAATATTTAATAGAAATTGTCATCATTTAATTTTATTTATTTCCTGCTTGTGGCGTTTCTTTTTCCGGGATGGCGCGGTATGAAAACATGAAGCAGTCCAATTCTACGTACTTAGTTGTTACCCCGAAAATATTTCTTCTCGCCATGAGGTTCCAGACTGGTCTACATTCCATCCTGTAAAGAGTAGATTTTTTAGGACAACTTTTAATTATAACCCCAACTTTGCCCTCAACTTTTCCATCGTAGCTGGCATAATATTTATCTGAATTATGAACGACTGTCTGTGCTACAGAAATATGTTCCGGGGATATAAGCTCATAAGCTGATTTATTCCACGGTTCGTAATAAGCGCCGTCTCCTACCAGAATCTTTTTACCTCGGATTTTGGCAATAACTCTGTTTTCTCCTGAAAAAAACAGCAATACTAATAACGCTGATACAAAAATTAATATAAGAATTATGATAGTGAAAGGTTTCAGCTTACGCATAACTTCCTCCTTGTCAATAGGCCACAATCAACAAATACTCTACTAATTTAATTATAAACAGTTAAGCATTTGAATGCAAGTTAACGACTATTTTACTGCCTTTTCAAGCTAGGAAAGGCGCTGCCAAAGTTCAGCATATTTATTGCAGCATACGTTAGTAATTGTAAGCAAATGGATTCGAAAATATTTTTTATTGAAAATAGAATTCAGGCCAGCAAAACCAATCATAAACTGTTAAAGTTTAGTTAAAAATAGAATTCAAACTGGAAACACACTGCAAAATATTCTATATTTGATATAATAGAGTAATATTACCTGTTTAATCAAAAGAGTACCGCATGAACGCTATTGAAGAGATGGTGAGCAAGGCACAGGAAATGTACCTTAAAAGAATCCGTGAAAAAAAAGAAAAGTATCGCATACAATACCTAAACTACAGCTTAATCGCTTATCCAAACGTTTACCCTCCATACATTGATAATGAGCTTGTCATTAAAAATGTAAAAATCTCAGAAAACGATGTTGTGCTTGACCTTTGCGCCGGAGTTGGACTCCTGACTGTATTTGCGGCTCAAACTGCAAAAAGAGTAGTTGCTACAGATATTAATCCAGCCGCAATTGAAAGCATCAAAGAAAATGCACTGCTGTGTAATGTTCAAGATAAAGTCACTGCCGTTTGCTGCTGCGACTACCCTGACCCACCTGAACAATATGATAAGATCCTTTTAATACCGCCATTGTCCGACAAAAAAGCTGAAGACATACTGGAAAAATCACTTTTTGATGAAGGGCACAAAGCAGTTATTGATATAATTGCAGGTGCTGTAGGTCACTTAAAACCAAATGGTGAGCTATACATTCGCTGGTCAGATATTGGAGATATGAGCTTTATATACAATCTATTGCAAAAATATGGATTTAAATATCAATCTTTAGCAAAAACCAATGACGCACTCAGTACATTTGTTCTGTTTAAAGCAACTTTATAATGTGCTCTTACAGTTTATTGTATGCCTTAGCAGCAGTATCGCCATGAAGGATTTCAGCAGGAGTTTCAGGCTGTGTTTTTTTATAATCAACCGTTGAAAATCTTGATTTCCAGCATAATCCGCTTATTGCAGTTATCGCCGCACATGCCAGAAAAACATAATACGGTGCCATCGTGTTGCCGGAAGCCTTGATAAAATAAGTAAAAAGAAACGGTGTCAAGCCTCCAATTATAGCCAATCCAAGGTTATAGCTTACTCCCATTCCAGTCGACCTGACATTTGCGGGAAAGAGCTCTATTATACTCACACCAAAAACTCCGTAAACCATTCCCACACTGGCAGCAATTGCGGTGCAGAACAGCGGAACAGAACTGTAACCGTTATGAGCAAGCATATAGAAAAGGGCATAACCGCTTATCGCACTCAAAACACAACCAGTTATAAGCACTACTTTACGTCCTATCTTATCTGAAACGTAACTAAAAATTACAGAACAGACAGCAAGCACTAGAAAGCTGACTGTCGCTGCTAAGAAACTGTTTTGCGGCTTATAACCTAAAATAGCGTGCAGGAAAGATGGCAGGTAAAGAAATAAAGAAATAGTTGCCCCTGAGAGCATTGTAAGCCCAAAGCCTATAGCCAGGTGGGCAGGTTTTTCACGGATAATAGTAAGCAGCGGATGTTTTTCTATTTTATTTGCCTGCTTCATTTCTCTATAGGTAGAAGTTTCGTAGCTTTTCTTTCTCAGGAAAAAACTCAGAATACTGACAGCAGAGCCTATGATAAAAGGAATTCTCCAGCCCCAACTCAACATCTGAGCTGGACTCAAATGATTTTCTAGAGAAAAACCCAGTAAGCTGCCGGAAACATTACCTAGAGTTATAAACATAAAAACGATACCGATAGCTAAACCACGATATCTGCTGAATAAATGCTCTGCGGCAAAAACCGTAGAACAAGGAATTTCACCACCCATTGAAAGTCCCTGAAGAATTCTCATGGCAGTCAGCAGCAGAGGAGCTGCCATTCCAATACTGACCACCCCCGGCATTAAGCCAATGCCAAGTGTGGAAAGTCCCATGAAAAACACACAGGATGAAAACGCTATTCTACGTCCTAATATATCGCCAAGAGCACCAAAGATAATACCGCCGATCGGCCTCACCAAGTATCCAAGCGCAAACACGCCAAAAGTGGATAGCAGCCCCGCAAAAGCACTTTGGGTAGGAAAAAAGACCTGCCTTATATAAGGTGCAAACAAAGCATAAATAGTAAAATCAAAAAATTCTAGACTTCCGCCGATACAAGATAATATAATTACCTTGATTTCTTTCATTTTTATCATGATAAATGCAAAATTCTCCAAATAATTCATCTCGTATCTAAGAAACTACTCAACTCTTAGACACACACAAATTGTGAAATGCTCCCTAAATCCTCCATAAAAACGAATAATCTAACATTATTTAAACATTTTTTTGTTCAACCAGAAGCCTTTTACTTATAGAAACAAATACAAAAATGTATTTTTTTCGCATTATGCATCAACGGTCAAGACATGAAAATCTTGATTTCCAGAAGATACCGCTGACACAAGTTATAACCGCACATACTCCAAAGATATAATAAGGAGCCATCAAGCTACCCGTTATTTTTATGAAATACGTAAATAAAAATGGAGATAATCCTCCAATCAATGCAAGTCCCATATTGAAGCTCAACCCCATCCCGGAAGCTCTGACATTAGCGGGAAACAGCTCGGTGATACTTATTCCATAAACTCCATTTACAATACCGACTGTGGCTGCTATCCAAATCGCAAATTCTAAAGCGTGCCCACCACCCGTATGAGTGACCATATAAAAAGCAGCATAACCACATATTGCACTCAACACAGCCCCGGTAATTATGACCAACTTTCTGCCAATGCAGTCTGATATAAAACCAAAAACCATTGAGCAGAATGCCAGCGTCAGAAAACCGCATGTTGTCACTAAATAACTACTGGCTGCTTTCTCTCCAAGTATAACTGTCAAATATGATGGCAAATAGAGGATGAATGAAACTGTCGCGGCAGAAAGTGCAGTCAAGCCAAAACCGACAAGAATAAGACCTGGTTTCTTGCGAATGAGCGTCAATAACGGAAATTTTTCTATCTTATCTGATTCTTTCATGTTGTTGTAAATAGATGTCTCATATACTTTTTTCCTGAGGAAATAGCTCAATATGCCAACAACAAAACCAATAATAAAAGGTATCCTCCAGCCCCAGTTCAACATTTCAGGTTGTTTAATCAGTTTTTCTAAAACGTAACCCAGTGCGCTACCCCAAAAGTTACCAAGGGTTATGAACATAAAAATAATTCCGATTGCCAAACCTCGACGCTTTTTAAAAAGATGCTCGGCTGTAAAAATACATGAGCCCGGAATTTCTCCACCAACAGAAATCCCCTGAATAATCCTCAACAATGTAAGTACTATTGGTGCCGCAACTCCAATGTTATTATAACCCGGCAAAAGCCCAATGAACAAAGTTGAAACAGCCATTATAAATATGCAGGATGAAAAAGCTATACAACGTCCGTAGCAATCCCCCAGATAACCAAATATTATTCCGCCAAGCGGCCTTGCCAGATAACCGAGAGCAAAAACACCAAATGTTGAAAGTAGACCAGTTATAGCATCCTGAGCCGGGAAGAAAACCTGCCTTATATATGGTGCAAATAGCGCGTATATGGTAAAATCGAAAAATTCAAGACTTCCACCAATACTCGACAGAATGACAGTGCGAGTTTCTTTTCTCATAAGCAATAATCCCAAAAACATTCATAACTCTAAAATCTCTTGGAGCTTAGACACACTGTTTCCGGATTATGCTCCGATAAATATTAAATTTAACATTAATCAAACATTTAAATGAATTGAGTAAACTATTAGCCCTAAAAATAGAGGAAAGGAAATAACAGGGGCTAATCCGTGTCTTTCAATTTGATAGCCTTTTTAACTTTCTTCTCGCAAAAGTATCCTGTAGCAAATATACCTGCGCTGCTAAAAATAAATACGTAAAGAGAAATTATTACCAAATCAGAAGGCTCTATAGAACCTATTATGTTAACGGCAATAAAAGAGGCCCAAGTTATGATTATTAGAGTCCACAAGAAGATATTATAAGATTTTTTTCAGTATGTCAGGCAAAGATAATGCTTCTTACTATTCCATACAAATAAAGCACGAATGTAAGATAAAGGAGCCCCCCAATATTTTCATATATCTAGCTACTATTTGGCGCTTTGTCTTTCTTTCCAATCATTCAGAACTGCCAACAGAAATTCTTTTTCCTGCGGGACAAGCGTTTTTCCCACATAATGAGCTTCAGAATCATTTCCAAGGGCCAACATTACACTTGAAGGGCCTTTACATAGGGTAAAAATGTCTTTTGAGGTAAAAGAGGTTTCTTTTGACTTAAAAAATAAATAGGCGAGGAAATTAACTTGCACTTTGCTTATATTAGTTTCGATCATCAAACGGTCAACTGTCTTATTTCCTTCAAACCAAACAACACTGTCTGTAGAAAATCTTAGCTTCTCACAAACATATGTCCGAAATTGTCTAATCACACAATAAACTTCAAAAAGAGCAAAGAATGAAATGACTATGACCAGAAAAGTTGTTGTAAAGCTCGATCTTAGAGCAGAAGAGCCACTTAAAACAGTGCAAAGTGCAAATATCATTAACCCTAAACCTGCAGTGCACAGCACCCCGAAAACCGGCCTGGCTAATACTCCGCGAGGGTAATCCCAGCTTATGAAAAATCCATTCATATCTTCTTCAACTTTCATACCGGAACCAGTTGGCGGTTTTGGCAACTCCATAATAAACCCTTTTATAAATTCAATTTTTGGCACTAAAAGCCTGATAAAATAGTACCTGATACCTACAATTTCAATCCTGTTAGTTTCACAGTTCGTTTTATATTAAACAAATAAATATTATTTTGTTTAATAATATATTGATTTTTTTTAAACCCCATGTAAAATCTTATCTTAATTCAGGTCTTGCGCAATGAATTCCTGTTAGATTCAGGAGCTGTCGCGCAACTGTAACCAGCTTTTTTGCTGTAGCCAGATCTTGCCCTGACCGGTGAAGTCAACGTGAAAAGTTTGAGCAATGAGAAAAACAAACCTCATGTCATGTGCCATAATTAGGCACAACCGCCCTGTCCCGCAAATTAAGAAGAATTTCACTATAATAGAGATCCTCATAGTTATAGCCATTATAGTAATCATATCCGGAATGTTGCTGCCAACTCTGGCTCAAGCTAGGGAAAAAGGCAAAGCAATAAGCTGTGTCAGCAACATACGTCAGTTATCAACGGCACCGGCAAATTACACCTCGGATTATGACGGTCATTTTGTCCCAGGCAAAAGCGATGGTGCATGGGGAGATGCAAACTTGAAACGTTGGCACGGCTCAAGAGTTAATGCAAACTCCGCTTTTCAATCAAATGGCCCATTAATGTATTACCTGGGAAACAGTCAAAAAGTTAAGGAATGTCCTAACACACCTTCAATTAACCAGACGCATTGTCAGGAGCTTTTGAAGCAGGCTGCGGTGGTTACGGCTATAACTGAATGCAGCTTGGTTCAAGAACCTATGCTGGTGACTGGTCAAAAAACGGTTTTCAAAGTACAACCAAATTTTCACAAGTAAGGCAGCCGGGCCAAACTGTTGAATTTACATACACCGCAACTTTAATAAACGCAGGCGGTAAGGTAACTGTAATAGAAGAGTCTGAAGCCTATGCTCCCAAAAGCGGAGGCTGGGATTTGAGTCCATCATTGCATTTCAGGCATAGCACCCGGTGCAACGTAGTTTGGGTAGATTCACATGTTTCTTCTGAAAAAATGGAGTTTTCCAAAGGCTACAGTTTTTTGTCCCTGTCCCCTGTTGAATGCAGAAAACTTTATAAACTAGGCTGGATGGGACAGGATAATAATAATTTATTTGATTTAAAATAATTAAGGGAGCATTTATTATTTTTTAATGTCTTATTTTTTGTAAGGTATTTCTTTTCCCTTCTTTTGTTGAGCCTCCCTCCGATGGGAGGCTTTCTTTTTATATTGACTAACATATGACTGGAAGAATAGCAAAAGTGGTGTAAATTAAGCGGGTATCATAATTTAATGAAAACAGAAAAGAGAAAACGGATACAGACATGAACAAAACTATTCTTTGCATAGGCGCTGGTTATGTTGGTGGACCAACAATGGCGGTAATCGCAGACAATTGTCCTGATTACAAGGTCATTGTCGTTGATATCAACGCCGACCGTATAGCGGCCTGGCAATCTGACAAGCTGCCAATTTATGAGCCGGGGCTTGACGAGGTAGTCAAACGTGCCAGAGGCAGAAATCTATTCTTCTCAACAGATGTTTTCGGCGGCATCAAAGAAGCAGATATTATTTTTGTCAGCGTTCATACCCCAACCAAAACATTCGGTGCCGGTGCTGGTAAAGCTGCCAACCTGCAATATTGGGAAAAAACCGCCCGCGACATCGTTGAACACGCTGACCGTGATAAAATTGTTATTGAAAAAAGCACACTGCCTGTCCGCACAGCAGAAGCTATGCACCGTATTCTGCAGTCAAATGACAAAGGATTGAACTTTGAAGTAATCTCCAATCCTGAATTTATGGCTGAAGGTACTGCTGTTGATGACCTCCAGAATCCGGATCGTGTCCTGATTGGAGCCATGGAAACTTCCAGCGGCCAAAAAGCTTTACAGGCAATTGTTGATATCTATAAAAACTGGGTACCTGAAGAAAAGATCAAGACTACTAACGTCTGGAGCAGTGAGCTCAGCAAGCTGGTTTCAAACGCCATGCTGGCCCAGCGCATATCTTCAGTAAACAGCATCTCCGCACTTTGCGAAAAAACCGATGCTAATATTGTTGAAGTATCCGGTGCGATGGGGCTTGATTCCAGAATCGGTCCAAAATTCCTGAACGCCAGCGTTGGTTTTGGCGGTTCATGCTTCAAAAAAGATATTCTGAATCTAGTATACCTCTGTGAATTCTACGGTTTACCAGAAGTCGCGTCCTATTGGGAACAGGTCGTGCTGATGAATGAATATCAGGAACGCCGTTTCGTTCAGAAAATAGTAGATAGAATGTTTAATACTGTAGCCGGCAAGAAGATTGCTCTGTTCGGATTTGCTTTTAAAGCAAATACTGGCGATACTCGCGAATCTCCGGCAATTTACATTTCCAAGCTGCTGCTGGAAGAACAAGGCCAACTGGCAATTCATGACCCGGAAGCTTTGGATAATGCGGCTATAGACTTAAAAGATGTCGAGGGTGACTATACCTTTGAAGAAGACCCATATGAAGCAGCTAAAGGCGCTCATGCTATTGCAATACTGACAGAATGGAAGCACTTCTGTGATCTTGACTTTGAAAGACTGTATCATAGCATGCAAAAACCTGCGTTTATTTTTGATGGGCGCAACATACTGGATCACAAGCGACTGCATAAAATCGGGTTTAATGTGTATCCGCTGGGACAAAAAGCTCTCAGCCATCTCGAAAAGTAACTGACCATATACAAAAATATTGCTCCCGGTCAGCAACCGGGAGTTTTTTTATACTCAGCAAAAGGGATTAGTATTTAGAGGGGAACTGGCTTTGAATAATGGTTTTTCAGAGCTAAATTAATTTAAATTGCGTCACATCAACATCCTTGGAGTATAGAATGATTGAAGAAAGAGAACACTGGAGTAGTAGTCTCGGCTTTGTTCTGGCTGCTGCAGGTTCGGCAATCGGCTTGGGAGCGATCTGGAAATTCCCGTATATCGCGGGACAAAATGGAGGCGGAGCCTTCCTGCTGATTTATTTAGTCTGTGTTGCTATTATCGGAATGCCGGTAATGCTATGCGAAATTACGCTTGGCAGACGTACTCAACAAAATCCGGTTGGTGCATTTAGAATGCTCAGCCCGGACAAATCACACGTTGCTAATTTTATCGGCTTTTCCATGGTATTTACATCTGTTGCTCTTCTATGTTTTCAAGAGTATGGCTGGGCAGTGTTCATTTTAATTATAGGCGGCTTGATTATTCGCTACGGATGGACGTCTGCAGGTATCTTAAGTATCGTTACCGGGTTCGTAATTATGTCATATTACAGCGTGGTAGGAGGCTGGACTCTAGGGTATATAATCAAAGCATTCCAAGGTGATTTGAATTATGTAACAGAGGCTGCAGCAGCAAACTGTTTCACCTCTTTCAGGGATAATCTTGCATGGGCGATTCCTATGCACATCGGTTTCCTGCTGATTTGTGCGCTTATCATCGTCCGTGGGGTCAGAAACGGTATCGAAAAATGGTCTAAAATACTGATGCCGATTTTGTTTGTACTGATGGTTATTCTTATTTTGCGCGGTCTAACTTTACCTGGCGCTCTTAAAGGTGTAAGCTTTTTCCTGAGCCCCAAGTTTTCAGAGTTGTCAGCCAAAGGCGTCCTGACTGCAATGGGACTGGCATTCTTCACTCTCAGCTTGGGAATGGGTGCTATGATCACCTACGGCAGTTATATTTCGCGTGAACAGAATATTTTCATGTCGACACTTTCCATTGTTTTACTGGATACAGTGATAGCGACCCTGGCAGGCCTGGCCATTTTCCCGGCTGTATTTGCCATGGGCTTTAAAGAAGCGGCTGGCCCGGGACTTGTGTTTAACATTCTTCCGGCAGTTTTCAACTCTATCCCTGGCGGACTGGGCTGGTTATGGGCTGGAATTTTCTTTATTCTTTTAAGTATTGCCGCAATTACCTCAGAAGTAAGTCTGCTGGAAATGGTGGTTGCATTCCTTACTGATGAGTTGAAATGGTCACGCGTAAAAGCAGTATGGACGGCTTTTGCCGCTGGCGCACTGCTGGGACTGCTTTCTGCTGTCAGTATTGCCAATTGGAGTAACATTGAATGGCTGCATCAAATTCTGGTCAAAACATTTCATATTGAACAGAAAAGCTTCTTTGATATGCTGGACAACTTCTCATCCAACTGGCTATTGCCTTTAAGTGGTATTGCCATCTCAATATTTGTCGGCTGGATCTGGAGCACACGTAAAGCAGTTGAGGAAATTCGTCATGGTTCCCATAACTTTGCGGACGTTCATCTGATTTCCCTGCTGGCAGGATTAAAAGATGACCCAAGCCATAATAATTCTAAATATCATGTATTGACCTTGGCTTCACTGTGGGGAATTTTCATCAGATTTATAGCCCCGATTGCAGTTACCATCACTTTCTTACATGAAATTGGATGGCTTAAACTCAAGTAAATATTTTGCTCCCGGCGCTGCCGGGAGCTTCTCTTTGTTCTTTTCATTTTCTAAATAACCTGAAAAATCATTGAGGATGACATAAAGTAACTACCGTGGAGATAATTAATGTCAGAGACAAGAGAACACTGGAGCAATAGTCTCGGATTTGTTCTTGCCACTGCCGGATCAGCCATCGGGCTGGGTAATATCTGGAAATTCCCTTACATCGCAGGACAAAATGGCGGCGGTGCCTTCGTACTAATTTACCTTATTTGTATAGCTATTATCGGCCTGCCGATTATGCTCTGTGAAATAACACTGGGAAGACGTACCCAGAAAAGCGCAGTCGGCGCATTCAGAATGCTTAGCCCTAAACGTTCTCACCTTGCTAATTTTATTGGTTTCTCAATGATTTTCACTGCCGTAGCCCTGCTTGTATTCAAACAATACGGCTGGGCTGTAGTTATGCTGATGCTTGGTGGAATGATTATACGCTTTGGCTGGACTTCTGTAGGTATTATCGGCGTTTTTACCGGTATTATAATTCTATCTTACTACAGCGTTGTCGGCGGCTGGACGATTGGCTATATAATAAAAGCTTTCAGCGGAAAACTAAACTATGTAACTGAACAGGCAGCTGCAACTCAGTTCAATGCGTTTAAATTTGGACTGACCAGAGTAATAGTGCTGCAGATAGGTTTTATTCTGCTTTGTGCGTTGATTATTGTCAGAGGGGTGCGGAACGGCATCGAAAAATGGTCTAAAATCCTGATGCCTTTACTATTTGTACTGCTTATCATTCTCATATTGCGTGGGCTTACCCTGCCCGGTGCAACCAAGGGGGTAAATTTCCTCTTAAGCCCAGATCTTTCAAGCTTGACAGCTGAAAGTGTTCTGGTTGCTCTGGGACATGCCTTTTTTACTTTGAGCATTGGACTTGGAGTTATAATTACCTACGGCAGTTATATTTCACGCGAACAAAATATTTTTAAATCAGCGCTCTCTATTGTAGTGCTTGACACTTTAATGGCAATCATGGCAGGACTGGCAATCTTCCCTGCAGTTTTTGCCATGGGCTTCAAAGAATCAGCCGGACCAGGTTTGGTTTTCAACGTCCTTCCTGCAGTGTTCAACTCTATTCCTGGCAACATGGGCTGGTTATGGGCTGGTTTATTCTTTATACTGCTGGCTATTGCAGCCTTAACCTCCGGCATAAGCATGCTTGAGGTTGCGGTTGCCTTCTTTGTTGATGAGCTGAAATGGAAACGAAACAAGGCGGTAGTCCTGACCACCGCAATTACAATATTGCTTGGAGTATTTTCTGCGATAAGCCTTTCTAACTGGGATAAAATTGAATGGATGCATCAGGCACTGGTTAGTGCTTTTAACATAAAAAGCGCCAGTTTCTTTGATGTAATGGACACACTTTCATCAAACTGGCTGCTGCCTTTAGGCGGCCTGTCAATTGCTCTTTTTGTCGGTTGGATCTGGGGTATTCGCAAGGCAATAGAAGAAATCCGTCACGGTTCGCACAACTTTGCTGACGTACACCTTATTTCTTTACTGGCCGGGCTCAAAGATGACCCAAGCCATAACAATGCTAATTATCACGTACTTACTCTGGCATCAATCTGGGGCATATTTATTCGTTTCATAACCCCGGTTGCCGTTATGTCCGCGTTTCTGCATGAAATTGGCTGGATGAGTTTTAAATAACCCTTTCCAGAAAGAACCGGAAAGGATCAAAGGATACTTAATAAAAAATAATTCTGGAGAAAAACAAATGTCCGAAATGAGAGAACACTGGAGCGGCAGTCTGGGTTTTGTTCTTGCTGCAGCCGGTTCGGCTGTTGGCCTTGGAAATATTTGGAAATTTCCATATATAGCTGGAGAAAACGGCGGTGGCGCGTTTGTGGCTGTATACTTAATTTGCATTGCCATCATCGGTTTTCCTATAATGCTGTGTGAAATAACCATGGGCCGCAGAACCCAGAAAAACCCGGTTGGTGCATTCAAAGCATTAAGTCCTCGCAAGTCACACCTGGCTAACTTCATCGGATTCTGCATGCTTTTCACGGCTATAGCGTTGTTGTTTTTTCAACATTACGGCTATGCAGTGGTACTGCTGATTTTAGGAAGTCTGGTTATACGCTACGGCTGGACTGTAGTTGGTATCGTTGGAGTTTTCACAGGAGTAATTATATTATCCTACTACAGCGTTGTCGGCGGCTGGACTTTAGGTTATATCATAAAATCATTCAGCGGTGAGCTGACTTATGTAAAAGAAAGCGCCGCATCAGCGAGCTTTGACGCATTCAAAAATAATATCGGCTGGGTAATAACAATGCAACTCGGATTTATATTCCTTTGTGCTCTCATTCTGCTCAAAGGAGTACGTGACGGCATTGAGAAATGGTCCAAAATACTTATGCCGCTGCTTTTCTTCCTGCTGATAGTGCTGATTCTACGTGGGCTCACGTTACCGGGAGCCACCAAAGGAGTGAACTTCATGCTGAGCCCTAAAATGTCAAATTTATCAGCAGAAAGTATCCTCATAGCTCTCGGACATGCCTTTTTTACCCTAAGCTTAGGCATGGGGACAATGATTACATATGGCAGTTATATTTCACGTGAACAAAACATTTTCATGTCAACACTTTCAATTGTCGTGCTTGATACAGTTATGGCAATATGTGCCGGACTGGCAATTTTCCCGTCAGTATTTGCTATGGGATTCAAAGAAGCAGCTGGCCCGGGACTTGTATTCAACGTCTTGCCAGCGGTATTCAATTCAATCCCTGGCGGACTCGGCTGGCTGTGGGCCGGATTATTCTTTATACTGTTGGCAATTGCAGCCCTGACCTCCGGCATAAGCATGCTTGAGGTTGTGATTGCATTCTTTGTGGATGAAGTAAAATGGAGCCGCAAAAAGGCAGTTATAATAACTGCCTCAGCTACGGCTGCCCTTGGTGTACTATCAGCGATAAGCATCTCCAGCTGGAATCGGTTAGAATGGCTCCATATAGCTTTGGTTAAAACATTTGGCGTAGAAAGCACCGGCTTTTTCGAAGTGATGGACAAACTTTCCTCAAACTGGCTGCTACCATTGGGCGGACTGTCCATTGCCATTTTTGTAGGCTGGATTTGGGGAACCAAGAAAGCAGTTGAAGAAATCAGACATGGTTCTCATAACTTTGCAGATGTGCACCTTATCTCACTGCTGGCAGGACTCAAAGATGACCCGAGCCATAATAACTCCAAGTATCACGTCCTTACTCTGGCCTCAATGTGGGGTATTTTCATTCGCTTCATAACCCCGGTTGCGGTAATGGCTGCATTTCTATATGAAATAGGCTGGCTTACATTCAAGTAATGTAATTGAGCTATTCAAAAAACACGCTTCATCCATCCCGGCTTTCTGCCGGGATTTTTTTTATGTCATAAAAGCTCGCATATTGACAGCACCCCGTTGATTATTTTATTTTTAAGTATAATTTATAAAGATACAGATTCTTATCTTCAAAACAACATTCGGAGCAAAAGGATGGCAGAGGCTAGAGAGCACTGGAGTGGCAGTCTTGGTTTTGTGTTAGCAGCAGCAGGATCAGCAATAGGACTTGGAAATATATGGAAATTCCCGTATATTGCCGGAGAAAATGGAGGCGGAGCTTTTGTTCTGATTTACTTAATCTGTATTGCTATTATCGGATTACCGGTAATGCTATGCGAAATTTCACTAGGCAGACGCACTCAGAGAAACCCTGTCGGGGCATTTAAAATGCTTAGCCCGGTACGCTCCCATCTGGCAAACTTCATAGGATTTTCAATGGTCTTTACTGGCATTGCTCTGATGTTTTTTCAAGAATTCGGCTGGGCCATAGTCATGTTGCTGATCGGAGGACTGATTATCAAATTCGGCTGGACTGTAGCAGGAATATTGGGAGTAGTGTCAGCTTTTGTAATCCTGTCCTACTACAGCGTTATTGGCGGCTGGACAATTGGATACATCCTCAAAGCCATAAGCGGACACCTCAATTATACTACTGAAACAGCTGCTGCAAAATGCTTTAAAGACTTCATGCTGAACCTTAACTGGGTAATTCCTTTACACTTTGGCTTTATGCTGTTATGTGCGCTTATAATTCTGCGTGGAGTACGCAATGGGATAGAAAAATGGTCAAAAATCCTGATGCCAATGCTGTTTGTACTTTTAATTGTTTTAATCCTACGTGGACTGACATTGCCCGGAGCAATAAAAGGCGTCAGGTTTTTCCTCAGCCCCAAGATGGAAGTCATTAACGCCGAAACCGTCCTTATTGCCCTCGGACATGCTTTCTTTACTCTGAGTCTGGCAATGGGTGCAATGATTACTTACGGCAGCTATATCTCACGCGAACAAAACCTTTTTATGTCCACAATCTCAATTGTTGTCCTGGATACAACAATCGCGATACTAGCTGGCCTGGCCATATTCCCGGCTGTATTTGCCATGGGCTTTAAAGAATCTTCCGGCGCCGGACTCGTCTTCAATGTATTGCCTGCAGTATTCAACTCTATCCCCGGCGGATTGGGCTGGCTATGGGCAACATTATTTTTCCTATTGCTAAGCATCGCTGCTATCACATCAGGGATGAGCCTGCTTGAGGTAGTTGTCGCTTTTCTTGTCGACGAACTAAAATGGAAACGCACCAAGGCTGTTGTTATTTCAAGCACAGTTATAGCGTTACTGGGAGTCGTTTCCGCAGTCAGTTTTGCCAGCTGGGATCGTCTTGAAATACTGCACATAGCACTTGTAAAGGCCTTCCACATTAATCAAGGCAGTTTCTTTGATACTATGGACGTATTGACTTCAAACTGGATGCTTCCCATCGGAGGCTTAACTATTTCGATTTTCGTCGGTTGGATCTGGGGCACCAGAAAAGCCGTGGAGGAAATCCGGCATGGTTCTCATAACTTTGCGGATGTCCACCTGATATCACTGATCGCAGGACTCAAAGATGACCCAAGCCATAATAATTCCCGTTATCACGTTCTGACATTGGCTTCCCTGTGGGGTATATTTATCAGATTCATCACCCCTGTCGCAGTAACAATAGCCTTCCTCCATCAAATAGGATGGCTAAATTTTAAATAATCGTTTCTTGGAGAGTGACCGTGCTGAGGTTCATAATTTTCTTTTTCCCGGCAATGATTGACATTATTGTCGGCTCAGTGCTTTATCACAGTAGTTCGTCTTTCAGAAAGCGGTGCGTCAGCACTGCATGTTACTGCAGTTGGTGCAGTCTGGGCGTTATGTCACTCATCGTTTTCAGCTGTTGCGGGAAGAATTGTCAACGGCAAACGAGCCTCATATTTGATTAGCATGGCCTGCCTTTTTCTTATTATATCGGCAATAGGATTCGTAATTTTCAGTTCAGTATACATGCAATTTATTTGGGCGGCCATGACAGGTGTCGGAAGTGCTTTTTTCTTCTGTCCGTTCCAGATCTTCATGAAATATGCTGAAAACGGCAAACATAATGGCATTGTCCGCTCAACCGCTTTATATGTTTTATCATGGAGCTCCGGCGTAGCTTCCGGCCCTTTTATAGCCGCATTTATATGGGGAGAAATAAGCCCGCTTAACGGATGGAAATACTGTCATATTATCAATGCTGTTCTCGCGTTGATTGTAGGAATATGTATATGGCCTTTAAGTATATATTGTCATAAACATAATCAGAAAGACTCCAGTAAAAGGCAATCTGCACCCAAAGTTAATTATGAAAAAATGCCCGATTGGGCTTGGCTTGGCTGGATAATTGGCGTAGGTGGTTGTATTGCAGTCTCTATGATTCGAACCTTATTCCCTTACAAGGCCAACTTATTGGCTATTAACAAAATAGACCAAGGCATAATTATTGCTCTGGTAAGTTATTTTCAGGCATTAACAAGTTTATGCTTTATAAAAAGCCGCTACTGGATGTACCGCTCAAAACCGGTTGTCTTATTCACTCTGTGCGGCATACTTTCGTTGATTTGTTTTTGGTTAGGTCAAACTCCCTGGTGCTTCTTTTTAGGGGCTGCACTTTTTGGAATATTTTCAGGCTGCACATTCTTCCTTCTTGTTTTTCATTCTCTGGTCCATCCGGAGCTTGCGCCCAAATATGTGGCTCGTAATGAAATTATAGTTGGAGTTACAGGTATTATCGCTCCGTTGGCTGGTGGCTATATAGCTGACTATTCAACTCCCGGTGTTCCTTTTGCAATAGCTGCACTTATCCTTTTTTCAATTATACTCGTGCACATAAAATCTGCTCAAAAAATTAAAGACATCATTCCTGCTTCTAAATAGCTGTACTTAGAACTAAATCATGACATCATATCCATGATAAGCGTCTAATAATCAGGCCATAAAAATATTATTTCTTATACGAATACTCTATAGAATACCTTAATGATTATGATAAGATTAGTAACTATTTTATCGTCAAGTTAAAACATTAAAATGTTCCTACCCCATAAATCTATCTAATTTAAACACTTTATCCATAAATAATGAACGATAAGAGAGACCATGCCTAATTTTTACAATAATCTATATAACAACATCAAAGACTTAAGCGAAAATTGTCCTGGGTTTAAAAAATATTACAGCTTACTTAGCGATGGTGACCGAGATGGTTTTTGCTATGGCTTGACCCATTCCTGGGGGTTTGCTGTACTGGCAAATGAACAGGAAAAATTTTTCAGCAGATTAAAAATAATGGTTTTGGACTACAATCAGATATTATCACATGGCGGTTATACTATTTCAGAACTTAATCGACTTGCAAGTA
>JAAEMX010000394.1 GCA_024225035.1 Lentisphaerota bacterium
CTTTTAGGAGTCTTGGCGCTACGTGAAAATATCTTCTTAAATAGATTAGCCATGTTTAAACTCCACTTTTATGGTTCTTATGCCTTGGTTTTGAGGCAGCATGCTTAGAAATAACGTCCGCAGCCTTATGAGCTCGCCGGGTGGCATATATTTTAAACGGCGACCGTTGTACTCAGTTTCAGTGACTGGGTTATCCAATTTGCCTGCTAGTACTGCGTTAATCGCCTCCAGCATTTTTTCAGGATAACTGCGTGGGTCAACATTTGAGTCAGATAAATCAGCGTGCAGTCGAACTTTACCGGAAGTCACTAAATATTTTTCATCGTCTTTTATTGCCTGACACTGCCACTTGACTACCGCTGGCTCAATGCCAGCCAGAGCATCGGCAGATAAGGTAAAGGTATATTTATCATCTGTAGGCGTAGCGATAAGTTCGATTATTCGGTCAGTAGTCACTCGAATTAAATAGCGGAGGGTCCAGCCATCTGTCGGAGGGTATTCAGTAAAGCTTACCTCCCAGCGCTGACTGCAGCCCACAGTAAATTCATATGGAAAAGCTGTCATAAAAAAGCGCTCCTTTTTATAATAGAAGCGCCGTTAACCTAGGGGAGTTATTGAGGTTGATAATATGGATTATCTCCTATAAAATCACAACCTTATCTATTTCTTTCATTAGTCTATCAGTTTCTGTCAATGCAACAATTATCTTTTGGTAATGTAAAATATCGTCACAACTCAACTCTCTGTCTTTGCGATCTTTTAACCATTTTTGAGCTGGTTGATAACCACCAATAAAAAACTCCCAAGCTACTAATGGAACATGGTCAAAATACTGTTGGTCATTTATCCAAACTCGTCCTCTAGATTTGTCTTTTTCATCAATTTGCCAGTCCTTTTTAGTTATTCTGCGTGTAACTATATTTGTTCCGGTAACAGAATATTCAGTTATATAATTATTAACCTTCGAGCTATCCAATAGATGGAGTTCTCTTATTTCACTACCGCATTTAACTAATTTCCAAAAAAACTCTTTGCTTTCAGGATAAGGTACTCTAGGAAAATCTATCTTGAGAAACTCATTGTATTTTTCACGATAAGAGGGTGAATACAGAACTGCATAGATATAATCAAGTATATCTATTGGTGAAAAGGTATTTATATCGTTTTCTTTTTCATCAGTAAAGCTAAGATTAAGAATTTGAATTAACTTATCAACTATGTTCATGTTTAAGTTTGGTTGCCGTTCTTTTAAATAAAGGTCATCATTATACAAGTAAAGGGGAAAGTAGCATCCACTGCCATACCTTCCTGCAACCCCTGTTAAGTTTAAATCACCTATTAATTTAGTTAAAAATATATATCTCCAGTTACTTGCACATTGTCTAGATGCTACCAATCCCACATTGTCTCCTTCTAAAAAGTGCTGCATGACCTTTAAGACTGGCCAGCCAACATATCCTCGAGATCTACCCGTATAATAAATAAATTTATTATCAAAAGGTCGATAATTTATCATTTTAATATATTTTTTACTAAGTTTGTGATCTAAAATATCACTCATAGCCCATTCATAACGCCAATCACGGACGTCTTGTGGCATTTGATACTTCGTATAGAAATCATGTTTTGGTAGAGATACTAAATCCTTGGCTCCATCATAACATTGTTCGGGGGTATTTGATATGCAAAGTTTATCTCTTTTAGTTATAATTCCTGTCCCTTTAATTTTAAACAATTCATTTACCTGAAATCCTTTATTATACTCATTTTGTTTTTCAAAATCCTTTGGAATGAAAAAATAATTAGGAGCTATGTTATGCACTGTAGTGAAGTTTATAGAATTTAACCGATTTTCCATGAGGAACTCGTACTTGTTTTCACGTTTTCCATATAAATCATAATGATGAACGGTTCCTAAATCATCGTCCTTTCCCTTTCCAGTTTTGATAAAAATATTAATACTAACGCCTTGTTGAATATCAAATACATTTTCGTCTTTATTGCCATTCGGGCAAACTTCTTTTTTCTTGCTGTTACCATGAAGGTCTATAATATAAATTTCATCGAAGGTCTTTAGAAGGTTCCATCGCATGCCACGAAAAGTCGTGTTATCTAAATAGCCGTGAGGGTTAATAAAAGCGAGTATGCCCTCAGCATTTTTTTCAATAAAATATTGTCCACTACGTATGAATTTCACATAGTCATCATTTATCCATTTAGAATTACGTTCTTTAAGTTTTTCTACTCCTCCAGGTTCCTTCTTGTAATCATCCATTAAACTCGCTATCCAAGTAGTTTTATTTGCACTTTCTCCACTATAAGGAGGATTACCAAGTACAATCATAACAGGCTTATTTTCTTTGATATTAGCAGCTCCTTCTGCCTCAGCAGAGTACCAATCATTCAATAGCAAAGCTTGAGTTGGAGGAAGCTTTTCCAATGTATTAGTTAAGAAGATATTGTAACGATCGTCTTCTTTTGTTGAATTATATCCC
>JAAEMX010000395.1 GCA_024225035.1 Lentisphaerota bacterium
ATATCCTGATTATCAGCTTTGACTGTAAAAGCACATTCCATATTAATCCCATAAGCTAATCGTGTTTTGTTCTACCTCCGGCAAATCCGGAAGCTCTATAATTAAACCAGCCGTTAACCTGCAGCCCAAATCGGCTAAATGCGGGTTGGATTCAAGGACGTCAACAACGGCGGATTCCCTGCCATAATACTTAAAGCAAACTTCATCAAGCATGTCATTGTCTTTAGTTCTATAGCGCATTACTATTCTCCCCATAATAATTGAGTTTCAGGGTGAATTTTACTTTGCGCGGCAGGCCGCCAGCGGCAAAGACGCTGTCTTTTTGAGTTATCTCTTTAATCAGCCAATACCCCAATATCTCGCCCGTACCACTAACCATTAATAGCGGCTTACCAGCTTGTGCGGCAACAGTAATATTATTAAAGAAGCTGAGCACCCCAGCCGAACCGGGATAAGCCGTACCTTGCAAACTTATAGACTGCACACCTTGGCCTGAGAAATGCCAGACCGGAGTATTCAACAAGCGGTTCTTACTTGACCAGTTAAAGCGCCACTGGCGTTGCAAAGTGGCGTAAGCGGCAGTCGCCACTTGAAACTTCAGTTCACCTAATTTAAGCATAACTTGGTTCATAATCGTATAAACCTCCCTGTCGGCGGTCGTTATCCCGTTCTTTCTGTTTCTGCATAACCATCTCGGCTATCTCTTCCGGGTTCTGTCCCGGCTGGGCATTAATGGTAATAGTCTGGTTATTGTTGACGGTAGATTTATCATGGCGGCTACGCTGCATAACCCCAGCCGGGCTGGTGGCCTGAGCGGCCTTAATTGCCTTATCTGCCCGGACATTCTTTACGTCACTCTTTTCCTCATCACTGCCAAAACCAAAGAAACTTTTAATGCCTTTCCAGATACGCCCGACAACATTAATTTTACTGATTATGTAGCCAATGGCACGCTTAGCACCACCGATGATAAAATTCCATAAGTTCCCAAAGAAGTTCATTATGGGTTTCCAGTTGTTGATAATCATGCCCAAAGGACTAAAGGAAAAGATTTTCTTGATCCATTGCCAACCAGTTTGAAAAGCACTAGCTATGCCATCCCAAAGACTGCCGAAGAAGCCAGAAATCGGCTCCCAATATTGGATGATTAAACTTGCGCCAATGGCGATACCGCCAATAATTAAGCCGATTGGGTTAGCCATAATAGCAGCGCCTAAGGCCTTTACACCAAGAGCTACCAGTGGTAAAACCACTTTAACGCCAACCAGCGCAGCCCCGAGTCCAACGATAGTTTTAGTGACAATTGGATTAGCGACAGCCAAGCGCCCAATGGGCCCGAGTACTGCAGCTAAGCCTCGAGTAATCAAGGTCAAAGGTGGTAACAGGACATTACCTATGGAGATACCCAAGTCCGACATCACCGAGCCTAAAATCTTTAATTGACCGCTGAGGTTGTTGAGGCGCTCTTTAGCCATTTTGGCGGCAGCGCCGTCAGCCTTATCGAGTTCCTGCCGTAATTCTCTAATCTTAGTAACTCCGCCTTTTGACAGGAATTTCAACATA
>JAAEMX010000396.1 GCA_024225035.1 Lentisphaerota bacterium
AGGCAAAGTTGATATATGCGGAAGCCTAAATACTACCAGCATTATTATAGCAACAGGCCAAAATATAAAGCTACAAATAATAAGAGCAGTTTGCAACGCTACTGATATCGTGGCATTGATGACTACTAATCCAAATATTAAGTCAGTAAAAGACCTAAAAGGCAAAACTATTGCCTGTGATAACGGAGCTACCTTGCATCAACTGTTACTCGAAGCATTAGCAAAAAATAATATGACAATAAAAGACGTCAATTATATACCAATGTCGGATGCAGATACCGATAATGCCATGTTTGCCGGCAAGGTTGATGCTGGATTATTGAATACAGCAGAAATGTTAGAAGCTAAAAAAAGAGGTGCAAGAGTATTAACAACAGGAACAGGGCTAATGCGAGCTAAATTAGTTGTTGCAGTTAGTGAATCTTTTGCCCAAAAACACCCAGACTGGGTCAAAAGATATATCAAGGTGCAAGACGAGGCAATGGAATTTATTAAAAACCATAAACGTGAAGCCTTAGAGATAGCGGCAAAAGACCTTGGTATTTCCTATCAAGACGCTGAATGGTTATATGACAACACCAAATTTATAAATACCTTAAACAGAGATGACATTATAAGTTTAAGAAAAGATATTGACTTCCTGTATCAACAAAAACTTATCCCTAGAAAAGTA
Source organism: Lentisphaerota bacterium (assembly GCA_024225035.1). Lineage (GTDB taxonomy): Bacteria > Verrucomicrobiota > Lentisphaeria > Victivallales > Victivallaceae > Zth2. The sequence goes on from JAAEMX010000396.1 coordinate 674, forward strand.
AATATTCTGTCAAAAGGTGCCGGTATAGAGATAGCTTTTGAGAACTTTGTAAGAAACCAAATTAGCCTATGTGCAGTTAGCTGTAAATAGTATTCTTAACACTCCCCATAGGTCATCCTATGGGGGGGACTGCATAACTGCTTAAATTACCAAAGAAAACATAATTTTCGACTTTTTAGTAGTTAGTATTACCTTCCCTTTCAGTTCTTAATCAATGATTTTTAGGCTGTAACTGTGTTTATCCTATAGTAATTTTCAATAAGCCTCTTAATTATAGTTGAAAAATGTATTTTTGACGCTTATAGTATTCAATCGTAATAAGAGAAAAAATTACTAATAGTAAAGTACTTACATGAGATTTTTATTTTGTATCCTGTCTTTACTCGTAGCTTTAAACCTTTTTGGCAAAGAAATTAATGTAACTTACCCTAACTGCCCGTTTAATCTGCAATTGATAGTCATGAGAAAAAAGGGGCTACTGGAAAAAGAGTTTGTGAAAGATGGAATAAAAATAAAATTTCACGATATAATGAACGGTCCCAAGCAAATCAAGGCAGCAGCAACAGGCAAAGTTGATATATGTGGAAGTATAAATACTACCAGCATAATTATAGCGGCAGGCCAAAATATAAAACTACATATTGTAAGAGCAGTTTGCAATTCTACTGGCACCTTAGCTTTGATGACTACTAATCCCAATATCAAATCAGTCAACGACTTGCAAGGGAAAAAGGTTGCCTGTCCTAGTAAATGTAGCTTGCATCAACTGCTGCTTGAAGCATTAGTGAAAAATAATATGACAATAAAAGATATTAATTACATACCATTGTCATTGCCTGAAACATATAAAGCTATGTTTGCTGATAAGGTCGATGCTGCAGTGTTGAATGCGGTTGAAACATTAAAAGCTAAAAAACTTGGGGCAAGAGTCTTGACAACAGGAACAGGGTTAATACGAGCTAAGCTAGTTGTTGCAGTTACTGAATCTTTTGGCAAAAACCACCCTGACTGGGCTAAAAGATATATAAAAGTCCAAGATGAGGCGATGGCATTTATTAAAAATCATAAACATGAAGCCTTAAAGATAGCGGCAAAAGACCTTGGCATTTCCTATCAAGATGCTGAATGGTTATATAACAACACTAAATTAATAAATAGCTTAAGTCCAGAAGACATAGCCACTTTAAAAGATGATATTGATTTCTTGTATCAACAAAAACTTACCCCTAGAAAATTAAATATTCTGTCAAAAGATGCTATAATAGATAGGTACTTGGAAAAAATTGTAAAAGAACAAATTAGTCCAAGTGCAGTCAGCTATAATTAGCTCATAATAGGATTTTCATAAAATTTGGAATTTTTTCGACTTTTTTTAGTGCCGTCAACCCAAATCGGCCTATTTTTGAAGTTTTAAGCTCAAGCTTTTTGGGTTGACATCAACCTTGGACTCTAATTTTTTTCGACTTTTTTTGAAAAATCATTGTTTTTTACATCAGAAATAGGCATGTTTAAGTGTTGTAATTCTTATGATTCCAGACTAGCCCGGCTAATTCGACTCTAGCCGGGCACTTTTCACCCTCATCTCTTCCCCATAATGTCGATCAAGGCCTCGACCCACGGGTATTTTTCTGCTACCCACCGTATTTGTTTCCAGACTGCTGATTTAGATACGCCTCTTTTTTCAGCAATCTGAGCATAACTTGAAGGATACATGGTAATTGCCAGCATGATGTTGTCGTAGCTTACAGGCGACTTTTCTCGCATATCCTGCAAGTCCAAAACAACCTGCTGCAGCTGTTTATCCACGCCTAACTGGCGGATTACACTTTTTCTTATGGCAGCCGTTGCTACCTCAAAGCATTCCTGTAAGTTTTCTTTAGGTTCTTTATAC
>JAAEMX010000397.1 GCA_024225035.1 Lentisphaerota bacterium
GATGTCGAACGCAGAAACATATAATGCTATGCTTGCTGGCAAGGTTGACGTTGGGATATTGGCCGCGACTGAAGTGGTAAACGCTAAAAAAAGAGGGGCAAGAGTCTTGACAACAGCCAAAGGGCTAATACGAACTAAGCTAGTTGTTGCGGTTAATGAGTCTTTTGCCAAAAATCATCCAGACTGGGTTAAAAGGTATATCAAAGTCCAAGACGAGGCGATGGAATTTATTAAAAACCATAAACATGAAGCCTTACAGTTGGCGGCTAAAGACCTTGGTATTTCCTATCAAGACGCTGAGTGGTTGTACAACAACACCAAATTTATAAATACCTTAGACAGAGATGACATTATAAGTTTAAGAAAAGATATTGACTTCTTGTATCAACAAAAACTTATCCCTAAAAAAGTAAATATTCTGACAAAAGGTGCTGGTATAGAGATAGCTTTTAAGAACTTTGTAAGAAGCCAAATTAATCTATGTGCGGTTAGTTGTAAGTAGCTCATAATAGAATTTGCATAAAATTTGGAGTTTTTTCGACTTTTTTTTAGTGCCGTAAACCCAAATCGGCCTATTTTTGAAGCTTTAAGCTCAAGCATTTTGGGTTGACATCAACCTTGGACTCTAATTTTTTTTACTTTTTTTTGCAAAATCATTGTTTTTTACATCAAAAATAGGCATGTTTAAGTGTTGTAATTCTTATGATTCCAGACTAGCCCGGCTAATTCGACTCTAGCCGGGCATTTCTCATCACCTTTTCCCCATAATGTCAATCAATGCCTCAACCCACGGGTATTTTTCTGCTACCCACCGTATTTGTTTCCAGACTGCTGATTTAGATACGCCTCTTTTTTCAGCAATCTGAGCATAACTGGATGGATACATGGTAATTGCAAGCATGATGTTGTCGTAGCTTACAGGTGACTTTTCTCGCATATCCTGCAAGTCCAAAACAACCTGCTGCAGCTGTTTATCCACGCCTAACTGGCGGATTACACTTTTTCTTATGGCAGCCGTTGCTACCTCAAAGCATTCCTGTAAGTTTTCTTTAGGTTCTTTATAC
>JAAEMX010000398.1 GCA_024225035.1 Lentisphaerota bacterium
CAGACTGGGCCGAGGAAAATGTAGATTTTAAGCACGTGGTTTCAGCCCGTATCCGCAGCAAGCTTGATTTAAGTTTGACTCCTTATTTAAGAGGCCCAATTGACGCGTGGGATTTTGCCGGAACTCGGCGGGAAGTTACGGTGTGTGCGCCCGAGCAGACCGGAAAAACTCTGGCTTGGGTGTGCGGTCTTTTGTGGACTTTCATTTTTCAACAGTGTTTGTCTTTAGTCTGTTACGAATCTGATGATAAAGCTACTGAAATTAATACCGATAAATTTAAACCTTTAATGGAGGCCATTCCAGAACTGGCGGCAGAGCTGGCAACTCCTAAAGCGGTTAGAGCTGACCGTTATAAGTTTTCACAGCTGACCAGCTTTTTTCAGGGCTCCGGTCGGCGCATTACTTCCAAGTCAGCTAAGATAAATGTTGCTGATGAGTTAGACGACTGGATAGACCACGCGGCTACGGTGGACAACCTTGAGGATATGCGCAAGCGTACTCGGTCATTTGCCGAGTCTATATTATATAAGGTATGTACAGTGAAAGGTTCTGACCGTAACAGCTCAACTGGAACCAAGGCTTCCAAAATCTGGCAGGAATTTAAAGGTTCGAGTATGGGTTTCTGGTATCTACGCTGTCAGAATCCAAAGTGCAAATCTTTAAAGAGTGACCATCCCGGCTTGACCATACGGTCGGCAGATATTCATAATTTACAGTTTAAAACTGACACGGAAAAGAACCTTATTCTCGGCACTGCTCGGCTGGTGTGTCCGGTGTGTCAGTTTGAACATACTGAAGACATGAAACGGGCAATGAATTTACAGGGTGACTATATTCATTGCCATCCGGAACGTTTGAAAGGCAAGAGTCCGCATTATGGTTTCCAGTGGGGTGTATTAGCCAGCCAGTTTGAGGCGTTTAAGTGGGATAAAGTGGCGGCAGTACAACTTGAGGCTGGACACACCGGAAGCCTAAAGAAGCAAATTCTCTTTGATAACTCTTGGCGGGGATTACCATTTCGAGAACGCAAAGTCAATTCTACCCAAGTCGATGCAATTCGGAGTCATTGCGCGGCTAAGTTACCCGACCCGGATACTATTGAAGGAGTGTTTTTGTCAGCGGACACACAGGACTACGGCTGGAAATGGGAAATCCGGGCGCTGGATATTAACTGCAACCGCTGGCAGCTGGCGTATGGGTTTTGTGAATATTTGGAATTAACTGAAGAGGAAAGAGAACAACTTAACGAGCGGCGGCGGCTGGTCGCAAAACAGGAAGGTATTCAATTTGTTCCGGTGAAGACGCTTGAAGACGTATTGTATGCTGAATATTTAGGTATTCAGCCAATACTTGGAATAATTGACGAAGGCGGACACCGCAAGCATGAAGTCGCCAGTTTTGTGAAAAAGCACCGCCGCTTGTACACTTACAAGGGTGAAAACCGCGGGAGTGAAAAATTTCGAAGATCTAAGAACCATAAAGACCTTATTCTTTTCCGTGAATAAGAATATAAGTCTAG
>JAAEMX010000399.1 GCA_024225035.1 Lentisphaerota bacterium
GAACCGCCAACGCCAGTAATCTACGAAACCGATACTGCCTTAAGAAAGCGAACTTTGTTAGCGCTGGAAGCGATTACTACTGCTGGCAGTGAAGGTAGTTATATTTTTCATGCTTTGTCTGCTTCAGGTGATGTGAAAGCGGTGACCGCGGCAAGCCCCAGTCCGGGGCAAGTCTCAGTCACTATTCTATCCCACAGTAACGGCGGTGCGGCTTCAGGTGATTTACTTACAACTGTTTCCACAGCGCTTAATGCCGAAGAAGTCAGACCTTTAACTGATCAAGTTACGGTGCAATCCGCCATCATTCAGCGCTATTCCGTGACCGCTGAATTAACTCTAAAAAGCGGCGCCTCCAGTGCGTTAGTGATGACTGCATCGGAAGCTGCATTAAAAGAATATGCGGCAACTAATTTCAAACTGCAAACCACCGTGGCTTTAAGTGGTATCTATGCCGCATTGCACCAAACTGCAGGAGTAGAAAAGGTCAATTTGAGCTCACCAAGTGCTGATATTATTTGCGGGGTTAACGCCGCTCCATTAATAGAGAACATAACTTTAACCGTGGAAACATAAATGAGTTTATTACCCAA
>JAAEMX010000400.1 GCA_024225035.1 Lentisphaerota bacterium
CATCGAGGACTCGACCTCGGTGGTGAGTGGCCGGGTGCGGCCGGGCCAGATCGCTTCGTCCACGACCGTGATCGGCTCGAGCCCGAGGGCCTCGACCTGGGTGCGCCATTGCTCGTGGCGTGCCGCGGCGTCAATGCCGTGCGTCTTGGCTGGCCGGGATTCGACGACGGCTTCGCGTTCGAGCTGCCACCGCTCCCGCGGCGTCGGGTCTCGTTCCATGGTGTCGATGAACCGATCGAGCTTCTCGTCGAACCGATGGACGACATCAGCGGTGCGGGAGGAGAACTCTTCGATGACGGTCTTGTCGATGCCGTCGATCTCGGCGATCCCGTTGACGATCGGCTCCCAGTGCACGCCGAGGCGTGCGGTCAGTTCGGTGCGAAGCGTGGCGTGGTAGATCGCCGACAGGGTTCGTTGGTCGAGCTTGAGGGTGCGGGCGTCGAGTGCCAGCCACCGCCCATCGGGGGAGCGGACACGATTGGCCACCACGACGTGGGTGTGGAGGTGAGGGTCGAGTGCGCGGGAGGTGTGCTGACGGAACGTCGCCGCAACGACGCCCTCGGCGTCGACGACGGCCACTTCGCCGTTGATCCGGAACCGGGTGTGGGCGTGCGTCTCGGCCCAGCGGATCATCGCCGCCGCAGCGTCGTGTGCGGCGAGCGCCTCGTTGCGAACGAAGTCCTCGCCGACGGCGAACAGGACCGACACCGACTTGGGAGCGTTCGCCGTGATGTCGAACCCGCGGACCGACGACTCACCGTAGGCCCGACCGAGCAGTACGCCACGAAAGCGAGGGTGGACGCCGGCCATGATGTCGAGGAAGTCCTCGTCACGTACCTCGCCTTGCAGCCCGAGTAGCTCGGCACCGTGGCCGTGCCATGGCCCGGGCGACTCGTCGGCATCGAGGTAGTAGGA
>JAAEMX010000401.1 GCA_024225035.1 Lentisphaerota bacterium
ATAATTCAGCAACAGTGAGGTGTCCTATGGGAAAGGAGTTTAATCAAGATCGTTTTCATAGCTTAAAAACTGCGCATAAAGAACCTAAAGAAAACTTACGGGAATGCTTTGAGGTAGCAACAGCTGCCATAAGAAAAAGTGTAATTCGCCAGTTAGGCGTGGATAAACAGCTGCAACAAGTTGTTTTAGACTTGCAGGATATGCGGGAAAAGTCGCCTGTGAGCTATGACAACATCATGCTTGCAATTACCATGTATCCTTCCAGCTATGCTCAGATTGCCGAAAAAAGAGGCGTATCTAAATCAGCAGTCTGGAAGCAAATGCGGTGGGTTGCAGAAAAATACCCGTGGGTTGAGGCATTGATCGACATTATGGGGAAAAGGTGATGAGAAGTGCCCGGCTAGAGTCAAATTAGCCGGGCTAGTCTGGAATAATAAGAATTACAACACTTAAACATGCCTATTTTTGATGTAAAAAACAATGATTTTCAAAAAAAAGTCGAAAAAAATTAGAGTACAAGGTTGATGTCAACCCAAAAAGTTTGAGCTTGGAACGTCAAAAATAGGCCGATTTGGGTTGACGGCCCTAAAAAAAGTCGAAAAAAAGTCAATTTTTATGTAAGTTCTATTATGAGCTACCTACAGCTAACTGCACATAGGCTAATTTGGCTTCTTACAAAGTTCTCAAAAGCTATCTGTATACCAGCTCCTTTTGTCAGAATATGTACTTTTCTGGGGATCAGTTTTTGCTGATACAAGAAGTCAATATCTTTTCTTAAGCTTTTAATGTCATCTATGTCTAAGGTATTTATTAACTTAGTGTTATCATATAGCCACTCAGCATCTTGATAGGAAATACCACGGTCTTTAGCCGCTAATTGTAAGGCTTCATGTTTATGGTTTTTAATAAACTCCATCGCCTCAT
>JAAEMX010000402.1 GCA_024225035.1 Lentisphaerota bacterium
CCCGAATGGCGGATGCTGAAGTTATTATGTCTGCCCACGGTGTCAGAATTAATCACTTGGAAAAGACCACTGAGGAAATTAAATCCGTTAGGCGTGATGTGGCGGCAGTGCGGGAACAGCTCGCCAGAATCGCCGTTATTCTCGAACAGAACAGCACTAAATATTACAGGAGAGAAAAAAATGAATATCAATAAAGCTATTATGATCGTGCCCTTTGCACTGGCACTGGTAATCAGTTCCGGCTGCAATACTATTCGACATAAATCGTTTCGAGTCGTGACCAGTGGGACTGGCGGCAAGATGACCACCACCGACCCAACTGGCAGTGGCACGCCGACCCCGTCAATTATTATCGGCTCTTATTACTCAAGCATTACTACTATCCCACCGGGCACTAAAGCTAAATACAAAGCCAAGTCTTATGAGCTTTTTTCCGGCAAGCCGCTCTTTGAGGAAGAGATGGAGATCGATACCACTAATGGTAAAGTGGAAATTACTGAAAAGAAAGTTGAGTATAATAGGGATTGAATTATGCGCATACAGTGTTACAATATTTTAGAATGTTTCGTTGTTTTAGGGTTTTCAGTAGCTCCTTTGCTGAAGACTCTATCTTTACCCTCTTGTCGTTGTACGTTGCTGTAGGTCGCTCTAAGTTGCCCTACGAGGGAGGATATGGGTAAGATGAGAAAAAGAAAAAAATTAATCACCAAAAAATATAAAGGTATAATATATTTATAATAAAACAGTTACAAGTACATAAATGACAATGGCAATTATATAAACGTATGGCTGCTAAGCTTGGAGCCGAAGTTAATATGGTTGTTAAGCTTGGTGATGATATCTTTGGACACAGGACATTGGAGAACTTTAAATCCTATGGAGTAAGTACCAGACATGTTCATTTAACAGATCAGGCTCTTTCCGGTGTAGCACCAATTACGGTTGATAAGGAAGGTAATAATTCTATTATTATAGTAACCGGAGCCAACGACCTGCTGACAGCTCAGGAACTGGAGGCTGCCCGTAAGGATATTGCTGCAACGAGCATGCTTATTACCCAGTTGGAAATACCTTTGGCAACGACGTTGTATGCGATGAGAGTTGCCCGTGAGGAAGGTGTCATAAACTTTTTTAACCCGGCGCCTGGGTTTGCTGATTTGCCTGATGAAGTTTTTACTTTAGCCGATATCGTTTGCCCTAATGAAACTGAAGCCGAACTGATTACCGGTATTGAGGTTAACAGTTTGGATTCTGCAGAACAGGCCGGACGTGCGATTCAGGCAAGGGGTGCGAGTATTGTGGTAATAACCATGGGAGGAAGCGGCTGCTTGATTCTTGAAGGCGACACATCTATTCATTTTCAAGGTCATACCGTTGAAGCCAGAGATACTACCGGGGCAGGGGACTGCTTTATCGGCAGCTTTGCTTACTTTTACTCATGCGGTCTTTCACTGGCGGAATCTGCGCAACGTGCTAACCGGATAGCGGCAGTTAGTGTTCAGCATCCGGGAACACAGACCAGTTATCCAGACAAGGCTGATTTGCGTGAAGATATATTTGAGTCACTTTAATTAGAAATTTTAAGATAAATACATTGCAAAAATGAGGTGAAATTATGAGCAATTTAACTGTTGAACAACTTGCGAAATATGTCGATCATACTGTTTTGAAACCTACAGCAACTTATGATGCTGTTAAACAGCTTTGTGCGGAAGCCGCAGAATATAAATTTGCTTCTGTTTGTGTAAATCCTTGTTTTATTAAACTTTCTGCTGATTTACTGAAAGGCAGTGGGGTAAAAGTTTGTACTGTAATTGGGTTTCCGCTCGGAGCCAACACCAGTGACATTAAGGCTGCTGAAGCCGCTCAGGCTGTAGAATTGGGTGCAGAAGAAGTTGATATGGTTATTAATATTGATGCTGCCAAGTCCGGTGACTGGGAAAGAGTCGAAGCCGATATCAAAGCGGTAGTTGATGCTGTTCATGAAGGTATTTGCGTAAAAGTCATACTGGAAACCTGCTATCTGGGAAAAGCGGAAATTGTAAAGGCTTGTGATGCTTCAAAAGCTGCGGGTGCTTGTTTTGTTAAGACTTCGACCGGTTTCGGAACAGTCGGCGCTACTGTTGAAGATGTTGCTTTAATGAAAGAAACTGTCGGGGACTGTATGAAAGTAAAGGCTTCCGGCGGAGTTCGCTCATATGAAGATGCTCTTGCCATGATTGAAGCTGGTGCAGATCGCCTTGGAACTTCATCGGGAATTGCCATTATCAAAAGTGCTGAGCAAGCCTGATTTCATTATTTAACTTTATTGCCTCTAATTTGCCTTGATGGTCAATTAGAGGTTTTTTTATATAAAAAAACTGGCGTTAATGTTAACGCCAGTCTGAAAAGCTATGATTTTATTTGACGTATCAGTCAAATGTACCTTTGCCAAAGTTGACAAATATCATAAAGGGCATCCAGCCGTTGGGGTTAAAGTTAACCAGTCCAAGCTGGAAAGGAGCGTTGTTTGCTGCGTTGACCAAGCCAAATTGCCAACCGCGCTGCTGAGACAAGTTGACAACACCAACCTGTACACCGGAAGCTTTTTCACGGATTCCATTGACCAGAGCTAACTGAAGACCTGAAAGATTATGAGTTACATTGGCACCCAGCCAGGTAAACTGCATACCTTCAACGTTGTCAGTAGCGGCGCAGAAAATCGCCATTTCGAGACCGTAAACAGTACCATGTCCGGAGCATACAGGCAGGCCGACCTTTACACCGCGAACGTCAGTAATAAGTGTTGATTCAGGATACCCAAACCAGAAACCAGCTTGAAGGGCGCTCCAGCCAGAGTCTCCCCCACCAGTTTCCTGAGCAAATGCAGAAATGCCTAATACCATTGTAACAAGACAAATAACAAGTTTTTTCATCTTAATTCTCCTTAATAGGTTAACAGTTCGGATAATAAAAAGTAACCTGAAATAACGTATATGCAAGCTTATTTTGTGCTAAATCAGTGATGCTTTGACGATTCATGCTTGACTGATTCAACCAGCAGGGCTGCAGTATAGCGTTCGTCTTCAATTGATAGGAGCTTGCCTTTGAAATAAAGGTTTTCATGTACGGTTTCAGCAATTATTTGAGCTGCATCAGAGTCTTTATCAACGTATGCCAATACACGCAGGTGTTTAGCTTTGGGCCCATCTTTTAACTCATAACAGATGTATTTATCGGACTTAACATCCGCGATGATGAATTTATCAACTTTTTTCACGGGTTCAGCGTAAATAATCACGTTTTTGGCTTCAAAAGAGCGTCCTGGTAAATCTGCGAAATGAAGCATGGCATAGCGATCAGGCATCAGCGGGGAGAGAGCAATAAGTGCTGCCCAGGCAATTCCGCCAGCCAGTATTGAAGATATTAAACCGACCTTTAGCCATTGGAAAAAGCCGACGTGAATATGTGAGCGCTTTTCAAGCATTCCTAAAGCTACAATGTTGGCGGTGCTGCCGATCATAGTAATATTGCCTCCAAAGCATGCGCCAAAGAGCAAAGACCACCACAAGGGCAGGTCTTTAAGGCTTCGGGACAGTTGTTCGATAACAGGACAGAATGCGGCGACAAAAATAACATTATCAACAAATGCCGATCCCGCGGCTGTTACTGCAAGGATAAAAGGTATCAGTACAAAGTTATTTGTTCCGCAAATGCTGGAGAAATGTTTTGCCATAACCTGATCCACATGCGTATGCTCAAGAGTTCCCGCAATCGCAAACAACAGCATGAAAAACAGCAGCGTCCACCAGTCAACTTCGCGTTCAACATAATGCCTGGCCCGATTACGGCGGATTATCATTACCACTCCTGAACAGATTAATGGAGCGATAAGCAAAATACTGTTTTTGCCGAGGTGGAATATTTTTTCTAACTGATGATGCGAAGCAATCAAAGCAATAGTTATAAGTAACAGCGCCACACCTTGTTTATAAGGGACATTTACCTTGGGGACAAGGCTCAAATTACGGGCCATCCGGTCTTTAAGATTGATGTCGAACTGCTTCAAATCCTTGCGAAAGTAGAACATGGTAAGAGCTACAGTTGCCCCTAGAGCAATCATCATAATAGGGAAGGCCCACAGCATAAAATCGCCAAATGTGAGTCCGCCTTTGGTGCCTATGTAGATACCAACCGGATTCCCCATCATGGTACCGGCGCTGCCGACATTGGTGCATAACACGCAAATGAGGATATATGGGGTAGGGTTAAGTTTCAGACGATCACAAACTTGAAAGATTAACGTTGCAATAAAGATGATCGAAGTTACCTCGTCAACAGCACAAGCCAGCAACGCGGATGCTATTGCTGTCACCGCAATAAATTTTTTCCCTGAGATATCGGGCATGGACACAATTAGCTGGACTATCCAGGTGAAAAAGCCAAGGTCACGCAGAGCCCCAACTATAATCATCATACCTACAAGGAATAATATTACTTCCAGTGCAGAGGATTGGACAAAAGTGATTATATCCATTGAGTTGGTGAATATTAGGACGGAAAGGCCTATAAACGCAATTGCCAGCCGAAAATTCCAGAAGAATAATGTTCCCAGAATAATCGCCAGAAAGACAGAACAGGCAATAGACTGACTGGAATTCAGAATAGTGTTTACCCCGGCAAAACCAGCTCCGATACTGACACCCAGCAAAATCAGCAGGCGTTGAATAAGCATTCCTGTAGATAATTGGGCAGAACTTTCCTCACTATGCATAAAATACTCCTGATTGTGTTCAGCTATGTAGTTATTCTATATTGAGAATTACTATTCCCAGAACAGTTTAGATATAAATGACTTCAAGTTAATTATTCCCGCCAGTTTACCATTCTGGGTCACTATAATCTGTTTAATGTTGTGTACCAGAAATAGTTTAGCCAGCTGTACGGCTGGAATTTCCTCGTCTACAGTAATCATATCTTCGCGCATAAAATCAGCAAGGTTCGTTTCTTGGTCTGATTTCAGCATATCGGCAAACGGTTGGAATCGGTAAATTGGGGTTAAGTCATCCATCCAGAGGATGTGTTCAGGGAGGCTGAACTTCAGGATATCTTCAAGTGCTACAACTCCTCGCAGGTCGCCCTCATTATCTAAAACAGGGATTTCTTGAACGTTCTTTTTAGCAAAAGTTTCTATCACTTTATGCAGAGTGTCGCTTTCCTGTAAAGTGATTGGTCTGCGGTTCATCAAATCTCTGGCTTTGAGGTAATCAGGTATTTCGACATTTGCGCAGTTAAAAAACTCCATGACAGCTTTTGTGTCTTTTAACGCAGCGACGTTATCAATGGTTTCTTCGTCTTTGAAATCTTTGGCCAAGGCTGAAAGGACCTGCAGGTGAAGTCCCGGATCATCTTTAGGAGTCAAAATCATAACTGCGACTTTAACCGGAGGCATTCCAGGGCAGTTAAAGTCTATGCCTGCGGGAGAGACAGCTAATGCTACCAGAAGTCGATCGACTCCTGCCATGCGGGCATGCGGAACAGCCAGCCCAGAGGCAATTACGGTTGGGACGATTTCTTCGCGTGCGATTACAGCGTCAATAATTTTCTGCTTGTTGAGGCCGGCGGTGTTTGTACATAATCGTTCGGCAAGCTGTTCAATGACCTGCCGACTGTCGGCAGCCGTGACGTTACATAAAATATTACCTTCTGCCAGGAAGTGGTAGAAATGTGGGTTTATCTGTTCGTTCATGCGTCCTCCCCTGTAATTTTGCAGGTTAGAAAATATGCACCTGTAAAAGTCCTTTTGCGCTATACGTGAATATAGCAAAACAATTTTGCTTGCAAGTTAATTAAATTAACTCTGATAAAAATATTTTCAACACCTAATCGGTCAGGCGGTTAAAAATAAATAATACAAACCATGAAATAATACTTTTATAGTAATCTTTTTCTTAATCAAAACTGTATTATGATTGCCGTGAAAAGGAAGAATGTTTAGGGGGGATGACCGTTCAAGATTATGTTGTAAATCTACTAATCTATCGAATGTTTAAAATAGTATTTATTAAATTTAACTGTTTTTAGAACATGTTAATCTATAGGTTTTTGTATAATATTTGTTTCGGGAATATGAACTATTCATAATAGAAATGAATATTCCTTAAAATGCATTTGATTTGACTGACCCTAACTGTAATATATATCGAAAATTTATTAGGTTTTAATATGCTAATTCTTTTGTTTTATGTAGGGTAAAAAATTATGAAAAGAGTAAAATCATTGGCGGAGATCGGGGGATATGCGGCAGAAAATGATCTGAACCTTGGGATGTTTAACATAAACGTAGGTAACAATGCAGTTTATTCAGAAGCATTAAAGCTGTTGGGAACACTTTATGTTTATATTAACGTGGGACAGATGGAGGGCAGTTGGATGACATCCTCCTGGAGAAGTGGAACTCAAGATAAAATGCCGAAAGGTGTTGAACGCATTAATAACAGATTGAGAATTCTTAACGGCGAGTTCAGTCTCAATGCCAACCACCTTTTGCTTTGTTTACATGATGTTTGCGAAATTGCCAGTGACAGAAAGCATAGCAAGTTGTCATGGCTGGCGCGTCAAACTATAACGCAAAGAGGAGACTGGAACAGGGCTATGTACAATGAATTGAGCACTCTTTATAGAGAACTTGGAAGTAGAGGCTGGAACTCAACATACATTAATTCGGCAACAATTGAAAAAGCAACCAAAAATATCAGGGTTGCTTTTATGAAGACTAACGGCATATACAATGCACGTGCAACACCGCTTCGTGGAATTATAGCTCTTGTTGAATCAGCATTAGAAGACTGATTATTTGAGTTTGAACTATAAACATTTCATAATAGCTATGGAGTACTGTTTCATTGTGTTTTGAAACTGAAAAGCAGTGATTTATCCTTAGATATTTTCAGTTGCTTATCTGTTACGGATGCCTTTATTGTGGTATAGCGTTTATCCCCAAGATATTGGGTTATAAAGTTTCTGACGGGGCTCGGCAGAGTGTCCAGTTTGCTCAAAAGAGGAGGGGGGATTTCTATTGCTCCGTTTAAATCTTTTGCCTCTGGAGTCAATCCTTTTGGAGCTGGAAGTAATCTTATTGTGTCGGTTGTATGTAGCAGTAGATCATAATAACTGCCGTTATCTGTAATAATCCTGAAAGTTGCAGGTGAATTATATAGACTGAAATCAGGGACTTCAATATTTACTCCGTTCAGGGGGTTGTTATCAGATATAAAGCGAATGGAATTATCAGGCCCTAAAGTTTCTTGAGAACTGTCGTATTTCTTATTGACAAGGGACTGACCGATCAATTGTTCATTGGTGACATGAAATGTCCAGGTTTGAGCTTTGTCCGCAATATCTCTTTCGTAGTATCCGGTTGCTCCAAATTGATCTGTACCTTCTACTCTTAGAATGCGGTGAACGCATCCTATCCCGGTTTTATTGATGCTGATATTATCAGTGATATTGCCTTCAACCTTAGGCTGCATTACCCAATCCCATACCGGCAGCTTTATGGGAGCAAAAAGTTTTTGATCGGGTGTGTCATAGCTGTATTTGAAGAATATGGTGTCGGCGCCTGACTGATCAAAATCCCATTGCCTTGTAAACATGTCGCCGTATTTATTTATCACAAAAATACTTGAACCGCTGGCTCGCAAGTTCTGGATTATGAATCTGCCGCGATATGGCCCACCTACTTCATAGCTATAGTCGTTTGGCAACCATGGATCAATTATGGTAATATCTCTTCTGTTACTGTTCAGAGCAAAGACTGTGTGCACTTTTCCGAGGCCTACCATCTGCCTGTGCATTGCTGGGTCAAAATAATATAAGTCAGTAAGTGGCGTTATAACGGATAAGTCCCATGCCGCATAGTTCTCAGGAAGTTTTTGTCCTTCGCCCAGCCATATAGGGCTGCCCCAGTTCTTTGTCCAACTGAAGTCTTTTATTTCGCCAAGCATGTTCTGGCAGGTAAAGAGCTGGTCATGGTTATCTGTCGCTATCAGCGTTAAATCATCCATTGAAATTTCTTTTACTTTACCGTTAAGATCAGTGGGGAGAGCCAGCATTGCCCAATCTGTTTTTACGCTGTCCGATTCGGGGATTGGTTTTATCCATATATTACCGTTATAAGTTAATGCGTAATATTTAACATTAAAAGTTTCAGTGCTTGTGCGGAGAAATATCTTATCTGGCAACTGCAGATTACCGGAAAAAACGGTACTTGATAATAACAACAACGGCAGGCTTAGCAGAAAGGACAGACGCTTCATAATCCAGCTCCTTGGCATAGGTGCGTTATTTTCTCTGTGCAAATATTTAGCAATTGTAATACTTTTATACATGTCATAAAAAATTTGTCAATGGTATTTTTATGTGATAAGCTAATTATTATTAGTTTTTTATTGATTTTCAGCATTCTTTTTATTTAATATTGTTTCGATTAATTGGTAACTATTTTAGAAGTAATGTATTACGAAGTATTTCCTGTTTTTGGCAATCTTCGAAATAGTAACTTGCAAGAAAGTTACAAAAATGTCATTATTACATTTTTGTAATGACATTTTTGAATTATACTTGTAAATTTTATGAACGGGCCGTAAATTTTACTACTGCAGATAATTTTTTTGAGGGAATAATAATGCTAATTGAAAAGTTGGCACAAAAAATGTTACAAGGATGCGTGAATATTTATATTTAATGAATAGATTCCTGTTTTCCTGAAGTAGATGACAAGGAAAGCAGCCAAATTCAAACCGGCTAATATATTTACCGGAACAGGAGGCAACTGAATGCAAAAAGTGAGAAGTTATCATCCCGACCAACAGGGTCTGTATGATTTTAGTAACGAACACGATGCCTGTGGGGTCGGCTTGGTAGCCAATATAGATGGGCGGAAAACTCATAAGATAGTCGAGCAGGGCGTGGAAGTCCTAAAGCGCCTGCTCCATCGCGGTGCTGCCGGCAGTGACCCTGACACGGGGGACGGGGCTGGCATTCTGCTGCAGATTCCTGATGAGTTTTTTCGTGAAGCATGTAACCTGAGTTTTAAGCTGCCTGCTGCTGGGCAGTATGGTGTAGGTATGGTCTTTCTGCCTGCTGAGGATGAACTTCGTGAAAAGTGCATCGAGGCTGTTGAAGAGGCAATTTCTTCTGAAAAACATAGATTCCTTGGATGGCGTGACGTTCCTAACAATCCGGGATGTCTGGGCAAGGTCGCTCGTGAAAGCTGTCCGGTAATCAAGCAGTTTTTTGTTGCTGCAAAGCGCGGCAACAAAGATGAAGACGCCTTTGAACGTAAATTATATGTTATGCGTCGCTGCATTGAAAAGGCTGTTGAAGAGCAGACCGGCGTTGGCGAAATGTTTTATATTGTTAGCCTGTCCTGCAGAACAATTGTCTATAAAGGCCTGTTAATGGCTCCGCAGCTGCCGGGTTTTTACGAAGACGTGAATAATGAAAAATTTAAAAGTGCGCTGGCAATTGTCCACCAGCGCTACAGTACTAATACATTTCCGACTTGGCCATTGGCTCAGCCGTTCCGTTATTTGGCGCACAACGGCGAAATCAATACTTTGCGCGGTAACTGCAATCAAATGCGTGCCCGTGAGCCGCACTTGGAGTCAGACCTTTTCGGTAACGATATCAAAAAGATTTTCCCGGTTATCAGTGAAGGACAAAGCGACTCTGCGTGTCTTGATAATGCACTGGAACTTTTCCACAATGCGGGTCGTGCTCTTTCGCACAGCATGCTGATGCTGATCCCTCAGGCGTGGGGCAGCCAGTACCATATCGGGCGTGATGTGCGCGGGTTCTTTGAATATAACTCAGCATTGATGGAGCCGTGGGACGGCCCTGCTGCCGTAGCTTTTACTGACGGTAGAAGTGTTGGAGCTCTGCTGGACAGAAACGGCCTGCGTCCAGCTCGGTATACCATTACTAAAGATAACTTTGTCGTGTTGGCTTCTGAAACTGGCGTACTGGATATTCCTGACGAAAACGTTGAGAGCCGCGGTCGTCTTGGCCCTGGTCAAATTCTGATGATCGACCTCGAGCGCCAGCGCGTAATGTCCAATAATGAGCTCAAAACACATCTTGCCCGCAGCAAACCATATCGTCGCTGGGTTGATGAAAATAAAATTTCTCTACATGGTCTGTATGACTCAGTTATGCCGGTTAAGGTTGGTGAAAATCTGCTTCAGCGTCAGAAATTATTCGGTTACACCCGTGAAGATGTAAATCTCATTATCAAAGCTATGGCTTCATTGGGGCATGAGCCGACTGGTTCCATGGGGAATGATGCAGCGTTGGCGGTGCTCTCAGAAAAGCCGCAATTGCTTTATAATTATTTTAAACAGCTTTTTGCGCAGGTGACCAATCCTCCAATTGACCCGATTCGTGAAGAGTTGGTTATGAGCTTGATGACCTATATCGGTAATCAAGGTAACACACTTTCTGATTCAGCTATAAATGCTCATTTAGTGAAATTGCCTCACCCGATTTTAACTGATGAAGACCTGAAACGTCTTTGCACTTCTAAAGTAAAGACTTTCCAGGCTGAAACTTTGTCAATTGGATTCTATTCCGGTGACAGCGGCCGCAGTTTGCGCCCAGCATTGAAAGCTCTTTGCCGTTCTGCTGAGAAAGCGGTAAGAAACGGCAAAAGCGTACTTGTTTTGTCTGACCGTTTGCTGAAAGAAGGTCAGGCGCCAATTCCAGCGCTGCTGGCAACTGCTGCTGTTAATGCTCACCTGGTCAAGACCGGATTGAGAACTAGTGCCGGTATTGTGTTGGAAACTGGTGAAGCTCGTGAAATTATGCATTTTGTGCTGCTGCTTGGCTACGGTGCAACTGCCATTAATCCGTATCTGGCGCTGGAAACAGTGACACATATGGCTTTGGAAAACCGCTTGGATGATATTTCTACTGTTAAAGCGACAGCTAATTATATCAAGGCCGTTTGCAAAGGCATACTCAAAGTTATGTCAAAGATGGGTATTTCAACTCTGCGCAGCTACCGTGGTGCTCAAGTATTTGAGGCTATCGGTCTGAATAATGAAATAATTAGCGAAGTATTCAGCGGAACTGCCAGCCGTATTGGCGGTATCGGTTTTGAAGAAGTTGCTCAGGAAACCAACACCCGTTACCTGCAGGCCTTTAAACCGCGTCAGGATCTGCCGTTTCTTCTGGAAAGCGGTGGTAACTATCACTATCGCCAGAAAGGTGAACAGCACCTGTGGACTCCTGAAACAATCAGTTTATTCCAGCAGGCCGTTCGTGATAATAATGCTGACAAATATAAAAAATATGCTGAGTACATTAATAATCAGGAAAAACGCCTGTGCACTCTGCGCGGTCTGTTTAAATTTAAGAAAGCCAAATCTATTCCGCTAAGCGAAGTGGAACCTGCCGCTGATATTGTCAGGCGCTTTGTTTCTGGTGCGATGTCATTTGGCTCTATCAGTCCTGAAGCGCATGAAACTATCGCTATTGCTATGAACCGCATTGGCGGTATGAGCAACTCAGGTGAGGGGGGTGAAGATCCGGTTCGCTTCAAACCGCTGCCGAACAATGACAGCAAATGCAGTGCTATCAAGCAAATTGCCAGCGGACGTTTTGGTGTTACAGCCGAATATCTGGCTAACGCCCGTGAACTGCAGATTAAAGTAGCTCAGGGAGCTAAGCCCGGTGAAGGCGGCCAGCTTCCGGGGCATAAAGTGCTGCCGGCTATTGCCAAGGTGCGACACTCTACACCGGGCGTAACTCTGATTTCGCCTCCGCCACATCATGACATTTACTCTATTGAGGACTTGGCAGAGCTTATTTACGACCTTAAGCTTTCAAATACTGGTGCTCGTGTTTCAGTAAAACTGGTTTCAGAAGTTGGTGTTGGTACAGTTGCAGCCGGAGTTGCCAAAGGTCATGCCGATATGGTACTGGTGAGCGGACACGATGGCGGTACCGGAGCTTCTCCTTTGACTTCAATTAAACATGCCGGACTGCCTTGGGAACTTGGCTTGGCTGAAACTCAGCAGACCTTAGTACTGAATCAACTGCGCGACAGAATACGTGTGCAGGTTGACGGACAGCTGAAAACTGGTCGTGATGTAATTATCGGTGCATTGCTGGGAGCTGAAGAGTTTGGCTTTGCAACAACTGTTCTGGTTTCTGTTGGCTGTGTGATGATGCGTAAGTGTCACTCTAATACTTGTCCGGTTGGTGTTGCAACTCAGGATCCGGTATTGCGTAAGTTTTTCCAGGGTAAACCTGAACATGTAATCAACTTCCTGATGTTTATTGCTGAAGAAGTTCGTGAATATCTGGCACAGCTTGGCTTGCGTTCAATCGATGAAGCTGTTGGGCACAGCGACCTGCTGGAAACCAACGAAGCTATTGATTTCTGGAAGACTCGTAACCTTGACTTTTCCAAAATCTTTGAACAGGTTGAAGATAAAGAACTGCCGCGCCGCTGTGTATGCTCACAGGACCATGGCGTTGACAAAGCATATGACAAAGTCAAATTGCTCGATAAGATATTGCCTTCCGTTGAAAGCGGTAAGGCTATTGAAATAAATGAAACAGTCAGCAATGTTGACCGTGCGGTCGGTGCTATGGTTTCAAATGTGGTTGCTAAAAAGTATGGTTATGCCGGGCTTCCTGAAGACACAATTAAGATTAACTTCACTGGTACAGCCGGTCAGAGTTTTGGCGCATTCCTGCCGAATGGCGTAACTTTTAATCTTATTGGTGAATCAAATGACTATGTCGGTAAGAGCCTTTCCGGTGGTAAGATTATCATCAAGCCTTCCGATAAAGTGCAGTACAAGCCAGAAGATAACACGGCTGCCGGGAATGTGCTTCTCTACGGAGCTACAGGCGGTCAGTTTTATGTAAACGGCCAGGTAGGCGAACGCTTTGCGATCCGTAACAGCGGAGCTACTGCGGTTGTTGAGGGTTCCGGAGACCATTGCTGTGAATATATGACTGGTGGTCGAGTAGTTGTTCTGGGACAAACCGGAGTTAACTTCGGTGCTGGAATGAGTGGCGGTCTGGCTTATGTATTTGATATAAACGGTGATTTTGACTTGAAATGCAACCTTGACATGGTTGACTTGGAATCTATTGATAAAGCTGAGGATGCTGCGGAATTGCGCGGTCTGATTGAGGTACATCTTGAAAATACCGGCAGTCCGCTGGCAAAACGCCTGCTGGATGATTGGGAAAGCTCCCTGCCACTGTTTGTCAAAGTGTTCCCGGTTGAGTATCGCAAGGCGCTAGGCCTTATGAATAAGGAAGAGGAAAAAGTCAACTCTGAAGAAAAAGCAACTGACGAAGAGTCA
>JAAEMX010000403.1 GCA_024225035.1 Lentisphaerota bacterium
CCCCCACCTCTGGGTCGACCCCAGTGGGGCCCCGGGAGCGGGTGACGCTGAACGGCTCATCGCTGGTAGCGACAGCGAGTTCCGACGATTCATCGGTGAAGGTTCACCCAACCCTGAGCCAACCCCAGTCGTGCTCGACCCAGGCCATCAGATCGTCGGTTGGATCGACTATGACCTCGAACGCGCATGGCTCGCAGGCGGCGAGGTGAACATTGGCTACAACACCTTCCCGAACCATCGCGGCCGCGACCATGCCGTTCGAGCGCTTGGTCCACCAATCGAATGGATCGCAGAAGACGCCACGGTCTCCACGGCCGTGCTCTTGATCGACCCAGCGAATGAGCCGTCGATCGGTGTCGCCTGTCGAGCTGGCTTCGAGCAGTGCGGCGACGTCGAAGGCCAGCTTCTCTTCAAACGCGATCTTCGCCAGCGCTGATAGCCGAGCTACTCGTGGCCCGGTGGCGGCGGTCCCATGCCCACCACGCGGTTGGGGGGGCGATGAGACCGATCCCGGCGGCCAGTCCCCACCGTTCGCCGATGCTGATCGAGATGTACAGCCCGTAGGCGACCAGCACGGCGG
>JAAEMX010000404.1 GCA_024225035.1 Lentisphaerota bacterium
CCGACGGAATTTCATTACATTCAACAATTACATCAGCTGGCACTTCTGACACCTGTGGCGCTTCTGTATCACTGACCGAGATTTCCTGCGTCGCTACCGTGCTGTTTCCACATGCATCGGTCGCCGTCCAGGTTCGGGTGATCTGTTCCCCACATCCATTTGGTGTGCTATCTTCATTGAAGGTTACCGTTACTTCAGTATCGCAATTATCCGTAGCTGTCACTTCGCCCGCCACAGGAACTTCTGGTATCTCAGTGCATTCAGAAGTGATATTTTCCGGAACATTCAATAGCTCTGGTGCTTCTGTATCTTCTACTGTGATGATTTGAATAGCCGTATTCTCATTCCCGCAATCATCTACTGCTGTCCAGGTTCGTGTCAATTCATAACTAAACGAACATTCTCCATCCGTACGAATATCTTCTACAGATATACTCACTTCTGTATCACAATTATCTTCTACATCAGGATTGGCAGAAAGGGGTACAGCATCGCATTCTACCGTTATATCTGCCGGTACATTCGTGATCGTTGGCGCTTCTGTATCACTGACCGAGATTTCCTGAGTCGCTACCGTGCTGTTTCCACATGCATCGGTCGCCGTCCAGGTTCGGGTGATCTGTTCTCCACATCCATTTGGTGTGCTATCTTCATTGAATATTACAGTTACTTCAGTATCACAATTATCCGTAGCTGTCACTTCGCCCGCCACAGGAACTTCTGGTA
>JAAEMX010000405.1 GCA_024225035.1 Lentisphaerota bacterium
GAACGAGATAATGAGGTTGGCTTGACCCATCATATCTGGACGCGGTGCCGACAGTGGAAAAATTTACTAAAAGATAACAAGTATAAGCATCTTTTTGTGAAAATTATGCAAGACGCGCAGGTGAAATTCGAGTTTGAATTGAACGCGTTCATATTAATGTCGAATCATTGCCATTTAATAATAACAACAGTTAATGAGCAGGATACGATTTCACGAATAATGCAGTACGTAAAAATGCGGGTTAGCCGGAACTGGAATATCATGAACAACGAAATCGGGCCTTTTTGGAACGAGCGTTTCCGTTCGCGGAAAATCGATGAAAAAGTTCCGGAATTCGATCTTAACTGGCTTCTCTGGTATGTTGCCTATAATCCGGTTAAAAAAGACATAAAAGAGAACGTTCAGCGGCAAAGAATCAATTCCAAAGAAAGAGTGATAATGATGGACCCAAGAGACTTTGAATTCAGCAGCATCAAAGCCTATCTCGATGATGACTATGAGTCTCCGGTGGAGATCACTCTTCATCCCCTGTTCCTGGGGCTGGGTAAAACCCCTGAAGAACGAAGAGAGGAGTTTTTACACTTTGAAACGCTGTACAAAGAAAAATTATACAGCACATACAAAGCGCTTCTTTTGTAGATTTTTATCAGTAGCAGCTCAAATCTTCTAAATAGAACCTTTTTTCAAAGCGAGCCTTAGGCCCGCCC
>JAAEMX010000406.1 GCA_024225035.1 Lentisphaerota bacterium
TAAATCACCTGAAGCCGCGCCGCCGTTGCTGTGGGATAGAATAGTGACTGAGACTTGCCCCGGGCTGGGACTTGCTGCTGTTACCGCTTTAACATCACCCGAAGCCGACAAAGCGTGAAAGATGTAACTGCCTTCACTGCCTGCGGTAGTAATGGCCTCCAAAGCCAGTAAAGTGCGTTGTCGCAAAGCAGTATCAGTTTCATATACTGCTGGAGTTGGTGGCTCCGCATCGGGGTTAGCTGGGACTACTATTTGCCGTTGGACGTTAAAATTAGCCGCTAAGTTTTCCAAATCATTGCCAGTCGCGTAAGCTAGCATTACTGCTCTGGCGGCGTCATTGACACGTTGCCGGAGCATGAGCTCACGATAAGCGGCGACTTCCAGCACCTTATATGCCGGGTCGGATTCGACTAATGCGGAAAACTCCGGAGCTTTACACTGTAAGGTCGCCAGCATCGCTGAGAAAATGGTTTCATAATCCAATGGTTCGATTACATCCGGTGCTGGCAGTAAGCTCAAATCTATTGCATTAAAGGTACTCATAAGATAATCCCCTCCAAGGTGATAGTTTTGCCGTTTGGTAGGTATTCGCCAGTTAAAAGCAGTTCGACTTTGCCAGTACTCCCTACAGTGTCAGTGGTTACTGAGGTCAGTTTAAAACGCGGTTCCCAGCGTTGTAACGCCTCCGCGGTAGCTGAATACAGATCGACCAGCGTTGAAGAGTTTAATGGCGCATCCACTAAGCGCGGTAAGCGACTGCCGTATTCGCGCCGCATAACACGTGTCCCAATCGGAGTGGTCAAAATATCGTTGATGGATTGCTTTAGATGATCTAAGCCACTTAAGTAGCGGCCTGTGGTTTTGTCAATTCCAGTCATAACGCTTTCCTTTTATATATAGAAAGAGCGTTAACCTTGCGGAGAATCACACATTGAGACTTTTTTATGAAAAGTTAAATAATATATTTTTACTGCCTTCGTGGAACAAAAACATATTTAGAGAACTCTTAATATGTTAGGATGAAGGGGGCGTCTTAATAATTTAAATGGAATTTTTTATGAGTTATTACATTAGTTACGCCATTCCTAAGTTGGAGAAATACGAGAAATCTTTTTACAATAGACTGAACATTGCTGGCGGACATTCAACAATATTTTTATCGCAATTCGATGAAAAGAAGCGTAAATGGCAACTTGAACATGCATTCGGTTTTCGAGGAAACTTTAACGGTGGATTTAGTACATTGCGTCAGTACATTAGCGGAAATGATATTTACGGCCATGTTAAGAATGAGTGGTACATTTTTGAGGAAAATGGAAAAAGTTTGGAATATTATATAAGAACATATCCGTTGACAATAAATAATTATTTTCTTGCAACACAATTTTTTGCTTTAGACAGAGAGATTGCAAAACACCCAATAAAAGTTAAAGTTAAAGCTGAAAAAAATAAATACCTTTTTGAAGACGATGAGGATTTGAGGTCAAACTCATCCAATCGGGGCACATACAAGTATGAACCCAGAGAGCTGAAAGGGCCTAATTACAATATGAGATATTTTAACTGCCATAAGTATGCCTTAAAGACTCTGGTACGTCTAGGCATAGTTGATTGGTTTCTGTTAAAACATGACTTGCCTCCACTAGTAAATGAACGACAAAGAAATTTTCAGGAAATAGTTGTCAGACACGGCAAAAAAGGTAAAAATTATATAGTAGCTAAAGTTGTAAAAACATTTAAACCAGAACCTATCATTTATCCTGGCAGTTATTATAAAATGGCAAATACAGTAGTATGCGGAATGAAGAATCGTTATAGTACAACAGAACAGCTAAGGAATTACATCTGGCATTACAAAAGGCACAGAGCACTGTATTCTTTAGCAATCAACCTCTTAAACGACTATCGAAAAACCAATTTTAATAGAATTATTCATTTCAAACGGCATAATACGAAACAGGCTGAAAGACTTATTGGTGAGTTAAAGGACTTTAGAACTCCTCAATCATTTAATAATTTCTATGATTTATTTGCTGGATGGCTTTTTGATTTACCAGAAAAATCTATGAATCCAAACGGAAGTTTTTTTAGAAGACTTCTTTTTCTAAAAGAGCTCAATCCGCAACAAACTCCAGACTCTTTAGATGACAATCCTAATTCTAATAGAGGAAGCATTTGTAGTAATTCAGGTCATCTAAGACGAGGATCCACCTTGGATCTAGGTATACTATAAAACTAACTTTTGTATTGAAGATAAAATAAATAGGCACATTGAAAAAATGTTATAAATTGCTAAGCTTTGAGGTAGAGCCCCCCGGGTTCTACCCTTCCACGGACGTGATTAATTTGCGAAATAGCGCCAGCAATTTGATCGCCAATTATATACTTAATAATTCAATATTTTTTGTAAGATTTTATCTTTATGAGGAGTTGACAAAATCAAGAATTTCATTTATAATCGATTTTACCCATACCATTACCCTATACTGGAAAAGGGGGTAGAGAAGAGGAGATAGTCGAGGAGTGAGCCCCCCTTTCCAGTTTTTTTATTGTGGTTTTGCCGTAGTACTGCCACCAGCTTTCACCCCACCGTGGACGTGATTGATTTGAGATATACCACCTGCAATCTGATCGCCAGTACTGACAATCTGCCCGGTCACAGTGATATCACCAATTATGCTAATGCCGCCATCTGATACTAAGGTTGTAGTGCCTCCGCTGGGCAAAATCGCCTGCAAGTGATGAGCTGCAGAATCATATTCAAGTTTTGCCCCATCGGCAAAAGTCAGCTTGGTAGTAGTTGGGGTTGCGGCGCTGGCTGGAAAGGTCTGCTGATAGATTGCTGGCATGACAATGCCTTGAGCAAGGTCTCCGCCGGGGCTGATTACTAATACTTGTTCGCCAATTTCCGGCGGACACCAGACTGTCACCAGTGCAGCCCTAAAGCTGATAAAATCCAGCCAACCTGTCAACAATTCCCCAATCTGCACTCGAACTTTGGCATTAGTATAATCAGCTTCGGCGATGGTGCCAATACGAATAATATTAGCGATATTCCTTTGCAGTTCAGTAATTTCATAATGATTCATAGTCTGCCTCGTTATTAACGCCAACTTCCGGTGTAAAACTAAACTTTACTTCACTTGGCATAACTCCACCACTCCAAATATCCTCTCCAACATAAACTGTCTGCTGCCACGTCACCGCCCAACAAATATATCCAGCTTTACTGGGAGTGAAGTCGACGCCTTCAGCTGAGAGATTAACTGGAATAGAAACCGTTTCCAGGCCAAAAGAGTTATAGCGTAATAGCGCCATGACCTTAGCGGCGAACCCCTTAATCGCAAGCTCGTAATTAGTGGTGCAAATACTTAAGATACAGAAAGCGGCAAAAGAACACTCCAAAGGCAGCCGTCCGTCGCCCTCATCTTCACCGATGTCGAGCTGTTCAATATCCAAAAGTATTCCCGGTGCAGGTAAATCTTTTACTTCACGTTTCAGCCAGTCGACAGTAGCGCCTTCGTCCGCAAAATCCACTTCGAGAGCGGTCTTTAACTTGGTACAAAATTCTTGAAAATTACTCATGTCCCACCGCGAAGTTTAGTTCTTGATTGAATATATCTTGAAATTTACGCTGTATCTGAGCTTGGTTGTAAAGGCCCGCCTGTTCTAATGCTCGATCTGCCATAGTATCAATCTTTAAATCTACTCGTTTAATGGGAAATCTGGCTTGACTTTTACGCTTGAAAACCAACCCGTTATAAACGAATGCACCTTTAGCAAAATGTTTTCCGGCTCTGACTCCACCTTTGCTTCTCAATTGATGTAAAGCGCCTAAATGATGAAATGGAATCGGGTTCGCGCCAAACCACAGCCGGGCTTTGACTGAACCATCTTTATTAAAATGCAGGTCAGAGAGTAGACGCTTCTTTAGTTCCTTTTGCGGGACTTTTAAATTACGCCCTAAGTTACGCTTAGCCTTGTAGTTCAAGTGCCGTAACAACTTACGAACTGTCCGCTTTAACGCCTTCTGAGCAGCAGCACCGTAATGCTCTAGAGCGTATTTAACTTCCTCATTACCTTCAATTTTCAAATCAACTATAGGCTGCATATTAAAAGTCCGTCCAATCAGTGTTTTCTGGAGCACTGCCGGAAACCGGGTCAGTTAAAGGAATGCGTACCATACCGCCGCCATCGTTGAATTTGTCGGCGACGCGATAAGTTTTTCCACGCACCGTGACTTCCCCGCCGATAGTCAGACTGGCAACGGCATCGTCTGCCGCCACCAGTTCCATTTTGGTATAATCTTTTTTAAAGCCGCCCAGTTTCCCTGAAACTTCTTCAAAGTCGACAATGGCAGTGAACAGGCCGGAATTGCTTCCGACCTGCTCGCCAAATGACAACAAGACAGCTTTGTTTAATTTTTCGAACATCAGGCAGTTACCTTCGCATCCTTAATCGCAGCAAAAGATTCCTTACGAGTTACCGCGA
>JAAEMX010000407.1 GCA_024225035.1 Lentisphaerota bacterium
TAGGGTATGATTGCAATTTAATGTAATTATTTCTATCTTTGTCTCCAAAAATAAACAATATGAAGACAAAGGTACTAAACAAAACTTCAAGCTCAATAAAAATCGAAATTGAAGTTCCAATTTCCAAATCAATGTTAAGAACAAAAGAGGATATTCAAAAGGCATTAAATCTTGCCGGGACAGAGATAACTGCTCATGCTTTATCCACTTTTGACTCAAACGGTGAACCCTTAATAAAAGGAAACCAAAAATTTACAAGCAAAGGTAAAATTACTAAGAAATACCAAACACCATATGGCGAAGTTGAACTCTCAAGGCATGTTTACCAAAACAGTAAAGGCGGCAGTACGTTTTGTCCATTAGATAATTCAGCTCGAATAATTATCGGTTCGACTCCGAAATTCAGCAAACAGGTAAGCAGTAAATACTCTGAAACCGGAGGTAAAAGAGTTCAAGTAGATTTGGAAGAAAATCACGGACGGTATATATCACGTTCATATATTCAAGATATAAGCAATGAAGTAGCTTCGGGCTTATTAGAAAAGCAAGAAAAATGGAATTATACAATCCCTATTGCAAAAGAAGAAGTGAAATCCGTAGGTGTCAGTTTAGACGGAACTTGTATGATATTATCACAAGAGGGTTATAGAGAAGCAATGGTCGGTACGATTGCTTTATATAATGATGCGGGAGAAAGACTTTATACTCAATATACCGCAACTGCTCCTGAGTATGGGAAAGAAACATTTTTTAATACTTTTACAAAAGAGCTTAATTTTATTTCACAATCTTATCCTGAGGCTAAAATGATTGGCATTGCTGATGGAGCAAAAGAAAATTGGATTTTTTTGGAAGAATATACAACAGTACAAATCCTTGATTATTTTCATGCAACAGAATATATATCACTTGCATCGGATTGTATATTTCGGTCAAAATCGAAAAAGGAGGAATGGGCGGGAAAGATGCGACACAAACTCAAACATGAAAAGAACGGAGCAAAAGAAATACTACATGAATTTAAACTTCATGAGAGAAAGAAAATGACTGAAAAAAAAATAAATGATTTAGAAAGATGTATTACATATTTTAAAAACCATAAGCATCAAATGAACTATCCTGATTACATAAAACTTTATTATCCGATAGGTTCCGGAGTAGTTGAAGCTGCATGTAAAGTAATAATAAAACAACGATTATGCAATTCAGGTATGAAATGGAAAAGAAAAGGAGCGGGAAATGTCTTGAAAATAAGATGTCTCAATTACTCGGATACTAAATGGTCGCAA
>JAAEMX010000408.1 GCA_024225035.1 Lentisphaerota bacterium
AGCTTCGCAACCGCGAAATCCTCTAACGCCAAATACATTTTACTCGTATCAAAGTAGTCATGCATGCGGTTATTATGGACATAGTTTTCAAACATATTACATTCTTTTTTATTAGAGGAGTCCGGTCGTAAGGCCGCAATTTCTCGGACATAGTCATCAGTTATTTCATTATCCGGCAGCAAGTACCAATAGTAATTATCTTTTTTATCCTGAATGTAAATGTAATAAAGCAAGCTAGACTTATATTCTTTTTCACGGAAAAGAATAAGGTCTTTGTGGTTCTTAGATCTTCGAAATTTTTCACTTCCGCGGTTTTCACCCTTGTAAGAATACAAGCGGCGGTGCTTTTTCACAAAACTGGCTACTTCGTGCTTGCGGTGTCCGCCTTCGTCAATTATTCCAAGTATTGGCTGAATACCTAGGTATTCAGCATACAATACGTCTTCCAGCGTTTTCACCGGAACAAATTGAGTACCTTCCTGCTTTGCGACCAGCTGCCGCCGCTCGTTAAGTTGTTCTCGTTCTTCTTCAGTCAATTCTAAGTATTCACAAAAACCGTAAGCTAATTGCCAACGATTACAGTTTATGTCCAGTGCCCGCACTTCCCACTTCCAGCCGTAATCCTGAGTATCCGCGGATAAAAACACGCCCTCGATAGTATCCGGCTCTGGCAACTTAGCCGCGCAATGACTGCGGATGGCATCGACTTGGGTTGAATTGACTTTGCGCTCCCGAAATGGCAGCCCCCGCCAAGAGTTATCAAAGAGAATTTGCTTCTTTAGACTCCCGGTATGGCCTGCTTCAAGTTGTACCGCCGCTACTTTATCCCATTTAAACGCTTCAAACTGACTGGCTAAAACACCCCACTGGAAACCGTAATGCGGACTCTTGCCTTTAAGTCGTTCAGGATGCCGATGAATATAGCCACCTTGTAGATTCATTGCTCGTTTCATATCCTCAGTATGTTCAAACTGGCACACTGGGCACACTAATCTGGCGGTATCGGGAATAAGATTTTTTTCCGCGTCAGTCTTAAACTGTAAATTATGGATATCCGCTGAGCGCATGGTCAAACCGGGGTGGTCACTCTTTAGAGATTTGCACTTCGGATTTTGACAGCGTAGATACCAGAAACCCATACTTGAACCTTTGAATTCCTGCCAGATTTTAGAAGCTTTAGTACCAGTTGAGCTATTCCGATCAGAGCCCTTCACTGTACATACCTTATATAATATAGACTCGGCAAATGACCGAGTACGCTTGCGCATATCCTCAAGATTATCCACCGTGGCGGCGTGGTCAATCCAGTCGTCTAACTCATCAGCGACATTTATCTTCGCTGACTTGGAAGTAATCCGTCGACCTGAGCCCTGAAAGAAACTGGTCAGTTGTGAAAACTTATAACGGTCAGCTCTAACCGCTTTAGGAGTAGCCAGCTCTGCCGCCAATTCTGGGATAGCCTCCATTAGCGGTTTGAACTTATCAGTGTTAATTTCAGTTGCCTTATCATCAGATTCGTAACAAACTAAAGATAAACACTGCTGGAAAATAAATGTCCACAAAAGACCACACACCCAAGCCAGAGTTTTTCCGGTCTGCTCAGGAGCACACACCGTAACTTCCCGCCGAGTTCCGCCAAAATCCCACGCGTCAATTGGCCCTCTTAAATAAGGGGTCAGGCTTAAATCAAGCTTGCTGCGGATACGGGCCGAAACCACGTGCTTAAAATCCACATTTTCCTCGGCCCAGTCTGCCGGACTTACTTTCTGCTTAATACTCAGGTTACTTACAGCAACTCGAATACGGCTTTTGACAGATCGGTGTAAAGCTTGGTGATACAGTTTTCCACAAGTTGATTCCAATTCTCATGTTCCTTTTCGTCGATATGCTCTATTACAAACTCTTTTAGAGGTGCAAAGTCCTTTACTAATAGACGGGTGTTAAGGTCAATGAACTCCTCGAACACATGAATACGCTTTTCCATGATGGTTTGCTCGAGCTTTTTGATCTGGGTTTCAAGGTGGCGTTGCTTGGTAAGCTGCAGTTTTTCCTTGGCGGATACAGCAGCATGTTCGGGCTGTTCACCTTCTAATGGCGTGATCTCCCATTTGGCGTTACATGAGTCAGGTTTGGAGATGTCTTCGGCTTCATACACAATACCGTCTAGAATAAAACGGCCTTCGCGACAACGCTTCAGTACATTCTTATGAGTGAGCCGATGCTTTTTACAGATGTCTTGAACTTTCATAGTGCTATGCTCCTGTTGTTGGTTTAAATTAAAAAAAACTCTTCATCTATAAACAGGAGAAGCGTTAACTGGTAAGAGTAGTAAAATGGGCCAACTTGTTCCCAACTTGTTCCCAACTTGTTCCCAACTTGTTCCCTAAAGGAACATCTTCTAAGCTCAAAACGCATCTAAAATGTTCCCAACTTGTTCCCTCTGGAGAACATCTTTGAGCTCAACTTGTTCCCGGGGAACATCTCAAAATACAGTTATAGTATTAACCATAAGCAACTTACAACTTGTTCCCTAAAATTTAAAAGGTAAAAATTTATTTAAACGGGGCGCTGGTCCCCCCACCTCAACACTTTAAAAAGCTCTCACAGTACCTTTTATGCTAATAGGCAAGAAACTATGCACATAGATTTATTTGTCTTTTGACTATATAATAATACCTAAAGCATCAAAAGGAGGAGCTTATGTCAAAAAGAGATAATAATTTTCAAAAAAGGAAAAAGTGTCCTTACTATGGATTTTGCCATAGAATATTTTGGTTCTATTTATTTATACCATTAGTTTTGCTTCTTATCTTTATTTTAGCTTCTGCCTTTTTCATTCATTATAAAAATAAAAAATGGCATGATCAAAGTAATAAATTTGTGGCGGCTATAGATGCCATAATTGTAAAAACAAATAAAGAAACTAAATCGCAAGAAGACAACAGTCAAAAAAAAGAGCTGATTCTAGAAAGTTATCATAATCAAGTCCAGGAGGCCTACGAGAGACAATTTACAGATTTAATTGTAGTGCTTACAACGCTTGTTGCTTTAATCGCTATCGTTATTCCTTTAATATCTCACTATATTAACAGGAGTGAGCAACAATTTTTTCAAGAACAATTCAAGGAGCATGAAAAGAAATTAGAAGAATTTGACAAGAAGTCTGAAGAGCATGACAGAGTACATGACAAAAAATTAGAAGAGCTTGATAGGAAATTAGAAGAATTTGACAGGAAGTCTGAAGAATTTGACAAGAAGTCTGAAGAGCATGACAGAGTACATGACAGAAAATTAGAAGTACATGACAGAAAATTAGAAGAGCATGACAGAAAATTAGAAGAGCAGTTCAAAAAGCATGAAAAAAAGTTTGAGAAAAAATTAGAAGAGCTTGAGGAAAAGATTAAATAAAGACTGAAATTAATACAATCTTTTTATATCTTAAATATCAAAATGATATTCAAAGGAAGAAATCATTATGAACTCTAAAGAAAGTCATGCAAATTTAGAAAAACTTGAAAACCAATATTACAATAATCCCAACGCTATTACAGTTTATGTTAAAATAAGTACTACCTTAGAAAGAGGCTTACCAGAGCGTGATCTCCCAATGCTTTTGGAAGCAATTTCTAAAACCGCTACACGTGACCTAGTACTGGATGAAAATATTCGTGTGGAAGCCTGTAAGCCTTATGCAGTATATATCAGAAGAATTTCAGATAGCATGAAAGGTAAATTTCGCTGGCTCTTAAATGATACAATACGCTTTAGGTAAAATATTAAATTATATTGCCCCAATCTAAGAACGTGTTAAATTAAGGTCGCTTGACAATTAGCGATTTAATATATATGACACAGTAGTTATAAGTTCTGAAATATATATCGAAATCTAAATGTTAAGCATAGAACATTTAACAAATATCTTAAAAGATTTAAAGAAAGGTAATGAATTATGGAGGATGTTACTCATAAGCAAATATTAATAAGTTTCATAAGTAAGGTCTGGAATAATGGAGATTTTAATGATCTTGATAAATTAATAACATCACAATACAAAGTAGAAGATGACCCTTATGATCCATGGAATGGGCAAAATATAGATAAAAAAACTTTTATCGAAAGAGTAGTTTATTCCAGGAATGCGTTTCCCAACCTAAATTTTAAAATTAAAGAAATGATTGAAGAAAATTCTACAGTTGCCATAAGATGGATTATGTCAGGTACTCATAAAGGAGATCTTCCACAAATGCCGGCAACTGGAAATAAATTTTCAATTCAAGGTATGACGTTTTATTATTTTGAAAATGATAAGATATGTGGTCATCGCCAATGTTTTGATCAACTTGGATTCTATAAACAGATTAAAGGCAACAAAAAATAAAACTTGTATTCATAATAATGTCTGATAAAAAAACGGGCTTTACTCCAACTAGGCTTTTTTATATTCTCCCCTCACATTTCATTCCCTCCTTTTCAAACCTCCCCGAGTTGCGCTCGAGTCAGAGGCGGGGGAGGTTCACGAATGTAAGCTGATAATGAAACTATAATAAAGAAAATATATCTAAGCGATATAAAAATAAATAATTACAAATATTTATTTTGCTATAGATTCTCTAACAGCCGCTAAATCTAAAATGTTCATTGAATCAAGTATAGTTATATTCTGTTTTTTATAGTAACTTTCACTAACTATATTTTGAAAATCAGTACACCCAAGAACTACGTTATCAATACCTTTAGCTTTATAGCTTAAAATAATTTTATCTAGTATTTTCTTGTCATTTTCTTACGGTATCTAATATCTGGTAATACAAATAATACATATTTTTTTCTGATATTTTGCTGCAAGCCTCATAGTCAAATTCAATATATCCATCAATAACTTTAACTACTTTTGCAAATGGATCACAATTCAACATTTTTAGAGATGCTTTTTTTTGCCACTCGGTAATTGGGATTTTACTTTTTACACATAAAGACCTTAAAAGATCATAAGTGCTTTTTTGGATAATACTTAACCCTTTTTTTAAATGGAATTCTTTAGATAAATAATCATTAATTTCATTCCAAAGTCCGTCTAGTGCATTCTGTCTAACTTTTAAATTATCAATGTTCATCTTGCCAGTTCTGAATGCTTCTATCAATTTCTGATTCCAATGTTTGGGTTTCCACTCCAAAGTTCTGCTCATGTGAATAAGCCACTTTTCATGAGGGATATATTCTTCATTACATGTAAATACTGCTTTTATAATTGCAGAAACAGCACTATTGAGCATCATATGTCCTTGTAGAACGTCTTTTCTATATATCCATATATCTGTCGCAAGCTTGTAATACCACCAGGCTTCAAACATATATTGCTCAGCATCATTTTGAGTGCATTTTTTTGCTAACTTATTATTAAAAAATTCTTCTATTAATCCATTAGGGTCATAAAGAATTTTGGAGTAAGAAAGATCCCAGAGCTCTGTTTCAATGCTATATTCTTTTTTTAGCTCATCAGAATATTTTACATACTTTATATCATACAAATTTTCATCAATTTTAGTTATAAATGTCGTTATTGGACAATACCCTGAATCCCATAGTTGGTAATTTGCATCATCTAAAAATATAGTTATATCAATTTCTGATAAATGATCACCATACCCTCTGGACAAACCGCCATTTAGAGTAACGCCAATAATACCTTTAAGTGTTATTAAATTGGGTAGAGCATTATTTAATTGTTCTAATAGGTAATTAACAGTATTGTCACGTTTTATGTTTACTTTTGGTCTATTCATAGTTTTATCTCTTTACTATCTACTGGTAATAATTTCATCGTCTTTTCACCTGTTTGATTAACCAGAAAATGTTGTCTAACAATATCATCTAATCTCAATACTTCAATCATTATACCACTCAAGAGGTGAGTTTGTTGGAAAGACATTTTATACACTGGCTTAGGTTAATAATTGTAACTGGAGCCGGGTATCAGCCTTAACCTGACACTTCCACTATTCTACCTTTGAACTAACCCGGCGGTGGAAATCTAAATATCAACATCCACATACCATTTCCTCCCTCCTTTTCAAACCGCCCCGAGCTCCGCTTGTCTCAGAAAATCGCCCCCCTAAGTGGAAAGCGTGGAAATGAGCTAATACCCAGAAAAGTTAATTTCCTCCTTCTCGATTATATAATTAAAATTTGTCTTAGGAAGAATA
>JAAEMX010000409.1 GCA_024225035.1 Lentisphaerota bacterium
AACGCCGTCGGTGGTTGCACCCCACTCGTGGCTTGACCCAACACATTAACTCAAATTCAACTATTACTAATTCCTTCATTACTTTGCAGGCACACGTGATAACCGAGCTTTGGGTTCAACCGGTGTCAGCACCACTTCTCGTGAGATAGCCCAGATATAAGCTATCATTTCACGCGCAATTGCCGTCACAACAATACTGCGGTGTTTTCCTCGGTGCATCAATTTGGAGTAACGTCGACACAACCGTAATTGTGCCTTCCAGGCTAGATCAACAATGTCTTTCGGAATCCCCTCCTGACGTTTTTGTAACTCGACTGATACCTTCGCCGAATACCGATAGCCATGAGCACCCTCAACCAATAGTCGACGTGCCCGTTTATTGCCACATTTTGTGATCGCTCCTTTTCGTTGTCGTGTACCACTTGAATGCTCTGATGGCACTAGTCCAAGATAAGCCATCAGTTTTCGTGGATGATCAAACCGGCTTAAGTCTCCTAATTCAGCAATAACCCCAACCGCCACTCTCAGCCGTATACCACGCATTGCCTGCATGGCCTTAATGACTGGATAGTAACGCCAGCCTTTAACATGATGAACCAACTCATTATCTAACCGTTCAAGACGACTTTGGCGTTCATTGACAATTTGCAGAGCTTCTTGCAGTACAATGTGCTGGCAAGGATGGGGCAAAATCAGCTCAGATAACCAGCGTAAATGTTTAAGCGACCAGTTTGCTGTCCCTTGATATTGAATATTATTACGCAGCAGCAGCGCCTTAAGTTGATACCTTGCATCATTCAGATCGTGCATCGCTGTTTCTCTGGCACGGGATAAATCTCGTATGGCTTCATCCTCAGGTTCAGGAACATAAATAGCGGTCAAATCACATTGCTTTAATCGCTCTGCAAGCATCTTAGCATCTCGTTTGTCTGTTTTTATCCGAACACCCGGTTTTCTTGGGATGAGTGACGGGGCCACAACATAACAGCAGTGACCCAAACTGGTCAGTAATCGATAAACCCAATATCCACAAGGTCCTGCTTCATAAACAAAATGCAGTGTTGCGCTCGGATATTTACTTACAAATTGTCTCGCCAATTTGATGAGTGCTTGCTTGGTGGTAGGTATTTTGCCATAGTGTTGACAGCTTGATATTCTATCATCAGTGATATAGGCAACTTCAGTAGATATTTTATGGGTATCCAAACCAATGAAAATTAGTGTATCTTTGTTCATGCTAGCCTCCAGTTTATATTGTTTTACACATATAGTATGGCACTGGCTTTGCTAACCCACGAATCGCTGGAGGCTAGCACCCCAGGGAATCATTATGTCTAT
>JAAEMX010000410.1 GCA_024225035.1 Lentisphaerota bacterium
ACAGTGCCCCGGCCATCCAGGTCAAGGATCACCGCTTCCGCATTAGTGCTGATATACATCCGGCCAGTGCTGCCAGTGCTGCCCGCTTGCCAGCGCTGGCCCATTACCGCAGAGCCCTCCACCATCTTGCCACCAACCTCAGCCTTGGCAATGACGCGGATATTGCGGGTTACGGTTTTTCCGCCCCAGCAGCCATAAAGCGCAAAAACCATAACCAGCATGCCCGCCAGTGCGGCAATTGATTTTTTTCTCACAATGCATACCTCCGTGTGGCGAGACCGGCCCGCCAATCATGACTATTTTGAGCAACTGCGCAATTCCAGTGACACCTGACCAAACGCAGCAAACACCCCGACGCTGATACCTCAGCAATCATCCCGTTCAATCCTCGCCTCATTGATCAGCGTACGTTGGATTATAGTGGCAGTGGGGCTGTTGAAAAAGTCTTAGCGACTAAATGTTAAAGCTGTATCGTATTGCGCAGAAAAAAATCATGAAATACA
>JAAEMX010000411.1 GCA_024225035.1 Lentisphaerota bacterium
AGCCTCCCACAGGGGAGCGACCTCTCGGCAGGCGCCTGGCCCGTCATAGAAGCGGACTCGCCTGACCGCCTCACTCCGCACCCAGCCTGTCCCCGAATGTCTGCCCATATCCTCGGAGCCCCCTGCCCCACTACGCCGGGAGCGTGACGCTGGGCGAGTGGTCACCGACCGTCAAGAAAGGGGTTGATAGGGGACGCTCCCCGGCGGCTCTACGTGATGGGCTGAAGCCACCTCCTACAGCCATGATCACCAGCGCTACGGGGAGCCCCAACCGTCAACTCCGCGTCGTCGATGTCACGTCGACTCAGCCGCCGGTAGAGCCCGACACACTGGGAGCTGCGCGGCCGACCACGAGCTGGTGGAGATCCAAGAAAGACACACCCCTCGGGCGGCGCTTGAACTGGTAGGAGCGGTTGGCGCCGGTTGAGTCAAGCCACTCGATCGTGAACGGCCGATACCAAAGGCTCGGAAGCCCGTGCGGGTTCGCCGGCTCAGAGATCGCAACGATCGTCTCGTACGGTACGGCCATCACCGAACGCCCCCACGGCAACAACATCGACGTGTCGCGCAGCACATAGTGCCGGGCCGCGAGCTCAGTACCCGCTCTTGCCACAAGCGCCCACCCAAACAACCCGACCGCCCAAGCCGACGAGACTCTCGCCACCCAGAAGGTCATCACTGTCAACCCCTGGGAATTGGAGAGACTGGTGAGGAACCACGAGTAGTACACCAGCAGCGCGATCAGTGGCATCTCCCACCACTCAGAGAACACATGACAGACGATCGGCAGCCCGGCCGGCTCCGCAGCGGGAACGTCCCCAGGAGCCACCGCCCGCTCCACTGCACCGACCTGGTCTGAACGCTCAGCCGGTCGAGCCGATCCATCCTCGGTCATACCCCCATATCGGCGACACCAACGAACTCCTGAACCCGCACCAACCGCCCCCGCCTCCCGACACGCGGGCCCAACCAGCCTCGTACTGAACATCCAGCCCAAACCCTGCTCGAGCAGCCATCACCTAAAGTCCGCCCCTAATCTCACCTGGCCCCTGCCCCCGATCGGGACTGCCATGGCGGTGTAGGGCCTTCTCGGAAGCAGGACATCGCTCCGCAAGCCCCTACGTCAAGTGGCACGCGATGCCGTTGCGCTGCAGCGTCAACACGAAGTCATTCAAGGCACCAGGCGTCTTGAACTTCCCCTGGGACAGCAAACCGCATGGAATCTGCTTTGGGTCCCCAAGGCGCCGCACCATCA
>JAAEMX010000412.1 GCA_024225035.1 Lentisphaerota bacterium
ATTATATCTCAAGCTGCTCACACAGTGGAAAATATTATTCTCTGAAACGGATTGTCAGGTTTAATCGTATGGGGTTATGGTCTTTCAACTCGGTTCTGTTTTCATCATACGGTACGCTTTCTGAAACGCTGAAAGCGCTGACAGAAGATTCAGAAAAAGGATATACGCCATCAGAACTGGAAAAATTGTTGAATATCAAACCGAACTGTCCTCTTTTGGAATTAATCAGTAAAGGGAAATTACGCAGAGAAAAGATATTCGGAACATTTGTATACTTTTCGAAAAACAGTGCTGTAAAAAAACGGCAGGAACTGATCAGAAAAGATTGTGTCCGAGGTCGTGACAGCATTAATAAAAAGCCGGATATACTTCCGAATGAATTAAAGGCTGCCCTGATAATTTTCTTCAGCACATTAAACGAAAAACAGCGCCGGCTGTATGCAGGGCTTGAATCTTTGAAAGTCGGTCATGGCGGAGACAAACTGATAGCAGAACTGTTTGACACGGATAAAAAGACAGTTGCCAGAGGGAGACGGGAACTTCTCAGTGGCAA
>JAAEMX010000413.1 GCA_024225035.1 Lentisphaerota bacterium
AAATATTAAATAAAAAGCAAATCCCGTGGGAGGCTTAAGCCTTTAAAGAATGCAGCCGGGATTTTGGTAAGCAACAAATGCGGAAAAAGCCTAGCAAAGGGATTAGCTCAAAGAGTCAAGAACTCGGTACTCTCAAGTTACTAAATTTGTAGCTAAATCAACTGGAGCAATCTCTGGAAATTTATGTAGTAGATCGGCAAAAAGCTCATAATCAAGGGCTTGTCCGATGTCGATTGTTGGCTGTGAAGCAACATAGTACCTTGCTGTTGAACCAAGAGCCATTGGAACAGAAATAGCCTGCATCAGGCACGCATCCATGAGTACGACATCAATAGGTTGTCCTGAAAATTGTGTGGCGTTATGCATCATTTTCCGCATTTCTCTTACGGTAACACCGCGTTTTTTAGGACCTCGACAGAAGGCTGCTCCATTACGCCTTTCCAGCGTCAAACCAGCTCCATGACAGGAAAAGATGATCATATATTTTTTTGCATTGAAATTGCGATCTTTAATGACATGTTTAATAAAATTGGTAATTGATTCATAGTCACACATGTCCCAATTACCTAATGTGCGTTTAAATCTAATATTATGCATGCCTTTAGAAGGTGAGTATAGGTAATAGCCGTTATTTACAGCCTCGTTCTTGATACCTTCATATCCGATAGCTATGTTAGTTTTTTGGGGGCTTAACGTTTCTATTTTGCCCATGAATTTTTGAAGAGTCTCCCAAATACCCTGTCCCATCCCATCTGCAGTAGTTCCACTCCCAATGTAGATAATAGTCCATTCGTCCATAATTTTACCATGCGTTTTAGATAATTAATATTGTTTATTTTTTAATACAATTATAAGCTTAATTAATGTAAAGCTGTAAAAACTCAAATATTAATTATTCAGATTTATTAAAGAGCTTTTTAAAAAGCATAACATAGATATAACTTTATGAAAAACATAGCTATAATAAGACATGAATGTACAAATAGGTACATTTATTATGTGGATAGATTAGCCTAGACCCTACTATACTCTAGAACTCTACAACACCCCCAGAATTCTTCAACTCCAAAGAACTCTACTACACTCTAGAACTCTACTGTATCTTAGAACGCTATAGTACTTACTATTAACAAGTACCATTACTTCTGAAGTTATACACAATTACTTATAGCTTATACAAATTATATCCCTTCAACAATGTTATTAGTCACGAGAAAAGCTTAATTTGTTCAATTTTAAGAAAAAAAAAATTAAAATTCTGACTTATTTGTTAAGAGTTTTTCTTCGATATTCTATAGAATTGGATCATTTCTATGATTAACGTCAAGATTGCACATTAGGAGATTGCGATTTAATATAGCCATGCATATTATATGCCAAGGTACTAAAAGATAGGTAGATATAACTTATTGATTTTATACTGATAAGGTATGAAATCGATAAAAACTAAAAGCTATCGATAATTGATAAAGAGGCGATTTGCCTAGTTTTTAAAGATTTGTCTGTTGCTATCGAAATTCCGCCCGATTTTTGAAGCTTGCCACTTTTTGGTGTAACAGCTATGCTGGCAGAGGGGGGTTTTGACAACGATCTATTGCACTACGCTCATGTGCTTATTCCTAGTTTGAAAGCAGCGACTGGTTTGGAAAAATAGCTTTTCAGTCTTGACGCAACTTCTAAATTTAAGAATGAAGGCTTTACCGAAGGCGATATTGATTTGACTTTCTCAACTAATTTCTTTCTGGGTTGCAGGGACTGGCTCCAACGCTGGCTATTAAAGAGGTTGTTGAGCAAATTTATCGTGAATCATTGACTCCAATGAGATAACGAATGATATAAATTATACCTGTAAAAAGGACCGTACTCACTAGATGCGGTCCTTTTTTTGTAGATACAGATTATTGTTTAACGAGATGAATTAAATCAAAAATCATCATATTCCTGCCTGCATCTCATATAGTCATCATATGAATAATTTGGATTTGTTGCCAGTAATCTGGCTGTCGGAGTCTTATATTTTATCTCATGGAATCCAAGTGACAGTGAATCATCAGGTCGGCTGGGTTTCTTTATATTAAATAGACTATACACATCAGATGAAGTGAACAGGTACCATAAAAGTTCACCCCAGTCCTCTAATCCAATTTCCTTGAAGAAGGTTTGTTCATAACGAATATCAGTCATATAAATTGACATTCCATTGTAGCCTCCTCCGTAGTATTCTGAAGGATTTGTACGGTATTTAGGTTTAGGGATCTTTTTCTTTTTAGGTTTTACAGGAGCACTCTTTGGGTAAGGTTCCTCCGTGTGTTTTTGTTCGTATTTTAATTTTTTTTCTTGATACTGTTTTAATTTTTTCTTATAATTATGTAGCCTTCTGGCATATCCTGCGTTATATGTTTTTCTTTCCTGAATAAGTTTCGAGTTTCTTGGTATAAAGGTTGGATGTACGTCCAAATGTTCTGAAATATTATATTTAGGGTTACAGGAATTTTGGTAGGTATAATTTACAAACGGCTCAACCCTGCAGCTCTTGATTTGAAGTATCCATTCATCGATCAATTTTCTTTTTGTTGTGGCAAGGCGCTTTGATATCTCCATGAGAGCAACTATATCTCGCATATATTTCCCATGCTGATTAAGATATCCCATGCAACGCAAAAGGGTATGAATTTTCTTTGCAGGATACATCATTAACAGGCGTGCAAAAGAGTTGATTGTATTTTTAGTTTCGTAGCTGCATGTTTTCTGTACGTCAACTGCTGATAAACTCATAGCGCTTCTTGTATCGTATAGCTTTGTTGTCAAGTTTGTAGCCAAATCTTTAGGCGTAACTTCTGGAATTTTGTGGATTAAATCGGCAAAGCTTTCATAGTTAAGAGCCTGTCCTATTGAGATTATTGGCTGGGATGCAACGTAGTATTTCGCTGACGACCCAAGGGCCATTGGAATGGAGATGGTCTGCATTAGACATGCATCCATGAGTACAACATCAACTGGTTTTTGAATTAACTGGCTAACGTCACTCATCATCTTTCGCATTTCTCTTACAGTAACACCGCGTTTCCTGGGGCCTCTGCAGAAAGCAGCGCCATTACGCCTCTCTAATGTCAAGCCTGCTCCATGGCTTGAAAAAATGACCATATACTTTTTTGAAGTAAATCCGCAAGTGTTAATTACGTATTTTAAAAAAGTAGTAATTGATTTATAGTCACACAGATCCCAATTAAATGGGGGAGTGTATTTTTGCTTAATGTTAAGTTTGCTTTTAGAGGTTGAATACAGGTAGTATCCGTTATTGGTAGTATATTTATTTATACCATGATAGCCAATAGCTATATTTATTTTTTGGGGCTTTAAGGTGTTTATTTTCTCCATAAACTTTTGAAGAGTAGCCCAGATATCACTTCCCATTGCATCTTCGGTTGTCCCACTCCCAATGTAAATAATTGTCCATTCGTC
Source organism: Lentisphaerota bacterium (assembly GCA_024225035.1). Classification (GTDB taxonomy): domain Bacteria; phylum Verrucomicrobiota; class Lentisphaeria; order Victivallales; family Victivallaceae; genus Zth2. The sequence goes on from JAAEMX010000413.1 coordinate 3,463, forward strand.
CATAATAAGCCCTTCCATTTTAGATAATTAATATTAATTATTTGTAAATACTACAAATAACTAAATTATTGTATATGTAAAACTTTAAAATATTAATTATATAGATCATTGGGTAACTTTTTTCATCATCGTTACTAAGGTATAAACTAACGGAAAGCTTAATAAAGAATAATGCGTGTATGATGTAATTAGATCCATTATAATAATGAACGACTAGATTTCCTCAAACTGCTTTTAAAGACTAAACGCAATATTACGTATTATAAAGAGCCCTATACTTTTCAGTTTGATGTTCATTAGTGATACTATACGCAACTTTATTTTCGCTCATCTGAAGTTATACTTGTTTACTACAGTAAGTCTCAAAAAAAACTTTCTACGTTACGTCTGTAACAAAAAATATTGGAAAAGTTTTATTTAAAAGAGTTTTTAGTGAATATTCTTTCAACAGGGGCATTTTATGAGTGTAAGGCTATTTGAAATCTATTGATTTTCAAGTCAGTTGGGATGGTTTGATTAGGACAAATAGTGATGTGAAGTAATGTTGTCAGTTTAAAGATAAGAGCCCGATTAAAACTAATTCTTAATCGGACTGTGTTTAATTCATATAAATTTAGTATATAGTTTATATCAGATTGAATTATTCATCATCATATTCCAGTCTGCATCTCATATAATCTTCGTATGAATAATTTGGATTTTCGGCCAGCAGCTTGGCTGTTGGTGTCTTGTATTTTATTTCATGGAATCCGCCAGACAGTGGGTTGTCGGGGAGTCTGGGTTTGTCAACGGTAAATAATTTATACACATTATATGGGCCGAAGGCATACCACAAAAAATCGCCCCAATCGCCTAGACCTATCTCCTTGAAGAACGTTTGTTGATAACGAATGTCAGTCATATAAATGGACATTCCATTATATCCGCCTCCACTGTAGTTGTTGGGATTAATATTATAAATAGGTGCTGGGACATTTTTCTTTTTGGGTTTCTTTATGACAGTGCCTGAATACTTTAAGCCATCTGTTTTCCAGGTTGGGTTACTACTTTTCCAGTTCTTTTTATCTTTCAGGTAAGCATTATAAGCTATTTTCTTCTTTTTAAATCCGATATTGTTAAATGACGTTGCTTTCTTAATTGCTCTTTGGTTTGTAATCGCAAAGCGAGGATGTTCATTTATATGGTCACCAACAATGTATGTAGGACTGCAGGAGTTGGAGTTACTATAACATGTATATGGCTCAGCTCTGCAGCTCTTAATTTGATCTATCCATCTGTCTATTGGAGCGCTATTGGCTCTTGCAAGTCTTTTTGACACCTGCATGAGAGCGATTATATCTCTCAGGTTTTTATCTTCCTGATTAAGGTAACCCATACAATGCAACATGCTATGTATTTCGTTCGGACGATGCATCATCAAGTAGCGTGCAAAAGAGTTGATCACATTTTTGGTGTCATAGCTGCATGTTCTCTGTACATCAACAGCAGATAAGCTCATTTGGCTTCTTTTGTCATATACTTTTGTCGTCAAATTTGTAGCTAAGTCTTTTGCGGAAATATTTGGGACTTGGCAAATAAGGTCAGCAAAGCTTTCGTAGTCAAGAGCCTGTCCCGTGTTGATTGTCGGCTGGGAGGCAACATAATAATTTGCTGTGGAACCAAGCGCCATTGGAATGGAGATAGCCTGCATCAGGCATGCGTCCATGAGCATAACATCAGCAGGTTGTCCTGTTAGTTTTTTTACATTGCCCATCATTGTCCGCATTTCTCTTACTGTAACGCCTCGTTTATTTGGGCCTCTGCAAAAAGCCGCGCCATTACGTCTTTCCAAAGTCAAACCTGCTCCATGACTTGAAAAGATGATCATATATTTTTTTGCCTTGAATTTGCAATCTTGAATTACGTATTTTATAAATTGAGTAATGGATTTGTAGTCACACAGGTCCCAGCGAAAGCTCGCTGTGCGCTTATGTTTGATATTAAATTTACCTTGCGAAGCTGAGTACAGGTAATGACCGTTATTTGCAGTAAATTTTTTTATACCTTGGTAGCCAATAGCAATATTGGTTGTCTTGGGCTTATATTTATCTATTTTAACCATGAACTTTTCAAGAGTGGCCCATATGTCACTTCCCATACTATCCGCTGTAATCCCGCTCCCTACGTAAATAATAGTCCATTCATCCATAATTCGACCCATCCGTTTTAGATAATTAATATTAATTATTTGCTAATACAATGACTAATTTAATTATTGTAAAACAACAAAATTTTAAATATCAATTATATAGATTTATTGAAAAAATTTGAAACATAGTGGATATAATTTAGATGGAAAGCAAAATAAAAGATGATGCATATCGATTTAGTTTTAATGCATTATGTGCGTGGAGAAATTAATCTAAAACTCTACATGTTAAGGTTGCGGACTCTAAGGGTCCAAGCGTTAAAACTCTACACACTAAGATCTTCTAATTATTATTTTTTATACGCAATTTTTCTATTGGCTAAACCCAATTTATATCCCTTCATATAAATTATTAGTCATAAAAAGATCTTGATTTGTTCTGTATTTATTGAAAAAAATAAATATTTTAATTATTAATTACTCCTTTTGAGGTTAATTAGTTGATTGGGTTATTGTCTATAATAATTGCAAAAACTCTTAGCTTTACGTTGATTATTCAAAGCTGCCATGAAAAAGCAGAACTTTATGAACAGCCTATTCTCGTTGACTCAGTTGATGAGCATTCTAATTTTCGGATATGGAATAATGAGGTCTTAAAACGGTTAAAGACATGAAGACATTATTTTAGTCAAACTGTTCGTGAAAATTGTTGAGAAACATAATTTTGTACTTAAATCCTGTGATGGTTATTTAGTATAAAGTGACAGCTGCTGTCGGTAATGAGGTTGCAGGTTGCAAATACTGCTGACTGAAGTCCAATGAAGCGCCCAAAGGCTACCTGCCGCCTGAATAACAGCGGCAGGTTTGCAGCAATAGAAATTATTGCTTGCGAACAGGTTTGTCAGTCAGAAAAAACGTGATGTTTTACTTCTTTTTCTACACTTTCAAACTCTGCTGTTATTTCAGGATCATCATTTGGGAAAACATGGTTTAAGCCGATGATTACAGCAATGTTTACAATGAATCCCGGTACAATTTCATACATCCATGCGTTCATGCCCATGAAATGCCATACCAGCAAGGCGATTGTTCCCGCGATCATACCACACAATGCAGAGCGCCATGAGGTTTTGCTGGAAAACAGTGCCATTAATACAACCGGCCCGAATGCAGCTCCGAAGCCGCCCCAGGCAAAAGTTACCAGTTTAAAAATGGAGCTGGTTTTATCCATGGCAAGTGAGCAAGCGATAATTGCTATAAGCAGCACACTGAAGCGGCTGACAATCATTTGTTCTCTTTCGCTTGAGTTTTTGCGAATAACATTAGCATAGAAATCTTCAGTTAAAGTTGAGCTTGAAACCAGCAGTTGTGAATCAATCGTTGACATGATGGCAGCCAGAATAGCGGCCAGGAGAACACCGCCAAGATACGGGTTAAACAAATCGCGAATCATGAAGATAAAAACTTTTTCATTGTCGCCTGCTGGGAGGTTGTTGTACATGGGAATGGCAAGTAGTCCAATTATAACAGCGCCGATAAGCGAAATTATTACCCAGACCATAGCGATAGTCATAGTTCTGGGCAGTAATCGAATAGATTTTATGCTCATAAATCGTACTAGAATATGTGGTTGCCCGAAATATCCAAGCCCCCAGGCCATACTTGAAAGAAGCGCCAGCAGTGATATCCAGAGAGTACCTTCAGGAAAAACATCAAGTGAGATGTTTTTGGCAGTACATGCGGCCACGACAGCTCCCGGCTCGAGGTTGTTGTAAGCTACTATTGGTAAGATAACAATGGCGAAAAACATCAAGAGGCCTTGAAAGAGGTCAGTCCAGCACACTGCTAGAAAACCGCCCATCAACGTATAAAATATCATTACAGCAGCTCCTGCGATAACAGCTACTTTGTAGTTAATGTGAAACATGGATTCAAAAAGCTTTCCAGCGCTGACGAGTCCGGCAGCAGCATAAATAGTAAAGAAAATAAGGGTGATAACCGCAGACATCAGGCGCAGCGTATTGGTCGGGTCACGAAAACGTCTTCCAAAAAAAGTTGAAAGAGTTAGAGAGTTAGTTCTTTCTGTATAAACACGCAATCTTGGCGCGACAATAAGCCAGTTTATGAAAGTCCCAAGCGCAAGACCTACTCCGATCCAAACCTGATCCATTCCCAGTAGAAATATAGCTCCCGGCAATCCCATAAGCAGCCAGCCGCTCATGTCACTGGCTTGAGCTGATAGTGCGGTAACCCAACTGCCCATACCGCGTCCGCCCAGCAAATAGTCTTCAATGTGGTTGGCTTTGCGGTAAAAGTAAAGGCCTACGGCAACCATGAAAATCAGGTAAAGGATAAAAGTTACATAAGTGGCATTAATGTCCATCGGTGCTTCCCTATTTGTTTATACTCATATAAAAGCACTAAAATAGACTAAAAGTCAATGGCTTGCAACCAAGACCCAAGCTATTGAGAAAAATTTTTAACCAAAATAAAAACTCCCCGGCGCATAGCCGGGGAGCAACTAATAAATTATGATCAGGCGTTTTCAACAATTTTAAAAGCGGCGGCAGCATCTATATCCTGGTGCTCTCCAAACAGTCTGCCTTGAGCCTCAAAACGGCGCATTACTTCAGCGGCAGCTTCCTTAGCATCAATACCAAAAGCCGCTAGTTTTGTCGGCATCTTGACTGCATGGAAAAATTCTTCAGTAAGGATGATTGCCTGTTTTGCTGCAAAATCATCACAATCGCAGTTCAAGCCCCAGACGCGGCGCGCGTATTGAGCCAGTTTCTGCTTTTTATCTTCAAATTTATAACGCCATACTGACGGCATGACACACGCAAGAGTTCGTGCATGGTCCAATCCGTAGGCAGCGGTAAGTTCATGACCAATCATGTGGGTGCACCAGTCTTGTACAGCTCCAGCACTAATCAGGCCATTGAGAGCCATTGATGTTGACCAGAAAATATTTGCTCTGGATTCATAATCAAAAGGATTTTCAAGCACCTTGGGACCTTCTTCAATAAGCGTTCGCAGAATGGACTCTGAAAAACGATCTTGAATCGGTGTATTAACATCATAAGTCATGTACTGTTCTACTACGTGTATAAATGAATCGATTATGCCGTTTATGGTCTGGCGTTCAGGTAGTGAATAAGTGCATTCAGGGTCAATAATAGAAAACTTTGGATATACTGCAGGGTCGTGAAAGTCAAATTTTTCGTGAGTTGACTCGCGTGAAACAACAGAGTTGCAATTCATTTCAGAACCGGTAGCCGGCAGGGTAATAATACAGCCAAGTGGAATGGCTGACTTTAGCGGCAGTTTTTTTGCCGGAATATCCCACGGGTCGCCTTTTTCCCATTTGGCGGCTGCGGCAATGAACTTAGTGCCGTCAAGAACTGATCCTCCACCGACGGAAAGCAGGAAACCGGTATTTTCACGTTTGATTATTTCAACGGCTTTCATGCATGTCTCGTAGTGTGGGTTGGGCTCAATGCCGCCGAATTCTATAAAATCAAAACCTTCAAGTGCTTTTATGGTTTGATCATAAACACCGTTTTTCTTTATAGAACCTCCTCCGTAGGTCATCATTATTTTTGTATCGCGTGGCAAAAGTTCCGGTAATTGTGCAATAGTATCTTTCCCGAAAATTATACGAACAGGGTTAAAAAAATCAAAATTATTCATAGCGATGACTCCCATAATTAATGTGATATAATAAAATATGAAAGACCATTATTCTTTTTCAAGAGACTGGAATAATAATTTTGATTTTTCTCTAAACAGGAAAAGAGTTACTGGACTTTACTGGTTTTGTGAGAGACCGACGCAGTAAAAAAACAATTTTTTCTAAATTGATTAATAAGCTATTATAGTAATTAAGCTGAATTATGTGAATTATTAGAGTTAATTTATAGGGAGACCGTATATAAGGTGTATTGGCAATGCATTGTAATATATTCATTTTTCTGAATTTTATAATACCCAAAGACAGCACCCAACGCTATTAGGCTACTCATAGCTGGAGGTATGACGGAATTATTATTTCTTATAGTTATATGTGTATTCGTTTTAGAAAATGTTGTGCTCTATGTACTGAATATTCTGACATAAAAGTATTCCGCCGGAAGGTAGTTCCAGCGGAAAGAGTTTAAAATTATATTTTTGATTTATCCGTTATTTCCAAGATGCTGTCCAACGATGTCAAACGCATCGCCTGCGGTAAACTCATTTACCTTAATTTTCTTGACTACATCAGCAACATATTTTGCGTGATTAATTATGGCCTGACGATTTTTATAAACCCATTTCCATACGCGGTTGGTAGGTGAATGCACCTGCATGACAGCTATTTTATTAACTTTAGCCAGATACTGGTCAGGGATTGCTGCAGCCCAGTTTACCGTTCTAACTCTTTTCGCCTGAAACCTGACGCATTTATGCCGTACTTCATAACGCCTGTAGCATATACGGCATTATTTTGACTGTCCAGTGCCACTACAAAAACACCTCCGGTGAAGCCAAAGAAATTATTGTAATTTTTTAAAGTAGTGGTTCCTCTTAGGGTACCATTCCCTTCAAACGAGACCGTACTATACATGTGCCAGCCGTTGCCGACGCGGGTGTGAACGTTAAAAGACGTACTTGCAACAGGTTCCGGTGATTGTTACCACTGCTGCTGCCAATGCCAGTTTAAACCATGAATGTTTCATTGCCGAGCTCCTTTTTTAACTTTGTGGTTTAGCGGATTCTGACTTTTATTAAAGCATGAGATATGCCAATATTATTAGCTATATATTTAATCATATTGATTTATGTGTGTAGTGTGTTTGAAATTAATTTGTTATGTATTTCTAGGTAATATTGTATAATGAGTGTTAAAATGATTTTTTCTCAAAAATGCAATATAGTTTTATAAAAAATGAGAAAACAATATAATTAATTACGAGCTTATAATTTATAAAGACTAAGATATTTTGTAAAAAAAATACAGTTCATGCAATAAAAAAATAGATAAATGCGTTATATTACAGAAGTTATTAATTTAAACTTCAACCGTAAATAGATATTAGAATAGATTACTATGCAGAAAATTATGCTTACAGGAAAGATCCATATCGCGCGTTTAACTCAATGCGAGCTGGATTATGAGGGCAGCCTTGAAATAGATATTGACTTGATGGAGGCTGGCGGAATTTTACCTTATGAAAAAATACTCGTGGTAAACCGTAATAACGGTGAGCGCCTTGAAACCTATGCGATTCCGGGTCCGGCCGGTAGTAAGGTATTTTGTCTGAACGGCCCTGCTGCGCATCGCGGAAAAGTTGGCGACGTTGTCACAATTATGGCTTTTTCTGTTCTTACTGAGGAAGAAGCGGTTACTAAAAAACCAAAAATCATTGTACTGGATGCTGATAACAACATTGCGGAACGCAAGGGTAGTGCTTAAGTTACAAAATATCGGTTTGACAGCAAGAAGACTTTACTTATGGATGAACCGGTGCTAAAATCTATCATAGATGACGATGACGGGCAAGTGCTCAGTGAATATGCAATCATGCTTGCTATGTGCACGGTGATAACAGTTACGCTTATGGCGTTATTTTATTATTTTACTGAGTATGGATGGTGCTTGTTGAATTTAGTCAGCATGGATTATCCATAAGTTGATAGTCGATTTAGATATATTTGCTAATTGGGAGGGTTTGTATGAGAAAGAGAAAGAAGAGAGAAAACGGTCAAGCTATTGTTGAGTACATCATTATCATTGTTATTGTTGCTATAGCAGCTTTGATCGTTCTGGGGGCATTCAGTGACCGTCTGCGTGCTATGATTGCCGGTGTTACCAATTCTCTTGGCGGTGACGCAGATGTCAGCCAGTCATCAAATGAAATAATGCAGAACATGGACGAAAGCGGCCTTGATTCTGGTAGTTGATTATTTCATATTGATATAATAAAATTTCCTGCTCTCTGAACTATTTTTGGAGAGCGTTTTTTTTTTACTTTTTACTCTTACTTTTATGTGAGTCCTCGTTTGAAAGTATTTTTACGGCTTATTGTGGCTGTATCTCTGTTGATTTTTGAGGAATTTATGATACTTTCTATGGAGTGTTTAGAGAACAGTATGTACAAGAGTTGATAGAGGTTACATGGGGCCTGATAACTATAAGTTTATTGATATAGATGGCATCGCCATAGCATATACAGACCAGGGAGAAGGTACGCCTGTGCTCTTTCTTCATGGTTTCGCATCCCTGTCATACACCTGGAAAAAGGTTATTGAATACTTGCCTTCAGATGCCGGATTTAGATTTGTTACCATCGATTTTAAAGGCTTTGGCTATTCAGAAAAACGTTGTGACGACCATCTGGCGCCATTCGACCAATCGGTCATAGTTTCTGAGTTCATCAGGCGGTTGTCGCTGCGTGACTTCATCCTTGTTGGGCACTCAATGGGTGGGGCTATAGGTCTGATTACCCTGTTTAACGAGAAAATTCGCAGTCGTTGTTCAAAGTTGATCCTGGTCGACAGTGCAGGGCTCTTTCAGATATTACCGGAATTTATTGATGACCTTACAGCTACTTCTCCGGGCAATCCGCTGTTGAAACTGGTTAATGAAGAGCTAATGGCACTGCTTGTTTTGAAGCAGGCCTATTATGATGAAAAGAAAATTACTGAAGAAATAGTAATTGAATACAGCAATATCCTCAAACAGAAGCGGGCCAAGGAATGTCTTATTTCCGCTGCCAAGCAGATCGCCATAGCTAATATCAGATCTTTCCATGAAAATGTCCGTTCAATTGATGTTCCGACATTGATAATCTGGGGAGAAGAAGATGCTATAATTGATGTTGAGGATGCTTTCCTGTTCAGGCATGATATGAATTCCGCAGAGCTGAAAATCATTCCAGAGTGCGGACATTCTCCTCAGGAGGAAAACCCGTTGGCGGTAGCAGAGCTTATAGCCAGTTTTATTGGGGCGCCTTTACCTGAGCAGAAAGTTGAGGAAATTAGGCAGGAAGAACTTAAAAAGCAGCGACAGCTTGAGCTCGGAACTACTGACCTTGAGCAGAAAAAAGAACCTGCAAAAGGATCTAGAAGAGAATTGTCAAAAAAACTACCTAAGTCGGTTCACGAGGTGATAGAAGCTTCCGGGCATTATGTGCGTAAGCTGAAGATGCGTCGTTTGATTGACCGATGGAACCTTGAATCATTAATACTTATTATTTTTGTTAAGATACTTCAGTTTTTGAAAAAACTTGGTTTTTCAGCTGAAGAAAATGGTTGGCGCAAAGCTTCCGGCATTTTTCTCAGAAATGAACACTCTAAATTTATTTTGACAAGTTTCAGACTGAAATATTACCCAGCAGCAGTTCCTGAAGGATTTAATGATGCCAAGAAGGTTATCATTGGACAGCTTGCTGATTTTTTACGGCAGACTCCTGCGTGCCACTGGACTCTTGAGTATGGATTTATGCGTGTCAGGCGCAAAAAAGTTTTCTTTACTGACCTCTGCGAAACCCGTTTTTCCAGTGATGGATTGCTGGTAGGGCTTGAGCCGTATTTTGACCGTTCAAGACCGTCCTTTGAGCTGCTGACTGAGGAGAACAAAGCTGATGCATTAAATGAAATTATTCTGGTCTTTAACCGCTTCCGTGATGTGGAAGACAGCAAAAGAAGCTGGCAGGTTGCTAAGGTGCTCATTCGGTGGGCGCGTAAAAGGCGGCGTATGAAATATGCTGTAAAACAGGAGCTGCAGCAGTTTATTGAGCGTATATTAAATGGTACTGCAATCCAGTTTGAGACACTTACCAGCATACCGGAAAAGATGACAAAGGCTCGTCTGGAAACTCCTAATATGAAAAGACGTATGCATCCTGGAAATGGACTGCTCAATATAGTTTGTCGTTTTACTGAAGATTACAAAGAAGCCGACCTGTGGTTCCAATATCACCATGTGCCGGTTGATGGAATGCCCATGCAGGAAATGCTTGAAAAGCTTAAAAGTCAGTGGGGCGTTGCCGGACAGATCAAATATCCTGCTCTCAACAGTCGCGCTGCGCGTCCGGAAATATTCTATTTTGGCAATCGTATCTTCAGGGCTAGGATTTATGTTAATTTCGATACCGTGCTAAGTGTTCGTAAGTATTTGAACGATAAATATTATGCTGAAATGGGCGGCCCTGCCACTCTGTCCTCAATGATGGTTTGGGGGCTGGCTCAGTCGTCATACTTCCGGCAGCGTAAATTCCTGCTTCCGGTTGACACGTCATTGATAGTTGATTATCCGCAGGACAGAAATATCAGTATTGTTATGATCAGGCCCAGCAAATTTTTCTGTGAGCGAGACCCGCTGGATGGGTTCCTGAAATTTCAGCGTGAATTTAATCAAAGGCTTTTTGCTACACGCATGGGTAAAAGTGAGAGCTATGAACTACTGGAACTTTACTCCATGATTCATCCTTTATTCTACTATATTGCAGGATACATGATGCCTAAGGGAATAGGTGAACTGCTTGGTACTGCCGGTTTGACTATTATTAAAAACGCTGAAATGTTTATCAGTCCGCTTACCGATCTGCATTTTAACGGATTTGTAGCACTTGGCAACCTGAAAATGCCTACAGAAGATGGCAAAACAGCCGGTGCTGTGAGTATTTGCGGTTCGCGGGAGCGGGTCAAGGAATATATTAGGGCAATTCAGGACCTTACTTCCCATTATGCAGATTTTCTCGACATTGATTTGCATGTATAGTTAAAGTTCTGAACTGAGTTTATGCTTTAAATCTAATTTTGTCCAGGATGAACTTCCAGGCCTTGAAATATCCAGTTCAGGAATAAAAAAGTTATGAGGTGGTTTTTCTACGACAAATGTATTTTCATTACTGATAGTCAAATCTTTATCTCGCTCTGTTGGATCCTCAATGAAAATATAACCATAATCAACCAAAGCCTGTGCCAGAGGGAAAACATTTGTAATTACTCCGGCTTTATGAGTCCTTAGTTCTGTGTCTACTTTTTCGGAAGATGGGCCAAAATAATTGCTGCTATTACTGGTTTTATCCTGCATCCAGCTAAGCATTATCGTGTCATACTTTGCTTTTCTATAGCCTGTGATAAATGAAGTTTTTTGTTTTTCGCTTATTTCCGGTATCAATTCACAAATTATTTCAATGACTCTTGTGAAAACAGGATGCATAGTTTTGCCGATATATAAGACATCACTGTCTATACTGTCGCAAAACTCATTGCTCATGCTGTCATCTTCACTTCTATCAACGAAAGCCTTGTATGTGCCAATATCTTTGATTGTTCCTGGAAGCAGCAGGTTAAAGCCCTTGAACTGGTTTTAATGTTACGCCACTTTGATTCAACTGCTTTATTACCGCTTGCTGTTGTTCTTAGCCTTTCTTCGCCAGCCATTTTACCCATCCAGATATGGTGGATAACAGCGATACCAGGTTCAGTTATTGAAAAAGCAGGTTTTGGGGGCGTTTTAGTGAGCAAGGTAAAGTATTTTGAGATTATATGGTAATATTCGTCTTCCGGATTCAGACTTGTCGGGACTTTTGCGTGTTCGGACTGTTCCCCGTATGCCGTTTTTTCGTCATATGGCGATGCTGCAAGCGTACCGGAAATATTTAGAAGCCGATTTATTGATCTGTAATAATCCAGACGCAACGATCAAGGAAACCTTGAGCCACTGAGGCTTCCATGCTGGAGCCCACAAAAACGGCTCTTGCTCGATAATATTTCCACTCAAATGCGCTGCGCCAGGTATATTTTGCATAGTTGCGTAATTCTTTTATGCAGTTTTCTATTTCCTGTCTCATCTTCTGTCTCTTCAGGTAAAATCTACTGATTCCTCTTATTAGTTATTTAGCGTTGTTATATGGCAAAGTCAAGCTAAATAGCTAAATGATAGTACATGTATCTTTTTTGTGTTAAGTGCTTAAAAAAGCTTAATTTACTAAGTTTTTGAGGGGGAAATATTTTCTGACTGGTGAAGTAAAGATAATACCATTTATAAAATCAAATAGAAATTCTCAGGTGTCTGTAGAAAAATACATAGGTAGTGATATCTAATAATAATTAGCTGTGTTAAGGGCGCGGTAATAATTTATTCATTACTGCAATAATTAGAAAGTCATTTTTATGAGGGAAAATTATAATGATTTACTACAGATCCGACACTCGAAGTCCTGAGACAATTTTTAAGGAAGGTTTCAAGCATCGTGACTTAAGTCAATTTTCAGACTCTCCTCAAGAGTATGAGGAGGATATAAAAGATTGGTCGATATTTAACATGGTAAACCCCAAGGGGCATCTTAAAAATAAGCAGTCTGTTGATGCTTATACTGCTGGTGGGATATGTTTGACCACTGTTTTTGAAACAGCTTCAATATTTCCAGTAACAGAGGGCGTTAATACATATATCTATGCAATCTCTCTTCCTGATCCGATTGATATAGAGCTAGGTGATTTTGAAAGAATAACGCCTGAAACTCTTGCGGAAAAAGTACTTGCTGTCGTCAATCTTGAGTTTCAAGAGGCAAGGAACATACCAAATTATAGAAAATATTCCGGTATTAATCGCAAGGTTTTTAATTTGAATAGCCTTCAGTATCAGCAAGCGTCAGAACTGTTGAAGAATAAACGGGAAAAGTCATACGATGAAGCATTGAAAGCGGGTTGGGCTTTATATGGAGCTGAAGCCATAACTGCAGAGGTAAAACCTCAGGATATATGTTTTGCGGTCGAATGCATGAACCGCAGAAGGCTAGAGACTAGATATGAAAAACTTGGAGATAGAATAACGGAATTTCAGCTTGGAAGGTTCGTTAAGAATACTGGTTTTAGAGTAAACAGGGGTGATAGTAATGATATGAATTCTGATTACAGGAGAATTAATGGACTTAAAAGCAGGGGGAGATTGCGTTCTCTTGGAATCCAGCATGGGCATGTCTGGAGCTTGTAGTTGAATTTGATCTTCAGGGTAGGGTGTAATCTGTCCTGAAGATTTTTACCGTTGACAGTATAATTCCTGAATGTGTTTTTTTATAATTATTGCATTTTTTTTACGGTATGCTATTGGTTGATAGTTGCTAATGTTTTAGGTAATCTTGAAATGAAACTGCGTAAAAAAGATATTCAGGTATTTGTAGTCTCTTCTATTGGAGGGGCTTTGGAATTTTATGATTTTATCATCTTTGTGTTTTTTGCATATGTTTTTTCAAAGCACTTCTTCAGCAAGGAGTTGTCCGGTTTTATTCAGCTTCTTTCTACTTATGTAATCTTTGCTGTTGGATATTTTGTGAGACCGGTTGGCGGGGTTATACTTGCCCATTTTGGAGACCGGTATGGCAGGAAAAAGATTTTTTACTTATCAATTCTACTTATGGGGATTTCCACTTTGGCAATAGGTCTTTTGCCATCATATTCGCATATTGGCAGCTTTGCTCCAGTTTTTCTTTTGTTTTTGAGAGTGTGTCAGGGATTTGCTTTGGGCGGAGAATTGCCGGGAGCGACAGCCTTTGTTTATGAACATCTTGAAGAGCGTTTTAAAGGGCTTGGTGTCGGTTTGTTGTACTCCGGGTTGCTGGTTGGAATTCTTACTGGCTCTTTAGTAAGCGCGATAATTTTTAAATGTTTTACAAAGTCCGAAGTGTTGGATTACGCCTGGCGAATTCCGTTTATATTTGGAGGAATACTTGCATTTATAGGAGTTTACCTCAGGAGAAACATGCAGGAGACTCCTGTGTTTTTAGAAATAGAAAGGAGGAAAAAGCTGGAGAAAATACCTGTCATAACCTTGTTTAAAAGTTACAAGATTAACTTGTTTAAAGGCTTTGTTAATGTTCTTATGGCAGCTACCGAAACGATGGTTTTTCTGATTTTTCTGCCTGCATATTTGAAGTCTGTTTATAAATATGAATCTGGAGATATTTTTATTATAAACAGTTTTTGTCTCCTGGTTGCCATAATCGCAACACCTGTTTTGGGTTTATTCGCTTATAGGTTTAAGAGATTAAGGGTCTTTTATTTATCGACTTTACTGGTTCTGCTTATTTCTCTGCCTGTTTTTTACTTTATAGCTAACAACAAATTAGCATCGTATACAGTATTTTTGATGATCATCGGAGTTTTGACTGGTGGAATTCTTACCTATCCACTGTTGCTGATCAGGTATTTTAAAGCAGAAATAAGGGTTTCAGGTCTTTCGTTCTGCCTTAATGTTGCTTTTGCTTTGGCTGGTACAATTCCGGCTTTGACCACTTTTCTGAATGAAGTATTGCAGATAAAGCACTCTCTGCTGCTGATTTTGATTGCTGTTTCTACAGTTACACTGGTTACATTTTTTCTGCCTGTGAGTGGAAGTTCTGAGCAAGAAAAAAAGGCGTTCAACTGATTTGCTGAAGCGCCTCTTATTAAATGATACGTTGTGTATAACGTTTATTTTATCTTTGAAGGCTTGCACATTTTCTTTTTTTTGTCCGAAGTAGCTCCACATCTTTTGCAGACATATTTTGCTTTGTCTTTCGGCACTGTCGCTTTTCCTTTAAGGCACATTATATACCTCCCTCTTTTATGAAAGCGTTTGCACTAATAATTATACTGCTGTTGCCGCAAATTTTCCAATTATGAGGTAAAGAGAGGGTTTTATTGCAAATAATAGCAATTCAGCCGCGAGGGTGAAACTGCTTATGTACTTTGAGTATTCGGCGCTGATCAATATGTGTGTAAATCTGGGTTGTACTTATATCAGCGTGACCAAGCATTTCCTGTATAACACGCAGGTCTGCACCGTTTTCCAGTAAGTGACTGGCAAATGAATGACGTAAAGTATGCGGATGGATGTTTTTGTTAATTCCCGCCAGTTTAGCTGCTTCTTTGACCACTTTCCAAATCCATTCACGGTTAAGTTTTCTGCCGCTTTTTGATAGAAAAAGGGAGGCTTCCATTGGGTTCTTCACCAACTGAGGGCGGATTTCATCAAGGTAACGATTTACAAACCTTAGAGCGGTTTTTCCAATCGGAACAATCCGTTCTTTTTTTCCTTTGCCTTTAACTCTTACGGTTTCATCATCGAAGTTGATAGAGCTCAGGTTGAGCCCTGCTGTTTCTGAAACCCTTAAACCGCAGGCATACATCATTTCCAGAATAGTCCTGTTACGGAAAAGCAGCAGATCTTTGGCTCTGGATGGGAATGCTTTCAATAGACGGTCAATTTCGTCAGTACTAAGAAAGTCCGGTAATAGCTTCCACAACTTGGGAGAGTCCATGACATCTGTAATGTCTTTAGTGATAACTTTCTCCTGGCAGAGGTAGCGGAAAAATATTTTTATGGAGACAAGCCTTCTAGCCAGAGTCGCTGGTTCCATGCCTATATCTTTGAGTTCTCCGAGGTAATCAAGGATAATGTCACGCCTCACAGATGCATAGTCGGTCAGTCCCTCTTTTTTCAGCCAGTCTGTGAAGTCATCAAGATCAGAGTGATATGCTGAAACAGTATTCTTGCTAAGGCCACGCTCAAGTGACAGGTAACCGAGGAAATCAATAAGTTTGTCTTTCAGCATTGTGTCTCCTGCCTTAGTTTTACTGTTTCTGTGCCAAACACAGCAAAATATAGCTTGTCTTGATAAAAAAAGCGAGTATTTTATAACCCTATAGAGTTTAAAGTTGCAGTATAAAAAGTGCGGTTTGTCCAATGAATGAACAGAATGGTGAAAAGGAAGTAGCTTTTCGGGTGCTTGTCGAAGGCAGGGTTACCGGAGTTGGTTTTCGCTGGTCTGCATTGAGCTATGCCCGTAAATTACCTGACCTGAAAGGTTATATTTCAAATGTTACTCCCGGTTGTGTCGAGGCGTTAGTTCAAGGTCCTCAAGCACAGGTTGACTCTATGCTTGAATGGCTGAAAACAGGGCCTTCGTATGCTCGGGTAGATAGTTACAAATGCGTCGAATATCCACTAAATGAATACCTGACAATTTTTGGGATAAAGTAAGCCATTATAATGGCTAATCTCGAAGATTCAGTGTTAAAGCGGTTAAATATCGGAACTTTAGCTATTCATATTTGTCTACTTCTAAGTAATATTTAGGGTGTTTTTAATCAAAAAAGATCAATATAGCTAACATATTTTCTAGAAATGTATTTTAGCTGTGCTAAGTTAATTCTTTTCAAAGCATAAAATCTTAAACTAATTAAAAAACTTTAATCATGAGCACAAACAAAGCGATTAAGCCACGTTTTTATCATGCGTTGATACCGGTGGTATTTTTAGCATTAGCATTGGGATATACCCAATACTATGCCAAACAGCCGCCGCATTTTATATTATTTGCCTCCGGTATGGTAGCAGCTGCAGTAGCTGTATTATGGTTGAAGCAGAAATGGAGCGATTTGCAGGATGGAATGATTAATTCTATCAAGATGTCGCTTGAGCCGATAATAATTCTGATAGTCGTCGCAATGGTGATTGCTACTTGGATTATTTCCGGAATTGTGCCTGCAATGATTTTTTATGGACTGAAAGTTCTTTCTCCCGGGATTTTTCTGCCTGCAGCTATGATTATGTGTGCAGTTGTATCAATGGCCTCGGGGAGTTCATGGACAACAGCCGCTACAATCGGTATTGCTTTGATGGCAATTGGTTACGGGTTAGGTATTCCGCAGCCTATTACCGCAGGTGCGGTTATTTCAGGCGGTTATATGGGAGATAAACTGTCACCGTTTTCTGAAACGACTAACTTAGCGCCCGCTATGGCTGGATCAAAACTGATTGAGCATATTCGGCATATGATGTATACCACTTTACCCGCATTTGCAATTGCCGTGGTTCTTTTTATCATCATCGGTACAAAATATAGTGGAAACCACCTTTCGGTTGACAATATTAATTCAGTACTTGGGGTACTGCAGGATAAATTTATTATTTCCCCGTTTTTACTTGCTGTGCCAGCAATTGTTTTGTATATGGTAATAAAAAAATTCCCGGCAATTCCAGGTTTATTTATAGGAGCTGTTTTGGGTGGTTTGGTTGCTGTATTTGTGCAAAAAACTCCTATTTCTGTAATTCTTACTTGTCTTCAAAGCGGTTATAAAAGTAATTCAGGTAATGTGGTAGTTGATTCATTGATGAGCCGTGGTGGGATAGAGAGCATGCTTCCTACAGTTGCGTTGATTCTTTGTGCCATTGCGTTTGGCGGTATTATGGAAAAGAGTGGTATGCTTAGTGTGTTGGCCAACGGAATTTTAAAAGTTGCAAAATCAACAGGTCAGCTTATAGCTGCTACTGTGATAACTCCTTTGCTGGTAAATATTTTTGCTGGAGACCAATATATTGCGATCATCATTTCCGGAAGAATGTATAAGGACGCATATGTGAAAAGGGGCCTGCATCCGAAAAACCTTTCTAGAACACTTGAGGACTCTGGTACTTTATCGTCGCCGCTTATTCCGTGGAATTCCTGTGGCGCTTTCATGATTGCTACCTTAGGGTTAACCCCTTGGACATACGTGCCTTACTGTTTTCTTAACTGGCTATGCCCGATAATTGCCATTATTTACGGCTTTACCGGATTCTCCATAGCACCGCTCAACGAAACCGAAGAAACCGGACGAAAGATTATATCCGAACCTGAAGTTGTGGAAGATATGGAAGTCGAACCGGCTGCCTGATTATCTCAATCGAGCTTGACCTACCGAGAACAAAATAACGGTTACTATTGCTGTTCCCACTGCAGCCCAGTGGTATATATTCAGTTTTTCACGGAATATAAGAGCTCCAACGATTAGCGATGTTGTAATTATAGAGATTACAGCATACAAAACGTACTGTGACGCTCCATACTTGGTGTAAAGCAGGTTAAATGCCATGTCGGTAATGAATAATGCGACCCCTCCCATAACAAACCAGGGCCAGTTGTGCTTAATTGCCAGAGTGTAATTTTCCTTTCCGAAAAGCGGCACTGCCGGGATCATGATGAGCGCACAAACCACTGACGCGGCAGCCACAGACAGAAAGGGGTTGCTCATGCTGGCGGCCTTTTTCTGTGAGGCTGCAAACATGGCGTTTCCGGTTGAAGCCAGCACTGCAAAAAATATTGCTCCTAAATAACGCATTTTTTATTACCTGTATAATGAATATTAGATGTTGATGTGGTATAATATTGCTGTTTTTAAATAAATCAAATTCAAAGCGGCTTAGTTTATTTTTAGTTATGATATATTTTGCTGTTGATTTCTGCTTGCAGGTTTAGTGTAGAGATCATTTGAAATTGTGTTTTTGTTATTGCTAAAACCTGCGCTTGGTGTAATTTATTCCAATGATATAAAAATAAAGGAGACTGTGGCATGGCTATCAAGATGGTGATGATTTTAGCTGATGGTTTTGAGGAAACAGAAGCAGTAGCGGTTGCTGATGTTCTGCGCAGACTTGATTTTGATCTTTTACTATGTGGTTTAAAGAGCAGAGAGGTAAAAGGGGCGCATAATATCAAGTTTACTGCTGATTGCAGCCTGGCAGCAGTTGATGCAAGAGCCTTTAAAGCAGTCATCCTGCCGGGAGGAATGCCGGGAGCGGCAAACCTGCGTAATAGTGATGCCCTCATGGCCTTTGTGAATAAAATTTATGCTGATGGCGGTATTGCCGCTGCTATCTGCGCTGCGCCAATGGCGCTGGCACGGTTTGGAATAACTGAAGGTAAGACTATCACCGCTTACCCCGGTTTTGAAGATTATATGGAAGGCAATACGCCTACCGGTGCAATGACTGAAGTTGATGACAGAGTTATTACTGGAAAAGGCCCGGGAGCGGCTTTTGAGTTTGCTGCCAGAATTGCAGAAAAATTTGGCAAGTCGGAAGAAGTAAAACAACTCTTTGAGGGTATGTTTATAAAGTAGCAAGAATTACTTTGAAGGATTGTAATGAGTTTTAAAATATTGAAAAAATGCCCTGCGACCGGGGCAAGGCGCGGGGTTCTTAAAACACCTCATGGAGAAATTAATACACCAATCTTTATGCCGGTCGGCACCAGAGCGTCTGTTAAAGCCATGTCTCCGGATGAGCTGGTTGACCTGAATGCTGAGATTATTCTAGGAAATACTTATCATCTGTTTCTGCGTCCTGGCATGGATATTATGGAAAAGGCTGGAGGCCTGCACAAGTTCAGTTCATGGGATCGCCCGATTTTGACTGACAGCGGTGGTTTTCAGGTTTTCAGTTTGAAAGGACTTCGTAAAATTACTAAAGAAGGGGTGCACTTCGCATCTCATATTGACGGCAGCCGTTTTTTCCTCGGTCCGAAAGAATCCATGGCTATTCAGCGGACTTTAGGCTCTGACATAGTAATGGCGTTTGATGAATGTACTCCTTACCCGTGCGACCACAAGCAGGCAGAGAAATCCATGCTGCAGACTACTGAATGGGAAACTATCTGCCGTGATCAGAAGCTTGGGGAAGGGCAGCAGCTTTTTGGAATAGTTCAGGGTTCTATGTACAAGGATCTGCGTGAACAGTCAGCTAAGGATCTGGTCAATATCGGCTTTGAGGGCTACGCTATCGGTGGCTTAAGTGTTGGCGAGCCTGAGGGCAAGATGTTTGAAGTGCTTGACTGGACGGTGCCTTATCTGCCTGAAGATAAACCGCATTATTTGATGGGGGTCGGTACTCCCAAGCAGATAGTTGAGGCTGTAGCTCGTGGCGTTGACATGTTTGACTGTGTAATTCCTACTCGTCTTGCCCGTCACGGCAGCGCTTTCCTGACTAACGGCACTACTATTCCGATTAAGGCAGCACGTTACCGCGAAGATTTATCGCCGATCGACGAAAATTGTGATTGCTATACCTGCCGTAAATTTTCTAAGGCCTACATCAGGCACTTGATGAATGTTGGTGAGATTCTGGGTATGCGTCTGGTGACTATGCATAATCTCTATTATTTCATCAACTTGATGCGTCAAATTAGAGAAGCTATTGCGGAAGACCGTTTTGCTCAATTCCGAGCTGATTTCGGCAAGTAATTAAAAAAGATCCACAACCGTCCAGCACAGTTTGACGGCTGCCAGAAAAGTAAGCGCCAGGATGACATGGTTAAACCATTTGTTTGAAAGGTGCTTAAATATCCATATTCCTATAACTCCACCCACGATTACCAACGGTAGAAACCATACATCATTCATCAGAATTTGTGGGGTTATCCTGCCTTCCCAGAAAAACAGCGGCAGCTTTATAAGGTTCATAAACATAAAAAGACATGCAACCGTACCGATGAATTTTTCTTTAGGTAGCCGCAGTGTCAGAAGATATATGATAATTACTGGAGCTGAGGCATTTGCCAGTTGTGAAGTCAGCCCGGTACAGAACGCCATAAATGCAGCGAAGAGCCAGCCCGGATGTTTCACCTCTTCATCATTGGCATGACGCGAATTCCAGAAGTGCAGTCCGAGCATCAGCAGAACGATAAAACCGATTATTGGTGTCAACTGTTTACTGTCGATATAAGAAATAACGGCAGAACCGGCGATAAGGCCGAGCAGTGTCCATGGAATGAGCTTTTTGAGTATATTCCATTGAGCATGGCGGTGGTAGTACATTACTGAAAACAGATCGCCTGTTACCATGAACAGCAGCATATATCCGGTGGATATCTTGGCAGGAAAAACCATGGCTGCCAGAGGAACACTAAGTATTCCGGCGGCTGGAAGCCCTGTCTTGCTTATTCCGGTGTTTAGTGCAAGAATCGGCAGTACGATATATTTCAGTAAGTCCATTTTAGTTTATCTTTCGTAATTTGATTTATATTTCTAACTTGAAATAAACTCATTTAAAGAAAAATTACCCGGTGATTTGCCGGGTAATTGGGTATTCTAAAATTTGTTAGATAAAATTATCTACTGGTGGACAGTTTAACCTCTTTTCCAAGTTTTACAACTTGTGCCGGCTTTATTTTCTGTTCTTTCTGCGGAACGAGGATTTTCATACCTGATTTTAAACCTTTGCCAATGATGGAAAGGGTGTTGTCAAAATTATTACCAAGCTTGATTGTTACAGGCATGGCGCGTTTATTTTTGTTGACTGCATACACAAAACTGCTCTTATTTTGCTGCTGGATAGCATCTGCAGGAATGCAGTAGGCACTGTTAGCCAGCTTAGGAATATGTACCCAAACCTTGTCACCAGGACGGAATTCCCAACGGGATTCCTGTACTACGGCCAGGGTTCCTTGACTTTGTAAAGCCTTCTATTATATTATATTTGAACTTGATACAGTATTTTTGTTTGTTGCTGTATGTCGCCTAAAATAGCTGTTTGTCGCTGTGTACTGTAAGATATATATAAGATAGGTTATTATGGAAAAAACCAAATTCACAAAAAGTAGTCTTGAAAAATTACCCACTCCAGAGAAGAAAACGACATATCAAGATACTGATACACGGTACTTACACTTTGTAATTACTTCCAAAAACACCCGCACTTATTACTATATAAGGAATATAAAAGGAAGGCCTAAATATATAAAAATAGCTAACTATGGTGACGTGTCAATCAAGGCTGCACAAGACCGTGTAGCGCAGATAAATGCTGATGTCATGTGTGGCGTAGATACCAAACAAAAAGAAAAAGAAAATATTACTTTGCAAGAAGCTTTTGAGTACTGGCTTAAACATCGTGAAAAAACTAAGGGATGGCATCGCGATGTAACAGATTGCCAATATCGTTTTTCAACTTATGTCCCTATAAAATTAAAAAAGAAAAGAATACTTGACATTACTAGAAGCGAAATGCGACATCTACACTCTAAGGTTCGTGATGAAGTAAGTTCACATACGACCAACAGGCTTTTACAAGGAATTAAAGCATCTATCAATCTTCTGATTAAGCATGATTATAACATTCCTCAAAACCCGGCTGCAATGATTGAGCTTTTTAAAGAACGGAGTAGAGCACGCTATATTAAAGAAGATGAAGTTGAACGATTTTTCACAGAACTTATGAGGTCTGAAAGCCGAGACTTCAAAGATTTTGTCTTATTGGCGCTTTTTACTTCAAAACGTAAAAGCAATGTTTTGGCAGCTGAATGGTCAGAGATAGATTTCAACAAAAAGCTTTGGACTATACCAGGCGAAAAAACAAAAAATGATGATGATGATGTAACAGTGCTTGACGATACAGTGCTTGAAATTTTGACTCGCCGCAAGAGCGATCAAGAAAAAAAAAGTATTGGAACAAATTGGGTTTTTTACTCTCCAAGTAGCGCAAGTGGTCACTATAAAAATCCGACAAGAGGTTGGTATTCTCTCCTCAAACGCGCTAATATCGAAGACCTGCGCATCCATGACTTACGCCGTACCCTTGCTAGTTGGATGGCAAATCAAAATGTAAGCCTTCATATGATTGCCAGTGTGCTTGGACAGAAGTCAACAGGTGTCACACCCACTTATGCCCGCCTAAGCGTAGACCCTAAACGAGATGCCGTAAGTAATGCCGTTGCCGAGATTCTTAAAGTTGGAAAGCTTAGGCTTGGCGACAACGGCCTGGAATCCGATAATGTGCGTAAGAGAGTACAGGTCATAGCTGAAAAGCTTATAGAGAATCCTGAGCTCTTGAATAGGGTTGAACCTATAATTGATTTATTCTAATTGACTATTTGAGCCTATTTTTATTACTATTTAAATTAAACCTCTCTATTTTTGCCAAAAATTCAAATAACTCGAGCCTGTTATTTGGGTTGCTCAAATAGTTTATTACCTGCTGTAATTGAACCTCAGTTAGAGGCCAATTTTCAAACGATAAAGAATTTTTTTCTTTTTTGTTGTTCCAATTCTTTAAATATTCAGTCACCTTATGTTTATTTCTATTACCAATGCCCATCCCTCCATTTATCCAGCGACAGACAGTCGCTTGTGATACACCTATGTCTCTTGCTACTTGTTCGTAAGTTAAGCCGTGGGTTACTACAAACTCACTTAATTTACTGATAAGCATTTTTCCCATATAGACCTCCTATTAAAGCCTACTAACATATTCCGGTCAATTAAAGTCAAATTAGGCTAAATTCAAGTAAAAATGTAAAAAATACATAAATATTCGCAATAAACGTATTGCGTTTATTGCGTTGCCATGTATACTTATAAGTAGAGAGACATGAGATAAGATCTGAAAGTTAACATTGGAGGCTGGGCTAAGGCTCAGAAAAGAGAATGGACATTTCAAGATTCTACAGCAGTTTCAATCGTAAGCATGAGTACTTTGAAACACTCTTCCTACTACACCACAAACGCCGGATTTATAAAAAACTGGTCAGGAAATATTCAGTAGCCAATGACATTTCTCAGAACTCTGTAGCGCTGGTTGCAATGGAACTGAGAAGTATCTGAGTATAAAAGCTTAAGTTAAAAGGGAGGTCGCCATGGCAGAATTTCTTAACACGATTGAAGTAGCTGAGAAGTTAGGTGTCGCAGAAGCTACGTTGAGAGGCTGGCGAGTCGTTGGCAAAGGACCCAAGTATGTAAAGTGTGGTCGCTGGGTCAGATATTCGCAAAAGACG
>JAAEMX010000414.1 GCA_024225035.1 Lentisphaerota bacterium
AAAATATTAAATAAAAAGCAAATCCCGTGGGAGGCTTAAGCCTTTAAAGAATGCAGCCGGGATTTTGGTAAGCAACAAATGCGGAAAAAGCCTAGCAAAGGGATTAGCTCAAAGAGTCAAGAACTCGGTACTCTCAAGATAATAGCAAACTTAATTTAAAATGCAAAATATTTAAGACAATATTTGTTAAAATTCAGGTTATCATTCCTGAGAATCAAGTAACATTAATACATTACCTTATAATAAATAATGCCTTATAATATAAAAACATTAAACTTAAACAAATGCTTATTATTTATAACAACAATCAAAAAATAAAAATTGAGAGGCTTTATTACAGGAAGATTTATTTTAAAAGTAGAACAAAAAGGGGGGAGGGTTTGCCGGGTTGTGACCTATACTAATCTTATCACATAAATACAAAAACTCTGTCCAGCGTAATTGCCGAACAGAGTTTAAATCTAAATGCCTGTATGCTGAATATTCAGCTTAGACTTTAGTTAGCCTTAGTCTACCGGAGAAAAATCTTCTTTTCCGGCGCCGCATTCTGGACAAACCCAATCGTCCGGAAGATCTTCAAAAGAAGTTCCTGGTTCGATACCGTTTTCAGGGTCACCGATTGCGGGATCATACACATAGCCACACAAGTCACATACGTACTTCTTCATTTTGTACTCCTTTATACTGAGTTATTAAGGTTAATTTGCTTCGAATGCAGCGATACGCTCAAGCAAGTCCTTGCCAAGGCGAACACCACGATTATATCCGTCTTCCAACTGTTCTTTAGTTGGAACGTACTTAACGACATAGTTATCTTCGACAAGCTCTACTTTCATAGCTTTAAGCTCGGCTTCGATATTTTTGATAGATTCACCGCTCCATCCATAAGATCCGAACGCCATACCTATCTTATTCTTGGGCTTAAGACCTTTGGCATAAGAAAGAACGTCCGCCATGGTCGGGAGATAGTTATTATTTATGGTAGAACTGCCAACGGCAATAACACCGGCATCCTGAATTTTAGTAATTATATTACTGCGTTCAGTTTGCTGCAGGCAGGCAACCTCAGTATCGATTCCGGCGTCACGCAAGCCGTCTGCGATTGATTTAGCCATATTTTCAGTAGACCCCCACATAGTGTCATAAAAGACCAGAGCACACTTTTTAGGCGGCATGATAGACCATTCACGGTACATATCAAGGATATAATTAATGTCTTTGCGCCATAGCGGGCCATGGTCAGAGGCAATCAGGTCTATATCCAGGTTAAGCTCAGGAATTTCATCAAGCAGCTTCAAAACGCGCGGAGCGTACGGCATTAAAATATTCGCGAAATACTTTTTGCTTTCCCATTCAATAACGTTGGGATCATACTGGTCGGCAAAAATTTTAGTTCCAGCCAGATGCATTCCAAATGCATCTTGAGAGAAAAGTACCTTTTCCTGATCCAGATAGGACAACATGCTGTCAGGCCAATGCAGCATTGGGCATTCAATAAACAGAAACTTATTACTGCCAAGATTCACAGAGTCGCCAGTACGTACAACTTCAATATCCAATTCGCCAAGCTGGTCAATGAGGTTCTTTTTGCCGTTTTTAGAAGCATAAACTTTTGTCGGCTTAACTTCATCAATAATTTCAGGCAAACAGCCGGAATGATCCATTTCGGCGTGGTTTGAGATAATATAATCGATTTTGGATGGGTCTATAATAGAGCTGATACGCGCCATTAGTTCATCTTTGAACCCTTTTTTGACTGTATCAATGAGGGTAATTTTTTCATCCAAAACCAAATAGGCATTATATGTAGTACCGCGTTCAGTGGTATATCCGTGAAAATAACGCATATTCCAGTCGATTGCGCCAACCCAATAAACCTTATCGGTCAGTTTTACTGCTTTGAGGTAATTCTCCATTACTGGTTTCCTTCAAAAAATTCTGATAAATTTACGTGTGTAATCAGCACAACAAACGGCCAGTAAAAAACGGGTCGTTTGTCAAGCTATATCGTCTAAATCAGGCCTGTACAGAACCAGCAGGCATATTAAACTGACGCTTTTGCAGTTCCATATCCATCATTAACTGCATTTGAGGAGAATCGCTGGCCATTTTGAGTTTATCAATAATGGACTTAGCATTGCTTTCCTCTTCAATCTGTTCAGTAACGAACCATTGCAGGAAGCTGCTGGTGGCATGATCTTTTTCGCTTAAAGCCAGTTCCATGAGATTGGAAATTCTGGCCGTCACGACTTTCTCGTGTTTATAAACATCTTCGAAAGCAGCAAGCATTGAATCCCAGCTTGATGGTGGACGGTCGACTTTGTCTAAGACAACGTTACCGTCTCGATCAAAAATAAATTTGAACATTTTATCAGCATGAGTCAATTCTTCCATAGCCTGAATTCTCATCCAGTTTGCCGCTCCGCTAAAATTCATTTTCTGGAGCGCCCCGCACATAGCTACGTACAGGTAGGACGAGTACAGTTCGAAGTTGATTTGCTCATTAAGAGCTTTTTCGAGTTCTTTGCTAAGCATTTGACCTTATCCTTTCCAGAGTCCATGCAGGTTACAGTAGCTGCGCACTACGAGTCCGTCATGCATTGGTACATAGAACTCTGCTTCTGGTTTGCCTGTGGGATCCAGATACTTACGATTTACCCACGGGCCGTTTTGCACTTCAATCCAGACAATATGATGTTCTTCGGTCATTGGATGCGGCACAGAACTGACGACAACCTTTACTCCCTTATCATCTCCTGACAAAATAGGAACGTGTTTTTCCTGGCCGGTATCAGCATTTTTTTCAGTCATCAACTGCATTTCTTCGCCGCAGCACTCCAATTTGGTGCATTCATCATCGGCAGTCAAGACTTCAACAGTTAAACCGCTGTGGCTGCATTTATAGACCTGGTTACGCTTAGAATTCATTTTTATACTCCTCCATAGTTGATGCGTTTAACATAAACTTCAACTATAACATAATAGGTTAATTTTAAATATACCAGTAAAAATTTAGAAATTTTCAGACAGAATAATGAAGTATTCAAGTGGATGATGACAGGCAGGACACTTCTTAGGCGGAGTTTTTCCTTTATGGATATAACCGCATTTTGAGCAAGTCCATGTGACTTCTTCATCGCGTTCAAAAACATCGTTATCCTGAAGGTGTTTCAGTAAAGATAGATAGCGTTCTTCGTGGTGTTTTTCTGCTTTGCAAATAGAACGGAATGCAGCAGCTACACGAGGAAATCCTTCCTCTTCAGCCACATCAGCAAAACTCGGATAGAGTTCACTCCACTCAAATTTTTCACCAGCAGCAGCCGCTTTCAGGTTTTCCTCAGTGGTACCGACGATACCAGCGGGGTAAGCAGCAGTAATTTCCACATCGCCACCTTCAAGAAAGCTGAAATAGCGCTTTGCGTGCAGGCGTTCCTGCCCTGAAGTTTCTTCAAAAATCTTGGAGACCTGAATATATCCTTCCTTCTTAGCTTGTCCGGCAAAAAAACCATAACGGTTTCTAGCCTGAGATTCACCGGCAAAAGCTTTCAACAAATTCTGTTCGGTTTTAGTTCCTTTAATGCTAGCCATTTTTTCCTCCGAAAAAGTTCGATTAAGGGGTAATTTTTCCGTTGTTACCGCAGTTGAGTTTTAGATAATTTCAACTCTGGGTTTGTTGCAATCTTTACATTGTCCTGTGAACTCTATCCAAAAACCTTCAGCATCGAGGTCCTCTAAAACATCAGACAAAATACTTTCGACATGCGACATGCGGTCATTCTCAACATCTTTCACTGCTCCACAATCAGGGCAGCGCATGTGATAGTGCCGGTCAATGTTGCCGTCAAAACGCTTCTGTCTACCGCAAAGTTCAAGCCTTTGAACAATACCGGCCTCAGCCATCTGGTCAAGGTTGCGGTAAACAGTACCAAGACTTATCTGTGGCAGTTTCTCACGTACAATTGTATAAAGCTCATCGGCTGTCGGATGCGATTTCAGCTTACGCAATTCACTCAGAATTACGCGCCTTTGACTTGTTCTACTGAATTTCATTGTCTAAAAGTCCATTTTTAGTAATGATTACTATTTTTAAAATAACGCAAGTCATCTGACATTCAAGCTTAAAGCTTAAAAAAGCTGTCAATTTTGAATGTGCTG
Source organism: Lentisphaerota bacterium (assembly GCA_024225035.1). GTDB lineage: Bacteria > Verrucomicrobiota > Lentisphaeria > Victivallales > Victivallaceae > Zth2. Next base: position 4,156 of record JAAEMX010000414.1, read on the forward strand.
AATATACCTCTGTAAAGAAATAGGTTGTGCGATTTGTCAAACCTCCTCTTTGATAATATATTAATGCTTACAACAAAATATTCCATTCTTAATTTAAAAAATATTGGGGAACTCAATGATCACTGGAAAAGAGATGGCCTGTTTTGAGGCTGGTTTGAACAGTTATGACACCGAGGAACGCACAAACATTTTATCTGAAATCTGTGAACTGTGTGACACAGGAAAAATCGTTCAAGGGGAACAAGTTGACTCACATAACTTGCACTGCCATACATTCTGCTCTTATAATGGCTATGGGTTCTCTCCAACCTACATCGCATGGCTTGCCGCAAAAAAAGGTTGGTTTGCTGCAGGAATAGTCGATTTTGATGTACTTGATGCCGTAAATGAGTTCCTCGATGCTGCTTCCAGGTTTAATATCCGAGCTGTTTGCGGTATTGAAACCAGGGTTTTTGTTGGAGACATGGCTGAGGACGGAATTAACTCTCCGGGCGAGCCGGGAGTCGCTTATCATATGGGAGTTGGGTTTGCCAACAGTGACTTACCGGCAGATCAACAGGTTTTCCTGAAAAACCTTAAGCAGAAAGCCGCTGAACGTACCTTTGGCATCGTCGAACGTGTGAACACGTTTCTTTCTCCGGTCAAACTGAATATTGAAAAAGACCTGCTTTCGCTGACACCATGCGGCAACGCTACCGAGCGTCACGCCTGCACAGCATACCGCAAAAAAGCGGAACAACTTATCACTGACGAGGCCGAAAGAAATGCTTTCTGGGCTAAAAAACTTGATATTCCATTAGAAAACGCCAGCTCCATAGTTTCTGATCCCGTCAAACTTGAAGCTACTATTCGTTCAAAAACGATGAAAAGGGGCGGAGTTGGCTATGTTCAGCCTGACCCGAAATCCTTTCCGGCACTTGAAGAAATGAATGCTTTCGTAGCCGCCAACGGTGCTATCCCAACTGTTGCCTGGCTGGATGGCAGCAGCAGCGGAGAAAGCGACCCGGGTAAGCTTCTGGACCTTCACATTGCCAAGGGTGGCGCTCTACTGAACATAATTCCTGACCGCAACTGGAATTTCTCTGACCAGGCTGTTAAAGCTGAAAAAGTAGCTTGCCTGAATGCAATCATGGAAGCCGCTGCCCAGCGCGATATGCCTGTTGTGGTTGGAACTGAAATGAATGCTCCGGGCCAAAAACTTGCTGATGACTTTGAAACCGACGCGTTGGCACCACACACAGCTGAATTTGTCAAAGGAGCTGCTATTTCTTTTGCTCACATGCTGCTGTCTCCTCTGACCATGGGTTACCTCAGCGAATGGGCTGCAGATAATTTCGCTGATACTGCCGCTAAAAATGAATTCTTTGAAGCATTCGGCAGAAAATTCAAACCTGAAAGCTTCGCGAAAATCAAAGCGGAAATAAAAAATAAAAACGCTTTAGAAATAAAAAAATATTTGTAAGTTATAAAGTCCTCACTTAAAATGCTTAGTGAGGATTTTTATTTTTTACAGCAACATTATTCATCGACAGAGTAGATTTTTGATGCGAAACAAACGCTCAATGAACACAATATTAATGAAGACTGAATATTCCCAGGTATTTAAACGGGAACAATCAGCCGCTAACTATTGTCTTCCGCATTAGTAATAAATATAATTTAATTAAAGTATCTGGCTAAATCAGACTATGAACGCGAGGATTTTATTTGATGAATAAAAAGTGGCCTGAATATATCGAATTAATTAAGACTGAAGTGGTTCCCGCACTGGGATGCACCGAACCTGTCTCTCTGGCGCTAGCCGCCGCTACTGCTGTAAAAGAACTCGGAAAAGAAAAAGTTATTGATCAAATAGATGCCAAAGTAAGCGGCAACTTGATGAAAAACGGTATGGGAGTAGGCGTTCCCGGTACTGGAATGAAAGGCCTGCCAGTTGCCGCCGCCGCCGGAGCTTTAGGCGGCGATCCTGACGCACTGCTCGAAGTGCTAAACTCACTCACTCCGGAAACCGTTGCTGCCGCTAAAATAATGCTTGACGAAGACCGAGTGTCTGTATCGGTTAAAGATGTCCCACATGTCCTCTACGTTGAGTGTACTGTATTTTCAGGTGAAGAAGAAGTCACTGTCATCATAGAAGATGAACACACAAATATTACCAGCATCGAGAAAAACGGTCATGAAGTTTTCTCTGCTTCAACCGGTAATCCAGAGTACGCAGAACATGCTGAATACCTGCACAATATGGCAAAATGCACCCGTGTTGAAGAAATCTGGGATTTCTCAATGAATGCCCCGCTGGAGATGATTGAATTTATTGAAATGGCCGCTGAACTCAATGAAAAGATTTCTCAGGCTGGCCTGAATAAAGATTACGGGCTTAAAATCGGCAAAACGATGCAGAGCAACATAGATAAAGGTGTCCTGCACGAAGACCTGATGACTGCGGTTATGCGTAACAGTTCCGCTGCAAGTGATGCTCGAATGGATGGCTGTGAGCTGCCTGTAATGGCTAACTCAGGAAGCGGTAACCAGGGCATTGCCGCTACTGTTCCGGTAGTCACCACGGCTAAGTTAGTCAATGCTGACCGTGAAACCAAACTGCGCGCTCTTATTCTCAGTCATTTTACCGCTATTCATATCAAGGCTCATCTGGATCGCTTAAGTGCGTTGTGCGCCGTTATTGTGGCTGCGATGGGTTCAAGTGTCGGTATAGTTTACCTGCTCGGAGGCACTCGCGAACAGGCTGAATATGCCATTGAAAATATGATTGGTGATGTCTCCGGAATTATCTGTGATGGAGCCAAAGCCAGCTGCTCTCTTAAAGTATCGTCTTCTGTGAATGCCGCTGTAAAAGCTGCTCTGCTGGCTATTGATAATATTCGGGTAACTCAGGAACAGGGTATTGTCGAAAACGATGTTGAAAAGGTGATTAATAATCTTGGCAAACTGGCCTGTGAGGGTATGAAAAACACCGACTCTACAATCCTGCAAATAATGACCAGCAAATCCAAATAAACTATTCAAGTTTTATCAGCGGATGGCTTTAAACCATCCGCTTTTTTTGCTATCGAAATTCAATCCGCCCAAAATGAGCGAAAACCAAGCTCAAAAACAACAAAACGACGGATATATGACGGTTATTATTTCTTCTTCTTTTCCTTCTTAACGCTCCTCTTTTCTTCCTTCTTTTTTCCCTTTTTCCTCTTCTTCTTTAAAGCCATACCTAAATAACCTATAGCAAAAAGGCATAGCCCAAGTAAGTTGAGAAACATCGGAATGGGTAACCTGATGACAACGATTGACAGAATAATCAAATAAGACCAAAATACTGAAATAACATAGATCAGCATTCCGAAAAACTGCAGACCACTCCACCAATCTCGTTTTTTTAAAAAATAGATTAATGACCCAGCGAGTACCGCGACAAAAGCCAGCGCCGGCAGTGTAAGAAAAACATACCCAACCATTTTAAGTCCTCCATATTTACAATTCTCTAGAAGACTTTATCACCTAAAATAGTCATTGTAAAGTTATAAAGGCCGTGAATAACAATAGCGAGTATAAAATATGGATAAGCGTAAGCAAGGTCTGCCGGTTTTCCAGTCAGGAGTCTGCCGTCCCAAACTCTCTTCAGCCCTAGAGAGGCTATGAGTGCACAGCTGACATGCAGCAATGTGCAAATACTCCAACGAAAAGAAGCAACCCTCTCCAGCTTATCAAGAGGCAATTTTGCAAGATACACATTTATATAAAGAATATTTTCAATCGTGGCAAAGATCAATGCCGAAATTATTGCGGCAAAATAATATTGCCACCTGTTTTTTATATACCATGGCTTATATTCGGTCAGATAAATCATGCCGCATTGCTTCATGAGTTCTTCTGCTACCGGTCCGCCAATAATTATATACCCAAAGGCAAACATTCCACCTGAATTGGCCAGAAACACCCCCGGAACAGACAGTATTCCTCCAATTAAACCGGCAAGGAAAGAAACACCCCAGGACTTTGCAAAGCTTATATGAGCTGCCTTCTTCAAGATAGCTGAGCGGACAGTATCTCCTGAGTTTTCAGAAGATATTGCCGGCTCACTAAAAACAGAATCTCTTTGTTTTTCCCAAAAGCTCGCCGGCTTGTCATTCTGAACGATCTCTTCTACACAAATGCTTTCTTCCCGCTCAGGAAGAGATGCATTTAAAGCGGGCTCAGAATTTATGGAGAAATAGTCTTTTTTGCTCATTTATCGACTATAGCTGTTCCATACGCAATCAATTCAATACCAGCCATTTTCTTATTGAGACCAGACTGTGTAGTAGAAGTCTGCAGCCTGATATTCCAGACTTTATCAGCTCCAAACTGATTTGCATTTTCAAGCATTCTAACTACAGCGAGACGGCGCCCTTGCTCAATTAACCTCTGATATGAACGCATTTCCCCACCGAACAAATTAACCCACGATGATAAAAACGCTTTAAAATAGTTATTAGCCACAACAACACTGCCGGTCACTAAACAGGCATTTGCAGCATCCATTTCTTCAGGCAAATTTTTCAGATTAACGTGAGTTATACCAGCAAATCTTTTTCTTTTCCATCAAGATAGTTTAAACGGCGTTTTTCAACTATTTTTCCGGAAATAAATGCCAAAAGCAACATGGAAATAGATATTCCAAGACCAATAAAGTCTCCCATGATACCACCTGTGATTTTATCAGTATTCCTGCTTAAACTTCATCAGAAACTGTAACAGCAGTACCATATGCATAAAGCTCTGAAGCTCCGGCTGTAACTGAACTTGTGGCAAACCTGACATTTACAACAGCGTTAGCGCCTAATTCAGCAGCTTGGGATATCATTCTTTCAGTAGCCTGACGGCGTGACTCAACCAGCAACTCGGTATAACCTTTTAGTTCTCCTCCTACAAAGTTTTTCAAACCAGCGGCAAAATCTCGACCGGCATGTTTAGCGCGGACAGTATTTCCTTGAACCATCCCTTTCAATTCAACAATTTTCTTTCCTGGTACTGTTTAAGTGTTAACTACAATCATTCTGTCCGTGCTCATCTTAAACTCTCTCCTTTACCCTTAATTTATTAAAGCTTTAAAACACCAAACACACAAAATATAATTTTAAAAACATAATACACTTACAATAAACAGTTAATGCTAATTCACTCGCCCCATTTCGTAGTGACCTTTAACTTTACTGTCGGAGAGCGCGCGTCTGTACATAAGCATTTCGTCAATGCGTCCCTTAAAGCCAAAACCTGACTGTTGATGATCCGGCACCGGGTTATTACTTCCAAAACGCTGATACTTCATACCCCCAAGCCATATCACAGAAGGTATTTTGATCGTTTCAGCCTGTATTTCAACGTATTTACGCTCCATTTTTTCGCCTTTCACAAAGAAGTCTACTACCTTTTCATCATTTTTTATATAGTTTCTGATAGTCAGCATTACCCATTCGTGGCGGGCATAAGAAATCTTTTTACCGTCAACATTTTTATCCCCGAAACGAGCTTTGTAGCCTGAAGCCTGAACATCAAAAGCAGCTGTACATCTGCTTTTATCCTTATTCCACCAGCCGCGCTCAGTCAGAAAATACTGCCCAAAATAATTTGGTTTGGAATACTGCAGCAGGCCCTTGCTAAGTAAGGGGCCAGCTGAGCTTGGAAAGTCAAAACACACCCATAAAATAATGGTAAAATTCTCAAATGTACCAAAAGCCCCGGATGGACCAGCCGATATTTCTACGAAAGAAAAATGACCAGGAAAGAGAATGGCACTTTTCTTACCAGGCCAACGCCCGTCAGTCCATTCACAGTCACCGATAAGTTTACCTTTAAATCGATCTCCGCTAAAACCTTTAAATTCATCTCCTGCAGCAGAGTTTGTGATTTTACCTTCGCCTTGCTGAAAGTTAAGATTAACCACGCAGGCGGGATCACTGCTGCATTGTCGGTTGAAAGCCAGCCAGCGAACAAAAGTAGCCTTAGTTTTACCTTTTGAAAATGCGGGAAGCAAAAGTCCAATCAGTATCGCGATAATAGCGATCGATACCAAAATTTCAATGAGCGAAAAATATTTCCTGCAACCTTTTCCCATCTCTACGCCCCTGCTCCAAATAAAATCTATTACCTAACACGCCCCATCTGATAATGACCTTTTATTTCGCCATCAGACATTGCACGTTTATAAACCTGATACTCATCTACACGACCTTTGAACCCAAAGCCGCTGGCTTTAGAAACGGGCTTCCCACCAGACATTCCTGTCAGGTATTTTACTCCGCCAATAGAATGCTTTATTGTATCCCCGTATATAGTTTCGTAATTTCTTGCCATTTTAACACCATTGACAAAGAAATCTACCACCTTTTCATCATTTTCAACCTTATTTCTTAATGCCAGCATTACCCAGTCATGGCGGTTGAAATGCAATTCTTTATATTTGCCTCCTTCAACATAGCGAAATCGCGATTCATATCCTGTTGCAAGTACGCTGAAGTTGGCTGTAGCCACTTGTTTAGCATCATCCCACTGTACCATTTCACCAATGTAACACTGGCCGTAGCTGTTCGGTTGGCTGTTACTTATATATCCTTTACTCAAAATAGCCCCCCATGAATCAGGAAAATCAAAGCAAAGCCATAGTATAATTGTATAATCCTCATAAGTACCAATATCCCTGGAGGGATCAGGTGGGATTTCTATGTGGGAGTACCAGCCTGACAGCATCACTGCCTTCTTTTTAGCCGGCCAACGCCCAACGGTCCATTCACAGTCGCCAACCATGTAGCCTTTGTGCTTTGAACCGTCATAGCCTTTTACAGCTGCACCGACTGCAGAATTTATAATAACCCCGCTTCCTTCCTGAAAATTCATATTCAGTACACAGGCCGAGTCACCGTTACATTGTCTATTAAAGGCCAGCCAGCGGGCATATTTTGCCTGTTCCTTGCTTTTAGAGAAAGCGGGAAGCAGCAGATTCATTAAAATAGCAATAATTGCTATTGATACAAGCAACTCAATAATAGTAAAATATGACTTTTTATTGCCGTGTTTTCTAATCTTCAATTTGCTCTCTCTTTATGAATAATATTTGCTTTATTTTAGTTTACACGTCCCATTTCATAATGGCCTTTTATCTCGCCGTCTGGCAATGCGCGCCGATAAATCAGTAACTCATCTACTCGGCCTTTAAACCCATAACCGTACTGCTGGTGGTCGGGGATTGGAGCAGTGCTCCCAAAACGCTGAAAATCCATTCCGCCAATCATAATTACAGAAGGTATAGATATGGTTTCTTCGTAAACTTCTTCGTTGTCTCTACCCATTTTTTCGCCATTGATAAAAAAATCAACGATTTTATCGTTCCCTTTAACCTGATTTCTAATCGTCAGCATTATCCATTCATGCTTGGCGTACGACATCTTTTTACCTTTAGCAGAAGCATCACCATATCTGGCTCCATAGCCAGTTGTCTGTACTTCAAAAGCAGCTCTACAGCGATTATAATCAGCATTCCACCATTTACACTGATTTATGTAAAACTGACTAAAGTAATTCGGAGCGCTATACTGAAAAAGCCCCTTAGTCAGTAACGGCCCAGCTGAGCTGGGAAAATCAAAGCAAACCCATAAGACAATAGTAAAATCATCATAAATCCCAAAGTCACAGGAAGGATCAGTTGAAATCACGACATATGAATAGTGCCCCGGAAACAAAATGGCTTTCTTCTTTCCCGGCCAGCGACCCTCTGTCCATTCACAGTCACCTATCAAAGAACCTTGAAACTTATTTCCTTCATATCCCTTAAAAGCAGCGCCTTTGGCAGAATTAGTCAGCCTTCCGCTGCCTTCTTGAAAATTCATATTAAGCACACAGGCCGGATCATTACTGCACTGCCGGTTAAACGCCAGCCAGCGAACAAATTTAGCCTGATCTCTGCTTTTAGAAAACGCCGGAAGCAATAATTCGACAAGTATAGCTATTATAGCAATAGTAATAAGAAGCTCTATCAATGAAAAACAGCGTATTTTCTGCGATATTGACGGCTTTAATTTCAAATTACAATCCCGTTTTTGTCTAAAATGTTTCCAGCAAGACAGTTCGATAAAAAAACAAAAAAGGACATAAAATACAAATATCCAACATTTGGTTTATATTGTTAAAATAAAATTTCAACCTCAATATCTCATACAATACCCTTTTAGTGCCGATATTAGTCATTTTTATCAAATTTATTAGTTCATTCAGAATATAAATACCTTGTCATAAAAACGGTGAGCTCCTCGGCCTCATATCTCTGCCGCGCCTTATGCAGCCGTTTGCGCACTTGAGTTTTACAAAAAAATATACCTTCGCCTGTTTTTAGATTTAAAAATTAATCGGAACTAAGCATTAATTTGAGCTAAAATAACACTCAAACTAAAGAAACAGCATTGTTAGTAAGTGCAACTGACGGCGATATAACCAACCATTTCGCCACAATCATGGGCAGTTCTTATTGTGGCGTGAGCCTCAGGTCGTACCGGGTCACCCGGACGCGGTCCAGCGGCGGAACGCTGGTCGTGCAGCGCACGAAATACATATGTCAAGCTATTTTAGGTCGGAATGGTATTCGGGATATGTTATTCAAGCAAATAAAAAAGCCTGCTCCGGTGAGGAACAGGCTTTCAGAGCTTTTAAAAAGCGGGCAATCAGCAGCCGTATCTGGCAGTGTCGCCGAGCATTTCTTCAATGCGAAGCAGCTGATTGTATTTGCAGATGCGGTCAGTTCTGGACATAGAACCGGTTTTGATCTGGCCAGCGTTGACAGCAACAGCGATGTCAGCGATGGTAGTATCTTCAGTTTCACCTGAGCGGTGTGAAACAACCGCGGTGTAACCGGCTTTATGAGCCATTTCGATAGCATCCAGAGTTTCAGTCAGAGTACCGATCTGGTTAACTTTGATCAGGATAGAGTTGGCAGCGCCCATGTCGATACCTTTTTTCAGGTATTCAACGTTAGTAACAAAGAGGTCATCACCAACGAGCTGGCATTTGTCACCAATCTTGTCAGTCAGGATCTTCCAGCCTTCCCAGTCGTTTTCATCCATACCGTCTTCGACAGAGTCGATCGGGTATTTTTCGATGAGTTCAGCCAGGTAGTCAGATTGGGCGGCAGCGTCGCGTTTTGCGCCGTTTTCGCCTTCAAAGATAGTGTAGTCGTAAATGCCGTCCTGACAGAATTCAGAAGCGGCACAGTCCAAAGCGATTTTTACATCTTCGCATGGTTTGTAACCAGCAGCTTCAATAGCAGCCATGATGCTGTCAAGAGCTTCTTCAGTACCGCCGGCGAAATTAGGTGCGAAACCGCCCTCATCACCAACAGCTGTGCTCAGACCTTTGTCATGAATGATTTTCTTCAGAGCGTGGAAAACTTCAGCACCCATGCGGAGACCTTCACGGAAACAGCAAGCGCCAACCGGACGAATCATGAATTCCTGGAAAGCGATAGGAGCGTCAGAGTGTGAACCGCCATTGATGATGTTCATCATTGGAACAGGCAGAGTTTTGCCGTTAGTACCACCGATGTAGCGGAAAAGAGGCATATCAAGGTAGTTTGCAGCAGCGTGTGCGCAAGCCAGAGAAACGCCGAGAATAGCGTTAGCGCCAAGTTTTTTCTTAGTAGGAGTGCCGTCGAGCTGCAGCATGGCCTGGTCGATTCCGACCTGATCCAGTACGTCCATGCCTTCCAGTTCCGGGAAGATTTTTTCATTTACGTTTTCAACAGCTTTCAGTACACCTTTGCCGCTATAACGTTTTTTGTCGCCGTCACGAAGTTCAAGAGCTTCGTTTTCACCGGTTGAAGCACCAGAAGGAACTGCAGCAGAACCCATTACACCGCTATCAAGAGTTACTTCTACTTCGACTGTAGGATTACCGCGAGAGTCAATGATTTCACGAGCATGGATATCATAGATTGCTGACATCGCTAAACTCCTTTTCTATTTAGTTTTATGGTTTAGAGTCAAATTGTGTTTCCTAAAGAAGTGTAAAGATATATCAAAATCTCTGTATTTCAAAGGGCTTATGCCTAAAATTGGATTATAATTTTATTAATTGAGATACTGCAAATGTTAATTATTGCCATTACCCGAAGAAGCATAAGGCACTTGAAAACTTATATACTGCGAATAGTGGTGCTCAGATGAAATATCAATGATGACCCAACGAATTAGTAATTTCCCAATGCAATAGCCGAAAACCGCTTGCAGGTAAACTTTGAAATTATATACTAACATGAATAAGAACAATGCAGTTTAGCTTTAAATGAAAGTGGTGAAAACTTGGAAAAGACGAAAAATATATACAGTCAAGCCAGAATTATGAAAGACAAAAACTTTGATGGTAAGTTTTTGTTTGGCGTTAAGACCACAAATATTTTTTGCAGGCCTTCATGTCCTTCGCCAACTGCCAAAGAGGAAAATGTCGTCTATTTTGAATCGATTTTTGAAGCGTTAAAGCAAGGGTTCAGGCCTTGCCACCGCTGCAGGCCTGACATTGAAACAGACTGCTACAACGGAAATATTGACGGATCATTGCTCATTAACAGAACGATACATATGATTTATGACGGATTCCTAAACCATCATTCCGTCACTTCTTTAGCCAGGAAATTATTAGTCTCTGAAAGGCATTTACGGAAGCTCTTCGTTGATAACCTTGGCATGCCGCCAATTAAGGTTGCCAAGTACCATAGAGCACTGTTTGCCAAGAAGCTTTTGATGTATTCAAACAGCCCGGTCACGGAGATTGCTTATGCCTCCGGTTTTAATTCACTGCGCCAATTCAATGATGTTATAAGGGAAACTTTTGAACAATCACCAACGCAGCTGCGCAAAGAATTCAAAAACAAAAATATCGCGATTGATACACCGGTAATGATGCTGAGCTATAAAAAACCTTTTGACTTTAAAAATATTCTATCATTCATGCGCCCCCGGGCTTTGCTTGGCATCGAAGTTGTCACAGAAGTCAGTTACAGCAGGACTTTTCGAACAGCTGAGGCGCACGGTTACTTTTCTGTAACTGACAATGCTCAACAATCCGCACTGGAGCTTAGAATCCACTGTGACGATGTCAGAAGCTATATGGATATTCACAACCGGGTTCGTAAAGTATTTGATCTTGACACTGACTTTACCCGCATCAACGAGCTATTCAGCAAAGATAAGATTTTATCCAGAGGTATGATTAATGGATGTGCTCCAAGACTGCCTCGGGCTTTTAATCCTTTTGAGTTTGTAATCCGGGCTGTCCTCGGGCAACAGATTTCAGTAAAAACAGCTTCCACTCTCGCTGCCAGAATAGTCAGCAAAGCAGCTGTAAAAACAGATAAAAGTTACCCCGAAGGCCTTGACTTTTTCTTCCCGACACCGGAAGAACTACTAAAAACAGATATTACCGAACTAGGTATAACATCCGTCAGACAAAAAACCATAAAAACAGTTTCACAAGCTATTTACAAAAGTGACTTATTGATGACGGATAATCAAACTTTCGAAAAATTCAATAAAGACTTTTCGAAATTAAAAGGAATTGGAGACTGGACTGTAAACTATGTAGCGATGCGTGGCCTGGGAATGTTTGACAGCTTTCCAGCCGGAGATCTGGGCATAATAAAGGCACTGATTAAAGGAGATAAAAAACCTTCTCACAAAGAGGTTTTAGAGATTGCTGAAAAATGGCGCCCTTATAGAAGTTATGCAGCTTTATGCTTATGGAATAATAACAACTAGGTGAAAAAGTGAAATATTATACTAGATTCAATACTAGATTCTGCGAAATTATTCTGGTTGGTGACGAAAATGGCCTCACTAATTTGCATCTGAATACCGGTGAAGGCAAAAGACATTTCGAAATATCTGAAAAATGGGTTCGCAATGACAGCTTTTTCACGGATATTGTAAAACAGGTCAAAGAGTATTTTGACGGCAAGCGTAAAAGTTTTGAGGTAAGCCTGGCTCCTGAAGGCACAGATTTTCAAAAAAGCGTCTGGAATGCTTTAAGCAAAATACCTTATGGTGAAGTTCATACCTATAAGGATATTGCGGTGTCACTTGGAAATAAAAATGCCTGCAGAGCAGTTGGAATGGCTAATTCGAAGAACCCAATCCCGCTTATAATCCCTTGTCACCGAGTAATCGGCGCAAGCGGCAAACTGATTGGATTTGCTCACGGTTTAAAGATAAAAAAACAGCTTATTAACCTTGAAAGGAAAGTTCATGGATAAGGAAATACAAAAGCAGCTGGCAATTGATTTTGCCGACATGCACAAAGGTGACGAAATACTTATCCTGCCCAATGCATGGAACGGGGGCAGTGCAAAGATTTTTGAGAAGCAAGGCTTTAAAGCAATTGCGACAACCAGTGCCGGAGTCGCTTATTCATTGGGATATTCGGACGGCGAAGTCGTTACCATGGAAGAACTGATCAGAGTCACAGAGCAGATTTCTAGCAGGGTATCTGTACCGCTTTCAGTTGATATGGAACTTGGTTATGCTGACGATGTTGAAGATGTATGTGCTAATGTTCAAGCGATAATTGAAGCCGGAGCTGTTGGTATAAACATAGAAGACGGACACCCGGGAGAACATTCGTACCTTGAAGCTTTGGGGACGCACCTGGATAAAATTCATGCTATTGCCAAGCTTAAAAATAAACTGGATATACCGTTTGTAATAAATGCCAGAACCTGCGTTTGCTGGCTGAAAACCGTACATTGGGATCATCGCTTTGAAACTGCTATTGAACGCAGTAACGCATTTGTCGATGCCGGAGCTGATTGTGTCTTTGTGCCGGGAGCACTTACTGAAAAAGAGGTTAGACAACTGGTTGAAGGAATTGACGCCCCGGTAAATATTGTTGTCAACCCGGTTTTTAATGATTTTGATGCAATGCAGGAAATTGGTGTAAAAAGACTTAGCATTGGTTCAGGTGCGGTGCGGGCGACATATGCAAAGCTGATTGAAATGACTGCTGAGCTTTACAAAGATAAAAGCGTAAGGCCCATGCTAAACCACAATTTCTCTTATGAAAAAGCTAATAAATTTTTCGCAAGTTAATAAGGGATAATAACATATGAAATATACTTTGGGTTTTGATATTTACGGCACAATTGTAAATACTTCTGGAATATTTGATTCAGTGCAGGGAGTTATCGACAAAAAGACTGATGAATTTGTCAATTTGTGGAGAAGCAAGCAGCTGGAATACTCTTTCAGGCGAACTGTTATGGGTACATATGCTGACTTTTCTATCTGCACAAAACAAGCGCTGGACTATTGCTGCATCAAGTTTAAGGCCAATATTACCTCGCAGCAGAAAAAACTGCTTTTAGCTGATTATAAAACACTTCCGGCATTTCCTGATGCTAAGGCGGGGATTGAAAAAGCCAACAGGGACGGTCATAGAATTTTCGCATTCTCTAACGGTAGCAGTAAGGCTATTTCAGATCTGCTAATCGCTAATGATATGATTGATCTGTTTGACGGAGTAGTAAGCGTTGAATACACTAATATGTTTAAACCGAGCCCAGTCGTTTATGAATATTTCCTGCAGCAAACCGGAACTTCCAGCGATTCAGCGTGGCTGGTCTCATGCAATCCGTTTGATATTATCGGTGCCAGTACCTACGGCATGTGTACAGCATGGGTAAAGCGTTCTGCAGACGATATATTTGATCCATGGGGGATTGAACCTGAAGTAACTATCAGCGACCTGACAGAGCTTTCTAAAGTATTGAACTGATAATAGAACAAGAAAAGCCGCGGAGGTTAAGCCGCGGCCTTAATTCAACAATATTCTTTATTTGACTTATTGTGCGTCGAGAGCGGCGCGGGCAGCCAGAATATTTGAATACTGATTATTGTACTGCCAGTCATTTTGTGACCATGCATCGCCGTAGAGCTCCCAGAAGGAAATTCCACCCATTCCATATTTCTTGACCAGGTTTTCGACTTTATATCTAACAGTTTCAGGAGTATCGAAAGTAAATACCGGGTATCCCTGGAAGGTTTCAGGAAGTGCACCATTCATTCCGAGCTTGTGAACGCTGCCGAAAGGTCCAAGTATCCAACCGATGTTTTTGCCTGGGATTTTCTGCATTTCAAGTCCGCCGGGGAGTTCTTCGCCGCCGGTGTCACGCATTCCAGGATAAGGTTTAGCTTCTACAGAGTCAGGGTAAGTAGATACACCGTAGATTTTATTCATGAGGCAACCATTGTAGTAAACACCAGTGTTGTCAACCATGCCGCCGACGCCTGGGTAAGGCTCGATATTGGCCGGGTCAACGTAAGAAGTGTCAGCCTGATAGATTTCTACAGGGAGAAGCTTCTGGTTGTAACCGCCGTTTTCGTCAGAAGTAACGATCATTTGACGAGCGTAGTTAGGCATTCCGAGCAGGATTTTTTCCGGTTTGATACCGAGATCGTTGATGAGATGTTTTACAACAGGTTCAATTTCATCAGGATCACTCATTGACAGAGCGTTGCCGCCTGATGCTGCTTCGTATTCACCATGCATGTCATAAGACATCAGTGTGATAAAGCTGACATTGTTGTTTATAGCTTCAGCCAGACCAGAGGTATTGTCAAACATTTCATCCAGAGCTTCGTTAGAGCAGGGGAGGTCTATGGAGAAGTAAAGCTTACGACCTTGATTGTTAGTGCCTTTCATAGCGCTGCCGAGCTTTTCAATAAGGAGCTTGAAGTAACCTGCCTCTTGAGGGATTTTTTTCCAGTACTGAGGAGACGCATGACCGCGAACCGGATATTCCCAGTCAAGGTCTACACCGCCGAACCAGCTCTGGTTCTTCAATTTATTAATATCGCTCATCAGGCTGCTCATCTGAGAGCCATCCTGATAGTTATCCCATGCAGCCATGTCACGGAAACGATGAGTGTAAGACCAGCCGCCTAGAGAAATAATTACAGGTT
>JAAEMX010000415.1 GCA_024225035.1 Lentisphaerota bacterium
CATCAACGAAAGGCCCACACCTCCACCGCCGGGACGCGCCCCTCACCAAGAATGCTCATCGCGACCAAGTCTCGCACCCGGCAGAACCGATCGACGCCCGGCATCCCATATCGTCCGCCCATATTCCCGCCGCCGACCGTCTCCAAACGCCGGATCGGTGAGACCACCGTTCATCAACGGGTTCAGGGCCTCTACATGTGGTCGCGCTGTCGACACGACCAGAATGGAAACGTGCGACACCTTTCTGAAGACCAAGCCGCAGCTGCCCTTCGCAGAGGACGACAGATAGAGCAGTATCTCGGCAGCGCAGCACTCTCCGATGATCGATGGGGAGTCCGTTGGCTCACGATCTCCCACTACGGGAATGAATACCGGGTGGCGCTGCACCACGTCGAAGACATCGGCGGTCCACGCTTCGCTGACCTGAGCGAGTTGCCGCCGATCGATCCACATGAGCACATCGGCGAGGGCACCGAGGTCGCCAGCGCCGCGGATCCCGCGGACGCGATCCAGGCTGCTCGAAGTCATGGCGCCGACAACAGCCGCTGGGTCAACCAGGGTGTGATCGGAGATGAGTACCTCGATGACCCTGTCCGCAGATCCAACCCCGCGTAGCCCGGCACCAATCCCAGATGTGCGAGAGAAGCAGCCGCTCGGACCATCCCCTATCGTCCGCCCATAATCCCGCCTCCGACCATCTCCTAACGCCGGCTACGGGATAGTTGGCCAGGTCTTCGGTTGGCGGCTAGGGACGTTCCCCGATCGTGGCGTCTACAGTCGATTCGGCGGAGTCGCTGACGACAGTGAGTCGAACGAGGTTTCCCACGCGGAGCCCTTCGAGCCGGTCCTTCAGCTGAGCTGCCGTTTCGATCGGTTCGCCCTCGACCCGGACGATGACGTCGCCGGCGAGCAGACCTGCGTGTGCTGCACCCGACCCCGCCAGCACCTCAGTAATCACAGCTCCGCCTTCGGGAACATCTTCGAGCCAAACCCCCAATATCCCGCGAGGAGCTGGAGCCGCAGCCATCAACTCAGACCAGCCCCGCTCATCGAGCAGTGTGAGCGTCTCGGCCACCTCGACCAGATCTACCTCGGCTGCGCCGACGTGAGCCACCGACACCAGATTGGGCCCCTCGTGCCACACCAGCGCCGACGCCAACCACCGCCCCCCAACCATCGAGTTCGGGCTCGTGGGAGCGGCCGACGAGCAAGCAGTCGAGGGACTCAACGCGGTCGCCTATTGGAAGGCCGCCTCGGCCCAGCTCTATGTGTGCACCAGTGACAAGTTCCTGACCATCACCCAATACAAGCCACCCGCAGTGTCCGACGACGAAGCGCGCGAACGAGCCCAACGAATCGCGAAGAGAGTGCTCGAGAACATCTGAAGGGCGTGCTCCGCACGATCAGACCCCCCCGTCCTCTACCAGCAGCAATCACCCGCCCGGTGACCGCCACCCAACGTCCGCCCGATATCCCGCTCCACCCCTGCCCCCATTCGCCGGTTCGAGGGCAGGCTGAGTTCCGTCCGTTCTGGCAAGGATCGATCGAGTGGCCATCCGTCTCAGCAGCGGGGATCACCTTTGGACAGCTCGAGCCAGTAGACGAAGTCATCGGTCCCAGTGTCGACGCGCAAGACCAAGCGGATTCTTTCCCATCGGTCACCGTCCCGGGCGAGGCACCGGACCCGATACGGCGAAGAGTTGACTCCATCTTCGAGCGACTCGTCGATGTTGTCGCGTCTCACCATCCAGCCCTCATCGAGCGCCCAGGCGGTGACAGCACCGAGCTCCGACATCGGAACGGGTGTCCGCGGCGGGCGAGACCACACACTCGCCAACGACGAGTTGCACCCGGCCCGCTCGAGGTTTGAGACACCCACCTCGGCGAAGTTCACGCCGTTGATGTTCTCGATCTCAACATCGCCCGGCCAGCCACAGTCCGTCGAGAACGGCGACAAGAACAGTCTCCACAAGACGAAGCCAGCTACGACCAGGACGAGAGGCGGCCCAACAATCAGCAGCCAAGTCAGATTCCGGCGGACTCTGCTCTGATGGCGGGCTTGGGCTTCACTGCGGAGCGTCCCGTCCCCCTGATCTAGCGGCTCCCGATCCACCCGGCGATGATCCCACAGTCCGCTGGGGGCTCGGTCTACCGGCCCTGTGTGACGCCGTCAGATTCCGCGAGCCCCGCAACGTTGAGCACTATCCACCCAACCGCGACGCCCAACATCCCCGAATGACCGCCGATGTCCTGACGCCGATCGTCCCCTTTCGCCGGACTGTGATGCGGCATGGTGGCATCGGCCGGGCTCAGCTCGAACCGTTGGCTATGGCTGAGAAACAGCCCGGCCCGTGAGGAAGCCGCCGTCGAAGGAAACGCCGCACGTGGCCTCGAGAACGGAAGCGAACTCATACGCATCCCGGACAAGAGGATCACCCCACTCATCCTCGCTCGACAGCAACCCCAGCGGAGCGAGCTCGAGCACAGCGGACTCCTTCGCCAACACGTCCCAGATCTCGCGCTCATCGAACCAAGCCGCCAGCCGTATCTCTCCCACCAAATGACGCCACTCCACGGAGAGCGCGTCGTGACGGGGAAACGAGCCACTCAGGGCATCCATATAGCTCGCGTCGATCCGCGAGAACTCCGAGACAACCTCACAGAACGACTGGTCCCCTGGACCAGCATCGTCTCGCCGCTCCAGCCAGAAGAACCGTCCAACGAACAGGCCCACCAGGAACATGATCACCAGCCCTGCCGCGACAAGCCGCTTCCTCACCCGCCCGTCATCCCCGCCGTTCAACCACACCGCTCCATTCTCATGGATCCAACCCAGACCCGCAGACGCGGCCAATGCACTATCCCATACCGCGCGTCCCAATATCCCGGCGCCGACCGTCTCCATACGCCGG
>JAAEMX010000416.1 GCA_024225035.1 Lentisphaerota bacterium
GAATCATATTGGCAAGATCGTTTTCCACCTCGTCTTTTGAAAATGTCAGAAAATCCTGGTAATCTCCTTCCTGACGTTTTTCAAATCCTGAATGGTAGAATTTGCCAAGAGCCGGATCAATCTGTCCTGTTCGTACAAATGTTTTATTGAACCATCCTAAAAGCTGGGCATGTTTCGATGTTGAAAAATCGTGTTTAGCAGCGAGAGCCTGTACCATGTAAAACATTGAATAATAGATACGGTTTTCAGCAAGATTGAACCGGTTATGATTCAGCGACATTTCTGCTTCCTGAACTGTTTCTCTTGCCCTTTGAATCCGGTAATCAATTAACGCTTTTTTATCATACGGCATAGAATTTTCCTTTTTTAAAGACAGATTCAAGAAAAGGGGTTTTATAATGTTCCACGTCTTCGTGTGAATAATACTTTCCGTCAATAACCAGATCATATTCCACTTCTTTCTGATAAACGAACTCACGCACCTGATCTTTTTTTCGCCAGTCAGGTTTTGTTCTGAATACAAACACCATATCGTAATCACTGAAATTTTCGTAATCCCCCCGATTGCGTGAACCGAAAAAATATACGCCCATATAGTCATGGAATCTGGATTTTAAAGTTGAATTAATATCTTTTATAAGAGTATTTATATCCATAGCACACCTCATCAGGGTTATTTAAGGTTTGGGATGTTCGCTCCATATTTGATATGAATTATGATTTAATCCTGCAAATCATGGTTCAGACAATGGGTAAAGTCTAAAGACAAAATTCCCATTCCTGATCTGAATTTTTTAAATTCAGAAGCTCTTTTCTTTTATTGACACAGGCAATACAGTTACAACCGGCTGTAAGCGAATGTGTTCCTAACTGTTCGGAAAGTTCCATTGCGGCATCAATCATCTCTGTTATTTTTTCCCGTTCAGATTTGCAAACCGTTTCTGTGTCATCAGGATATCTCA
>JAAEMX010000417.1 GCA_024225035.1 Lentisphaerota bacterium
AACAGTCGCCAGACGATCTGATGAATTTAGACATGGGAGATTACCTCAAATTACAGGAAAAACTTAAATCTTTTTCTTCATGAGTCCCCGGCAGGCTCGGGAGGGTTGCATAGCCTTGGCTAGTCATACGGGCTGGCAGCTCTCCGAGTTCTTAACCATGACCGGGGAAGAGTTTGTAAAATGGCTGGAAGCCTGTCCTAAGGAGTAAATGAACTATGAAAAAATCGATGGCAGTGGAAATTGGTGCGGTGTTTGGTTCTGGGTTTAAACCGACCTTTAAAACAGCGCAACAATACAGCTCTAAATTAGGGCAGAGCTTGCTGACTACTAATAAGAAGCTGGCAGCCAGCAAGGCGGTTATTAAGTATCGGCAGCAGCTTGCCATGCTCAAGCAAAAACAACAGGCCGCAGGCGGCAGCAGCAAACGCTTAGCCGCTGGTATCGCTGTACTTGAAGGGCGTTACCGCCGGGCTAAAACCGCCGCTAAAAGTTACGGTATTCAGATTGGCCGAGTTGCCCAACAACAACGCCGGTTGTCGATGCAGTCCAAGCTACAGGGCATGCGCATGCGAGGCCGTCAGCAATTAGGCCAAGCTTGGGGGGGCTTAAAAAGTAAGGCTCTAGGCGCTGGTATCGTATTAGGTACTGTCGGTTTGCCCGTGAAGATCGCCGCTGATTTTGAGAAAGCAATGTCTAAAGTTAAGGCAATTTCCAATGCTTCTACTGCTGAGATCACGCTTTTAACTAATGAAGCGAGACGGCTGGGTAGGTCAACTGCTTTCACAGCCAGTCAGGCCGCCGAAGGTCAAGCGTTTTTGGCGCAAGCTGGTTTTAAAACTCAAGAGATCGTCAAAGCTATGCCGGGACTTTTAGACTTAGCCGCTTCCGCAGATATGGAACTCGGCGAAACTGCCGGGATTGCGGCGGCGATGCTGCGCGGCTTTAATCTCGATGCCAAGCAAAGCACCCGGGTGGCGGATGTTTTAGCCAAAGCCACCTCGTCATCTAATACTAATTTAACCCAGCTTGGTGAAGCGATGAAATATGTTGCTCCGGCAGCTGCCAATTTGGGCGTTTCTCTTGAAGAGACCGCCGCCATGATTGGCATTTTGGGTAACGCTGGAATTCAAGGTACTATGGCCGGAACTACCATGCGTAAAATTTTATCCAGTCTCGCCGCTCCGACCTCCGAAGGTGCACAGGCTTTACAGGATATGGGTATAGAAATTACTGATATGGACGGCAACATGCGACCGCTTTCAACGATCATGCAGGAGTTTGCAAAAGCTACTACTGAAATGGGTAACGCTCAGAAAGCAGCGGCCGTCAAAGCAATTTTCGGTGAACGTGCCATGAGCGGGATGCTTAAGTTCCTTTCCAAGGGCGGAGTTACCAAAATTAGAGAATTACGTCAGGAGCTTGACAAGGCCGATGGTGCCGCCGCCAAAATGGCTAAAGAAAGACTCAATAATCTCAGCGGCCAACTAAAGATTTTAGGTTCTGTAATGTCTGATTTGGGGATATCTATAGGTAATGTCCTTTTACCACCTTTGACTCTGATTACTCGAGGCTTAGCTGCAGTACTTGGGCCAATTGGGCGCTTGGCTGTCGCCAATCCAATTGTCACTAAAACTATCGTTAGCCTTGGGGCTGCGTTGATTGGAGTTAAAGTGGTTTTACCGCTGGTTGCCCTTGGAGTCAAGGCGCTGGGTGCGGCGATTATGGCTAATCCTATCGGTTTAATTATTGGCGGTATCGCCATTGGCGCGAGTTTAATCATTCAATATTGGGAGCCAATCTCTGGCTTTTTCGGCAGCCTCTGGGATGGCATATCAGAAGCCTTTCAAACTGGCTGGCAATGGATTAAGAAAATCTTTTCATTTAGTCCTCTAGGCATGATCATTAATAACTGGAAACCCATAATGAACTTCTTCGGCAACTTGTGGAATTTCATTATCGGTGGGGCGAAGCGGGCTATTGGCTATATAATCAGCAAATTTAATGTTGTCGGCCGCATCTGGAAAGGCATTAAAAGCTTCTTTGGTTTTGATAGTGATGAGGAAAAGAGTGACGTCAAGAACGTCAGGGCAGATAAAGCGATTAAAGCCGCTCAGGCTACCAGCCCAGCTGGAGCTTTACAGCGTAGCCGCAATGATAAATCTACTGTCAATAACAACCAGACTATTACCATTAATACCCAGCCAGATCAGAACCCGGAAGAGATTGCTGAAATGGTTATGCAGAAACAAAAGGAACGTGATAACGACCGCCGACAGGGAGGTTTGTACGATTATGAACCAAGTTATGCTTAAATTAGGTGAACTAAAGTTTGAAGTGGCGACTGCCGCTTACGCCACTCTGCAACGCCAATGGCGTTTTAACTGGTCAAGCAAGAACCGTTTGTTGAATACTCCGGTCTGGCATTTCTCGGGCCAAGGCGTGCAGTCTATCAGTCTGGAAGGTACTACTTATCCCGGTTCGGCTGGGGTGCTCAGCTTCTTTAATAATATTACTGCTGCCGCACAAGCTGGTAAGCCGCTATTAATGGTCAGCGGCACGGGCGAGATATTGGGGTATTGGTTGATTAAAGAAGTAACCCAGAAAGACAGTGTCTTTGCCGCTGGCGGTCTACCGCGCAAAGTGAAATTTACCCTCAAACTAAACTATTATGGAGAGAATCGCAATGCGCTACAGAACTAAAGACAATGACATGCTCGATGAAGTTTGCTTTAAGTATTATGGCAGAGAATCCGCTGTTGTTGATGTCCTTGAAGCTAACCCGCACTTGGCTGATTTGGGCTGCAGGTTAACGGCTGGTTTAATTATAGAGCTTCCGGACTTGCCGGAGGTGGAACAAAACACGATTAGCTTATGGGATTAATATGGAATGTGCTTTTACAGTCAAAGCTGACAATCAGGATATAACTGATACTATTCAGCGTCGTTTAATCAGTCTGGATATAACTGATGAAAACGGTATCACCTCTGACTCTTTAAAGCTTAACCTTCATGATTCCGATAATTTACAACTCCCCAGAAAAGGCGTAAAACTCTATGTCACTGTCGGCTATGCCGGGGCGCTGATCCCCAAAGGTGCGTTCACCGTGGATAAAGTGACTTTGTCCGGTCCATCGCCGACCATGACAATTACCGCTCGTGGTGCTAATCTCAGTAGGGAACTCAGAGAACCTAAGAATCGCTCTTGGCATGAAGTCACTTTCGGTGAATTGCTTAATAGAATTGCTGACGAACATAATATGTCAGCTAAGACACCGGAGAATTTACAGAGTATTTACATTCCGCATACTGATCAGACCGACGAGTCGGACGCGCATTTTCTAACCCGACTTGCGGCGGAGCATAACGCCGTTCTTAAACCCAACGGCAACTATTTAATGTTGGTCAATATCGGTAAAAATAAGTCCAGCTCCGGGCGAGAACTATCCATGATCATTATCAGAAATACTGAAGTTACTTCATGGCGGGGTGAAATCCCCGATCGTGACCGTTATGCCTCAGTCGTGGCGACTTATACGGATAAAGCCCAAGGTAAAGAAATCACTGTAACTGCTGGCGAAGGTAAACCTGCCTGGAGGATACGGCGGAACTTTGCCGATCAGGAGACAGCTAAGGCTGCCGCTGAAAGCCAGTTAAAACGACTTAATCGACGTAATGCCAGTTTGCATATAAACATGCCGGGGAAGCCGGAAGTAGCTGCAGAATCACCCCTGTTAATCACAGGCCTGCGTGACGGCTTTAATGGTAAGTGGAGCGCTAAAAAGGTTACTCACCGCTTAACGAGTAGCGGTATGACTACAGCAATAGAATGCGAACCTAAGGAGGGTTGAATTATGACAGATGTGAAACATATCCGCAAACTAAAAAATATCATTCATGAGTATGATCTCGAAGCACCTGAAGGCTTTTATCTGTTGAGTGTTAAGGAACTATCTTCTATTTACAACGGTGCTGGGCCGGACTGGCTCGGCGACTGGGGACGGGAAAGGCTTACCTCAAGGTTGGATTTATTTGAAGCGGCGTTCTTAGTCCATGACTTTGAATATGCCTGTAGTGACCGCACCGAAGAAGGTTTTGACGATGCTAATAACCGTATGTGGCATAATATGCGTAAAATCA
>JAAEMX010000418.1 GCA_024225035.1 Lentisphaerota bacterium
CAACGGTGAGTGTATGAGTAGTGGCAGTTTTCGGGGCACCCCACTATCAATCCGAGATGGTGTTGATGCGAGCCATAAACCCCTATGTCCGCTACAATCCCTGCCATTACTTATACACAATGTTACCAGCTGGCATTCCAATCAGTTCGTAATTTGTAC
Source organism: Lentisphaerota bacterium (assembly GCA_024225035.1). GTDB lineage: Bacteria > Verrucomicrobiota > Lentisphaeria > Victivallales > Victivallaceae > Zth2. Next base: position 160 of record JAAEMX010000418.1, read on the forward strand.
TTCTTCCTCCTGCTGCTTCTTTTTGTAATATTCCTTTCTCAATCAAGTCATTAATATCTCTTACTGCAGAATCTTTAGAGCACTTTGCAATTTTTGCCCATTTTGAAGAAGTTAGTTTTCCGTCAAATCCATCCAATAGTCTATTCAATAATTTTCTTTGTCGGTTATTTATTGCTGTATCTATATATTTTTGCCAAAAATCAGCTTTGAATAATACTCTTGTAAGTATTGAATCTGTGGATTTCAGAGCATCAATCAAACAGTTTAAAAACCAAATAATCCAGTCGGTTATGTCTAAATTTCCTTTTTGGGTTTTTTCCAGTATCTCATAATATTGCTTTCTTTCTAATCTAATCTGTGCTGACATACTATAGAAACGTTGATTGCTATTGTCGGACTGGGCAAGAAGCATATCTGTCAATGCTCTTGTTATTCTACCATTACCATCTTCAAATGGATGGATAGTCACAAACCATAAGTGAGCAATAGCAGCTTTAATAACCAAATCAACTTTACTGTTATTAAACCAATTTATAAATTGAGTCATTTCCTTTTCCACTAAATCAGAGTCCGGTGCCTGAAAATGTACTTTTTCTTTTCCCATTGCTCCAGATACTACCTGCATTGGTCCTGTAGTATCTTTTCTCCAGTCTGCTACTGTAATTTTGTACATTCCACTTCTTCCTGTCGGAAATAAAGCAGCATGCCAATCAAAAAGTCTGTCTGCAGTTAAAGGGTCAAAGCATTTTTGAGTTGCGTCAAGCATCATTTCAACTACACCTTCTACATTCCTGTCAGATTCAACTGCTCCTGCTATTTCCATTCCTAATCTACGTGCGATTGATGAACGTACTTGGTCAGGATTTAAAAATTCTCCTTCAATTTCTGATGATTTTAGTACATCAAGAGTCAACGTATCAAGCAAAGCTTCATTTCTTAAATCAAAGCCTAATGTTTCCATTTTTCCAATAAGTCGACCTTGTAAATTTCGTGCCTCACTTAGCAAACTCAAGAAAGCATTGCTGCTCCAAGTAAATTCTGACCAATTGTCTTTTTGATGTATAAAAGCTTTCATTCGATGCGTTATTTGCAACGAAAATAGTCTTTATTCGTCGCAAATCAAAATTAATCGTTGCTTATTTTGCATTAAATACCTTAGCTATTCGTTGCAATGTCTTTTCTTTTGCTTGCTGGTAACGGTCGTGTATATGAAAAGTAGCGCTGTAAAAATACGATAATTTTCGGATGAAACACAAGCCGAATTTTTAAATTTTACTAATTATTTTATTTTTGGCAATTTGTCAAATTTAAAAATTTGGCGACTTCCCAAAAATGC
>JAAEMX010000419.1 GCA_024225035.1 Lentisphaerota bacterium
CAGAGAGCCGGGCGGAGGCAGAAAAAATATTAAAAAAAAATTCCGGATGTGATTGAAAAAATCGAAGATATGATGAAATATGAGACAGCCGGCGATCCGATGGGTAATTTGAAATGGACAAGAAAGACCGCTCAGAAAATAGCAGACGAACTTGGCACCATAGGCATCGGGATAAGCAAAACCACAGTGGGAAAGATATTAGAAAAACTGGGCTTTTCATTGAAAACCAACCGGAAAAAAATTTCAAACGGCGGCAGACCGCTTACAAAAAAGGAACGGAAAAAACGTGACAGTCAGTTTAAATATATCAGTGAAATCCGCAATATATTTAATGAACAGAATAAGCCGGCAGTCAGCGTGGATTCAAAAAAAAAAGAGATCACAGGAAATTTTAAAAACCAGGGGACAAGATACAAACGTGAGGCTGATCTGACAAATGATCATGATTTTTTAACTTACGCAATAGGAAAAGCTGCTTTGTACGGTGTTTATGATCAGCAGGAAAACAGAGGTTTTGTGTCAGTGGGAATGTTTCTCAGAGAAGGTAAGTGTATTTCATCAGGTGACACACCGGAATTTGCAGTCGAATCCGTTGAAAGACGGTGGAAATATGAAGGTGCTGAAACATATCAGAATCAGAATGAAATATTAATTCTTGCAGATGCGGGCGGAAGCAACGGTTAC
>JAAEMX010000420.1 GCA_024225035.1 Lentisphaerota bacterium
ACTGATGCAACAGATGAGGATACTCCTGTAGTGATCGACGTTCAGGCGAACGATTACGATATTGACGGAATCATCGATACTGCCAGCACGGTGGTAACGGTAGATCCTACAAATGGTACTGCCACAGTGAACGCTGATGGTTCCGTAACCTATACTCCGGAAGCGGACTTCGTTGGAACCGACGTGTTCGAATACGCTATCTGTGATACAGGAATGCCGGTATTGTGCGACACTGCTCTGGTAACCGTCGTGGTGAACCCGGTACCTGATACGACCTTTACCACAACACCTGAGGATACGCCTGTAACGGTTTGTACCGATACGGAGACAAACATCCAGGGAACGATCACTACCGTAGCGATCTGCGGAGCACCTGCAAACGGTGACCTCGCACTCGGAACGCTGCCATGTGTGATCTATACACCTGCACAGGATTACGTGGGACAGGATACAGCTTGTGTGATCACTTGTACGGATCTTGGTCTGTGTGACACGACGATCATCGTATTTACAGTGACACCAGTAAACGATCCACCGGTAGCGGTAGATGACACTGATGCAACAGATGAGGATACTCCTGTAGTGATCGACGTTCAGGCGAACGATTACGATATCGA
>JAAEMX010000421.1 GCA_024225035.1 Lentisphaerota bacterium
AAGTCGAAATTCATGACCGGAAAAGAAGCAAAGTCCTTACTGCCATCTTTGACTGGTTCATTGTCATTAAATAAGTAGATTTGACTACGAACGAAACATCCTTTAAATACCAGGGCATGATTGCCGCATGCGCAATGAGCAAGAGAAAATCACTGTAATCCTACCATAGATGAATATCAAAGCAAAGACAACAATCTTAGTAAGTATACTGATCATAGTTCTGTCAGCTTGCAGCTCCCAGGATGGGAAACACCTATTTATACTTTCGGGACAGTCAAACATGGCCGGTCTTAGACCGGAAGAGTCCTTCATTCCTTTGGTGGAAAAAGAGTGAAAACAAGCTGGCGGATTAAAAAGACTAAACTTGACATTTATAGTTGTAAGGTTGAAAATTGCGACTGATATTTTAGTAAACTTGGCAATTGGGCAGCTTGTGAAATGTTGAAGCTGTTGGCTCTCTATTTATTTAGTCGTCATGTTCCTCATCCTATTGGATCAGTAAAATCGCCGCAATTGTTTTCTCACTGTATAGGTCATACTCCTGATCCTATTGGATCAGTGAAAACGCCGCAATTCTATAACTGCTGTTTGGTCAAGCCCTGATCCTATTGGATCAGTGAAAACGCCGCAACTGGTTGACACCTATAATGCTACAGCGCCGTTATTGAGTAAAATTTTAATGATACGACGCCGAAAAGTTGGCAAAAAACGTCTACAAAGTGACTGTTCTGACGAAAAAAAGTTGCTGCGAAAAGTGCCCGTTTTCGAGATTCAAAATTCTAATACATTTAACTTTTAATAACTTATCTTTGGAAAATTTTAGCGAAATTCCGACCACCTAATAGTGTTCGGCGTACTTTTCTCTTTCGTTTGACACCAAATTTGCCGGAGAAAGTGGCCGTTTTCATATTTCGAAATTTTATTTTCAAAGAGCTCACGCTAAAGTGAAAGGAGGGCGGCTCGGGGCCACCTATCTAGTATCCTCCGCCACTATCACGCCAAGTCAATAGGCGTGTTGATGCAACTTAGCGCAACCTATAGAGATGGGGGGCGCGCTATTGCGCAGCCCGCTGTTTACGTGCCATATAACACAATTAATTTCAGCAAGCGCTGTGCCCGCGGCTTGTCGCCCTCCCTCCCTCTGTCGCCTCCGCACGCACAACATGGTGGCAAACAGCACCGCTGGGAGAAGAGAGAGCGGCGACCGAAAACGGAATGCTCGCTCTGCTTATACTAAGTGTGTACGGATACCACGCGTGATGGAGATGCTGCCGTTTTCAGAGGACGTCCATACCCAGCACACAGTACACAAAATGCAACAAGAATACTAGTATTTG
>JAAEMX010000422.1 GCA_024225035.1 Lentisphaerota bacterium
ATGCGAAATATGATTACAAAGGAAGATGTTGAACATAATAAAGCCTGTTTAAAAAATCAGTTATCCCATTTTATTAATTTTGATGAAGGTAATGCAGAGCTTTTAGATAATGCTGATTGGCTTACAGGTCTTGGTTATATAGATTTTTTACGTGATATCGGTCGTCATTTTAGTGTCAATCGAATGGTGAAAGCGGAAAGTTATAAAATGAGACTTGATTCTGACGAGGGATTAAGTTTTATAGAGTTTAATTATATGCTTCTTCAGGCTTATGATTTCATGAAACTTGTTGGGTCCCATAATTGCCTTCTCCAAATGGGAGGTAGTGATCAATGGGGCAATATTGTTGCCGGAATTGATTTAACCAGAAAAATTCACCGCAAAACCAGCTTTGGGATCACATTTCCACTTATTACTACAAGCAGTGGTGCAAAAATGGGAAAAACCGCCAGCGGTGCTGTTTGGCTTGATCCCAAAAAGACGACGCCCTATGAATACTATCAATTCTGGGTAAATAGTGATGATAATGATGTTGTAAAGTTTCTTGCATTGTTTACATTGTTGCCTATGAATGAGATAAGCGAAGTTAATAAATTACAGGGCGCTGATTTAAACAGTGCTAAAGCTGTTCTGGCTTTTGAAGCAACGGTTCTTGCTCATGGAAAGGATGAAGCTGATAAAGCATTTCAGGCAGCCGTCAATATGTTTGGAGGAAAAGAAATAGCAGCAAATATTCTTCCTTCTTGTATAATTAACAGGTCACCTAAGAAGGAAACGGATGATTCTGTTCCTTCAACTATAATAGATGAAAAAGAGTTAAAAGAAGGTGTTGCTGCATTTAAGATGTTTTTCAATGTAGGTTTAGCTAACTCAGGTGGCGCTGCTCGTAAATTAATTCAACAGGGTGGTGCATATATTAATGGGAAAACAGTTAAATCTTTTGATTATTTGATAACTGATAAAGATTTAGAATCTGATGAGATTCTACTTAGAGCAGGTAAAAAAAGATACCATAAATTAAAGATATAAAAATATTAGAAAAAAAGTAAAAAAAGAGTTGACTTTTTTTATACCGGGGTGTAGTTAACTCAAGTCTTTTTGAGTTTCAAAGCCCCAAAAGATAAAGCATTACAATTATAGTTCTTATTAAAATTTGCAAAGTTAACAAAAAGAAATCTCAAAAAAAAGTGATTTTCTTCTTGACACAATAAAAAACAACCTGTATATTCATCTGGTTGCTTTGAAGCAGCGGATTTAAAGAACTTTGATCTTTGAAAACTAAATAGTGTAAGAAAAATAAAGAAAAAATCAGTGCAACTAAGTCAAAAAAATATTCTTTTAAAGAGTATATATTATACAATTTAATTGGAGAGTTTGATTCTGGCTCAGATTGAACGCTGGTGGCGTGCTTAACACATGCAAGTCGAACGAGAAAGTAACTGCTTGCAGTTACGAGTAGAGTGGCGAACGGGTGAGTAACGCGTGGATAATCTACCTTCGAATTCGGGATAACACTTCGAAAGGAGTGCTAATACCGTATAATATTTAGGATACTGAGGTGTTTTAAATCAAAGGGTGCCAATTCTTGAAAGCATTTGTTTGAAGATGAGTCCGCGTACCATTAGTTAGTTGGTGGGGTAAAAGCCTACCAAGACATCGATGGTTAGCTGGTCTGAGAGGATGATCAGTCACACTGGAACTGAGACACGGTCCAGACTCCTACGGGAGGCAGCAGTGAGGAATTTTGCGCAATGGGGGAAACCCTGACGCAGCGACGCCACGTGAGTGATGAAGGCTTTTGGGTCGTAAAGCTCTGTTAATGGGAAAGAAGTTATTATAATTTAATAGATTATAGTATTGACGGTACCCATAAAGAAAGCACCGGCTAACTCCGTGCCAGCAGCCGCGGTAATACGGGGGGTGCAAGCGTTAATCGGAATTATTGGGCGTAAAGGGAGCGCAGGCGGTATTGCAGGTCAGATGTGAAAGCCCGGGGCTTAACCCCGGAAGAGCATTTGAAACCTTGATACTTGAGTATGGGAGAGGGTAGTGGAATTCCTGGTGTAGAGGTGAAATTCGTAGATATCAGGAGGAACACCGGTGGCGAAGGCGACTACCTGGACCAATACTGACGCTGAGGCTCGAAGGCGTGGGGAGCAAACAGGATTAGATACCCTGGTAGTCCACGCAGTAAACGTTGATCACTAGGTGAAGCGGGTATTGACCCCTGCTGTGCCGCAGCTAACGCATTAAGTGATCCGCCTGGGGAGTACGGTCGCAAGACTAAAACTCAAAGAAATTGACGGGGGCCCGCACAAGCGGTGGAGCATGTGGTTTAATTCGACGCAACGCGAAGAACCTTACCTGGGTTTGACATCCTGAGAATCCTTTTGAAAAAAAGGAGTGCCCTTCGGGGAATTCAGTGACAGGTGCTGCATGGCTGTCGTCAGCTCGTGTCGTGAGATGTTTGGTTAAGTCCAGCAACGAGCGCAACCCCTGTCTTCAGTTACCATCATTAAGTTGGGGACTCTGGAGATACTGCCCCGGTTAACGGGGAGGAAGGTGGGGATGACGTCAAGTCCTCATGGCCCTTATGCCCAGGGCTACACACGTGCTACAATGGTATGTACAAAGAGTTGCGAACTCGCGAGGGTAAGCTAATCTCATAAAACATATCTCAGTTCGGATAGGAGTCTGCAACTCGACTCCTTGAAGTTGGAATCGCTAGTAATCGCAGATCAGCATGCTGCGGTGAATACGTTCCCGGGCCTTGTACACACCGCCCGTC
>JAAEMX010000423.1 GCA_024225035.1 Lentisphaerota bacterium
AGGATACATATCATTACACAGGAAAATACTCGAGTCATGGCTTTGGAATGAGAAGCCTTTTTCCAAAGGACAGGCATGGATTGATTTACTGATGTGTGCAGCTTATACGGATACTGATGTTTTCATTCGGCAATCCCTTATTGAGCTTAAAAGAGGTCAACAGGCACGGTCTGAATCAGGTTTAGCTAAAAATTGGGGATGGTCACGTGACAAAACACGTAGGTTTCTGAAATTACTTGTTGAAAAAGGGATGATAATACAACAAACAAACAGCCGGATAAGCATTATAACTATTTGTAAATATGACACTTACCAGATTATCAAAACATCGAACGATACAACTGGCAATACAACGGGAAATCAAAACGATCAAAACGATCAAAACGAAGCTTTATGCCAAAAACAGCAAACCGCACATCCAAATAAGATTGTAAGCAATTGCAATAAAGAGTCTTACAAATCCGATAAAAACCTCACGATACAACGGACAATACAGCTGACCAACACCCCAAAAAACCAAAAAGCAGACTTAAATGATGAAAGTACTCAAAAAACCGCACAGCTATCAGAAATCACAACTAACTTTAAAACAATAGGTTACGAGATAGGCGATACAGCGGACAATACAGCTGACCAACATCGGTCAAACATCGGGCAATACAGCAGGCAATACAGCATATTAAATAATATTAATAAAATAAATAATATTAATAATAATCCTCAGGCGGGCGCGAGGGAGGGGATGATTGTTTCTCCAAATCTAATTGATGAAATTTATAGAACCCATCCAAAACCAATTGCTCCAAATTTTACCAAGCGTGCTGTTCTGAAAGCCCTAAATGAAAATCTCGAAGATGGAATTAATCCGGAAGCTGAAGCTAGGCGCATTCTGGAAGCGACCCAACTCTATGCGGAGATAACTTCCCAGTGGCCAGAGGCCGACAAACGTTATATCGCCAATAGTCGTAACTGGTTTGAAGGCGGTTGTTATGATGAAGATCCCGCTAGCTGGGAACGCGACTCAGAGTTGCATTCAACAGTCGATGAAACCGCAACGTTCCGTTCAATCGATGGGAGTGACTGATAATGGCTAATTTCAA
>JAAEMX010000424.1 GCA_024225035.1 Lentisphaerota bacterium
GTAACCGGAAACTCTGCTGTACACTTCTGTTTTTTTTCCGCATTTAGACATCTGTTACTTCTCCTTTTTTTCGGTTTCGCGCTCAAGGCGACAGTCTTTGCCATCGACATACACCGGGTCACACATCCCTAAAATCCTGCTTACAACCCGGTCTCCGTATCTAGCCTTGAGCTCTTTGCGATCTTCAGCGTTGGTAGTGAAAAACGTCAGCGTTTTGTTGTATTTGAAAAGCCGATAACGTTCTGCCGCATAGTCGATTAATGGGCTGGCATTGCCATAGCTTTTTATTTCCCGCTCTCCGGCAATATCGTCGATAATCAAAGGCTTATACTTGAACTGATCGACGTATTCCCAGAATTGTTTTTCACCACCAATAGCGTATTGCCTAACCAATTCAGCGGCAGCGATAAGTTCCACCTTGAACAGGCCGGAAAATATCTGCATGGCGAAGGTTTTACCAGTACCGCAGGGCCCGAACAGCATCAGACCCAGTTCTGGAGGATCGTAGTGCTCATTCTCCCAGTGCCCGGCGGCATAGCGAGCCAGATATCCAGCCAGCTTGTCGAAGGCTTTCGGGCTGCGTGATTCATAGCCGTATTTGCGCAAAACCTGCTGGTAGTGGGCAGTGTTTTTGGCTAGTGCTTCCGGTGAAATCTGACGGCGTGTTTTGGGGATAAGTCTTTGTAAATTAACGATCATCAGAACTCCTCCGAGTAGTTGGTAGGGTCAATGCTTTTGAGCTGGCCAGGATTGGAATTTGAGCTGGCATCATAGTGCCCTTCGGCTACTTTCAGCCAGTTATTCTCGTTGACAAACAGCCAGTCGAAAAAGACTTTCCAGTTTCGGTTGTTGTCACCTCGCAGAAAGCTACTTTCGCTGATTTTAGGCAGGACTATATTCCAGTCAAAACCTTCAGCTATCCGGGACTTGATTCTGCTCTTGCGACTCGAC
>JAAEMX010000425.1 GCA_024225035.1 Lentisphaerota bacterium
GTAACCGGAAACTCTGCTGTACACTTCTGTTTTTTTTCCGCATTTAGACATCTGTTACTTCTCCTTTTTTTCGGTTTCGCGCTCAAGGCGACAGTCTTTGCCATCGACATACACCGGGTCACACATCCCTAAAATCCTGCTGACAATCCGATCGCCGTAACGGGCTTTGAGCTCTTTGCGGTCTTCGGCGTTGGTAGTGAAAAAAGTCAATATTTTGTTGTATTTAAACAGCCGATAACGTTCTGCCGCATAGTCGATTAATGGACTGGCATTGCCATAGCTTTTCACCTCCCGCTCTCCGGCAATATCGTCAATAATCAGTGGCTTGTGACGGAACTGATCGACATACTCCCAGAATTGCCTCTCACCACCAATGGCGTATTGCCTAACAAGTTCAGCGGCAGCAATAAGTTCGACCTTGAACAAACCGGAAAATATCTGCATGGCGAAGGTTTTACCGGTGCCACAGGGCCCAAATAACATTAGCCCCAGCTCTGGCAGATCATAGTGCTCATTTTCCCAGTGCCCGGCAGCATAGCGAGCCAGATATCCAGCCAGCTTGTCGAAGGCCTTCTGACTGCGTGATTCATAACCATATTTGTGCAAAACCTGCTGGTAGTGAGCAGTGTTTTGGGCTAGTGCTTCCGGTGAAATATGACGGTGTGTCTTGGGGATAAGTTTTTGTAAATTAACGATCATCAGAACTCCTCCGAGTAGTTGGCAGGGTCAATACTTTTGAGCTGGATCGGATTGGAATTTGAGCTTGTATCATAATGCCCTTCAGTGACTTTCAGCCAGTTATTCTCGTTGACAAACAGCCAGTCGAAAAAGACTTTCCAGTTTCGGTTGTTGTCACCTCGCAGAAAGCTACTCTCGCTAATCTTGGACAGTATTTTGTCCCAGTCGAAGCCTTCGGCAAGTCTGGATTTGATTCTGCTCTTGCGACTCGACGTTAGTTTTTCAACACGTGGTAAGCCATGCCGTTGGGCAAATTCGTTCCACTCTTGGACATGACTCGAATACTCTATTTTTGAATCAGCAGCTGGCAAAACGGGCTTACTTTTTGGGA
>JAAEMX010000426.1 GCA_024225035.1 Lentisphaerota bacterium
AGGGTAGCTCTTGAACAGGGTAATATAACGCTTTTGTTCAGCAGCGGCACACCGAACGCAGACAAGTGCCGCAATGCTTAACCACGTCTGCTGGGATTTATTATTATGTGGCCTTTTTCACGGAAACAAAAAAACCACAAGCCAGACCCTAAGCAAGCGGAGATTATACGACTGCGATCTTTTCGGGGTATAGGTGATGAATTTGACTATATGGGTATTCGCATGGTGGTGCGTAGCCATACAGAGTGCCATTGGTCAGAAACGGGGGTACATTGCTGGCCTTCCTTGCAGTGCGACTACGTTGACCAGCTAGGGCGGGTACAAAAAGCCAAATTCAACCCATGTGATTTGGGTGGGCTGCTGCGTATGAATGACGAAGATGAGCTGCCAGTGATCCCGCAGCCGCAGTCTGAACGGCGTAGTTCAGAAAATGCATAAATTCTATGCTCAGATTTTTATCATTGAGTGGATTGAATGGATCGACAGATACATGACAAGAAGCTGTCTTGGCTTCCCTTCTAGTACTATTGTTGGCAGGCTGGCAAAAGGTGAGCAAGTCATAGGTGATGGATGTAAGGGCGGTCAGAGGGCGACAAGCAAACACCCAGACTTGATGATGCCTGAAAGAATTTTGAGCACTCACAAAGCAATAACGGCACTGTCACAAAATGACAGAGCTGCTATACATGCTGCATATATAATACGCGGGAAAGAAAAAACCGGCGGAGGTTATGAACCGTTGACGAGCGGACAGAGGATGCAGTGG
>JAAEMX010000427.1 GCA_024225035.1 Lentisphaerota bacterium
CCGTTTACGGATTCGCAGATATTTGATATGATGACCAAACATCTGGGCGTACGCTTTGTTTACGAAACGCCGCCTCGGACGGAGGTGAAAGACATACCCGTTCAGGAGCATGGCGCCAGGACCGTCGCCGCGCTGGCAGTGCTGCCGGCGGATGTGACAACTGAACTGGAACAGGCGCTCCTGAATATCGATCTGGAACGCGCCGCCGCCACCATCGAGCATATCCGGGCGCAGGATGCCCGTCTCGCCGATACATTACAGCAATGCGTTAATGATTATGAATACGAGCGGATTGTCACGTTGATTCAGGAAGCCGCGTCACAAGAAGGGAGGTGGTGACCGTGAATATCCGACTGAAACCCTTCTTCATCATTTTTGTGCTGTTGCTCGTGCCGATTGTACTGCTTGAGGCCGTGCTCTATTATGGGGAGATGTGGGCCAACAGAACCACGTCGGAAATTCAGATCAAAGAGCACATCGCCGCACTGGCCGACGCGCTCAAGGAGAACACCGACAATTTTGAATACGAAACAATATTAACGCTCATTCAATGAGAACGGAGGGCTCACAATGAATACCGATCACAGCGATGTTTCCCAGGGAAATATTTTAGTTGTCGATGATACGCCGGCCAACTTGCAATTGTTAACCGGGATACTGGAAAACCACGGATATACAGCCCGACCGGTGAAGGACGGAAAGATGGCCTTGTGGGGCGCGCGGGGAACAATACCCCCCGATTTGATCCTGCTTGACATCGTGATGCCGGACATGGACGGCTATGAGGTCTGTCAACAGTTGAAAGCGGATGAACGCACGCGCGACATTCCGGTGATCTTCCTGAGCACCCTGGATGACGTCTCGGATAAGATCAAAGCCTTTTCAATCGGCGGAGTGGATTACATCACAAAGCCCTTTAAAGAGGAAGAGGTGCTGGCGCGAGTGCAAACCCATTTGGAATTGAAGCATGCCCGCGAGAAACTGAAACAGCAAAACCTGGAACTGATTGAAGCCGCCCGCCTGCGTGAAGATATCGAACGGATCACCCGACATGATCTCAAAACCCCGCTCAGCACCATTATCAGTTTTCCCGACATGATCATCGCAAATGAGGAACTTACTGACCAAAGTGTGCGCTTTCTGAAAATTATTGAGGAATCAGGGTACCGGATGCTCAAGATGATCAATCTTTCCTTAGACCTCTTCAAGATGGAACAGGGCATCTATCAGGTACAGCCGGTCCCGCTGGATATTGTACCCGTCATTAACAAGATTGCTGCTGAAATGCATCGTTTAATGCAATCCCGGAAGGTGTCGTTGAATATCGTGCTGCAAGGTCATCCTGTGGGGGACGATGAGCAGTTTACGGTTCGGGGTGAAGAACTGCTGTGTTACTCCATGCTGGCGAATGTGATGAAAAATGCCCTGGAAGCCTCGTCCGAAGGAGAATGCGTGACGCTGACACTTGATGGCGAAGCGGATGAGGGCCTGATCTGTCTTCATAACACAGGGGTTGTGCCGGAAGGCATTCGGGACAGCTTTTTCGAGAAATACGTCACTTCCGGGAAAGGGGCGACCGGAACCGGGCTTGGAACCTACAGCGCGAAACTCATCGCCGAAACCCAACAAGGCAGCATCGGCATGAGCACATCGGCACACGACGGCACGACCGTCACGATCCGGCTTCCCAAAGCTGCCCCTGAGCAGCGAAAGTATCTCTCAACCGTTAAAAAAGCACCGATGGAATCTGCTGCTACATTAGAGATTTTACTGGTTGAAGACAATGAGTTTAATTTTGAATTAGCCAAATTTGTTCTCGAAAAGAAAGGTCATAAAATAACCGGTGCGATGAATGGACTGGAGGCTCTTGAATTAATGTCTCATTCTGATTTTGATATTATTTTAATGGATGTTCAAATGCCAAAAATGGATGGAATAACAGCGACCGAATACATAAGACAGTGTGAATCCGGTATCATCCCCGGCGGAATTGAACATCGGGATGTTTTAAATAAATTGCATAAACGAATAGCAGGATCTCATATACCTGTCATTGCGATGACCGCCCAGGCAATGGACGGTGATCGTGAGAAATGTCTTGAATCCGGTATGGATGATTATATCACAAAACCTTTTAAGCCGGATGAGGTTTTTTCTGTTATTGGCCGTTTAGCTGATTTAAAATTTAAGATCAGCTGAGCAATAGTCTGCTGTAAAGATAATCACCGATTTTCATTCAGATATTTATGGTAGGGAGTTGGGCGCCGGAGGAACCAAAATTGTAATAATGGTGGATGAGTTTTCATATACAGTGGAAAATATTTTAAGAGAAAACGGAAAACAGGAAGCAGCGAGATTTCTTAAGATGAACCAGGAAATCAGACAACATGCAAATAAAAACATCCGTTTCCTTTTAACAGGTTCTATCGGGCTGCCCACAATAGCTGAAAAAATAGGCGCTGAAAAACAGATCAGCGATTTGAAAATAATTGAAATTCCGCCCCTGCGGCTGGAAGAAGCCAGGGAATTTACTGTAAAACTC
>JAAEMX010000428.1 GCA_024225035.1 Lentisphaerota bacterium
CAAGGCATTGTCATGCCAGCCCTATACCAGCAGACCTTTCCTGCCAGTGCCGCAACTCCAACTATAACCCAAATGACTTTTGCCGATGGCGCTAAACTGGAATATGACTCAGCCAGTCATCATTTACAGGCCATTTTACCCGGTGGCGGCACGACGACCTTGGTTTCAGATGGTGGCATTACTATAACTGGCGATATTACAGTCACTGGGCAAATAGTCAGCACTGGTGATCAGGTCGCAGGCGGAATTTCACAGATAAACCACACTCATGGCGGGGTAAAAGCTGGCGGTAGTACTACGGCAGCTCCCAATAAGTAATCTAATAAAGTGTATATTGAAATGATAATACCTACAAATGACTATGCATTCAGTATTTGCAAAATATCTTCTTTGGGCATTCTATATAGAGTCCCTTGGGAATTACGAATTTTATCTTTTACTTGATCATAAGCATCTAACATTTTATAATACTTATTTACTCTATCATCATTGCCGACTTCAAAATCATTTAGCTCTTTTTTCATTCCATAAAGAAGAGGACACCTATCATAATCTATATAAAAGTCGATATATTTGTAATAGTCAGCTTCTCTGGTTATTGAAAAACCGAATTTATAACATTTATGTTCTTTGAGTTTATTTTGTTGATCATTAGGTAAGTTTCCAATAGATTCATAAATGAAGCAATACATTGACAGCACTTTATGTATAAAGTCAATTTTCTTTTTTGAAACAAAATCATCAATGTCAACAAAAATGTCATTTATACATTTAGGAAAACCTTTAATTAATGGTATAATTTTATCTTCTAGTCCTATATTTGCTAAGTATTCAATTTGATCATCTTGTTTTTGATTTTCTTTGATTTTCAAATGTTCTTTTATGTCATTGATCTCTTTTAAAATCATGAATTGATTAATTAAAAGTAATCTTTCGAATTTTGATAGTTTGTTATCTTCCATGATATTTCTCCTCTTTCTTCATTAATGAATAATATACATGAAAATTTATCTTTTGTCGATATTACCATGATTAAGGAGATTGATCACGTCCATGGCGGGGGTGAACAGCTAAACCGTAGTAAAAGAACTGGAAAGGGGGGCTTAACTCCTCGACTATCTCCTCTTCTCTACCCCCTTTCCAGTGAAGTCGAGTGAATTACGATTATAAGTTTAAAAATCTTCTTTGTCAATAGCCATTAATAAAAATTAGTATAAAAATATTAATTAATACTAACAAAGACACATGGGTTAACGCATCTCTATATATAAAAAGGAGATGCTATGACTGGAATTGATAAAACCACAGGCCGCTACTTAAGCGGCTTAGATCATCTCAAGCAATCCATCACTGACATTTTAACTACTCCTATTGGTTCAAGAGTAATGCGTCGGGAATACGGCAGTCGCTTACCACGGTTAGTGGATGCGCCTTTAAACTCCTCAACTCTGGTCGATCTGTATTCAGCCACCGCAGAGGCGTTACAACGCTGGGAACCGCGCTTCAAACTGACCGAAGTAACTACCAATACAGCCAGCGCTTCTGCCCAAG
>JAAEMX010000429.1 GCA_024225035.1 Lentisphaerota bacterium
AGAGCATGTTTAAAATTCCATCAATCGGCTGCAAGCGACAAATTTTGCTCTGCACTTCGTTATATTTTTCGCCGGATTGCCCGCATCTCCCGAGTCACTCGGGACAAAATATGTCTTATTCAGAACAAAATTTGTCAGCTTTCGCACAATCATGGAAATTTAAACACGCTCTTAGCGAACAGTATCGTTTATCCGAACGTCCGTAGAACTCCTGATTGCAGTTTTCACATTCTTTCTTCATGGCTGTTGTGGTTTGAATGAATAGATTTTAATCGATTGTAAACGCTTCATATCGGATACGAAGCGTTTACAAAGGCAGGCAGGCAAGTATTTCCTAACCCAAGTTGCATTTTATAAACCCTTGATTATCAGTACCCAATCACGTAACCACCTGATAGTCAATGGTTTAAGTTTCGAGGCAATTTTCCGTACTTCACACATTATCAGGCATTTATGTTCTTGAGTCGCTTGTAGTCCCCTGAATCTTTATTTATTATTGGATTTTTCAACAATTTTCAATAATTTTGTGGAAAATCTATTTTTATGTTTATCAAGAAAATCACAAATCGGAAGGCAAAGAAAACATATATAACTTATAGGCTTGTGAAAAGCAAACGGGTCAATGGTGTGCCTCGACATATAACAGTTTTGGATTTGGGATCATTAGCAGATCTGACAGATGAAAAGCGTAAAACTTTGGCCAAACGGATCGAACAACTTGCTAGCAATCAATTAGATGTTTTTTCAGGCATTGGACTGTATGAAGAAATTGATGAATTGGCGCAATATTTTTATCACAAGTTGATGAAAAAGCAATTGAAGAAGGGTGAGGTAGAAACTGAAAAAAGGGTTGGCAGAGAACTTGTCGAAGTTGACCTGAACAGTTTTGAAACGGTAGAGGGCAAGGAAATAGGGGGGGAGTGGCTTTGTCATCAGGCTTTTGAAGAATTGGGATTACCGGAATTTTTATCAGACAATCTTGGATTTAACAAGAATCTAACGGCCTTGAGTTTGTTATCATTGATAGGTCGAATGCTGCATCCGGGTTCAGAAATGGGTACGGCCAAATGGCTGAATGAAAATTCAGCAGCCTTCGAACTGGTCTGGCCAAATTCAGGCAGAGTTGACCGTAATCGTCTTACCCAAGCAAGTGTAAGTTTGTACCGAAACAAAGATAAAATAGAAGATTACTTGTCGGGGGGAGTAGAAAACATTTTTGGGATTGAAGACAAATATATCCTATACGACCTAACCAATACCCATTTTGAGGGCAGTGCAAAAGGGTGTGAAAAAGCCAAATTTGGACGCAACAAACAAAAGCGGAATGATTGTCGGCAAATAACCCTTGGGTTGCTGACCGATAGTAGTGGGCTGCCAAAGCGCAGTAGATATTATGAAGGCAATATCGGAGAAGTGACCACTTTTTCGCAGGTGCTTGATGATGTTGAGAAAGGAGCGAAGAAAGGCAAAAATCCTGCCATCGTAATGGATTCGGGAATAGCCTCTGAAGACAATTTTAAGGAGGCTCTTAAAAGAGGATTCGATTACATATCCGTATCCCGTTCAGGGCATAAAGATTTGCTTGAGCAAGTTGATCGGGACAACTTGAAAAGTTTCCAAAACAAAAACAAAGAAGAAATAAAGGCACAGTTTTTTGATAGCACGATAGAATATGAAAAAGAAGGGAAAGTACACACCCAAAAAGAACGAATATTATACGTTGAAACACAGACAAAAAGGCATAAAGAAGTGGCTATGATCCAAAAAAAACGCCAACGCTTCGAAAAGGGGATGGAAGCCATCGCTGCAAGCCTGGAAAAACCCAGAGCCAACAAAACAGTAGAGAAAATAAATCAGCGAATTGGCAGGCTAAAAGAACGATGCAAAGGAATAGGGGAAGCATATGAGATTGAAACGCAGCAAAAGCAAGGCAATATAATCAGCCTTTCGTGGAAATATAAACAGGATAACCGGGCAGAAAGAAAAGCGGGAAAATATTTCATTCGGACCAGCATACAGGCGGATCAGGAAGAACTCCTGTGGAAACTATACCGTACACTTGGCGAGATAGAAAGCTCCTTTAAAGTTTTAAAATCCGATCTTGACATGCGCCCGATTTTTCACCAGAAAGGCGAAAATATCGAAGCCCATCTTAATCTTGCTGTGTTGGCCTATTTTATAGTGAGTTTTATCCGTCACAGGCTCAAACAGAAAAATATCAGCCACCGCTGGTTAGAGATAGTCAGAATAATGTCCACTCAAAAATGCAGTATCAATACAATTGTGGACAGCAATGAAAAAACGATTGTCCTAAAAACCTGTTCGCGTGCTCAGCTAAAAACCGCAGCCATTTATGCTGCCATGAAATACAAAGCTGTTCCATATTACAGAAAAAAAGCATATCTGGATATATGACCTTTGTAAAAGGAAACAATAATACCAACCCTTTTATCAGCACTTCAAAACATAGTAGCTGACGCAAAAGTGTAGTCCCGGAAAACGACTACTGCCTACCCAATTGGATGATTATCAAATAGTTGTGAAATGGAAAATGCAAGTTGGGTTAA